>NZ_JAJNKD010000010.1:0-246422 GCF_021043325.1 Ideonella azotifigens
GGCTGGCGGCCGGTGACGGTGGCCGAGGCCGCGCAGGTGCGGGGCATGGGCTACACCAACTCGGGCGATCCCAACGCCACGCGGCCGGACGACCCGAAGGAGAAGCCGCCTTGCGGCAATGCCGGCATGTGCGGCTACAACGCGCATTCGATGAACGTCAGCCTGAACCTGACGGACACGCCGGTGGGCTACCGGCCGGCGGTCGGCCCGGATGTCTTCTTCCAGCTGACCTACAACCAGCGCGAGGCTCGCCAGCCGACGCTGCCGACCTTCGGCAACCTGGGCCCGAAGTGGACCCACAACTGGCTGGCCTACGTGGTGGACGTGCCAGGGCGCCCGGGGGTCAACACGATGAGTTATGTGCGCGGGGGCGGCGCCTATGACGAGACGGGTTATTCGGCCAACACCGGCAAGTTCGCCCACGAGCCGGCGGGCTATTCGCTGCTGCGCATGGTCTCGGCCAGCCCGGTGCGCTACGAGCGCAGCTTCAAGGACGGCAGCGTGGAGGTATATGCCAGCCCGGATGGGGCGACCGTCTACCCGCGCCGGGTGTTCCTGACGCAGGTGCTGGACCCGCAGGGCAATGCGGTCACGCTGACCTATGACGGCAGCATGCGGGTCACCAGGCTGACCGATGCGGTGGGCCGCATCACCAAGCTGGCCTATGGCAATGCGAGCTTCCCGCTGCAGGTGACCAAGGTCACCGATCCGTTCAACCGCTTTGCGGCCATCGTCTACGACGCTTCGGGCCGGCTGCAGAAGATCACCGACGTGCTGGGCCTGGCCTCGACGATGACCTATGACGCGGGCAGCTTCATCACGCAGCTGACGACGCCTTACGGTGCCAGCACCTTCACGGCCTCCGAGAGCGGGCCGGACCGGGTGCTGGAGATGACGGACCCGCTGGGCTACACCGAGCGGGTGGAGTCCAAGCAGTCGGCGCCTGGCATGCCGTATTCGGACCCACGCGGCATGCCCGCGGGCATGGACAACGACAACCAGTACCTGTACTACCGCAACACCTTCTACTGGGACAAGCACGCCTACCAGCTGGCCGCCGGTGACTACACCCAGGCCAGGGTGCAGCACTGGTACCACGACATGGTGAATTTCAGCTATTCGTCCAGCGCGATGGCGTCCACCGTCAACCCGCTGGAAGGCCGGCTGTGGTTCCGCACGCCCAACGACAGCGGGCTGACCTCGGGCACCTACAACCAGCCCTGGCAGATCGGCCGGGTGCTGGACGATGGCAGCACGCAGCTGACGACCCTCCTCTACAACCAGACCGGCAACCCGGCCTCGGTGACCGATCCTGAAGGGCGCTACACCCAGTACACCTACGGCAATGGCAACGGCATCGACGTGACCCGGGTGCGGGTGCGCGACAAGAACGGCAACTACTACGTCACGGCGCAGGCGACCTTCAACACGCGGCACCTGCCGCTGACCACCACCGACGCAGCGGGCCAGGTCACGACGTACACCTACAACCCGGCCGGGCAGTTGCTCACCAAGACCAACCCGCTGGGCCAGGTCTGGACTTACCAGTACGACGCGCTGGGGCAGTTGACCAGCATCACGCTGCCAAATGCCGTCGCTGGCGTCACGCTGACCTACGACGGCTTCGGCCGGGTGGCCTCCCGCACCGACTCCGAAGGCCACGTCATCGGCTACAGCTATGACGCGCTGGACCGCATGCTCAGCGCCACCTACCCGGACGGCAGCAGCGAACAGTACGCCTACGACAAGCTGGACCTCGGCAGCTACACCGACCGCCTGGGCCGCGTGACCAGCTACGGCCACGACGCCAACCGCGCGCTCAGCAGCGTCACCGATCCGCTGCTGCACACCGTTTCCATCGGCCGCTACCGCAATGGCGAGTTGCAGACGCTGACCGATGCCAAGGGCAATGTCACCACCTGGCAGCGCGACCTTCAAGGCCGCGTCACCAGCAAGACCTTTGCCGACGGCAGTGTCGACACCTTCAACTGGGAGACTTACGGCGCACGCATGAAGTCGCGGGTGGACGCGACCGGCCGCACCCAGACGCTGACCTACCGCAAGGACGACCGCATCGCCAGCGTCGCTTACAGCGGCGGCAGCGTTGCCACGGCCACGGTCAAGTTCAGCTACGACACGGTGTTCCCGCGTGTGAAGTCCATGAGCGACGGCACTGGCACGACCCAGTACCAGTACGGCGCCGTGGGCAGCCTGGGCGCACTGCAACTGACGGGTGAAGACGGGCCCTACGCCAACGACGACATCGCCTACGCCTACGATGAACTCGGCCGGGTGAAGCAGCGCACGGTAGCGGGCAATGCCGAGAGCATCGTCTTCGACGCGCTGGGCCGCGTGAGCAGCGGCCAGAACGCGCTGGGCGCACTGGCCTACAGCTACCTGGGCAACACCTTCGCACCGCTGACCGTGGCCGTGGGCACCAAGGCCAAGACCACCTTCGGCTACGAGAACAACACGCTGGACCGGCGGCTGAGCAGCATCGCCGGCCTGGGCACGCGCAGCTTCCAGTACACCAGCAACGCCCAGGCCCTCGTCACCGCCATCGCCGACACCACGATTGCCGGCGCGGCACGCGGCTGGACCCCAGCCTACGACGCCGCGGACCGGCTCACCGCCATGTCGGTTTCCCCTGGCGATGCATTTGCCTACGCCTACGACGCGGCCGACAACCTGACCAGCCTGACCCTGCCCGGCGGCACCACCTCCACCGCCACCTTCGGCGTCAACAACCAGTTGCTGAAGCTGGCCGGCGCCAATGTGACGCACGACAGCGCCGGCAACATCACCGACGACGGCAAGCGCACCTACACCTGGGACGGCGCCGGCCGACTGGCCACCATCCTCTACAAGAACAACGCGGCGCTGAAGAGCGAATTCCGCTACGACGGCATGGGCCGCCGGGTGGCGATGCTGGAGACCAATGGCAGCACCGTCACCGAGACCCGCTTCCTGTGGTGCGGCATGGTGCTGTGCCAGGCCCGCGACGGCAGCGACGCGGTGACCCGGCGCTACTTTGCCGAAGGCGAATTCCGCCCGGCGAACTCGGCCAAGTATTACTACAACCGCGACAAGCTGGGCTCGGTGCGCAACGTGACCAACGTCGCCAGCGGTGCCGTGCAGGGCTCGCTGGACTACGACGCCTACGGCAACTCGGTGGCCACCGGCGGCACGCCGACCTCCACCGACTTCCGCTACGCCGGCATGTTCTATCACGCCACCAGCGGCCTCTACCTCACGCCTTTCCGGGCCTACAACCCGGCGGCCGGCCGCTGGCTCTCACGGGACCCGATTGCCGAAAACGGTGGCGTGAACCTGTACAGCTACGTCAAGGGCAACCCGGCTTCGCAGATCGACCCGCTGGGCCTGTGGACCATCAACATCGGCATCTCCGGCAGCGTCAACATCCCGCTGATCGGCCCGGTGGGCATTGGCGGCGGCGGTTTTGCCGGCATTGCCTTCGACGGCACCAACTGGGGCTTCTACGGCGGTGGTGGCGGTGGCGTGGGCGCTGGGGCCGGCGGCTCGATCGGCATCCAGTTCGGCGGCTCGAATGCCAAGACGATCTGCGACCTGGCCGGCCCGTTCGCCTCGGTCAGCGGCTCCGGCGGCGAAGGTGTCATCGGCGGTGCCGAGGGCTACTACGGCCAGGGCTCCGACGGCAGCAACATCTACGGCGGCAACGGCTTCATTGGCGTGGGCGGCGGCACCCCTGTCTCAGGCACCGCCGGCGCCACCTACACCTGGGTGCACCCCTTCTGAACAATGCCTGCCGACACAAGGATGCCGATGCTCAGATCCCTGAAAATCATCTGCGGCCTGCTGGCGCTGGGCTTGTGGTGCTGTTCCTTCTTCGTCTGGCAGCGCTACGCCTCGACCGGCGCCGCCTCGCCACCGCCCGGCGAACCCTCGTACCCGCTGAACACCCACGGCGCAGTGGTCTACCTCACGGCCGGCGAGCACTTGCTGCTGTACGGCCTGATCACGGCCGGCGCGGTGCTGTTCGTGCTGGCCGCCGGCCTGTACTTCTTCGGGGACAGGAAATAAGCCGCGGCGCGCCAACCCAGCTGCGGCAAGCCCGTGGCCACCCTGCAGGCTCATGGCCGCATCGGCCTGCATGCGCCCGTTCGTGCGCGCCTTCCCATTCGTGCGCGCCTTCGCGCGCCTCTTCATTCAATCAAACGCTGCCGCCAGGCCCGGCCACCGCATCGGGTGGCCGGGCTTCGCCGCGGCCCCAGTGCCCCACTCCCTCCTGGAGCGATTCATGCAAGCTTTCTCCGACACCTCCCGCGCCAGCAACCCGCAGCGCCGTCCGCAAAGCCTGAAGCTGGGCGCACTGGCGCATGCCATCCAGGCCTGGCGTGCGGGGAACTCGACGCGGTTGGCCGAGGCCGGCACCTGGTCGGCCATCGGCGCACTGCTGGTGCCGCTGGCCATCGGCATCGCGCTGCAACCTGCGGCCGCCACCACCGTGACCACGACCGGCTCCAACGGCACCACCGGCACGGCCGGCACCGACCCTGGCGGTGACGGCGGCGTTGGCGGCAACGGCCAGGCGGCCAATGCCACCAACCCGGCCAACGGCGACAACAGCAACACCTCGACCGCCACCGGCGGCACTGGCGGCACCGGCGGCAATGGCGGTGCGGGTTCCGCCGGCGTGCCGGGTGGCAATGCCGGCAAGGGCGGCGCAGGCGGCGCGGCCACCGCGGTTGCCAACACCACGCCGGCCACCGGCAACGCAGCGGCCATCAGCCGCGCCTATGGCGGCCAGGGCGGTACGCCGGGCACACCAGGCTCGAACGGTGGCGTGGGCGGCGGCCTGGGCGCGGCCGGCGGCAAAGGCGGCGCGGCCACCGCTTCGGCCAGCGCCACCGGCATCGGCAGCGCCACCGCTTCGGCCGATGCGCAAAGCCTTGGTGGCAACGGCGGCGCGGCCTCACGTGGCAAGGCAGGCGACGGCGCCACCGCCACCGCCAGCGCCGTGGCCCAGTCAGCCAGCGGCGATGCTGCGGCGCTCGCCGCCGCCACCGGCGGCTCCGGCGGCACCGGCAACACCAACTCCGACGGCGGCAATGGCGCCGCCACCACGCTGACCAATGCCGTCAGCGGCAGCACCACCGGCAACCTCAGCCTGACCCAGAACGCCACCGGCGGCTCGGGCGGCTTCTCGTATGGCGACAGCGGCGGCAACGGCGGCGCAGCCAGCAGCTCGCTCACCGTCAACGACACCACGGCCAACGCGCTCACGGTGAGCCTCAACGCCACCGGCGGCAACGGCGGCGGCACCTCCGGCGGCACGGCGGGCAGCGCCGGCGCCGGCACGGCCACCGCCAACATCACGGCCAAGGGCGGCCTGACGCTGAACGTGCTCGCCGCAGGCGGCGTGGGCGGCGTGGGCCAGGCCAACGTCGACGCCACCAACGGCGCCAATGCCACCGCCTCGGCCACCGGCACTGCCAAGGGCGCGTCCAACCTGTCGATTCTTTCGCGGGCCTATGGCGGCAATGGCGGCGGCACTTCGGGCAGCGGCTTCGTGCAGGTCTCGGGCGACGGCGGCACCGCAGCGGCCACCGGCATCGGCAAGTCCGGCCGCGGCAATGTCAGCGTGCAGGTGCAAGGCTTCGGCGGCACGGGCGGCGGCACCAGCGGCACGGCAGACGGCGGCGCAGGTGGCCTGGTCAACCTGGTCAACGCCACCAAGGGCACGACCAGCGGCGACATCACGCTGGTCCAGCAGGCCTACGCCGGCAATGGCGGCGGCACCGGTGGCGGGGCAGGCGGCACCGGTGGTGCGGCCACCTCGAACCTGACGGCCAGCGACAGCGCCGCCTCCAGCCTCAGCGTCACCCAGCAGGCCTACGGCGGCACCGGCGGCGCGGCCAACATCGGCTTCACGGGCGCAGGCGGCGCAGCCACGGCCAAGGGCAACTTCAATGCGGTGGGCGAACTCGGCGTGACGGTACTGGCCACTGGCGGCAATGGGGGCAACGGCAGCCTGACCGGCGGTGGCGCTGGCGGCGCCGCGCTGGCCACCAACTCGGCAACCACCGTGGACCAGCACACCGCAGGCGCCACCACCACGGCCAACGGCGGCAATGGCGGCTCGGCCGGTGGCAGCGGCAGCACCGGCGGCAACGGCGGCAATGCCAGCGCCACCGGCGCGGCCGTGTCCGACTTCGGCCCGATCAATGTCTTCACCACCTCGGCGGCCGGCTCCGGCGGCAGCGGTGCCTCCGGCGCCAGCGGTGGCAGCGCAGGCACTTCCAGCGCCACCGCCACCGGCACCAGCATGGGCAGCGACACCGTCAACGTGCGCGCCGATGCCTATGGCGGCAACGGCGGCGGCGGCAATGGCACGGACGCCACCTCGGCCGATGGCGGCAGCGCCAGCGCCACGGCCAGCGGCAGCTCCAGCGTCGGCACCGTCAACGTCACCACCCGCAGCTTTGGCGGCAGCGGTGGCGCCGGCAGTGCAGGCGTCGATGGCGGCGCAGGCGCGGCCCAGACGCTGACCAACGCCACCACCGGCAGCACCGCCGGCACGCTGAACCTTTCGCAGAGCGCCACCGGCGGCAACGGCGGCAGCAGCGACACCGCGCTGGCAGGCCTTGGCGGCAAGGGCACGTCCAACCTGACGCTGACCGACACGGCCGCCAGCAACCTCTCGGTGGCCGTGGGCGCCGCGGGCGGCGTGGGTGGCGCCACCACCTCGGGCACGGCCGGCGCGGGCGGCGCCGGTGTGGCGACGGGCAACGCCACCAGCGTCGGCAGCCTGGGGCTGAACATCAGCGCCTCGGGCGGCACTGGCGGTGCCGGCAGCGCAGCCAGCGGCGGTGCCGGCGGCAACGCCAGCAGCACTGGCCAGGGCACGACGATCAACAACCACACCGCCGGCAGCACCATCAATGCCTACGGCGGCACAGGCGGCACTGCCACCGGCGCCGGCTTCACCGCGGGCGCAGGCGGCACTGCCACCGCGATTGGCAGCGCCACCACCGGCAGCGCGGCCGCCAGCGTCGCCGCCACGGCCTACGGCGGCGCAGGCGGCACCGGCTACAGCGGGGCGGCCGGCGGCGCAGGTGCAGCGGTCACCGCCACCAATGCCGCCAGCGGCAACACCACCGGCGGCCTGACGCTGACCCAAACGGCCAATGCCGGCACCGGCGGCTATTCGTATGAAGCCGCCGCCGGCATCGCCGGCAAGGCCACCAGCAACCTGACGGTCAACGCCAGCAGCGCACAGTTCGACACCACGGTCACCGCCAATGGCGGCGGCGGCGGCTCGACCACCAGCGGCACCGCCACCGCCGGCGGTGCGGCGGTCGCCAAGGGCACGACCACCAGCCTGGGCGGACTGAACCTGAACGTCTATGGCAACGGCGGCACCGGCGGCTATGGCGGCAGCAACGCCACCGGCGCATCCGGCGGCAGCGCTTCGGCCACGGCCAGCGGCAGCAGCATCGGCATCAACACCGTCAGCGTGCTGGCGCAGGCCGTGGGCGGCGGCGGCAACTACGGCAACGGCGCGGGCAAAAAGGGCGGCGACGGCTCGTCCAGCCTGACCGCCATCGCCAGCGGCGCCTCCGGCAGCGGCACGGTCAACGTCACCAGCCGCGCCTATGCCGGCAGCGGCGGCATCGGCTACGCAGGCGCCACCGGCGGCAAGGGCGGCAGCAGCACCTTGACCGACGCGGTCAGCGGCAGCACCACCGGCACGCTGAACCTGACGCAGAACGCCTACGGCGGCAACGGCGGCGGCACCGACAGCGGCAATGCCGGCCTGGGCGGCGCCGCCAGTTCCAGCCTCACGCTGAGCGACACGGCGGCCAATGCGCTGTCGGTCAGCATCGGCGCCACGGCCGGCGCGGGTGGCAACACCGGCACCGGCAACATCGCGGCCGGCGGCGCGGCCACCGCGGCCAGCACGCTGAACAGCGTCGGCGCGCTGGGCCTGAACGTGGGCGCCACCGGTGGCACTGGCGGCTCGGGCACCGGCACCGCCAACGGCGGCCTGGGCGGCGCAGCCACCAGCAGCGGCAGCGGCACCACCACCACCAACCACAGTGCCGGCATCAGCGTTGGCGCCAGCGGCGGCACCGGCGGCTATGCCAGCGGCGCCGGCTTCACCGGCGGCAACGGCGGCACGGCGACTGCCAGCGGCTCCGGCACCAGCGGCAGCGCGCCGGTCAGCGTGGGCGTCACCGCCAGTGGCGGCTCGGGCGGAACCGGCTACAGCGGCGCGGCAGGCGGCGCAGGCGCAGCAGTCACCCAGACCAATGCCACCAGCGGCAGCACCACCGGGGCGCTGACCCTGGGCCAGACCGCCAACGGCGGCAGCGGCGGCTACTCCTACGAGGCAGCGGCCGGCGTGGCCGGCAAGGCCACCAGCAACCTCACGCTCAACAGCACCAGCAACGGCCTGTTCGACACCACGCTGCATGCCAACGGCGGCAACGGCGGCTCGACCACCAGCGGCACCTCCGCTGCCGGCGCCGCTGCGGTTGCCAAGGGCATCGCCTCCGGCCTGGGTTCGCTGAACCTCGCCGTCTATGCCAATGGCGGCGGCGGCGGCTACGGCGCCACCAATGCCAGCGGCAGCATCGGCGGCACCGCCTCGGCCACCGCCAACGGCAGCAGCGTCGGCCTGGCCACGATCAACGTGCTGGCGCAAGCCACCTCGGGCGGCGGCGGCTCCGGCAACGGCGCCGGCAAGAAGGCGGGCGACGGTGCCTCGGGTGCCGTATCGGTGGCCAGCGGCGCGTCCGGCGGCGGCAGCGTCACGGTGACCAACCGGGCGTATGCCGGCAGTGGCGGCATTGGCTACGCAGGCGCCAACAGCGGCAAGGGCGGCAGCACCACGTTGACCGATGCCACCACCGGCAGCACCAGCGGCGCCCTGAGCCTGACGCAGAACGCCTACGCCGGCAACGGCGGCAATGTCGACACTGGCGTGGCCGGCGCAGGCGGCGCGGCCACCAGCAGCCAGACGGTCAATGACACGACGGCCAGCAGCCTGACGGTCAGCACCAGCGCGATCGCGGCAGCAGGCGGCAGCGCCTCGTCCGGCACCGCTGCGATCGGCGGCGTGGCCACCGCAAGCCAGACGGTCACCGGCGTTGGCACACTGAACATCGGCACCGGCGCTTCCGGCGGCAATGGCGGCGGCGCCAATGCCGCGGCCGGCGCCAAGGGCGGCGCAGCCACCGCCACCAGCAGCGGCACCACGATCAACAACAACGGCGCCACCGTCAGCGCCTCGGCCACCGGCGGCAACGGCGGCGGTGCCGGCGGCGCCGGCAAGGTGTCCGGTGCGGGCGGCACCGGCACCTCCAGCAGCACCGCGGTCACCGGTACCGGCGGCGTGAACGTCAGCGCTGGCGCCACTGGCGGCACCGGCGGCTACGGCGGCGGCGGGGCCAGCGGCGCGGTCGGCGGCGTGGGCAGCGCCACGGCCAGCGGCACCAGCGGCGGCTCGGCCACCATGTACAGCCAGGCCACGGCCTACGGCGGACGGGGCGGCGATGGTGACGGCAGCGGCAGCACCGCAGGCAACGGCGCGGCGGCCACCGCAGTGGCCAGCGGCACCGCCGGCAACGGCACGCTGAACCTCAGCGCCGGTGCCACCGGCGGCGCTGGCGGCACCGGCTTCAATGGCGCCAAGGGCGGCGCCGGCGGCGCGGTCACCGAGACCGACGCCGTGACAGGCAGCACCAACGGCACGCTGAACCTCAGCCAGGGCGCAGCGGGCGGCGCGGGCGGCTATTCGTACACCGCCGCAGCCGGCAAGGGCGGCAACGCGACATCCACGCTGACCCTCAGCAACGCCAGCGCCAGCAGCGCCACCATCGCGCTGTCTTCCGGTGCCGGCGCGGGCGGCGGCACCAGCTCCGGCACCGGTGGTGCCGGCGGGGTGGCCAAGACGGTCGGCACGCTGACGCTGACCGGCGTTGGCGCACCGCTGACCGCCAGCACGCTGGCCAACGGCGGCGCGGGCCAGGGCACGGCAGCCGGCGGCGCGGCCACCAGCACCTTGACCGCCACTGCCACCACCTCAGTTACCGCCACCGCCACAGCCAATGGCGGCAGCGGCGCAACCGTCGGCGCAGCCACCGCCTCGGCCACCGCGAAGGAAACCCTGGCTTCGGGCTATGCCCACGCGGTCAGCAACGCCAACGCGGTGGGTGGCGTGGCCACCTCCACGGCCACCAGCCAGGGCCTGGCCGCGGCCGACCTGGACGCTGTCGCCAACGCCAATGGCGCCAGCGGCACCGCCACCGCCAACAGCACGGTGACCAATGGCGCAAAAAGCATCAGCAGCACGGCCGCGGCCGATGTCTCGGGCGCCACGGTGACCAACACCCAGTCGGCCTACCGCACCGCCGTCGGTCTGAACATGCCCAACCTCAGCGGCGGCAGCAATGGTGTGCAGTCGTTTGCCTATGCCAACGGCTCGCCCAGCGCCGCCACGCTGAACGCCCAGCTGTCCTCGCACCCCAACGTGGCGGCCTCGCTGTCCGGTGGCAGCACCACGCTCGGCCTGGGCTCGTTTGGCGCCAACTATGGCGGCGGCGCCAGCGGCACGCGCACCTACTCGTCGAGCACGACCTACGGCTTCTCGCTGTCGGACACGCGCACGCTGAGCCTGGGCCTGCTGGGCATGACCAGCTACAACGGCGGCTTCGATTCGCTGAGCTTCACGGTGAAGAGCGGTAGCACCACGCTGCTCAGCAACACCTTCACCACGCTGGCCTCGGCGCAGACCTTCTTCACCGACAGCGCCGTCAGCCTCGGCAGCTTCAATGCCGGGGCCAACAGCGTGGTGCTGAGCTTCAGCCTGACCGCCAGCGCGGCCAAGGGCACGGACATCAGCTACCTGCTGTCCTGGCTCACGCCGGCTGTCGCTGGTGCGCCGACGACCACCACGACGGCCAGGCCGACCATGGGCATCGCCTCGACTGTCACGGTGGCCAAGCCTGTGGCAACCGCAACGGTTGCTGCGGCGGCCGACGACGACGCCATGACGCTGCGCCGCGGCTTCGGCCGCGCCATCAAGCCGGGCGTGGTGAGCTCGATGACGGTCGCCAAGCCAAGCCTGGGCATGACCGGCTTGCGGCCGACGCTGGGCGGCGCCACGCTGGGCAGCACCGTGCTGCCCACCGCCGCAACCGCCAACGGCCGCGCCGGCAACATGGCACTGGACCGGGCCGACGGCCTGCTGCGCGGCCGCGGGCGCTGAAAGGCAGGCAAAGCACTGGCCGCCCGCGAGGGCTGCCGGTGCTACGCTGGCCTTCCCTCCGTTTTGACAGACGCGGCGCCCAGGGCGCCGCGCGCCATTTGATGCGCCAGCTCTACGTCGATGCCCAGTACGCCAGCCCTTACGCCATGTCGGTCTTCGTGGCCCTGCATGAAAAAGGACTGCCCTTCGAGATGCACACCGTGGACCTGGGCGCAGACGCCCACAAGGCCGCGACCTTGGCCGGCACGCTGCTGACCCAGCGCGTGCCCACGCTGATCGAGGACGATGGCTTCAACCTGGCCGAGTCCTCGGCCATCACCGAGTTCCTGGAAGACACCGCCGCAGGCCCTGCCCTCTACCCCACCTCGCCGCGGCAGCGTGCGCACGCTCGCCAGGTGCAGGCCTGGCTGCGCAGCGACCTGATGCCGATCCGCGTCGAACGCCCCACCGAAGTGATCTTCTTCGCCCAGCGCCGTGCCCCGCTGTCGGTCGAAGCCGAAGCGGCTGCGCAGAAGCTGTTCAGCGTCGCGGACACGCTGCTGCACGGCCACAGCGACGACCTGTTCGGCGAGTGGTGCCTGGCCGACCTGGACCTGGCACTGATGCTGAACCGGCTGGTAATGCACGGCGACCCGGTGCCGGCCCACCTGGCGGCCTATGCGACGCGGCAGTGGCAACGCCGCAGCGTGCGCGAGTGGCTGGCGTTGCCGCGGCCCGGGCTCAGTCTGTCTTGATGAGAGGTTCAGGGCCGCGCTATGCTGGGGCTCAGTGACTTCCAACCATGAGGGCCACGCGAATGGGCATGCCACTGCACAAGATGACGATGGCAGAGTTCCTCGCCTGGGAGGAGGAACAGCCGGAACGGCATGAGTTCTACCGAGGCGAGACCTATGCCATGGTCGGCGGAACCTTGCGCCACAACCGGGTCATCCTGAACCTGGCCAGCCGCATCGGCGACCACCTGGACGGCACGCCGTGCCAGGTCTTTGCCGAGAACGTCAAGGCAGAACTTTCCGAGGGCTTCCTGTACCCCGACGTGATGGTCACCTGCGGCAAGGCCGAGGCCGGCGACGAGCAGACCATCACCGACCCCAAGCTCGTCATCGAAGTGCTGTCGCCAAGCACCAGGGGCTACGACAAGCGGGACAAGTTCATCCTCTACCGCACACTGCCTTCACTGCGCGAGTACGTGTTGATCGACACGACCAAGCGCCAGGTGGAGGTCTTCACCCTGGCCGAGGCCGGCGCCTGGTTGCTGACCGACCAGACCGGGACCGGTGAGTTGGTGCTTGGCAGCATTGACCTCAAGCTGTCGATGGCACTGGTTTTCAAGGGCGTGGAGAGCGGCGCAGCATGAGCAGCTGAACCCGAGAACCGCGCCTCAGCCTCTCAGCCCAGTTCGAGCAGGTGGGTCAGGTCCCACTGCTCGCGCGGCTGGGCCAGCGCGGCGCGTTCGGCGTGTTCGTGGCGCTTGATGGCGATGAAGGCGTTAACCAGCGGGTCGCCGAGCAGTTCGCGCAGGGCCTGGCTGGCATGCAGCGCGTCCAGCGCGGTGGGCAGGCTGCGTGGCAGGCGCAGCAGCTCGTCGCTGTCATCCATCGGTGGCTCGGCCGCCTGCAGGCCCAGCAGGCCCAGGCCCAGCGTGGCGGCCACCGTCAGGTAGGGGTTGGCATCGCCACCGGGCAGGCGGTTTTCAATGCGGCGCGCGCTGGCGCCGGAGGCCGGGATGCGGAAGGCCAGCGAGCGGTCTTCATGGCCCCAGCTGGCGTGGGACGGTGAGGCATTGCTCAGCGCGATGCGGTCGTAGCCCATGTCGTGCGGCGAGAAGAAGGCCATGGCCGCAGGTGCGGCGCGCTGCAGGCCGCCCACGAAGTGCGCCAGCGCGGCGCTGTCGGCCCCGGCCGGCTCGGCGAACAGGTGCGGCCAGTCGGCCGCCTGGCGCTGCACGCTGAAGTGCCAGTGCATGCCGGTGCCAGGCTCGTCCAGGAAGGGCTTGGGCGCGAAGCTGCACAGGTAGCCATGGCGCGCGGCGATCTCACGGGCCAGGCGCTTGAAGCGGAACACCGCATCGGCCTGGGCCAGCGGCTCGCCGTGGCGGAAATTGACTTCGTATTGCGACAGCGCCGATTCGTGGGCATGGCCGTTCACCGGAATGCCCAGCAGGTCGCAGGCGGCGTACAGCTCGTCGAAATAGGCCTCGAAGTGCGACAGCCGCTCCAGCGACAAGGCCTCGCAGGCACGCTCGCGGGTCAGCGAGCCGCCATGCGCACGGGCCGCGCTGAGGCGGGCCTGCGCGTCGCGGTCCAGCAGGAACAGCTCCAGCTCCGGTGCCACCAGCGCCTGCAGGCCGGCGGCGTCCAGCCGGGCCAGCACGGCGCGCAGGGCGGCGCGGGGCGAATAGGCCGAAGCGTCCACCATGCCGGTGGCCGAGCGCAGCGCGCCGGTGGGCTCGCACAGCACTGTCAGCTCGCCGGGGCGACCCGGCCGGGCGCTGAGTGTGCGCAGGTCCGGCACCAGGTGCATGTCGTCGTAACTGTCCGGCAGCAGGGGGCCGAAGACGGCTTCCGGCTCGCCGGCGGTGAGCGTCAGCCCCATCACCACC
The DNA here is from genome assembly GCF_021043325.1 of Ideonella azotifigens. Lineage (NCBI taxonomy): Bacteria > Pseudomonadati > Pseudomonadota > Betaproteobacteria > Burkholderiales > Sphaerotilaceae > Ideonella > Ideonella azotifigens. Next base: position 13,857 of record NZ_JAJNKD010000010.1, read on the forward strand.
GAGGGCGCACGGCAGCCGCCCATGCCGGTGAAGTCGTCGGCGTGCACCAGCTTGCCGCGGGCCACCGAAGTGAAGTCGCCGAATGCGCATTCGACCAGCCGCGTCGGCTTGCCGCCGCTCCTGGCGGTCTCGCAGGACTGCAGCGCGGCCTTCAGCTCGGCGGTGGACGGGGAAACAAGCGGCTCGATCTTCATGGGAACGTCAGGGAAATGGGTGTGCCTTGTGGGCGCAACCGAGCATGATAGGTGAGCCGACCTTGGTCACCCAGTCGGGTAAGCCGGGGCCAACCGCCGGGCCGGGCCCAGCCACCGATGGTCGAACAAACTTGCGCGTGGGCCACTTGCCGGCCCCAGAATCAGTCCACGTTGGGGACGGCACCGGCCACGTCGCAAGGGAGCGGCGCGGCACAGGGGGCCGCCAAAAAGCGGCGCAGCACGCCTGACGCCGCAAAGGAAGATTGACCGTGCAGGAACACACGCAAGGCAGCGCCAGCCTGGGTGCGCGCAGGCCGCCGCCGGAACAGACGCTGCGCCAGCAGGTCGCCCGCCATGAGCTGGCCTGCCGCGACAACCCGGCCGCCTTTGTGCAGGCCACCACGGCCTGGGCGCTGGGCGCCTGGCTGGCGCTTGCGCTGCCGGCCGTGCTGGCGGTGCTGGCGATGGCCGCCGCGCTGGCCGGCTGGTGGATGGACGAAGCGCTGTGGCCGCCGCTGGTCGGCCTGCTGGGCCTGCTGCTGGGCTGGACGCTGGCCAGCGCGGTGTGGCCGCAAACGCTGCCTGCCGGTGGCAAGACCTTGCCGCGCAACCAGGCGCCGCGGCTGTTTTCGCTGGTGGACCGCCTGCGCGGCGCACCGCCACCTGCACCACCTCGCCCGGCCGGCGCGCCACCCCAGCCTTTGCTGCCCCGCGCCATCGCCGCCTGGCGCCAGCACCGCAACCCGCCGCTGGCCGTGCAGCTCGACAGCAGCCTGCAGGCCGAACTGCAGGAAGCGCCGCGCCTGGGCCTGCTGGGCTGGCCGCAGCGCCGGCTGCGCCTGGGCCTGCCGCTGCTGATGGCGCTGGACGGCCCGCAGCTGGCCGGTGTGCTGGCGCGAGAATTCGCCCACCAGGGCCGCGGCGTAGAACCGCGCCTGGCCTGGATCTTCCGGCTGCACCAGCGCTGGGCCAGCCTCTCGCCGGCTCAGCGCCCCGCCCGGCTCAGTGCGCCGGGTGCGGACCTGGCCCGGCGCCTGTTCTACCGCCACCTCTACCCCGGGTTCGAAGCCCGCGCGCTGGTGCTGGCCCAGTTGCACCAGCGCGCGGCAGACGCCTGCGCGGTGCAGGTGGCCGGCGCCCAGGCCGCCTTGCAGGCACCGCTGGCGCTGGCAATCCAGCAGCGCTACCTGGACCAGGACTTCTGGCCACGCCTGTGGGAACAGGCCGCCCGCGTGCCCGAACCGGACGCCGCACCGCTGCGCGGCTTGCGCGTGCTGTTGAAGGACAGCCCGCGCCAACCGGCCGCACGCCGCTGGCTGGCCGAAGCACTGAAAGCGCTGCCCGCCCAGCGCGCGCTGGAACCCAGCCTGCGCGAGCGCGTGGCCTGGTTGCAAGGACAGACGGGCGACGAGGCCGACGCACCGGCCGCCCTGCCCGCGCCAGTCGAAGTGCCGGCCGTGCCGGCCCGCAGCGCCGCCGAGGTGCTGCTGGGCAGCGGCCTGGAGCCCTGGATCGACATGCTGGACGCCGACTGGCGACACCAGGTGACCGACGAGTGGCGCGCGCAACATGCTGCCCACCGCCGCCGTGAGCGCCTGCTGCACGAGCTGGCCGATGCCGATGCCAACGCACCGTTGCCACTGGCTGACCTGCTGCTCTGGGCCCGGCTGGCGAGACAGGTGCAAGGCCCGGGCGCCGCGCTGGCGCCACTGCGGCTGACGATGGCCCGCCACCACGCGATTGGCGAGGCCCGCTACCTGCTGGCCTGTGCGCTGCTGGACCATGGACCTGCCGTGCAGCCGCGCGGCAGGCGGCCGGACCCGACACCGAGTCAAGCCGAAGCCATCGAGCTGCTGCAAAGCCTGGCCAACGAAGGCCGCGAAAGCCTGCAGTACACGCAGGCCCTGGCGGCAGACCCCCACTGGCGGCTGCCGGCCGCGCAGCGGCTGGAAATGGTGCTGGAACAGCGCGAGGATTTCGAGGCACTGAAGCCTGTGCGCGCCCGCCTGCGCGAGCTGGCGCTGGAGGCCGAGCGGGCCGAGAAGGTGTTGCGCAGCTTCCAGGGCGAACAGCAGCTGGAAGTCGCACCCACCGGCCTGCGCAGCCGCCACACCGGCACGCTGCCCAGCACCGCGGCCCAGTTGCACACCCGCCTCAGCGCCCGCGTGCTGGCCGACACGCTGGCGCTGCTGAAGTCCGAGCCGGCCGTAGGCAAGGCCTGGCTGCTGCGCAAGACCAGCCCGCAGGTGCGCGGCTGGAGCCTGTACCTGATGGTCATCGAGCGCTCGCACGCGCTGCTGCAGCCGGACCCGGCGCAGTGGAGCCAACTGCTGGAGGCCAAGATCCAGCTGCCGCTGCCGGTGGCCGTGGTGGACCTGGCGCAGCCCTACTGGCAGGACATTGGCCGGACCGACCTGGTGCAGGCGATGCGCAGCACCGAAGGCGCGTGCATTTACACCGCCGAAGCCCCGAAATGAGCAGCCGGAATTGACCCTGACGCCGCAGACGGGCGGCGGAGTTTTTTAGAATGCTGCAGTGCACCTACTGAACGCCGACCTGCACTGCCATTCCATTTTTTCGGACGGCAGCCTCTCCCCCAGCGAACTCGCCCAGCGCGCCCACCAGGGTGGCGTGGCGCTGTGGTCCCTGACCGACCACGACGAACTCGCTGGCCAGGCCGAAGCCAGGGCCGCTGCGGAGGCCCTGGGCATGGCCTACGTCACCGGCGTCGAGATCTCGGTCACCTTTGCTGGCGAAACCGTGCACGTGCTCGGTTTCGATTTCGACGAACACCACCCCAGCCTGGTCCAGGGCCTGACCGAATTGCGTGCCGGCCGCCACCAGCGCGCCCGCGACATGGGCGAAAGCCTGGCCCGCGCCGGCATTCCGGGCGCCTACGAAGGCGCGATCAAATACGCGGCCAACCCCGAGCTGGTCTCGCGCACCCACTTCGCCCGTTTCCTGGTCGACAACGGGCATTGCAGCTCGATCCAGGAAGTTTTCTCGCGCTACCTGAAGGAAGGCAAGCCAGGCTTTGTCGAGCACCGCTGGGCGGGACTGGGCGAGGCCGTGCGCTGGGTCAAGGAAGCCGGCGGTGTGACCGCCATCGCCCATCCCGCCCGCTACCGCTTCTCGCCGACCGAGGAGTTCGCGCTGTTCGGCGAGTTCCAGGCCCATGGTGGCCGCGGCGTGGAAGTGACCTGCGGCAGCCATTTCCCGGATGAGGTCGTGAAATACGCCGACATGGCGCTGGAGTTCGACCTGCTGGCCTCGCGCGGCAGCGACTTCCACGCGCCCGGCGAGAGCCGCGTGCCACTCGGTACGCTGCCGGACCTGCCAGGCAAGGTCACGCCGATCTGGTCGCTCTGGGCGCCGCGCCTGGCAGCCCATCAAGCGGACCCGATGGCCGCGGCTTGAGTTGGCCCGGCCCGCCAGGCCACACACCCACATCGGTATGTGGATGGCATTGACGACACCGTCAAAAGGGCCGTCCGGCGCTGCGAGAATATCGGCATGGCCCAGTACTTCGAGGTCCACCCGCAGAACCCGCAGCTGCGCCTGCTGAAGCAGGCTGCTCAGCTGCTGCATGCCGGCGGCGTGGCCGCCGTGCCCACCGATTCCAGCTACGCCCTCGTCTGCCACCTGGACGACAAGGCCGCCGCCGAGCGCCTGCGCAGCATCCGCCAGGTCGACGACAGGCACCACCTGACGCTGCTCTGCCGCGACCTGTCCGAACTCGCCAATTACGCCCGCGTGGACAACCGCCAGTACCGCCTGCTGAAGCTGGCCACGCCAGGCCCGTTCACCTTCATCCTGGAAGCCACCAAGGAAGTGCCGCGCCGGGTCTCGCACCCGTCCCGCCGCACCATCGGCCTGCGCGTGCCCGAGCACACGGTGCTGCAAGCCCTGCTGGCCGAATTCGGCCAACCGCTGCTGGCCACCACCTTCATCCCGCCCGGCGAAACCGAAGCGCTGAACGAACCGGCCGAAATCCGCGCGCGCTTCGAGAAACAGCTGCAGGCGGTGGTGGACGCCGGCGCCTGCCCGCTGCAGCCAACCACGGTGATCGACCTCAGCGGCGACGAACCCGTCATCGTGCGCGAGGGGCGCGGGGACGCGGCGAAGCTGGGGTTGTAGACGCCACCCTGCCGGCCGCTGCCGCAGCATGCTTGGCGCTTGGTTGGGGTGGCGGCAGAATCCGCCGCGGCCAGTGCCTACCTTGCAACGGCCACAGTCGCTGGCCTCAGGGATTTCAGGAGGAGGCCTGCGTTGGTCAAATCCAGAAGACAGCTGCCATGCAAGAACCCCAGTTCAATCCATTTGCGCCCCCGACGATAGAGACCGAGCGCAAAACCACCGATTGCGTCCGCAAAGGCAAATCGGTCATCGTGCCGGTCGGTTTCGACCTTCCCCAACGTTGCATCATTTGCAACTCGGCCGCGCAAACGCCGGTCAAGTCGAAGAAGCTGTATTGGCACAGCCCGTGGCTGTATCTGCTGATCCCGCTGAACATCCTGATCTACTTGGTCGTCGGCTTGCTGGCCAGGAAGTCGTTTGTGGTGTCGCCTGGGCTTTGCGAGGCCCATGCCAGCCGCCGCAAGCGGCGCGTGGGGGTGGCCATGGCCATCGCGTTGGTCGCACTGTGCCTGGGCGTGGGCCTGCTCGCGCGTGGCCAGCAACTGCCTGGCATCGGCATGCTGTCTTGGGGACTGGTGAGCCTGATCGTGGCGATGTTCCTGGGCCGCAAGGTCTATCCACGCAAGATCACCAAGGAATACCTCAAGCTCGGCGGTTGCAAGGAACCCTTCCTCGCCTCGCTGGAGTAGGCGAGACGGGCCCAGCCCGCCAGTGCCACGCCCTCATCCATTCACACAGGGAAGCAAACCAACATGATCGACCACACCGGCGTCAGCGTCAGTGACTACGGCCGCAGCAAGGCGTTCTACGAGAAGGCGCTGGGCGCCATGGGTTACCAGCTGCTAGCGGAGATGCCGGCCGAGCTGGTGGGCACCCGGGTGGCGGGTTTCGGCGAGCCGCCGAAACCGGACTTCTGGATCGCCGAAGGTACGCCGAATGTGCCGGCGATCCACATTGCCTTCCGCGTGGCCTCGCGCGCCATCGTCGACGCGTTCTACCGTGAAGCGATGGCTGCGGGCGGGACCGACAACGGGCCCCCCGGCGTCCGCGCGCACTACCACCCGAACTACTACGGTGCGTTTGTGCGCGACCCGGACGGGCACAACATCGAAGCCGTCTGTCACGCGCCCGAGTGAGGCGCTGAAATGGAAAAGGCCTGGAGAACCCAGGCCTTTTTTCATGGTCGAGAGACCCGCAGCTCAGAGCGCAGCGGTCACCACGATCTCGATCTTCCACTCCGGCTTGGCCAGTGCGGCCTGCACGGTGGCACGCGGCGGCGTGTTGCCGGCGACCACCCAGGCGTCCCAGACGGCGTTCATGCCGGGGAAGTCGGCCAGGTCGGCCAGGAAGATCTGCGCGCGCAGGATCTTGGTCTTGTCGGTGCCGGCCTTCACCAGCAGCGCGTCGATGGCTGCCAGCACTTGCCGGGTCTGGCCCCCAATGTCCTGCGAGCCGTCTTCGGCCACCTGACCGGCGAGGTAGCAAACGCCGTTGTGCACGGCCATCTCGGACATGCGGGCGCCGACTTCGTAGCGTTGGATCATTTCAGTGCTTTCCTTTGGTGTGCGAGTGCGGACGAGGATGCGCGGGCTTCTTCCCGGTGGCCGCAGCAGCGGTCGCCGCGCTCGCCTTCTGGCCCAGCCTGGATTCGGTCCCGTTCATCAGTTTGCGGATGTTGGCGCCATGGCGCCAGATCAACAGCAGGCTCATCACGGTGATGGCCAGCAGCAGCGGCGAGACCTCCCAGATCAGCATCTGGTAGAACGGCGCAAAAGCTGCGGAGACGATGGCCGCCAGCGACGAATAACGCGTGAAAACCGCGACGATGACCCAGGTGCCCAGCGTTGCCAGGCCCAGCCAGGGGTTCAGCGCCATCAGCACCCCGGCCGCGGTGGCCACGCCCTTGCCACCCTGGAAGCGGAAGAACACCGGCCACAGGTGGCCGATGAAGGCCGCCAGGCCCACCAGGCCGATGGTCAGTTCGCCCCAGCCGAAGCGAGGTGCCAGCAGCATGGCCAGCACCACCGGCACATAGCCCTTGAGCGCGTCGAAGGCCAGCGTCAGCAGCGCGGCGACCTTGTTGCCGGAGCGCAGCACGTTGGTGGCACCCGGATTGCCCGAGCCGTAGGAGCGTGGATCGTCCAGCCCCATGAAGCGGCTGACGATGACTGCAAACGACAAGGAACCGATGGCATACGCCACGGCCACGGCAAGCAGGGAGGTCGCAATGTCCATCGAAGCAGGCGATGGCGAAACCGCACACCGCAATGAAATACCGGGCGTGGAGTGTAAGCTGCCCGACAGGCCGGCCTGGCTGGCGTCTGCCCTGAAGACCTGCGCCAACGCAAGCCCCGGCAATACCGAGGCACTTCCGGCGGGCGATTACCATCCAGGATTGCAGCCGCCACCGCGCCTGCACCGACCGGGCCGGCGAGCCGCGGGTGTTCGCTGAAGGTCCACACGCTTGTACAGGATGTCTTCCTCACTGGTCACGCGCATGCTGCTGGCGGTGGCCGCCGCATCGCTGCTGATCTTCCTGCTGATCGGCGGCTTCGAGCTCTGGCACGAGCGCAACCTGCTGACCCGCGAGGCCCAGGCCCGGGCCGACGCCGCGGTGGCGCTGAGCGCGGACCCGATGGCCAATGCCTTGTGGAACTACGACCTGGCGGCGCTGCAGCGCATGACGCAGGGCCTGGTGAAGGACGGCAGCATCGTGCATGCCGAGGTGCGCAACGAACGCGGCGAACTGCAGTCGCAGGCCTGGCGTGCGGGTGCGGGCCCAGGCCCGGGGCTGCGCAGCCGCGAGCTGGCACTGTCGATGCCGCTGCGCTCCCAATCCATTGGCCTGTTGACCGTGCAGGAGTCGGACGCCGACGTCAACGCCGAGATCCAGCGCCGTGCTGTCGACCGGCTGCCGCTGGAACTGCTGAAGGTGCTGGCGGTGGCGGTCAGCCTGCTGCTGCTAATGCACCGGCTGGTGATCTCACGCCTGTCGGCCCTGGTGCGGCAGCTGCGCAACCTGCGCGTTGACGACCTGCAGGCCAGGCTGCAGCCCACGCCGCAACCCGCCAACACGCGCGACGAGATCGTGGTGCTGGCGCGCGGCATCGAGCGCTACCACCATGCCCGGGTACTGGAGATGCAGCGCCGCCAGCATGCCGAGGAGCAGCTGCGCGGCAGCCTGCAGGAGCGCTCGGCCATGCTGGGCTCGCTGCGCGAAGGCCTGCTGGGCCTGGACGCACTGGGGCGGGTGCAATATGCCAACCGCGCGCTGGGCGAATTGCTGGGCCTGGACACGGCGCCCACCCGCGGCCAGGGACTGCAAGGCCTGGCGCAACTGGACAGCGGGGACGGCGCGCGCGACTTCGGCGACGCCTTGTGCGACGGCATTGCCGCAGGCCAGCCGGCCCAGCTGCGCGCCGAACTGAGCCCGCAGGTCGGGCAGCCGCGCACGGTGCAGATCCAGCTGACGCCGCTGGGCGAGACCCGCCACGGCCTGCCGCAGGGGCAGACGCCAGGCGTGGCCTGGATCGTCGTCATCGCCGACATTTCCGACGCGGTGCAGCGACGCCGCTCCGAGCAGGCCCGCATGGCCGCCGAGGCCGCCAGCCAGGCCAAGAGCGACTTCCTCTCGCGCATGAGCCACGAGCTGCGCACCCCCTTGAACGCCATCGTCGGCTTTGCCCAGTCGCTGACGCAGGACCCTGCGATCCAGGCCGACGCGCAGCGGCTCAACCAGGTGGCCCTGATCGAGCGCGCCGGCTGGCACCTGCGGGCCATGATTGCCGACGTGCTGGACCTCTCGCGCATCGAGACCGGCAGCCTGCGCATCAACCGCGGCCCGGTGGACCTGCAGGCGCTGGTGGACGACGCGATGGCCCTGGTCGCGGGCGAGGCAGCGCGCGAGCAGGTGCACTGCAGCGCCGAGGTCGACCCGCGCGCGCGCTGGGCCATGGCCGACGAGGTGCGGGTGCAGCAGGTGCTGCTGAACCTGCTGGGCAATGCAGTCAAGTACAACCGGCCCGGCGGCGACGTGGCGCTGCAGGTCAGCCCCGCGGGCGATGGCGAGGTCTGCATCGAGGTCAGCGACACCGGGCTGGGCATGGACGAGCAGCAGCAGGCCGGGCTGTTCCAGTCCTTCAACCGCCTGGGCCGCGAGCTGGGCGGCAAGCCCGGCGCCGGCATCGGCCTGGTCGTCACCCGCAGCCTGCTGGACATGATGGGCGGCCGCATCGAGGTCGACAGCGAAGCCGGCGTGGGCACCCGTTTCCGGGTGACGCTGCCGGCCGCCGCACCCACCGACGACCAGCAGCTGACCCTGCCTTTCGACAGCAGCGCCAGCACCCGCCACACCGTGGCCTACATCGAGGACGATCCGGTCAACACGCTGGTGATGAGTGCGCTGGTGGAGCAGCGCGAGGACCTGCAGTTGGTGACCTACACCAACCTCGGCGAGGGCCTGGCCGGGCTGCGCGCCCGGCGCCCGGACCTGCTGCTGCTGGACATGCAGCTGCCCGACGGCCGCGGCACCGAGCTGCTGGCCAAGCTGCAGCGCGAGCCCGCGCTGGCCACGCTGCCGGTCATCATGGTCTCGGCCGATGCGCTGGACGACAGCGTGCGCAATGCGCTGGCCGCCGGCGCGCGCGCCTACGTCACCAAGCCGCTGGCCTTCGATGAAGTGCTGCGCGAGATCGACGCCGCCCTGCAGGCCGGCAAGGCGCCGCCGCAGGCGGCCTGAAGCCAGCGGCCCGGCAGTTCAACGGTTCATCGGAAACCGCAGGGCCGTCCCAAGTTCCCTCATCCCCTTCGAGGCGCCTGACGCAAAGCGGCAGGCACGGGGGTGATCATGACCGGCTGCGCCAGGCCAGCCTGGCAAGGCACGTCGCCCAGCAGCCGCTGATAGTCGCCAGAGGCATGCAGCGCCGCCAGACCTCGGTTGAAGTCGGCCAGCAGCGCCACGCTGCCGGGCAGCTGGCGCGGCAGCATCAGGTGGGTGGTGAACTGGTTGGTGATCAGCCGCGGGTGGGCGCGGATGGTCTTGCCCTCGGCAGGCGTGAGCTGGGTGTCGATCAGGTGGCAGGCCACGTTGCGCTCCAGCAGCATCGCGTCGACCCGGCCTGCCGCCAGCTTGCGCAGGCCGGCCAGGTCGTCAGGCGTCCAGTCCACCTTCAGCGTGCCGTCATTGAAGCGGGCGATGAACTCGGGCGTGTAGGTGTAGGTGCGGATCGCCGCGAAGGTGTAGGGCGCCAGATCGGTCGGCACCTGCCAGTCCAGCTTCAGGCCGGCGCGGTACAGCACCACCCACTGCTCGGTCAGCACGTTGTCGCTGAGCAGGAAATCGCGTTCGCGGTCCGGCCGCCGGCCCCAGTAGGCCGAGCCGTCCCACAGCCCCGCCTTGGTCTCTTCCTGCGCCCGGCCCCAGGGCATGAAGCTGTAGATCACCTCATGGCCCGCGGTCTTCAGCGCCTGTCGCACGATGTTCAGCGCAATGCCCTGGTCGGCACGCGACTGCGTGGCATACGGCGGCAGCTCGCCCGTGGCAATGCGCAAGCTGCGGGCCTGCGCCAGGCCGGGCAGCGCAATGAGACATGAAAGCGAAATGAAAACCAGGCGGGCAAGGCAACGACGGCGCATGGGCCCGCAATATAGGCGCGCCCACCGGGATTGGCGAGCGCGCGCGGCGCCATTGCCCACGGCGTTTCAGATCGCGCAGCTGACCGGCTTCGCGCCCAGCGGCCCGCTCAGCACCGCGGGCGCGATGCCCACCAGGTAGCCGCGCCGGCCGCCGTTGATCAGGATGCCTGGCAGCGCCAGCACCGTGGCCTCGACATAGACCGGCATCGCCTTGCGCACGCCGAACGGCGAAGTGCCACCGACCTGGAAGCCGGTGTGGCGCTGCGCCACCTCGGGCTTGCAGGGCTCGACGCTCTTGGTGCCGATGGCCCGCGCCAGGTTCTTGGTGCTGACCTGCTTGTCGCCATGCATCAGGATGATCAGCGGCTCGGCCTTCTCGTCCTGCATCACCAGCGTCTTGATCACCGCATGCTCCGGGTGCCCGAGCTGCCTGGACGACTCGGCCGTGCCGCCGTGGTCCACGTAGTCGTAGACGTGTTCGGTGAAGGCGACGCCGTGGGCTTTCAGCCACTGGGTCGCCGGGGTTTCGCTGACGTGTTTGTCCTTCTTGGCCATGCTCGCATTGTCGCCGCCCGAGGCGGGAAAAAGATGTTTGCCGCCGGGCCGCCCCAAGGCAAACGCTCCCCCTCGGGGGGGCGACGCCGCAGGCGTCTTGGGGGCAAACATCACTCACTGTGCCGGGTCGCGCATCTCCAACCGAATTGCATCAATCTCAGCCAACAATTCCGGGCTCAGCGTCGTGCCCCAGGCGTCCAGATCCTCATCGAGCTGCGCGAGCGAGGTCACGCCGATGATGGTGGAAGCCACGCGCCAGCTGGTGTAGCAGAAGGCCAGCGCCATGCGCGTGGGCGTCAGCCCGTGCTTACGGGCCAGCGCGTTGTAGCGCTTCGCAGCGGCCAGCGCGGCAGGCCGGCCCCAGCGCTGCTGCTTCATGCGCTCGAAGCGGGCAATGCGGCCAGTGTTGCCAGGATCATCGAAACCGCGCTCGTCGTACTTGCCGGTGAGCAGCCCGAAGCCCAGCGGCGAATACGGGATGGAGGCCACGCCCAGCCGGTGCATCACCTCGTCCAGCCCGTTGTCGATCTGGCGGTTCACCAGGCAGTATGGGTTCTGCACCGTCAGCACCCGCGGCAGGCCATGCTGCTCGGCCACGCGCACGAACTCGGCCACGCCGTAAGGTGTTTCGTTGGACAGGCCGATGTGCCTGATCTTGCCGGCCTTCACGAGTTGCCCAAGCGCTTCGAGCTGGTCGTGGATGCTGGTGTATTCGGCCTCCTGCTTCGGGTCGAAATACATGGCGCCGAAGCTGGGCGCGTTGCGGTTGGGCCAGTGGATCTGGTAGAGATCGATCACGTCCGTCTGCAGGCGCTTCAGGCTGTCGTCGCAGGCGGCAAGGATGTGCGCGGGCTTCAGGTCCGGCGCACCGCCGCGCACCCAGGGCATGCCGCGCGAAGGGCCGGCCACCTTGCTGGCCAGCACCACGCGCTCGCGCATGCCGGGCCGCTGCGCGAACCAGCGGCCGAGGATGACCTCGGTCGCGCCAAAGGTCTCGGCGCGCGGCGGTACCGAATACATCTCGGCCGTGTCGAGGAAATTCACGCCGCGTTCGACGGCACGGTCCAGGATCGCGAACGCGGTGGGCTCGTCCACCTGCTCGCCAAAAGTCATGGTGCCCAGGCAGATCGGGCTGACACGCAGTTCGCTGCAGCCGAGGTTCAGGAGGTTCATCGTGGGCATTTGAACAAAGGCAAAGCCGAGAGTTTGCCGCAGCGAGGCAATTCCTGCCGGTCAGAGAGACTGACTGTTTGACGATGTGTTTTTATTGTTTTACAGTAAATTCATGCGCAAATCGACCGCTCGCCCCACCCTACCCTCCGCGCCGCTGCTCGGCCCCACGCCATCGCTGGCCCAGCGCCTGCGCCGGCTGGCACTGGCCGTTCAGGGCCTGGTGGCGGCAGGCGCCGTGCTGCTGCTGGCCTTGCTGATCTGGCGCATGGTGGCGCCGGCCGAGGCCTTGATGGCCGATGAATGGCTGGCGGGTGCGTCGATCCGTTCGCTGTTGATCGGAAACTTCACGGCGGCAGTGCGATGGCGCATGGTGGCGGTGAGCCTGTGCTCGATGGCGTTGGCCTGGGCAGTGCTGTGGCAGTTGTGGTCCTTGTTTGGCCACTATCGGCAGGGTGCGGTATTCGCTGCGCCCGCCGTGCGGCACCTGCGGCGCCTCGGCTGGCTGATGCTGGCGCACGCGTTGAGCCAGCCACTGGCAGGCGCGCTGATGACGGTGGCCGTCTCCATGGACAACCCCGCAGGCAAACGCCAGCTGCAGCTCTCGTTTGGCTCCGACGACTATGCCGGGCTGCTGATGGCGCTGGTCTTCTTGGCCATCGCGCGGGTCATGGCCGAGGCCGCCCGGGTGGCGGCTGAAAACGAGCAGTTCGTCTGACCACCGCATGCCCATCATCGTCAACCTCGACGTGATGCTGGCCAGGCGCAAGATGCGCTCGCGCGAGCTGGCCGAACACGTCGGCATCACCGAGCAGAACATCTCGCTGCTGAAGTCCGGCAAGGTGCGCGGCGTGCGCTTCGACACCCTTGCCGCCATCTGCCGCGTGCTCGATTGCCAACCCGGCGACCTGCTGGTCTATGCGCCAGGCGACGACGCCCCTGCCGGCGACACCGATGGCTGAGCCCACTACCGCTCATGCCTGGCCGCTGCCCGCGCCACGCCGCCGGTCGCTGCGCTGGGGCGCGGTGCTGCTGGCCCACGCGCTGCTGGTGCTGCTGTGGCGCTCGGCGACAGGGCCGGTGCAGGTCAGCGTGACCCAGCGGCCCGACACGCAGGTGCTGCAGTTGCTGGCACTGCGGCCGGCTGCGCCACCCATTTCCGGTCCACCGCCGCGGGCTGCTGCAACCACGCCCCCGGCGAGACCTCCAGTGGCCACCCAACGCCCGCAGCGCGGGGCCGAAACAACGGCAGTCCTGCCCTCGCCGGCCCCAACGCCCGAATCCACGCTCAGCCTGCTGCCCGAGCCAGCGGCCAGCGCGCCGAAACGGGAGCGGCTGCTGGACAACGCGGCCACGCGCCAGGCGATCCGCGACGCTGCCCGCGGCCCCCTGCTCTCCGAGCGCACAGCCGCGGCCACCGGCATTGCCCCTGCCACCGCCAGCAGTCGCCTGTCCGGCGCCACCCAAGGCGCCCTGGCGACCGACTGCATGGCCCCTCAGGAAAGCGGCCCGGGGCTGCTGGCCCTGCCTTTCCTGCTGGCCGCAGCGGCAGCTGGCAAGTGCGCACACTGAGCGCCGCAGGCTTGGGGCTCGCGGTCAATGCCTGTCTCCAACGGCGCCGCCAAGCCCGTGCAGCCGGGCCGTGCCCGCATCAAGCCGGCACCATCTCGGCGGGCGTCGCGCGGCGTCGCAATGGCAGCGTCACCCTGAAAGTTGTGCCGCGGCCGACTTCGCTGTCGACCGTGATGCGCCCCTGGTGCTTTTGGACGATGCCGTAGGACAGGGACAGGCCGAGCCCGGTGCCTTTGCCGATGGGTTTGGTCGTGAAGAAAGGATCAAAGATGCGCGGCAGCACCTTACTTGGAATGCCGCTGCCGTTGTCGGTCACCTCGAACCAGGCTTCGCCGTCGGCACAGCCTGTGCGGATGACGATGCGGCCTCGCTTGTCGCCCCTGTCTCCCATCGCGTGGGCGGCATTGACCACCAGGTTCATCACCACCTGGTTGAGCTGCGAGGACAGGCATTCGATCTCCGCCACCTGGCCGTATTCCTTCACCACATCGGCCTTGTCGCGCAGCTCGCTGCCCAAGATGTTCAAGGTCGAATCGATGCCCTGGTGGAGCTGCACCATCTGCCATTCCTGCAGTGCATCGACGTGCGAGAAGTCCTTCAAGTCCTGCACGATCTGGCGCACGCGGCCGATGCCTTCCTTGGATTCACGCATCAGGCTCGGCACGTCATCCTTCAGGTAGTCGATCTGCAGCTCTTCGCGCAAGGCCCGCAGCTGCGCTGCCGCCGGCGTCTGCTCGTAGGCGTCCAGCATGCGGAACAGGTCGGCCAGGTAGCCCTCGAGCGTGCCGACATTCGAGAAGACGTAGCCGATCGGGTTGTTGATCTCGTGCGCCACGCCAGCGGCCAGTTGGCCGATCGAAGCCAGCTTTTCCTGCTGCACGAGCTGCGCTTCCAGGTTCTTGCGCTCGGCGATCTCGGCCTGCAGCGCAAGGTTGGCCTGCGTCAGACGCTGAGTGCGTTCGTCGACGGCGGCCTCCAGGCTGTCGATCTGCAGGGCGGCCTGCTGCGTCATCTGCCACTTGGCGGTCAGCGCCTGAGCCAGCTGGCGCACCTCGATGTTGTCGAAAGGCTTCTTCAGGATCAGCAGGCGGTCGCGCGCGTCCAAGCGCCGGAAGACCTCGTCCCACGAGGTGTCGGAATAGGCGGTGCAGATCACCACCTGCAGCCGCGGGTCTGCATGCCACAAGTGCTCGATGGTCTCGACGCCGTCCCAGCCCGGCGGCATGCGCATGTCAACGAAGGCCATCGCGTACGGCCGGCCGTTGCGCAGCGAGGCCTCCACCTTCGCCAAACCCTCCTGGCCCTGGTAGGCCGAGTCCAGTTCGAAAACGGCCGCGCCGGTCGTGGCCTTCGGTGGCTCGTCGCCGAACAGCGCGGCGCGCGTGGCCTGGAGCGCAGACTTCGCCGGTGCCTGGGGGCAAAGGATCTTGCGGAAATCGTCGTGGATCGTCGGCATGTCGTCGACCAGCAAGATGCGGCGGTTTTCAAGGGTCATGATGGCCGTTCGGTTTTGAGGGGTAGTTCGAGGGTGAAGGCGGCACCCTGGCCGGGGCCTGCACTGGCAACGGTCAGCTTGCCGCCCATCTCGCGCGCGGCCAGCACGCAGCTGTGCAGGCCGAAGCCGTGGCCGTCCTTCTTGGTCGTGAAGCCATGGGCGAAGATCTTCGTCAGGTGTTCGGCGGCAATGCCTTCGCCGGTGTCAGCCACGATCACCTGCAGGCTGCACGGGTCGGCCACCTGAACGCGCAGCGTCAGCCGGTGTGCGGCCTCGGGCAGGCGCTGCATCGCGTGGCGGGCGTTGGCGATCAGGTTGACCAGGATCAGCAGCACGCGGTGCTTGTCCAGCAGCAGCGCGGGCACGGCTTCGAATTCGCGCAGCAGCGTCACGTTGCGGCCGGCGAGGGCACTGTTGTCGATGCGCAGCGCATCCTCGATCAGCTCGACGATGTGCACCGGCTCCACCAGGCTCGATGCGCCGGCGTAGGCCTGCTGCGTCGACACGATCTCCTTGATGTGCCGCACGTTCTTGGTCAGCACCGCCAGCTCGGCGGCAATCTCGGCACGCTCTTCTTCCAGCGCCTGCGCCAGCTGCTTCAGGTACATCGGCAGCATTCGGCCGCGAGCATCGTTCGTCAGGTAGTCGCCGAGCCGGTCGCCGTTCTGCTCGATCAGCTGCACCGCGCAGCCCAGGCTGGCGGCTTCTGAGTCGCGCACGCGCGTGGCGATGAGTTCGGCCGAGACATTGACGCTGTTGAGCACATTGCCGACGTTGTGCAGCACGTTGGTGGCGATCTCGGCCATGCCGGCATGGCGCGCGTTTTCCAGCGCCTGGCGCTGGGCGGCTTCCTGCTCGCGGGCCTTGCGCACCGCTTCCTCGGCCTCCTCGCGGCGGAAGAACCAGTGGCCGGTGGTCAGCAGGATCACGATGATCGGCACCGCCGCGACGACGACGACGATGCCCGACTGGCGGAAGCTGAAGTACAGGAAGGTCGCCACCGAGGCGTTGCCGGCGTAGGCGATGCCCAGCCACCCGAAGGAATCGAGGAAGGCCTTGAGGTTCAGCGGCTCGTTGCGCTTGAGCCGCGGCACCATGGTCACCAGCAGCGTGTTGAGCAGGAAGTAGCCGAAGGCGAACAGGATCGCCCCCAACAGCAACAGCCCGTCATGCGCCAAGCCATGGCGCTGCAGTGCCTGCAGGCCGGTCTGCAGCAGCGAGCCCGCGCTGAACATCGCCAGCGCAGCCATCGCCGGGCTGGCAATGCGGCTGGTCCAGCGTTTGGAGGTCCGCCACGAACCGACCAGCGCCTCGCAGGCCGAGCCCAGCGCCGCCGCCTCCGGGCCGCTCAGCAGCAACAGCAGGAAGATGAAGATCTCGCCGGCGGTGAACGAGTTGGTCGAGCGCGGAATGCGCACCGGCACCAGCCCGGCCACCATCGCCAGCATGCTGGCCGCGAGCACCTGCAGCCACGTGGCCGCCGTCATCGCGGCCAACTGGTGCAGCGAATACCCGAGCACCGCCGCGCCCAGCAGCACCACGCTCCACCAGTAGATCGTGGCATTGCGGTTGTAGTCCGGCATGAGCCGGGCGTGCAGGCGCTGCCAGGGCCAAGGCGACGCTGGCGGCGGCTGCGGCGGCGGCAAAGCAGGGGCGAGAGCGGTGGGTTGCATCACGCGGGCTTGAGGGCTGCGGGCCTGGGCATGTTTCAGGGCTCGCCGGTCGGGCCGACCTGCGTCTCGCTCAGCACCAGGCCTTCGCTGAGCACGATGCCCTCGCTGAGCACGATCCCTTCACTGAGGACGATGCCTTCGCTCAGCACGATGCCTTCACTCAGCACGATGCCCTCGCTGAGCACGATCCCTTCGCTCAGCACAATGCCTTCGCTCAGCACCAGTCCGCTGCCGGCGGCCAGCCATCCGGCGAGCGTCGCGGTCGGGATGAAGATCCCGGTGAGGCCGCGCGCCGAGCTGCTGCCGGCGAGTGCAGCCGCCCAAGTGACGCCGGGCGTCAGCAGGCGCTGGCTTGCGGCGGGCTGCGCGACGATCGAGCGGATCCAGGCGGGGGCTGCTTCGCCGCGGGCGGCCGGCCACCAGCTGATCGTCGAGCGCTGCGCCGTGCCGCGCGCCCACACCAGGCGCGGGTCCCACAGCGGCTGGTACTGCGTGAAGAGTGCGCTGCCGCTGGCGATCTGATTGCCGCCGACGAAGACGATGCGGCTCCACGGCACGCTGATGCCGTTGATGGTCGAGACCGGCGCCGGCAGGCTCTTGCCGGCGGCCAGCAGCGGAGACCCGGCGGACAGCGTGCCGGCGTCGATGGCTGTGGCGATGTCGGTGCGCAGGGCACCCGCCAAGGCCACCGCACCGGCCACGTTCAGCAGGCCGGCACCCTGCTGCAGCAGGTTGGCGCCGGCCATCGGCTGTGCCGCGTATTGCAGCATCGCCTTGATCAGCGGCGGCGTCAGGCCCGGGTTGGCCTGCAGCATCAGTGCCACGGTGCCGGCGACGACCGGAGCGGCCACCGAGGTGCCGCTCAGTTGCATCAATTGCTTCAGCTTGGGCTGGCCGCTGCCGCCGTAGGGTGCCGAAATGTCGGGATAAGTGCGCGGCAGGTAGGCGAAGGCACTGGCCGAGCCCTGCTTGTCCGAGGCCAGCACGCCGACGATGCGGTTGCCGGGTGCGACGAGGTCGGGCTTGAGCAGGTTGTCGGCCTGGCGCACGCCGTTGGCGTCGATCCGGCCGCCGCGCGTCGGCCCGCGCGAGCTGAAGAAGTTGACGCTGTCGTCGCTGCGTGCGGCGCTGTCCTTGAGGTTCGCCGATCCGACGGTGATCACCGAAGGGTCGTTGCCTGGTGCGCTGATCGTGCCGTAGGCCTCGGCGCCGTTGGCATCCTTGCCGAAGTTGCCGGCAGCGACGACCACCGTGATGCCGGCAGCCGTTACGCTGCGCACGGCGCGGCACAGCGGGTCGGTCAGGTAGGACTCGGTCGAGTCGGCGGCCATGCTGACATTGAGCACGCGGATGTTGTATTCGCGGGCGTGGTAGATCACCCAGTCGATGCCGGCGAGCACGTCGCTCAGCTCGCCGTTGCCGGCGTCGTCCAGCACCTTGACGTCGTAGAGCTTGGCGCCGGGGGCGATGCCGGTCGAATCGACGGGCTGGTAATTGCCGCGGCCGGCAGCGATCGCCGCGACATGGCTGCCATGGCCGTAGGGATCGGCACGGTCGGTGCGATCGGCAGCGATCAGCTTCTCGAAGGCCGATGCGGCCCGGCCGCTGCTGCTGCCGCTGTTGAGCGAGGCCGAGACGTCGACGCCGGGCTGCCACAGCTTGCCGGTCATGTCGCCGGCCTTCTGGAAGTCGACCGCGCGGGCGATGCGGCTGGACTTGCCCGCCGCGTCGAGGAAGTTGCTGTGGTGCCAGGCGATGCCCGAATCGAGCACTGCAATGCCGATGCCGCTGCCGTCCAGCCCGGGCTGGCCGAGGCTGCTGCCGGCATGCACGTCGGCGGCGCCGGTGGCCAGCTCCAGCAGGCTCGCGGTGCGCCGCGCCGGGCGATTCGGCGAGATGCTCTGCACGTCGGCACGCTGTGCGATCTCGGCCACGCGGTCAGCGGGCAGCAGCACCGACAGCGCGCTGACCGCCAGGTAGCGGTAGTACACCGAGCCACCTGCGGCCAGCACGTGCGCGCGCAGCTCGGTCAGCTCGGGATCCGGCGAGTTGCTGACGACCAGGACGCGCACATAGCGGCCACTGCTGGTGTCGCGCGCCCAGGAGGCGCGTGCGGCGGCAGAGGGGGACTGCAGCACGTCGCGCAAGTCGGTGGCAATCTTGTGCGAGTTGCCGGTCTGCGAATGCGCCGCCTGCGGCCACCACAGTGCCGATATCAGGCCGATCAGCGGCAGCACGGCAACCAGCAGGCGGACGAGGCGGCGCTCGGCCAGGACGACAAAGCGGGTGACGTGGCTCATGCAGAACTCCTGAAGCTCGAGCGCAGGCCCGGTCCGCTTGGCCAGGAATCGCATGCCGCAACCATTGCACAGGGTTGCCAGCGCCGTATGGCGCACACGGCGCGCTCGGCTCAGGGGCCGTGCTGGCCCCGCCGCTTCGTTGGCAACCCCGCTGTCATCGCCCCTGAGGGCCTTAGACCGGAAGCTTTGCGACCCCGACTTTCGTGCGGGTGTGCCTTTGTCTCGATGTCAGTCAATGTATCGACCCGTGGGCCCATCAGACTGAGCAGTTTCCCGGTAAGCACGGCCGCAGAAAGGGCCCGGCGTGATGGAGTTTGCAAAGGACGGGGCAAAGCGGCAAATTCCTGCCGCGTGCGGTTTTGCCATCCACCGGGCATGCGCGCCGCTCGCTCATGCCGCGGTGTCCCGGCCAGGCAAACGCGCCTGCTCCGCCCGCGCCTCTTCCTGCAGCCTCAACACCCGCCGCTGCACCTTGCCGGTGGTCGTCATCGGCAAGGCCTGGATGAACTCGATCTCCTTCGGGTATTCGTAGGGCGCAAGCCGGCCGCGCACATGCTGCTGCAGCGCCTCGACCAGCGCCGCGCTGCCGTCGAAGCCAAGCGCCAGCACCACGTAGGCCTTGACCAGCGCGCCGCGCTCGGCGTCCGGCTTGGGCACCACCGCGGCGTTGGCCACCGCAGGGTGCTTGACCAGACAGTTCTCGACCTCGCTCGGGCCAATGCGGTAACCCGCGGCCTTGAACACGTCGTCGCTGCGGCCCTGGTACCAGAGGTAGCCGTCGGCATCCATCACCGCGCTGTCGCCGGTGCGGCACCAGCCCTGGCCATTGGCCTGCGTGAACTTGGCCTGCGTCGCGGCTTCGCGCCGCCAGTAGCCGAGGAAGACGATGGGATCGGGCTGCCCATGCACATCCAGCCGATGCAGCGCCACATCGCCCGGCGTGCCGCGTGGGCACTCGTTGCCAGCATCGTCGATCACCGCCACACGGTGGCCCGGGTAGGCGCGGCCCATGCTGCCGGGCCGCGGCGGCCAACCCAGGCCTTGGCTGCAGTTGCCCACGATGTAGTTCACCTCCGTCTGGCCGAACATCTCGTTGACCGTCACGCCCAGCGCCTGCTGGCACCAGTGGAAAACCGTGTCGCCCACCGCCTCGCCGGCACTCATCAGCGCGCGCAGCTTCAGCTTGTAGCGTTCACGCGGCGCCGGCACTGCCTTCATCATCGCCTTCAGCGCGGTCGGAAACAGGAAGCTGTTGGTCACACGGTGGCGCTGCATCAGCTCGAAGGCGCGCTCCGGCGAGAAGCGGCCGGCAAAGGCGACGATGGGCACACCGAAGTACAGCGACGGCAGCAGCGCGTCCATCAACCCGCCAGTCCAGGCCCAGTCGGCCGGGCTCCAGAAGACCGCATCGGCCGGCACGCCCGAGGGCCCGAGCTTCACGCGAGAAGCAGGATCGACCAACCAGTTCTGGCTGCAGACGAAACCGCTGAGGTTGCCGATCAGGGCGCGGTGTGGAATCAACGCGCCCTTGGGCGGGCCGGTGGTGCCGCTGGTGTAGATCAGCAATGCGCCGTCGTCCGCCCGCGTGCGCACCGGCGTGAACTCGGCCGACTCGCGCGCCAGCAGCAGGTCCAGCGCCTGTTCGCCCTCGCCAAGCGCCTCGGCCTGAACGGCAATCAGAGTTCGCAGCGCCGGGCACTCGGCCCGCGCCTCGCGCAACGCGGGCAGCGTGCTGTCGTCGCCCAGCACCACGCCCACCTCGCCGTCCTGCAGCCGGTAGGCCAGCGCCTCCGGGCCGAACAGCTGCGACAGCGGCATGCTCACCGCGCCCAGCTGCGCCACCGCGATGTGCGCCACCGCCGTCTCGGCACGCTGCGGCAGCGCCACCGCCACCCGGTCGCCACGCTTCACGCCCAGGCGCCGCAGCGCGTTCGACAGCCGGTTCGCCCGCGCCTGCAGCTCGCAGTAGCGCAGCAGGCTGAGCCTGCCGTCCAGCCCCTCGGTGCGGATGGCCACCGCCTGCGGCTGGCTGCGCGCCCAGCGGCGGCAGCAGACCTCGGCCAGGTTGAAGAAGGCCGGCACCTGCCAGCGGAAGCCGGCATGCAGCGCGGCGTGGCCATCGAACACCGCGGTGGGTGACGATGACGGCAGATCCTGAAGTTTCATGGCGCCAGCCTAGGGCCAGCGCCCGCGGGCCGCCAGAGGGAAGGCCCGAAGCGCCGCAGTCTTCAGGCCGGTGCAGCAAAGGCCTGCAGCGCGTCCCCGCTCAGGCGGCACAAGCGCCAGTCCGGCAGCAGCGAAGCGCCCATCTTTTCGTAGAACGCAATCGCATTGGTGTTCCAGTCCAGCACGCACCATTCGAAGCGGCCGTAGCCGCGCGCCACCGCCAGCGCGCCGAGCTGCTTCAGCAGGCGCTTGCCCAGGCCGTTGCCGCGCTGCGCGGGCTGCACGTACAGGTCTTCCAGGTAAAGGCTGGGCTTGCACTTGAAGGTCGAGAAGGTGGTGAAGAACAGCGCGAAGCCCACCAGTGTGTCGCCCTGCTGCGCCACCAGGCATTCGGCCGAAGGCCGCTCGGCGAACAGGTGCCGGCCCAGCGCCTCGGGCGTGGCTTCGAACAGGTGGGTCAGGCTCTCGAACTCGGCCAGTTCGTGGATCAGGCCGACCACGGCCGGCAGATCGCGCGGCTCGGCAGCGCGGATCAGGGGAAGGGCATCGGGCAAGGTGTTCATTGCAGGATTCTCGCGCCAGCCCGCCCAGCGCTGGCCGGTTGGTGACCGCACTGTCACGGCAAACCCCCTACATTCCTGCCATGACCGCTGCCTACGTCCCCCACCGCCTGGCCCACTCGCGCTACACCACCGTGCGAGGCCTGCGCCACCATGTGCTGGCCTGGGGCGACCCTGGCTTGATCACGCCCGAGCGGCCGGCGCTGGTGATGGGCCATGGCTACATGGACGTGGGCGCCTCGTTCCAGTTCGTGGTGGACGCGCTGGCCGCGCTCGAAGGCCCCACGCGCTACATCCTCGCGCACGACTGGCGCGGCTTCGGCCGCACCGACACGCCCGCCAGCGATAGCTACTGGTTCCCCGACTACCTGGGCGACCTGGACGCCTTGCTCGCGGCCAGCGAGCTGGGCCTGAGCGCGGACGTGCCGGTCGACCTGCTGGGCCACAGCATGGGCGGCAACATCGTGATGAGCTACGCCGGCCTGCGCCCCACGCGCATCCGCCGGCTGGTCAACCTCGAAGGCTTCGGCATGCCGCGCAGCTCGCCGCAGGACGCGCCGGCCAAGCTCACGATGTGGCTCGAAGGCCTGCGCAGCCCGCGCACGCTGCGCCCTTACGCGAGTGCCGCCGCGGTGGCCGAACGGCTGCGCCAGACCAACCCGCGCCTGCCGCTGGACAAGGCCTTGTGGCTGGCCACGCAATGGGCCGAACAAGGCGCCGACGGCCGCTGGCACCTGCAGGCCGACCCGGCCCACAAGCACCCCAGCGCGCTGCAGTACCAGGCCGACGAAGTGCTGGCCTGCTGGCGCCGCATCACGGCACCGCTGCTGTGGATAGAAGGCCGCGACACCGAAGCCCCGCTGTGGTGGGGCGAGCGTTACCCGCACAGCGAGTTCGAGGCCCGCCTGGCCGTCGTGCCGCAGGTCAGCGCGCATGCCTTGAGCGACTGCGGGCACATGGTGCACCACGACCAGCCCGAGGCCGTGGCCCAGCTGCTGCAGGGCTTCCTGGCGCCCTGAAGCAGAACTTGTGAAGTCTGCTGCCGGCCCCGCGTGAGGGCCGGGCGCCGCCGTGGCGAAACAGTGCGCCCATCCACGGGAATCCACCCCCCAAACCTGACGTGCGTCGAACGCGCCGCCACATCCGTGGGCGCCGCTTCGTGGTGGCACGAACATGCGCTATCGGGCCCAGGGGTGCGGCGATAGATTGGCTTGCGTCTGGACGACGCCGGATCCTTCACCCCCTCTTGCGGAGCATCGCCATGAATCGGAGACCCACCTTCGTTGCAGTCAGACAAGCGGTATGCCCAGTGTTTGCAGTCTGTGCCCTTGCCCTCTCGCCCCTCGCCGCTCGCGCCGACGAGCCGGCCATGATGATGATGAACCTCGTCAACGCGAATTACGCCGAGGTCACCGTCTACAACGTCAAGCCTGGCCAGGAGCAAGCCTTCCTGGAAGCCATGGTCGACAACGGCCCCTACCACCGGCTGATGAACGGCGCGGTCGGTGAAAAAGTGCTGGCACCCTTGCCTGATGAAGCGGCCAACGGCCGCAGCGCGTGGGTCTCGGTGGCCCGCTACCTGGACTCGGTGACGGCCAAGCGCGTCAGCAGCGCGCGCGACAAGAAGGTTGCCGAGTTCCTCGACGGCCCGCCCACCCGCACCGGCGGCACGCTGGTCAAGCATGTGTTCGCCGACTGGGGCTGGGAGAAGGGCCGCGCGCCTGCGCTGGTGGACGTGCAGGCCAATGGCTCTGACCGCATCTTCAAGGAACGCCTGACCTCGCTGAGCTTCCTGAAGACCGGCTACACCGGCCAGGCCGGCTTCGTCGAGTTCTTCGACCAGGGCCAGACCCCCACCTCGCTGCGCGCCTCGCTGGCCAACCGCAGCGGCCTGTCGGGTG
Source organism: Ideonella azotifigens (assembly GCF_021043325.1). NCBI lineage: Bacteria > Pseudomonadati > Pseudomonadota > Betaproteobacteria > Burkholderiales > Sphaerotilaceae > Ideonella > Ideonella azotifigens. The sequence goes on from NZ_JAJNKD010000010.1 coordinate 37,214, forward strand.
CGTCCATCTACGCCACGCCGAACAAGGGCTACTTCATCTACAGCGAGTACTTCAGCAGCCCCAGCGGCGCGCAGCGCGCCAGCCTGCAGGCCGAAGCCAGCCGGGCCCAGGCCGGCACGGTGGAACTGAACTACGTGCCGCGCTGAAGCGCCGCCTTTGAACAGCCCAAAGGAGAAAACCATGCATGCCAACCTGACGCGCCGTGTGGCGCTGCTGTCTTCCGCCATCGCACTGGCATTCTTGAGTGCCACCCTGCCCACGGTCGCCGTGGCCCAGGGCGAATACGAGCAGACCCTGCTGGCCCAGAAGGCCACGCCGGTGTTCGCCCAAATCGTCATCTATGACGTGCTGCCCGGCCGCGAAGCCGAGTTCGAGAAGCTGATCGCGCTCGGGGCCAAAGGTGGCGCCAAGGGCAGCGAGTTCATCAACGACCGGGTGCTGAAGAACATCGACGCCGCCAGCCCGCAATACGCCACCTACACCAAGTTCGGCAACGCCGGCACCGCGCAGGCGCTGACGACCAGCCGCATCACCGCCGTGCGCGCGCTGCTGCGCCGCGATGCCGAGAGCCACCTGGCGCAAATGGACAAGGTCTACACACCCAAGGGTGAACTCAATGCGCCCAATGGCCGCGAGCTGGGCACCAGCGTCGGCCAGATCGCCCACCTGGGCCTGTTCCTGCCAACGCCCTCGCGCGTGGAGGACTACTACGCCGCGCTCTACAAGGTGAAGGTGCACACGCTGAACCGCAAGCCGCGCGGCTACATCGGCGACGAGCTGCTGATCGAGACCCAGCGCAACACCGCGCAGCTGCAGGCCCCGTACACGCCGCGCCCGCGCGAAGCCACCCGGCTGTCGTTCAACTACGGCGAGTACAAGAAGCTGGAAGACGCCGAGGACTCCTACGTTGATCGCACGCAGGAAACCTCGCCGGAAATGATCACGCTGGAGCGCACCTTCTACAGCGCGCTGCAGGTGCCCAACCGCTTCTACATCTTCAAGGTCATCGGCAACAGCTGAGCGCGCACCCGCGCGCCCGCTCAACCGGCCGGCTCCCGCGGAGCCGGCCCCGCATCAGAAGGGAGGCTGACATGCGAAGCACGATCGCAGGATCGCGTGCGGACGGCGCCTGCCATGTGCTGGCCGCCGGCTGCATTGCGCCAGGCTGCGCAGACGTGGGCCAGGCCCATGCGCAGGTCTGGCGCGGCGCCCGCAGCACGGTGCCGATGCGCCGCGTCGCGGACGACGCGCTGGCCATCGCCAGTGCGCTGCCGGCCCGCATTGCCAAGCGCATGGACCGCTTTGCCCACCTGGCCGTGGCCGCCACGCGCAGCACGCTGGCAGCGCATGCCGCCGCGTCGCTGCCGCGCAGCGATTGCGGCATCGTGGTGGGCAACATGACAGGCGGCTGGGGCTGCACCGAGCCCGAGCTGCGCAAGCTGCACAGCACCGGCCTGGCGGACATCAGCCCCTACCTGGCCTCGTCCTGGTTCCCGGCCGCGGCCCAGGGCCAGGCCAGCATCCAGCTCGGGCTGGAAGGCTATGCCAAGACGATTGCCACCGACCGCTGCGCCGGCGGCCAGGCCATCGGCCTGGGCTTCGCGCGCATCGCCCACGGCAAGGCCGAGGCCATCGTCGCCGGCGGCGCCGAGGCGCCGATCACGCCCTTCGTCGAAGCCGCCTACGAATGCAAGTTCGGCGACCGCGCGCAGCTGCGTGAGGCCGCCGCCTTCCTGCTGCTTTCGCCCGAGGCACCGGCAGACCAAGCCCGGCCGCGCATCACCCGCCACCGCACCCGCGCGCTGTTCCACGACGAGCCGCTTCAGGCCCAGGTGCGCGAGATGCTGGCCGCCGCGTCCGAGCCGGAAATGGCCGAGCTGGCGCTGTTCGTCAACACCTTGCCGCACGACCGCATCGAGGCCGAGATCGAGCAGGCGGTGCGCGCCAGCGGCCTGGCCGTCGCCACGCTGATGTTTCCCAACCGCGTGCTGGGCGACAGCCTGGCCGCTTCGGCGGCGCTGGCCGCCGCGGTCGCCTGCGAGAGCCTGCTGCAGGCCCAGTGCAGCCACGCGCTGGTGCTGTCGGTCGGCCACCAGTGCCTGGACATCCTCACCCTGACCCTCTAGGAGGCCAACATGAACGACTTGAGCGCAGCGCTGGACCAGCGCCACACGATCGCCACGATCAGCACGACGGATCGCGTCATCAAGGCCATCCGGGCCCTGGGCTGCGACGCCGACCCCATCCTGCCGGTGCACGAGCTGGACCGAGAGCTCGGCATCGACTCGACCGAGTTCGTCGAGCTGGGCATGCTGGTGCGGCGCGAGTTCGGCGTGGACGACAAGGCCATCAGCCTGTTCGGCGTGGAGCGCGTGTCGGACATCGTCGCCCGCGTCGACCAGCTGCTGGCGAAGTAGGGCCACCGCCATGCACACGCTCCTCCTCACGCTGTGCCGGCTGGCCCTGCCGCTGGCCCTCGCCAGCGCACTCGGCTCGGCCTTTGCCGCGACCCACACCATCACGATGCTGGACGCACCGCCCTACTTCGACCAGCCCAACCTGGAGGTCAAGGTGGGCGACACGGTGACCTGGTCCAACACCGGCCCCGAGCTGGCCCACATCGTGATGGACGGCGACCTGAACCTCTACTCGCAGGACATCGTGCCCGGCAAGAGCTGGAGCTACAAGTTCGCCAAGCCGGGGGTCTACGACTACATCTGCCACCGCCACTTCTTCATGAAGGCACGCGTCACCGTGCGCGACGAGAGCGGCAGCACCGCCGCGGCGCTGGACTTCCCGTACCAGAAGGCCTTCCGCGAGTTCGTCATCCCGACCATGCGCAGCGTGCCGCGCATGATCATTGCGGGCCAGGACCACCGCATGTGGTTCACCGAAGGCGGTGGCGACTTCTACGGCTTCGAGGACATCCCGGCGCAGAACAAGATCGCGTCCATCGACGAGCACGGCCGGGTCGTCGAGTACGCCACACCCACGCCTGATTCAGACGGCAGCAAGGTCGGCGTCGATTCGCTGGTGATGGACAAGAAGGGGCACATTTATTTCACCGAGCGGCTGACCAACCGCATCGGCGTGCTCAGCCCCAGCGGCGCCATCACCGAGCACCAGATCCCGACCCCGGGCGGCTACGCACTGGGCGTGGACATCGATGCCAGCGGCAAGATCTGGTTCGCCGAGCGCTTTGGCAACCGCATCGGCCACATCGATGCCAAGGGCAAGATCACCGAGATCGAGTTGCCGGACAAGGAGTCCGAGCCGCGCACCATCTTCGTCGACACCCGTGGGCGCATCTGGTACACGGCCCGCGTGGCCAACGAGATCGGCTGGTACGACCCGGCCGACCAGCAGTTCCACCGGCTGCAGATCCCGACCAAGCAGGCCCGCCCCGCCGGCATTGCCGAAGCGCCGGACGGCACCATCTACTTCGTCGAGATGGTCGGCAACAAAGTGGCCAAGGTGGTCGGCGACCAGATCGTCGAGTACGCGCTGCCCACCGCTTTCGCCGCGCCGTTCAAGATCGTGCCGGACCAGAACGGCCACCTGTGGTTCACCGAGGTCTATGCCAACCAGATCGGCAAGTTCGACCTGGCGACCGGCGAGATCACCGAGTACAAGATCCCCACGGTCGACAGCCGGCCCGGCGGCATCGCGGTGGACGCCAAGGGCCGCGTCTGGTTCACCCAGCAGATGGGCAACAAGATCGCCTACTTCGACCCGGCGGTGAAGATTGGCGGCGCCAGCACCGGCGTGGCTGACGCAACCTCCGCGACGCCCGCGGCGCCCCCGGCAGCCAAGCCCGTCGCGCCGGCCGCACCGCCCCCGGCCGCCCGCAGCGAAGCCACGCCGGCCGTGCCCAAGCCGCAAGCCGCCATGCCGGACAGCCTGCAGATGGCCAAGGCCATGATCGACTACAAGATCCCTTCCGCTGGCGGCGGGCCGGGCAACACGCTGGTCGCCGCGGCCGATGGCTGGCTGTGGTTCCCGCTGATGTTCGGCAACAAGGTCGCCGCCATCCACCAGACGACCAAGGAGTTCCGCGAGGTGGCGCTGCCGCGGCCTGTCAGCATGCCGGTGGGCCTGGCCTCGGCAGGCGACGGCGTGATGTGGGTGGCCGAGTTCCGCGGCAATGCGCTGGCCCGCATCGACATGGCCACCGCGAAGGTCGACGAGTTCCCGGTGCCCTGGGCCAACGCGCTGCCCAGCGCGGTGGTGGTGGACGAGACCGGCGCGGTGTGGATGTCGCTGATGGGCGAAAACGCCATCGTGCGCTTCGACAGCGCCACCAGCCAGTTCACCCGCCACGCGCTGCCGCTGGCCGACAGCAACCCGCTTTACCTGCTGCCCGACGGCCACGGCAACCTGTGGGTCAGCGCCGCGAAGGACGACGGCAGCTACGTCGCCCGCTTCGACCGCGCGCAGCAGCAGTTCCAGGTCTACATGACCACCGAAGCCGGCGCCAACCCGACCGGCATGCTGCTGGACGGCAGCGGCCTGTGGGTCGCCGAAGGCGGCAGCGGCCACCTCTCGCGGCTGGACCCTGTGACCGGCGGCTGGGCGCGCTATCGCATCCCCGGCGCCAAGCCCGAGCCGGTGCGGCTGGCGCGTGACGCAGAGGGCCGCATCTGGATCGCCGACGGCGGCGAGATCGGCAGCGTTGGCGGCAACCAGCTGGCCGTGTTCCAGCCGTCCACCGCGCGCTTCACCACGCTGCCCATGGCCAACGGCCAGGCCAAGCCCATGGGCATCTACGCCGGTGGTGCCGGCGGCATCTGGTTCACCCAGCAAGGGGCGAACCGCATCTCCCTCATTCCCACGGACGCCATCTGACATGAACACCATCGGACTCGACATCGCCTACCCCGTGCCGGCCGCGGCGGTCATGGAAGCCTTCTGGCGCGCCGAACACTGGCCCGGCCTGACGGAGCACGTGACCGGCATCACCTTCCACTACGAAGACGCGCAGTGCCAGGTGCTGACCATGGCCGTCAACAGCCGCGGCAGCCATGCCTCGTTCCAGACCATGCGCTGCCGCCAGCGCAACCGCATCTACTACTTCCAGCCCACGCCGCCGGCCTTCCTGCGCATGCACGGCGGCTACTGGGAGATCACGCCGACCGAGCAAGGCTGCAAGGCCGTGAGCCACCACGAGTTCGTGGTCAACGAGGACGAGGCGCGCCACTTCGCCAGCACCGTGCTGGGCTGGGACGGCCAGGGCGACGTGGCCGAACGCATTGGCGAGCTGCTGCGCGCCAACAGCCGCCAGACCATGGAAGCGCTGCGCAACGCGCTGGCCAGCGCTCAAGCCGAGTCCGCCGCCGTTGCCACCGACGTGGCCTAGCCAGGAGACCGCCATGCACACCACCTTCCTCAGCCTGGCCCTGGCCGGCGCGATGCTGCTGCCCACGTTGGCCCTGGCCGCGGCCCCCTCCACGGACTTCGGCACGCCCACGGCCGTGACGCCGGCGCCGACCACGCTGCACCGGCTGCAAAGCTCCGCCGGCAAGACCTTCACGATGGCCGAGTACACCGTGCCGACTGCCCATGCCGTGCCGCACATCCTGGCCATCGACCAGAACGACGCGGTCTGGTTCAGCGAAAGCGGTGGCCGCTTCGCGCGCAATTTCATCGACGTGCCGGCGCAGTCCAAGATCGGCCGCATCGACGTGGGCGGCACCATGTCCGAGTGGTACCTGGGCGACGCCGAGACCAGCCCGATGGGCATCGAGTTCGACAAGGCCGGCGACCTGTGGATCACCGAGCGGCTGGCCAACCGCATCACCCGCTTCAAGCGCGACGGGCAGAAAGTCCACTACCAGGTGCCCACGCCCGGCGCTTGGCCGACCGGCCTGGCCATCGACCCGGCAGGCGACGTCTGGTTCACCGGCACCAAGGCCGACAAGATCGGCGTGGTGCGCATCAAGACCGGCCAGGTCGAGGAGTTCGCGCTGCCGGCCAAGGCGACGATGTCCACCGGCATTGCCGCCTCGCCGGACGGCACGATCTGGATTGCCGAGCGCGATGTCAACATCATCGGCAAGTTCGACCCCAAGACCGCCACCTTCACCCAGTACAAGCTCTCCACGCCTTCGGCCCGGCCCTGCGGCGTGACGGTGGACAAGACCGGCACCGTCTGGTTCACCGAGCGCGGTGCCGGCAAGCTCGGTCGCATCCTGGCCGACGGAACGGTGCAGGAATTTGCGCTGGAGAACCGCCAAGCCGGGCCCTTCATCATCGTGGCCGACCAGTTCGGCCAGATGTGGTTCAGCGAGCTGTTCGCCAACAGCATCGGCCGCTTCGACCCGGCCACCGGCCAGTTCGAACACTTCCCGATCAGGGGCGACAACGCACACCCGGCGGGCCTGGCCATCGACTCCAAGGGCAACGTCTGGTTCGCCCAGCAAAGCACCAACAAGCTGGCCACCATCATCCGGGCCGACCTGGGCTACGTGGGCGGTGAACAACGGGTCTCGCAGGCAAGCCCGGCCGACCCGGTGGCCGACGCGCTGAAGGGCTACCGCTACGACCCGATGGAGATCCCGACCACCGACTCGCTGCCCGGCATCGTCAACATCGACAAGCGCGGCACCGTGTGGTTCACGCAGATGGGCGGCGGCTTCGTCGGCCCGGGCTTCCCGCCCGGCCCGGCCGGCAGCAAGGTCGGCTATGTGCGCGACGGCAAGCTGCACGAGCTGGCCATGCCCACGCCCGAATCCGGCCCGACCTCGCTGGGGCTGGACCCGGTCAACGACGACGTGTGGGTCAGCCTGCGCGCGGCCAACAAGATCGCCCGCATCCGAAACGATCAGGTCACCGAGTTCACGGTGCCGGTGCCCGACAGCCTGCCGGTCGGCGTGGCGGTGGACAGCAAGCACAACGTCTGGGTGGCCCTGAGCGACGGCAACGCGCTGGCCCGCATGACGGCCGAAGGCGAGTGGCGCGTGCTGCCGCTGCCGGCCCCCAACCTGGCGCCGCGCACCGTCTTCGTGGACCACGAGGACCTGGTCTGGTTCGCCGAGAAGCAGGGCAACCACGTGGGCCTGGTGGACCAGCAGAAGTGGCGCGTGGACCGCTGGAAGATTCCCACCCGCATGGCCTGGCCGCTGTCCATCGTCGAGGACGAGAAGGGCGACATCTGGTTCGCGCAGATGCGCTCGGACAAGCTCGGCGTACTGGACCGCCACACCAAGCAGATCCGCGAGTACGCGATGCCGGTCAACTCGGCGCCGTTCAAGCTGTCCTACGACGCCGGCAACCACGCGATGTGGGTCTCCACGGTGTTCGGCAACGCGGTGATGCGCTTCGACATCCCGAAGGGCGAAGTGGTGGCGCGCTACCCGGTGCCGCAGGACGGCGTGTGGGTGGGCGGCATCGACCGCGACGCCGACAGCTGCTTCTGGATCACCGAGCAGTTCGGCAACCGGGTCGACCGGCTGTGCATCGACGGCGTGTCCAAGCCACTGCGCGCAGCCAAGGCGGACTGAGGCCATGGACCGCCAGGACTTCGTGCTGCACCGGGTGGCCTTCGCCGGCCTGCCCTACGCCGCGCTGCGCGCGCTGGACGGCGAACGCGGCAGCGCCATCGGCTGGCGCCAGGGCATGCTGGGCCAGGCCAGGCTGCTGCGCGCCTGCGCCCGCCGCGCCGCCTCCGAAGGCGCCGCGGCCAGCGCCGCGCAGTACTTCCGCTGGGCCGGCGTGGCCTACCACAGCGCCACGCTGGGGCCGGACCTGTCGGCCCTCGACGGCCTGGTGCGCGTGAGCCGGCTGCGCCATCTCGCCGTGGCCGCCTACCGCCGCGCGCTGCAGCAGGACGGCGGTGCGAAGCTGGTCACGCTGGCCCTGGGCGCCCATCGCCTGCACGGCTACTGCAGGCTGCCGGAAGGCGAGCCGCGCGGCGTGGTGCTGCTGCTCAATGGGCTGGACTCGCTGTGCGAAGTCGAGCTGCATGCCTTTGCTTCCGGGCTGCTGGCACGCGGCATGGCCACGTTGTCGCTGGACCTGCCGGCGCGCTTCAGCGCCAGCGGCCCGCGCGACATGCAGGCCGAACGCTGGCTGCCGGCGCTGCACGAATGGTTGGCCGGGCATGGGCTGGGCGGGCAGCCACTGGGCGTGTTCGCGGTCAGCTTCGGCGGCTACCTGGGCGCACGGCTGCTGGCCGGCAATGCCGGCCTGTGCGCCGGGCTGCTGATCTCGCCGCCCGCCTGGATCGAGGACAAGCACCGCCAGCACCCGTACTTCTCGCGCATGTTCAGCTGGAGCTTCGGCCAGCCGGGCGAAGCCGAGCTGGACGCGCTGGCCGCCTCGGTGCGGCTGGACGCGCTGGCGCCGCCGCAGGCCGCATGCCGGGTGTACGCGATGACAGAAGACGCGATGTTCGACGCCCGCCACACCGAGGCCTACGCGGCCTGGGGCCAGGGCCGGGTGGAGGTGAAGACCGTCGCCGCCGAGCACGTGGGCACCAGCAGCTTCTACCGCTGGTTGCCCGGGGCCTTTGACTGGTTTGCTGAAAGGTTTGCACATGCCTGAACAACACCTCCCCCGCGCCAACCTGGCGCAGCGGCTGAGCCACACGCTCGGCGAACACCTGATGCGCCACTGCACCCAACATTGGGCGCCCTGGGTCGTCACTGTCTGCAGCTGTGCGGTGCCTGCCATGGCAGCGGAGATGCCCAAGTCCGTCACCGTGCAGGGCCACTTCCAGGAGCTGGCGCTGGACAACCCGGGCAGCGGCCCGGCCATCGTCTCGGTGGACGACGAGGACCGCGTGTGGGTGGCGCTGGCGCGCGCCGGCAAGCTGGCGATGTACAGCGGCGGCAAGGTGCGCACTTTCGAGCTCGGCGCCAACAGCCGGCCGGTCGGCGTGATCGCCGGCACCAAGCAGAACGGCTACCCCGGCTCGGTGTGGATTGCCGCCAGCTACGACAACAAGATCATCCGCTACGACTGGCAGACCGGCCAGCGCCGCGAATACGCCATCCCCGGCACCGAGAGCTGGCCGTTCAACATTGCGCTGGACGCCAAGGGCCACGTCTGGTTCACGCAGCGCGCAGCCGGCGCCATCGGCAAGCTGGACCCGGTGAGCGGCGAGTTCACCCAGCTGCCGCTGCCGCGCCCCGGCTCCGGCCCCGCGGGGCTGGGCATTGACGCGAAGAGTGGCAAGGTCTGGTTCACCGAAAGCTACAAGGACACGCTGGCCAGCATCGACCCCGCGACCGGCCAGGTCACCGAGATCGCCATGGGCCAGGCCAGCACCGGCCTGGTCAGCGGCCCGGCCGGGCTGGTGGTGGACGGCGAAGGCGGCGTGTGGTTTGCCAAGCTCGAAGGCCAGCTGGGCTACCTGCCGCCCGGCGCCAGCCAGGTGCAGCTGATGGCCACGCCGGCCAATGCCGCGCGCCCCGCCGGCGTGACACTGGATGCGCAAGGCAACCCCTGGCTGGTGGCGCTGGATGGCAACTCGCTGCTCAGCTACCAGCGGCGCGACAAGCAGTTTGTCGTCTACCCGCTGCCCGTTGGCGAGCAGGACGCGCAGCCCAGCTCGCCGCCGTTCGCGCGCAGCTCGCGCCCGTTTGGCCTGGCCTTCGACAGCAGCGGCAACCTGTGGTTCTCGCAGCAGTACACCGGCCAGCTCGGCGTGCTGGACCTGGCCAGGCCGGAGCTGAAGCTGATGTCGCCCGGCCCGGAGGTGAAGGCGGCGGATCCATACGTGACGGTGCAGGCGCTGGACAGCCTGGCCGGCGAGGTGACGGTGCGCTACGAGATGGACGGCGCAGCAGTCGCCCTGCGCAACGGCCGCTTGGACCTCACGCATGCCACGCCGGGCGAGCACGAGCTGAAGGTGGTGGCCACCGATGCCGCAGGCCTGAGCAACAGCCAAAGCCGGCGCTTCCGCTACCTGCCGGCGCCTGAATCTCTGCCCACGCTGATCGGCGCGCTGCGCTTCAAGTCACCCGAGCCCAAGGCCTTGCGCGACGCGCTGCTGATGACCGCCAACGACAGCGGCAAGGCCCAGCGCGTGGACGATTTGCGCGGCATGCTGGCCACCCACCGCGAGCAGCTGGCGGCCGACGAATACGCCAGCATCTCGGCCACGCTGGAGTGGATGGCCGGCGGCCGCGGCAGCGAGCAGGTGGTGACCATCCTGGACCGCGAACCCTTCTTCGAGCCGCGCCAGGTGGAGCTGAAGCCCGGCGGCAGCGTGGCCTGGATGTACCAGGGTGAAAAACAGGGCCACGAGATCTCGCACGAGCTGCACCAGATCGAGGTCGCCAGCCTGCAGGTCAAGTCACCGCTGATGCGCGCCGGCGACCGCTTTGTGCAGCGCTTCGACACGCCCGGCAGCTACACCGTGCTGGACTCGCGCAAGCCGGGCGCGGCGCTGCAAGTGACGGTGCTTCAACCATGACCAGCATGTTGCCGCCGCTGTTCATGCAGCCCGAAGTCCGGCTTGTGGACCTCAGCGTGCCGCTGGGCGAATCGGAAGCCGAGTCGGTGCCGGTTGTCGTCGAGTACCTGCCGCATTGCTGCGGTGGGGCCCACCTGGCGCAGCTGGCCGACATCGAGCAGCAGCAGCTCGAAGGCGGGCTGGCCTGGGCCAGCGAGCGCATCCAGGCCATCACCCACAACAGCACGCACATCGACGCGCCCCACCACTACTCGCCGCTGTGCCAGGGCAGGAAGAGCCGCACCATCGACGAGATTCCGCTCGACTGGTTCTGGGGCCAGGGCAAGTGCCTGGACATCTCGGACGACAGCGAGCCGCTGAGCCGCGAGGCGCTGCTGGCGGCCGAGCAGCGCGCCGGCATCCGCATCGAGGCGCAGGACATCGTGCTGTTCCGTACCGGTGCCGAAGCCTTCCATGGCGCGGCCGGCTTCAACCGCCGCGGCCGCGGGCTGACGGGCGACGTGGTGCGCGAGCTGACCGACCGCGGCGTGCGCCTGTTCGGCACCGACGCCTGGAGCATCGACGCCTCCTACCCGAAGATGAAGGAACGCTCGCTGGCGCTGGGGCCGCAGGCGGTGTGGGAGGCGCATTTCGTGGGCCGCGAGCGCGAGTTCTGTGCCATTGAAAAGCTGACCAACCTGGCCACGCTGCCGGCGGCCGGCTTCTGGGTTGCCGCCTTCCCGATCAAGGTCCAGTCCGGCAGCGCGGGCTGGAGCCGCGTGGTCGCGTTCGTGGCCAAACCGGCGCCACTGGGATGACACGCCGCGCCAGGCTCCTGCTGCTGCTGGCCACACTGTTGGCCGCAGGCCCGGCCGCAGCGCGCGACGGCCAGGCGCTGTTCGCCGAACGCTGCCAGGCCTGCCACACGGTGCAGGACGCGCCGGCCGCCGAGCGCTGGCGCGTGGCCTTCACGCAGCAGGGGCCTTCGCTGGCGGGCGCCGGCAGCAAGTTCAACCCGGCCTGGCTGGTCGCATGGCTGCAGCAGCCCGGCTCCCTGCATGGCGGCAGCTACCCGTATTTCCGCTGGGTGCAGCGCACGCCCGAGGGCGACAGGCTGCCCACGCGCGCCTTCGAGCACCTGGCGCTGAACGCCGAGGAGGCACAGGCCGCGGCCACCTACCTCGGCACGCTGCAGGCCGAGCTGCAGGCCTTCCCGCCGCAGCCCGCGCTGGCGGCCAACACCACCCGCGTGCTGTACGACAAGGTGGCTGCCTGCAGCGGCTGCCATTCGCCCGACGCCGCAGCCCCGCGCACCGGCCCGCTGCTGAGCAACGCCGGCCAGCGACTGAACCCCGCCTGGGTGGACGCCTTCCTGCACGACCCGCAGCAGCTCGGCACGGTCAACATGCCCAAGGCCAGGCTGCGCATGGACCAGGTCGCGGCGCTGGCGCAGTACGTGCTGAACCCGCCGCCCGCCGAGCCCGCCTCGCCAGCGCAGGCACCGGCCGCCGGCACGCCACCGAAGGCCCTGGACGCCAGCGCGCCGCGCGGTGCGCTGGTCTACCGCGTGGTCTGCTCGCAGTGCCATGGCGTGGACGGCGACGGCCGCGGCATCAACGCCCGCTTCCTCAGCGTGGAGCCGCGCAACCACCGCGGCCCGGAGATGGACAAACTGGGCGACGAACACCTGTACCGCGTGATCCGCTACGGCGGCACGGCCGTCGACAAGTCGGCGCTGATGCCTTCATGGGCCAGCGTGCTGAATGACGCCGAGATCCAGGACGTGATCGCTTATCTGAAAACCCTGCGGCAACGCACAGACTGAAAGGGCAAGCTCCATGGCGCATTCCCCTCCTCCTTCCGGCCGCGTGGTGATCACCGGCATCGGGCCTGTGACGCCCATCGGCAGCGGGCGCCACGAGTTCTGGCGTGCTGCGGCAGCGGGCCGCAACGGCGTGGTGGACGTGGCCAGCACTGGCGCGCTGGGGGCGCACGACGCGCTGCGTTCGCGCATCGTCGCCTGCCTGCCGGAAGCGGCGCTGCCCGGCGTGGGCCATGGCGACCAACGGCTGAGCGCCATGTGCATGCGCGCCTTCGAGCTGGCCTGCGACGACGCCGGCCCGCTGGACGGCCACGCCGCCGACCAGATCGGCGTGGTGATGGGCACCGCCGTGGGCACCACCGCCGCCATGGAGCGAAGCTTCCTGAAGATGGCCGGCACGGACGCTGGCGCCACCCCGTTCGACCTGATGGAACAGGTCTCCTTCCACACCGTGGCCCACGCCATGGCCCGCCGGCTGCGCGCCCACGGCCCGGTGCTGACGGTCTCGACCGGCTGCACCGCCGGCATCGACGCCATCGGCATGGCCTTCGACCTGGTGCGCCACGGCAGCTGCGGCGTGGTACTGGCCGGGGCGGGCGAGGCGCCGGTGTGCCCTGTGGTCTACGCCGCGTTCGACAGCATTGGCGCGCTCAGCACCCGCAATGACGATCCCGCAAGCGCCTCGCGCCCGTTTGCCAAGGACCGCGACGGTTTTGTGCTCGGCGAAGGCGCCTGCATGCTGGTGGTCGAGGACTACGAACGCGCCAGGGCCCGCGGCGCGCGCATCTACGCCGAGCTGCTGGGTTTTGCCTCGGTCAGCAACGCCTTCCACATGACGGACCTGCCGCCCGACGGCGCGGCGCTGGCGCGCTGCATGTCGCTGGGCCTGGCGGACGCGGCGCTGAAGCCCGAGGCCATCGACGCGGTCAACGCCCATGGCAGCTCCACGCCGCAGAACGATATTTGCGAGACCAACGCGATCAAGGCGGTGCTGGGCCAGCGCAAGGCACGCCAGGTGCCGGTCAACTCGCTGAAAAGCATGGTCGGCCATGCGCTGGGCGCGTCCAACGCGATCGAGATCGCCGCCTGCGCGATGGCCATCCAGGAGCAGTACATGTTCCCGACCATCAACTTCGGCAGCGCCGGCGACGGCTGCGACCTGGATTACGTGCCCAACCAGGGCCGCGGCGCCCCGATAGGCGCGCTGCTGAAGCTCAGCAGCGGCTTCTCCGGCGTGCACTCGGCGCTGGTCATGGGCCATCCGCAGCGCTAGGCCCGAACATGTTGCAGCGGCGGACGTGGCTGGGCCTGGCGCTGGGCCTGACATTGGGTCCGTGGCCGGGCGAGTCGGCCCATGCCGCGGCCGTGCCCGACGCGCTCACCACACTCATTCCGCCGCCCTACCAGGCCCAGGCGCTGACGCCGGAGGAAACCCCGCACTTCACCCGGCGCAAGCCCTACCGCGAGGGCGACCACCTGGTCTGGGAATACCGGCTGGTGGTGACCGAGACCAAGCACCCGCTGGCCGACGGCACGCCGTACAAGGTCTACGCCTACGGCAACCGGGTGCCCGCCCCGCAGCTCTATGCGCGAGATGGCGACCGGGTGCGCATCCGCCTCGTCAACGAGACCACCGTGCCGCACACCATCCACTCGCACGGCCTGTACACGCCGCAGCGCATGGACGGCGCCACGCATGTGCACCTGGGCCCGGACGGCGAGATGCACCAGCACGACCCGGCCGGCGCGCCGCTGCCGGTGGCGCCCGGCGAGGAGTTCACCTACGACTACATCGCCCGCCCTTCAGGCTCGCACTTTTACCACTGCCACGTGAGCGCCAACGAGCACATGGCGCGCGGCATGATCGGCACCTTCGTGGTCTTCCCCAAGCTGCCCGAGCCGCCGGCCGATTTCGACAGCGTGCTGCTGCTGCAGGAGTGGAACTCCAAGTACGCGAAGCAGGGCAAGCCGGGCGACCCGCGCGAGGTGGGCGACGCCGACTTCTTCACCTTCAACGGCCTGTCCTTCCCGAACACGCCGCTGATGCAGGTAAAGCAAGGCGCCAGGGTGCGCATCCGCTTTGTCAATGCCGGGGCGCAGCCGCATTTCATGCACCTGCATGGCCACACCTTCCTGGTCACCCACAAGGATGGCTTTCCGCTGCGCGAGCCGATGCTGATGGACACGGTGGCGGTCGGCCCGGCCGAGCGGGTGGACATCTTCTTCATTGCCAACAACCCCGGCGACTGGCCGCTGCACTGCCACTCGCCGCCTCACACCACCAATGCCGGCGTCTACCCCGGCGGCATGATGGCGCACCTGATCGTGGGCCCGGACCGCTACCCGAAAAGCGGCGAAGGCCCGCTGGGCCCGGGCATCGAAGCCGCAACCGACGCCTGGCGCGACTACGCGCGCCGCTACTACGCCAGCCTGGCCAAGGCCGCGCGATGAACCGCCTGCACGCACCAGCATCCGTCGAGCCAGCGGTGATCGGGTTCAGCGCCAAGGTCGGCCTGGCCGGCCTGGCAAGGCGGCTGCACGGTCAGGCCCCCGACTACCTGGCCCCACCCGAGCTGGCCTTCTGGCAAGCCGTGCCTTCGGCCAAGCGGCGGCTGGAATACGCCGGCGGCCGGCTGGCTGCCAAGCTGGCGGTGCATGCGCTGCGCCGCTGGCAAGGTCAAGCCCCGCGGCCACTGGCCGAACTGCCGGTGCTGCCGCTGCCTGGCGGCGAGCCGCGGGTGCGTTTGCCAGACGGCAGCGAATATGCCTTGAGCCTTTCGCATGCCGCCGGACTGGCCTGCGCGGCGAGTTTCCTGCCAGCCTGGCGACTCGGCATTGACCTGATTTCCCAAGGCCGCGCGCCGCCGCATGATGAGGCGTGGTGCCATTCCACCGAATCCAGGTACTCGGTTTCAGACCGGGCCATCAGTTGGGCCGTCAAGGAAGCCACCGTGAAAACCCTGGGAAAAGGAATGGGGCCGGTGTTCCGCGAAATTCGATGCTGGCGCGACGCGCAACATCGCTGGGTGAGTTTGCCCACCCAGCTGATGGACCTCCGCAAGCGATTTCGCTACACTTTGTTTCAATCATCCCCCTACTTCATCTGCATCGCTTCGGTGCAAATGGAAACAATATAGAAACTGTTGCCAAGCAGGCGCATTCAGTACGATGCCGGCCTGTGAAGGCCACAGTTGAGCAGCAGCAGCATTTTTCTTCAGAGTCGATTCTCACAACACGCCCGCCATCCGGCAGGCAAATCGTTCAGGGAAAGAAGATGGCCAACATGCTCCATACCGGCGTCGGTTTCAACGCTGTCCCGCCTGTCGTCACCCGCTCCACGCTGAGCGCCCAGGAAACATTGGTCGCAGAACTGGTCTGCGCCGGTCTGTCCAACAAGCAGATTGCTGCCAGGGCCGGCCTCAGTGAACACACGGTGTCCTCTTATCTCCGACGCATTTACAGCAAGCTCGGCGTCAATAGCCGGGTTGCGCTGGTCGTCACACTGCATTCATTCAGCGCATAAGCCGTGCGTGCGCAGCATCGCCGGGTTTCAACATCAGCCAGCAGGCCGAATGGGAGGCATTCATGAATTACCTGATCGTCGTGGGCACCGTGGTGGGCCTGATCGTGGGTTTGATCGCCCTGATCGTCATCATCGGCATGCTGTTGCCAGTCAAGCATTCGGCCACCCGCAGCATCGTGCTGCCAACTTCGCCGGCCAGGCTTTGGGAATTGATCAGCGACTTTGCGGCTTATGACGGCTGGCGCACCGGCGTCGTCGAAATGCAGCGCCAGCCGGATGCAAATGGCCACCCAGTGTGGAAAGAACTTGAGAAAGGCGGCGGCGGGCTGGCATTTGAGACCTTGGCTGTCGAGCCGCAGCAGCGCATCGTGCGCAGGATCGTCGGCGAGGGTTTGCCGTTTGGTGGCACCTGGACTTTTGTGCTGAAAACCGTGGAAACCGGCACCGAGCTGACGGTGACCGAAGACGGCGAGGTCTACAACCCGGTGTTCCGCTTTGTTTCGCGCTTCATCATGGGTCACCAGCGCAGCATGCGCATCTATTTCGACGACCTGACGCGCAAGCTGGCGGTCCAGGCGGTGAGTTTTTCCTGAAAGGCGCGGCAATCCATGGGACGGGTGGTGTTGTGTTACGGCTCGCTGGGGCCGGACAAGGGCGAGGTGCAGGCCATGCTGGAGGGCCATGCCATCCTGCTGAAGGGCGACTTCAAGGCCAAGCTGGCGGTGGCCGAACTGCAGGACCTGCGCACGCAGGAAGACCTGCTGGTGGCGCACACGCGGCAGGGGCCGCTGGCGTTGGCGCTGGGCGAGAAGGAGGCGGCGCTGTGGCTCAAGAAGATCCTGCATCCGCCCTCGCTGGCGGACAAGCTGGGCGTCAGCGAAGGCCTGGCCGTGCACCTGCAGCAGGCGCATGCCGAGCTGAAGCGGGTGCTGGACCCGGTGGCACCGAACTACGTGCCGCTGGCCCAGGCGCAGCTGGCCTTCATCGTCGTGGACACGGCCCAGGACCTGACGGCGCTGAAGGCGCTTGCCAAGGCCAAGCCTGAGGGCTGCCAACTCTGGGTGCTGCGGCGCAAGGGGGCTGCGGCCGAGGTCAAGGAAAGCGAGATCATGGCGCTGACCAGGGCCGCGGGGCTGGCGCCGAGCAAGACCTCGGCCTGGTCCGACACCTACGCCGCCGACCGCTACGGCCGCGCCCGAAGCTGACGGCCGGCGGTTGGCGAGCTGACAGCTGGACACCACTGTTGCGCCGGCCGGCCGGGCCGCTCTGCTACGCTGCGCGCTCCCGCTCCCACTGGCCGCCAGGTCTTGTTGCCATGCTGTACCGATTGTTGTCGCTTGCTCCCGCTCTGATGCTGGGCGCGCTTTTCACCTCCCAGGCCCAGGCCGCCGATGTCGCCGTGTCGGTGCAGATCGGCCAGCCCGGCTTTTATGGCCGCATCGACATAGGCAACGCCCCTCAGCCCGAGCTGATCTATGCCGAGCCAGTGCTGATCCAGCGTGGCCCGACCCGCTACGCGCCGCTGTACCTGCGCGTGCCCCCCGGCCACGAGAAGCACTGGGACAAGCACTGTGGCCGCTACAACGCCTGCGGCCGCCCGGTCTACTTCGTGCAGGACCGCTGGTACAACGAGGTCTACGCACCTGACTACCGGAACCGCCACGGTCATGGCCGCGATCACGACGACGATCACGACCACGGCCGCGGAAAAGACAACGGCCACGGCCGGGGCCACGACCGCTGACGGCTGGAGCGGCGGCCCGTGCGGCGATACCATGCGCCCCTGCACCGTCCCGCCTCTTGCCGCGACAACCTTGCCGGAGCACACGCCATGCTGACCTTGCTGGGCCGATCCCCTTCGATCAATGTGCGCAAGGTGCTATGGCTGTGTGCCGAGATGCAGTTGCCGATCGCCCACGAGGAATGGGGCACGCCGCAGCTGCCGCTGGACCAGCCGCTGTTCCTGTCGCTGAATCCGAACGCCCAGGTCCCCGTGCTGCGCGATGGCGGGTTCGTGCTCTGGGAGTCCAACAGCATCTGCCGCTACCTCGCGGGCCGCGAAAAGCGGGCTGACCTGCTGCCCACCACGCCGGCCGCGCGCGCCCAGGTCGAGCAATGGATGGACTGGCAGCTGGGCGACCTGAACAACGCCTGGCGCTATGCCTTCATGGGCCTGGTGCGCCACAGCCCCGCCCATGCCGACCCGGCGCTGGTGGCCCGCAGCCTGGTGGACTGGACGCGGCTGATGCAGATCCTCGACACCCAGCTGAGCAAGACCGGCGCATTCGTGACCGGCGAGGACTTCACGCTGGCCGACGTGGTGATCGGCCTGTCGGTGCACCGCTGGTTCTCCACCCCGCTCGAGGACCGCCTGCCGCTGCCCGCGGTGGACGAGTACTACGCCCAGCTGAGCATGCGCCCGGCCTTCCAGCTGCACGGCCGCAACGGCATGCCGTGAAGACGTTCGACGCGGACGCCACCCGCTCCGCGCTGCCGTTCCCGGCCCTGCTCGACGCACTGGAAGCCCTCTTCGCCCAGGGCTGCGAGGTGCCGCAGCGCCATGTGCACAGCATTGGCGGGCAGCTCACCACGCTGATCATGCCGGCCTGGATCCCCGGCCGCTACCTGGGCATCAAGACCGTCAACATCGCGCCCGGCAATGCCGCGCTGGGCCTGCCTGCGCTGGCCGCCAGCTACCTGCTGTACGACGCCACCACCGGCCAGCCGCTGGCCCTGATGGACGGCAACGAAATCACTTCGCGGCGCACCGCCGCCGCCTCGGCACTGGCCGCCAGCCGTCTTGCGAAACCCGACGCGCAAACCCTGCTCGTCGTCGGCAGCGGCCAGGTCGCCCGCCTGCTGCCCGAGGCCTACCGCGCCGCGCTGCCCGGCCTGCAGCAGCTCTGGCTCTGGAACCGCACGCCAGCCACTGCGCTGGCGCTCGCGGCGCAGCTGCGTGACCAGGGCCTGCCAGTCGCCGCGGTGCAAGACCTCGCCACCGCCGTGCGCCAGGCCGACATCGTCAGCTGCGCCACGCTGGCCACCGCCCCGCTGATCCACGGCGAATGGCTGCAGCCCGGCAGCCACCTGGACCTGATCGGCAGCTTCACGCCCGCGATGCGCGAGGCCGACGAGTCTTGCTTCCAGGGTGCCTCGCTGTGGGTGGACACCATTGAGGCCCTGCGCAAAAGCGGCGACCTGCTGGCCCCGCTGGCCAGCGGCTTGCTGAAGCCAGAGGACTTGCGCGGCACGCTGGCCGACCTGTGCCGCCAGCCCGGCAGCGGTCGACAGCACGCCCAAGAGCGCACCGTCTTCAAGTCGGTCGGCACCGCGTTGGAGGACCTGGCGGCGGCGATGCTGGTGTACGAGCAAGCCTGCCCCAAGTCCAGGTGCGCGAACGCACCAGCCTCCTGATTCAGGGTCCCGCCGAGCGCGCCCGCCAGGCCGCCGCGAACTGCTGCAACTCCCCCGCCTCCACGTCAGACACCGCCCAGCACTGCATGCCGCCAACGCGCCAGGTCAGCACATGGAAGCCGCGTTCGGTTTGCAGCGAAGGCGCCGCGGCGGGTTCGGTGCTGGGGCGCACGTAGACGTCGATGACGTGCAGGCGGCGCATGTAGGCGAGCACGGCAGTGGCTTCGCCGTGCAGGGCTTCGATGCGGCCGCCGGCGAGCGGGAAGCCTTGGGCGGACAGGTCGGGCACGGGCGGGGCGTAGTCCAGCTTGCCCTGGTACCAAGGCTTGACGGTGTGGCGGTCGGACGAGGCGACCTGGTAGAGCGGGCCGGCGCTGAGGGCGTGCACGTGGCTGGCGACCAGTTCAGCCGGGTGCAGCACAGCCGCCTGGAAGCCGCCATTGGCGGGCAGGCGCAGCGCACCGGCAGGCAGCAGCATGGCCACCGGCAGCGCGCAGGCCAGGCCGGCGGCAAAGCCGATGGCCGGGCCTCGCCAGCCGCTCACCCACCGGCGCAGGCCGCTGAGCCGCGGCGCGTGGCGCGGCGGGCGGCTGGCGTCGGCCAGCGCGACCTGCGTCTGGATCGCCGCGCGCAGCGGATTGCCGGCCGTGTGGCGGCTGGCGTGCCGGCGCAGCAAGGCAGACAGCTCGGCGTTCTGCTTGGCGTCCGGCTCGTCTTCGGGAGGGTGATGCGGATCCGGCGTCATGAAGGGTCCATCCGGTGGGCGGCCAGGACTTCGCGCAGTTTGCCGCGGGCGCGGGACAGGCGAGACATCACGGTGCCGACCGGCACGTCGACGATGCGGGCGATGTCGGCATAGGCCAGCTCTTCCAGCTCGCGCAGCACGATCACTTCGCGCAGCGGTGGCGAGAGTGCTCGGATGGCCGCGTCCACCTCGTGCTGCAGGCGGCTACGCTGCAACTGCTGCTGCGGCTCGCCGCTCGCCGGAGCGCGCAGTTCGGCGGCGAAGACGGCTTCGTCGAACTCCAGCAGCATCGGGCCGTTCTGCTGGCGCGCCAGCTGCGTGCGGCAGGTGTTGCGCACGATGCCCAGCAGCCAAGGTCGCGCTTCGTCACCTTTGAGCGAGTCGAGGTAGCGGAACGCGCGCATCGCGGCTTCCTGCAGCGCGTCGTCCGCCGCCTGGGCGTCGCGCAGTAGCCAGCGCGCCAGGTTGTAGCCGGCGTCCAGGTGCGGCATCACCTGTTGCTCGAAGACCTGGCGGCGGTTCATGTGGACATGCTACGCACTGACGATGAAACGGCCATTCATTTCCTCGTGGCCATCGCCGCAGAAGTTGTCGCAGAGGAAATCGATCTTGCCGGGCGCGGTGGGGCGGATCTCCAGCTTGACGATCTGGCCCGGCACCAGGTCGGCCCGCAGATTCAGCGCCGGCACGTTGAAGCCATGCGTGAAGTCCAGCGCCTGCAGCTCCAGCAGCACCGCCTCGCCGGCCTTCAGCGGGATTTCGGCAGGCTCGTACTGGAAGCGCCTGGCGACGATGCGGATTGCGCGAGGCCCAGACTGGGCACCTGCCACGCCGGCAAGCAAGACGGCACCCCCAAGCAACACAAATCTCCTGTCCACGCCGCTCATGCCTTCGCCACCGGCAGATCGGCGATGTCGTACTGCAGGCCCTTCTGCTCGGCCTCGACCTGGCGCCAGCCCAGGCCCTGGTAAGGCGCAGCCGGGTTCCAGGGCAGCGGCGTGCGCTTGTCCTGCGAGCCGGGCACCGGCAACGGGAAGATCAGCGACTGGGCCGAGTGGTGGGCGATGTGGCCGGTCATGCGGTGCAGCGCCTGGTGGATGTGGCCGTAGAACACGGTGACGTGCTGGAACGGCATCAGCAGTGCAATCGCCTGCGCGCCGTCGCGCGTCGCCCAGTCCCACTGCGGCGCCAGGTCGAACAGCGGGCGGTGGGTCAGCACGACCAGCGGGGCCTGCGGGTCGCGGCCGGCCAGGTCGGCCTTGAGCCAGGCAAGCTGTTCTTCGCCGATCTTCGCGCCGGGGTCGGAGACATTGTCCAGCGCGATGAAGTGCACGCCCTGGTGGTCGAAGCTGTAGTGCGTGGGGCCGAACATTTCCTGGAACGCGGCGCCACGGTCCAGCGAAGCGTCGTGTTCGCCGGGCATGAAGTGCACCACCGGCACCTTCAGCCCGGCGACGATGGCCTTGAACTCGGTCATGCGGCGGCGGCGCTCGGCAGGGTCGTCGGTGGTGTGCGTCAGGTCGCCGGTGAAGACGATGAAGGCCGGCGGCTCGGCCAAGGCGTTGACTGCCGCCACGGCCTTGGTTAGCGTGCCGCGCGCATCCGGGTTGGCGGGGCCTTCGTAGCCCCAGTGACTGTCGGAGAGCTGGACGAAATAGAAGTCGCTGCCAGTCGCGGCGCCGGCGGTCTGCATGCCTGCACAGCCGGCCAGGCCGGAGGCGAAGACCGCGCCGCCGCCTGCGGCGGCCAGGTGGAGGAAGTCACGTCGTTGCATTCGAAGGCTCCTGAGCAAGGGAGTTGGGGGTCCTGCCATGCCTTACCGGCGCGCCGCCCGGTTTATTCCGTCGGCGGCACCACTCAATGCGCGGAGAGCGTCTTCAGGTAGGCGATCAGGTCGGCCCGGTCCTGTGCTTCCGGCACGCTGACGCCCATGCGCTGGCCGGGTGCGAAGCGCTCCGGGTCGCTCAGCCAGCGGTCCAGCGTGGCTTCGGTCCACACGCCCCCGGTGGCCTTCAGCGCACTCAGCGCAGGTGAATAGGCAAAGCCGGGCGCCGAGCCCGGCGCCCGGCCGAACACGCCCTGGTGCGCCGGGCCCACGCCGTTGTAGGCAACGGAATGGCAGGCGGTGCAGCGTGCCTGGTAGAGCTGGCGGCCGTGCTCGGCGTCGCCCACGGCGGAGGCAACGGCCGGCAACAAGGCCAGCAACAGCGGAAAGACAGTGAAGCGACGGCTTGGGGACATGGCGGTTCCGGTGGCTGCGGCAGACGGTGTGTCCGCCTCCCCATGCCTTACCGCCGCGCCCTCCGGTTCATTCCCGCCCAAGCTGCACGCCGCCGGTGCGGCGCACCGTGCCAGCCCCGGCACGACCCTCGCCAGTGCACTGGCGGCGTGCGCGTTTCAGGGCCCAAACAGGCCACTCAAAGGCCACGCCCCGGGAACACGCGGCAGCGGTCGGGTTCGCCAGGGCTGGCCTGCAGATTGCTTGTATACCAGCTAGAACTTCAATCCGAACACCAAGGCAGTGCGGGGAAGGCGCTGTGGTGTGTCGGTCGGCTTGTCTACCCACCTTCTGGAGCTTTTGATGACGCAGCAGCACGCGCACTGGAACCGCAGGCAATGGATCAAGCACACCGGCGTGGGGCTGGGCGCCCTGAGCCTCGGCGACCTGGCCCTGGCGGCCGATGCACCGCTCACCGTGGGCTTCATCTACGTGGGCGCCAAGGACGACTACGGCTACAACCAGGCGCACGCCGAGGCGGTGGCCCAGGTCAAGAAGTGGCCCGGCATCAAGGTGGTGGAAGAAGAGAACGTGCCCGAGACCACCGCGGTGCAGAAGACCATGCAGGGCATGATTTCGCAGGACGGCGCAAAGCTGATCTTCCCCACCTCCTTCGGCTACTTCGACCCGCACATGCTGGCCATGGCCGCCAAGTTCCCGGACGTGCGCTTCGCCCATTGCGGCGGCATGTGGACAGCAGGCAAGCACCCGACCAACACCGGCAGCTTCTTCGGCTACATCGACGAAGCCCAGTACCTCAACGGCGTGATCGCCGGCCACATGACCAAGAGCAAGAAGCTCGGCTTCGTGGCGGCCAAGCCCATCCCGCAGGTGCTGCGCAACATCAACGCCTTCACGCTGGGCGCGCAAAGCGTGCACCCGGATATCACCACCACGGTGATCTTCACTGGCGACTGGTCCATGCCGGTCAAGGAAGCCGAAGCCACCAACAGCCTGGCCGACCAGGGCATCGACGTGTTCACGATGCACGTGGACGGGCCCAAGGTGATCGTCGAGACCGCCGCCAAGCGCGGCAAGTTCGTCTGCGGTTACCACGCCTCGCAGGCCAAGCTGGCCCCGGCCGCGTACCTGACCGGCGCCGAGTGGAACTGGACCACGGCCTACAAGCAGATCATCGACGCCGCCAAGACCGGCAAGCCGCACCCGAACTTCGTGCGCGGCGGCCTCAAGGATGGTTTCGTGAAGTCCTCGCCCTATGGCGCGATGGTGCCGGAGCCCGCGAAGAAGCAGGCTGAGACCGTGCGCGCTTCGATGATGGCCGGCACGTTCGACATCTTCAAGGGCGAGCTGAAGGACAACACCGGCAAGGTCGTGATCCCCAAGGGCAAGGTCTTCAAGCAGACCGATGCCGAGCTGGAAGGCATGAACTACCTCGTCGCCGGCGTCGTCGGAAAAGTCTGAGCTTCATCCATGGCGCCGCAGGCCTTGCGGCGCCGCGCAGTCCAGGGAGATTCCCATGTCCGCTGCACCCCGGCCCTGGCATGCCAGCGCTGAAAACATCGCCCTGCCGGTGCTGGCGCTGGCCGGCGCGCTGCTGCTGTTCGGCCTGTTCGTCTGGCTGGGCGGCCACAGCCCGGTGGAAGCCTGGACGCTGCTGTTCAAGGGCGCGTTTGGCGACGCCTTCTCGTGGCAGAACAGCCTGCAGCGCGCCGCGCCGCTGATGCTCACCGCGCTGGCCGTCGCGCTGCCGGCCCGCGCCGGGCTGGTGGTGATTGGCGGCGAGGGCGCGCTGGTGGTGGGCGCGCTGGCCTGCGCCGCGGTGCCTTATGCCTTCACGCCACCGGCCAATGCCTTCGGCAGCACGCTGCTGATGCTGGCCGCGGCCATTGGCGGTGGGCTGTGGGTGGCGCTGGCCGGTGCGCTGCGCCAGTGGCGCAGTGTCAACGAGACCATCTCCAGCCTGCTGCTGGGCTACATCGCGATTGCACTGTTCAAGCACATTGTCGAAGGCCCGCTGCGCGACCCGGCCAGCCTGAACAAGCCTTCGACCAAGCCGCTGGCCGAGGGCCTGCGCATCGGCCCCATCATGGGCGCCGACGGCTTCGACAGCTGGCTGGGCGACGTGCACTGGGGCCTGGTGATCGGCCTGGTGCTGTGCGTCCTCGCCGGGCTGTGGCTGAGCTTCACGGCGCACGGCATGGCGCTGCGCGTGGTTGGTGGCAACGCCAAGGCCGCGCGGCTGGTGGGCCTGCCCAGCACGCGGCTGATCCTCGTCGCCTGCGCGGCCGGTGGTGGCTGTGCCGGCCTGGCGGGTGGCATCGAAGTGGCCGCGGTGCAGACCTCGGCCAATGCCTCGGTGATCGCCGGCCTGGGCTACACCGGCATCCTGGTCGCGTTTGTCGCGCGGCAGAACCCGTGGGCGATTCCGCCGGTGGCCCTGCTGTTCGGCGGCTTCGGCGCGGCCGGCAGCCTGCTGCAGCGGCGCATGGATTTGCCGGACGCTTCGGTGCTGGTGCTGCAGGGCTTTGCGTTTGTGCTGATCCTGGCCTCGGAAGCGCTGCGCGGCAAGCTCTTCCAGCGCCCGCCGCTGCCGCGGCTGCGCAAGGTGCCGAAGCCCTTGCCAGCCGCGCCCGTCGCAACGTCCACCGTGGTGCCACTGCCAACCCGTCCCACCGATGAAGTCCCTGCGCCGCTGGTTTCCGCTGGAGGAAAAGCCTGATGACCACCTCGGATTGGATGGACCTGCTGCTGGCAATCCTGGGCGGCGCGATCCGCGTGGGCACGCCCTTCCTGTTTGTCAGCCTGGGCGAGTGCCTGACCGAGAAGTCCGGCCGCATCAACCTCGGGCTGGAAGGCGTGCTGGTGTTCTCGGCCATGGCCGGATTCGGCGGGGCCTACCTCAGCAGCTCCGCCTGGGTGGGCGTGCTGGTGGCCGGTGCCTGCGGTGCGTTGCTGGCGCTGCTGCACGGCCTGTTGTGCTCGCTGCCTCGGGTGTCGGACATTGCCACCGGCATTGCGCTGATGCTGCTGGGCTCGGGCCTGGCCTTCTACTTCGGCAAGCCACTGATCCAGCCGCAGGCGCCGCAGATTCCCTCGCTGGTGCTGGGCGCCTGGAGCAGTTCGCCACAGGTGCAGTCGGCCCTGTCCATCAACGCCCTGTTCCCGCTGGGCGTGCTGCTGGCAGGGTTGATGGCCTGGGGCTTCGGCAACACGCGCTGGGGCCTGGTGGTGCGCATGGCGGGCGACTCTTCAGACGCGGCCCGTGCGCTGGGCTATTCGGTCAACGGCGTGCGCATCGCGGCTACCACGGCGGGCGGCTTCATAGCCGGCCTCGGCGGCGCGTCGCTGTCGCTGTACTACCCCGGCAGCTGGAACGAAGGCCTGTCCAGCGGACAAGGCCTGATCGCCGTGGCGCTGGTGATCTTCGCGCGCTGGAGCCCTTGGCGCTGCCTGGGCGCGGCGCTGCTGTTCGGCGGCGCGGGCGCCATCGGCCCTGCGCTGCAGTCGATTGGCGTGAGTGGCGGCTACTACCTGTTCAACGCCGTGCCGTATGCGCTGACGCTGGCCATCCTGATCGCCACCTGCTCGCCCAGCCGCGCCGTGAAGGGCGCGCCCATGGAATTGAACGTCTCGCGCTGAACCTCTGAAGGACCAAGCCATGCCAACGATTGCTTCGACCCCTTACGCCTGGCCCTACAACGGCGACCTGAAGCCCGCCAACACCGCGCTCGTCATCATCGACATGCAGACCGACTTCTGCGGCGTGGGCGGCTATGTGGACAAGATGGGCTACGACCTGTCGCTGACCCGCGCGCCGATCGAGCCGCTGAAGGTGTTGCTGGCCGAGGCCCGCCGCGTCGGCATGCACGTGATCCACACCCGCGAAGGCCACCGGCCGGACCTGTCCGACCTGCCGGCCAACAAGCGCTGGCGCTCGCAGCAGATCGGCACCGAAGGCCGCGGCATTGGCGACATGGGCCCCTGCGGCCGCATCCTCGTTCGCGGCGAGCCGGGCTGGGACATCATTCCCGAGCTCTACCCCATTGCCGGCGAGCCCATCATCGACAAGCCCGGCAAGGGCTCGTTCTACGCCACCGACCTGGAACTGGTGCTGCATGTGCGCGGCATCCAGAACCTGATCCTCACCGGCATCACGACCGATGTGTGCGTGCACACCACGATGCGCGACGCCAACGACCGCGGCTTCGAGTGTCTGATGCTGACCGACTGCACCGGCGCCACCGACCCGGCGAACCACGCCGCGGCCTTCTCGATGATCAAGATGCAGGGCGGCGTGTTCGGCGCGGTGTCCGATTCCGGCGCGCTGCTCGAAGTGCTGCGCAGCTTCTGAACCTCTCTCGTCTTCAAGGATTGACCATGGCTTCAGACCTTCAACGCCGCCGCCTGCTGGCCGGCGCCAGTGCCGCCAGTGCCCTCGCAGCGATGGGTGCATCGCCCGCGGCCCGCGCCGACGACAAGATCCTGATCGGCTACTGGCCCATCGCCTCCGGCCTGCCGCTGTACGTGGGCCTGGAGCGCGGCATCTTCAAGGAGGCCGGGCTGAACGTCGAAGGCGTGAAGTTCGCCAGTGCGCAGCAGGTCGCCGAGGCGATGATCTCCGGCCGCATCCACGGCTCGGCCAACGGCACCGCCTCTGCGGTGCTGGGCCTGGCCGAGATCACCAGCCCCAACCTGTTCAAGATCATCTGCTCGAACCCTTCGAACAAGTCGCTGGTGCTGGACGAGTTCGTCGTGCCCAAGGACAGCCCCGTCAAGTCGATTGCCGAGCTGGCCGGCAAGAAGGTCGCCAGCGGCCCCGGCATCCAGAACGTCACGCTGGCCAAGATCATCCTGGAGAAAAATGGCATCGCCAACCCGACCGTCACCGAGCTGCCGGTCGGCCAGCACGTGCCCGCCCTGGCAGCCGGGCAGATCGACGCGGTCTACACGCTGGAGCCCACCGGCACGGCCGGCCGGCTGAAGGGCCTGGCCCGCGTGCTGGAGACCGGCGTGATCGCAAAATATGTGCTGGGCAATGCGGACGCGCCCTGGTTCGGCGGCAGCGCCAGCGTCACCAACAGCTTCATCAAGGACTCGCCGGACCTGGCCAAGCGGTATATCGCCGCCTACGGCAAGGCGGTGGAATGGGTGCGCAAACAGCCGGAAGAATCGCGCAAGCACATGGACGGCTTCACGGCCATCGAGGAAGCGCTGGTCAAAGAGGTGCCTTTGTCAGGCTTCACGCTGTACAACGAATTCAGCGCCAGCGACCTGGGCTACTTCCAGAAGTTCTTCGACGTGTTCACCGAGCGCAAGATCTTCAGCCGCAAGCTGGATGTGAAGTCGCTGCTGTACACCGCCTGAGGAGGCCGTCATGCAGGCGATCAATTTCCTCTACAACAAGCGCTGGCTGCCGCTGCTGGGCCCGCTTCTGCTGCTCGCCTTCTGGCAGCTGATGATCTCGGCGCAATGGGTCAAGCCTGTCCTGTTGCCGCCGCCAGGCGAGACGCTGCAGTACCTGGCCCAGGCCTTCGCCACCGGCGCGATCCTGCCGGACCTGTGGTCCACGCTGCTGCGCACACTCAGCGCGTTTGCCATTGCCATCGCCATCGGCCTGCCGCTGGGCGTGATGCTGGGCAGCGCCGAGAACGCCTATCGCAGCGTCGAGTTCCTGATCGACTTCTTCCGCTCCACGCCCAGCTCGGCGCTGATCCCGCTGTTCATGCTGATCTTCGGCATCACCGACATCAACAAGATCGCCATCGCCAGCTTCGGTGCGATGCTGATCGTGCTGTTCAACAGCGCCTATGGCGTGATGAACGCGAAGAAGACGCGGGTGATGGCGGCGCAGATCATGGGCGTGTCGCGCTGGCACGTATTCAAGGACGTGATGCTGATGGAAAGCCTGCCGCAGACCTTCATCGGCCTGCGCAGCGCCGTCTCGATGGCGCTCGTGATCGTCATCGTCGCCGAGATGTTCATCGGCTCCGAGACCGGCCTGGGTCACCGCATCATCGACGCGCAGCAGGTCTTCAACGTCAAGGACATGTACACCTCCATCCTGGTGACCGGCGCGCTGGGCTACGGCCTGAACCTGGTCTTCCTGCTGATCGAGAAGAAGCTGATTCACTGGGGAGGAAAGGCATGAGCCCCGCACGGCCGCCCGAAGGGGCGAACTCCCTCTCGGAGGGACCGGCCGCCAGGCCGAAGGGAGCCACATCATGAGCGGTGATCAACTGCCTGTCTCGGCCATTCCCACGGAAGTGAAGCTGACCACGCCCGAGAGCAGCGTGCTGACGCTGCGCGCGGCGCCCAACACCCACGTCACGGTGCGCGGGCTGTGCAAGTCCTTTGCGGGCCAGGTGCTCTACAAGGACTTCAACCTGGATCTGCCGCGCAGCCAGATCGTCTCGATCTTCGGGCCGAACGGCTGCGGCAAGTCCACGCTGATGAACATGATTGCCGGGCTGGTGCCGCTGGACTCGGGCGAGATCCTGTTCGACGGCAAGGGCCTGAAGGACACGCGCATCGGCTATGTGTTCCAGAACTACCGCGACGCGCTGTTCCCTTGGATCAGCGCCTGGGACAACATCGCCTACCCGCTGCGCCGGCAAGGCATGAAGGCGGCCGAGGTCAAGCAGCGGGTCGACGAACTGGTGGCCTTGTTCGAGATCCGCTTCGACCTGAAGCGCTACCCCTACGAACTATCCGGCGGGCAGATGCAGACCGTCTGCATCATGCGGGCGCTGGCGCCGCGGCCCGAGGTGATGTTCCTGGACGAACCGTTCTCGGCGCTGGACTTCGAGATGACGCTGTTCATCCGCGCCAAGCTGCAGGAGGCCCACCTGGCCACCGGCGTGAGCATGGTCATCGTCTCGCACGACCTGGAAGACGCGGTGTTCCTGGCCGACCAGATCCTGCTGCTCACGCGCCGGCCCACGCGCATTGCCGAGCTGGTGCCGTTCACGATGCCGCGGCCGCGCACGCCGGAAGCGGTGTCCGACCCCGAGTTCGTGCGCGTCAAGGCCCACACGCTGGAGGTCTTCCGCCGGGAGATGCAAGCATGAACGCAGTTCCGCTGGAGACTTACAACCTGACCAAGCGCTTTGGCGCCTTCACCGCGCTGGGCCAGTGCTCGCTCAGCGTGCGGCCCGGCACGGTGCATGCGCTGCTGGGCGAAAACGGCGCGGGAAAAAGCACGCTGGTGAAGTGCATCGTCGGCTACTACCTGCCCGACGATGGCGCGGTGCTGGTGGACGGGCGCGAGCAGGCCATCACCTCGCCCACCGTCGCACGCGACCTGGGCATCGGCATGGTCTACCAGCACTTCACCGTGGTGCCCGGCATGACCGTGGCCGAGAACCTGCTGATGGCGCGCGGCCACCTGCCGGCGGTGATCCCATGGAAGCGGGCCCGCGCCGAGCTGACCGAATTCATGCGCAGCACGCCGTTCAAGCTGGACCTGGACGCCACGCCGCTGGACCTTTCGGCCGGCGAGAAGCAGAAGCTGGAGATCCTCAAGCAGCTGTTCCTGAAGCCCCGCTTGCTGATTCTCGACGAGCCGACCTCTGTGCTCACGCCGCAGGAGGCCGACGAGGTGCTGGGCGCGCTGCGCGAGCGCGCCCATGCCGGCGACTGCTCGGTGCTGATGATCACGCACAAGTTCCGCGAGGTGAGCGCCTATGCCGACGACGTGAGCGTGCTGCGCCGCGGCCGGCTGGTGCACACCGGCATGGTGGCGGACAGCACGCCCGAGCAACTGGCGCAGGCCATGGTGGGCGGCGGCGAACCGGGCAGCCGCGCGCCGCGCGAAGCCGTGGCGCGCGAAGTGCGAGAACCCGGCGAAGTTCAGCTGGCAGTGGACCAGTTGGAAGTCATGGGCGACCGTGGCGAGCCGGCGGTGCGCAGCCTCAGCCTGGCGGTGCGTGCCGGAGAAATCGTCGGCGTGGCCGGCGTCTCGGGCAACGGCCAGCGCGAGCTGATGGAAGCGCTGGTGGGCCAGCGCGCGCGCGGCAGCGGCAGCGTCAAGGTGGGCGGCCAGCCGTTCGCCGCCACGCGGCGCGAGAACCGCAAGCTGCGCGTGCGTGCATTGCCCGAGGAGCCGCTGCGCAATGCCTGCGTGGGCGACCTCAGCGTGGCCCACAACATGGGGCTGCGCAATTTCGACGAGCCGCCGTTTGCCACCGGTGGCTGGGTGCACTGGGGCCGGCTGCGGGCGCGGGCGCGTTCGTGGATCAGCGAATACGGCGTGAAGACCCAGGGCGAACGCGCGCCCATCCGCAGCCTCTCGGGCGGCAACGTGCAGCGCGCCGTGCTGGCACGGGAACTCTCCGAGCCGGCGCGGCTGCTGCTGGTCTCCAACCCGGTGTTCGGGCTGGACTTCGCCGCGGTGGCCGAGATCCACGGCCGCTTGATTGCCGCGCGCAACAGCGGCACCGCGGTGTTGCTGGTCAGCGAGGACCTGGACGAGCTGCTGGCGCTGGCCGACCGCATCGTCGTGATCAGCGAAGGCCAGATCGTGCACGACGTGCCGGCCGCGCAGGCCGACCGCCATGCGCTGGGCGCCTTCATGGGCGGCAAGCACCACGAACCGGCACAGGAGGCGGCATGACGGAAACCGAAGCCCTGGTCCGCCCCGACCGGATCGAGATCGAGATCGACGCCCAGCCTTTCGCCTATGCCTTCTCGCCTGCGGCCAGCGCACTGGTCATCATCGACATGCAGCGCGACTTCGTCGAACCCGGCGGCTTTGGTGCCAGCCTGGGCAACGACGTCTCGCTGCTGCAGGCCATCATTCCGACCTGCCAGGCGGTGCTGCAGGCCTGGCGCGCCGCGGGCGGCTTGGTGGTGCACACCCGCGAAGCCCACAAGGCCGACCTGAGCGACTGCCCGCCCGCCAAGCGCCTGCGCGGCAACCCCTCGCTGCGCATTGGCGACCAAGGCCCGATGGGCCGCGTGCTGGTGGCCGGCGAACCGGGCAACCAGATCATCCCGGAGCTGGCGCCGAGGCCCAACGAGATCGTGGTCGACAAGCCCGGCAAAGGCGCGTTCTATGCGACGCCGCTGCACGCGATGCTGCAAGGCCAGGGCATCACGCACCTGGTCTTCATGGGCGTGACCACCGAAGTCTGCGTGCAGACCTCGATGCGCGAAGCCAACGACCGCGGCTACGACTGCCTGCTGGTGGAAGACGGCACCGAGAGCTACTTCCCGGCCTTCAAGCAGGCCGCCATCAAGATGATCCACGCCCAGGGCGGGATCGTCGGATGGACCGCGCCGGCCGCACCGCTGATCGCCGGGCTGGCCAGTTGGCAGCCTCTTTCCGACACCTGAATCCTTCCTTCCCTCATGAACCCGCGCCAAAATCTGCTGACCCTTGAAGACTGGCGATCCGCCTACGCTGCAGGCGCTCAACCCCAAGCCCTGCTGGGTGAGCTGCTCGGCCGGCTGTCGCCCACCGACCCGGCCTGGATTGCCCGGCTGGACCAAGCCGGCCTGCAGACGGAGCTGGCCCGGCTGGCCACGCTGGACCCGGCCAAGGCGCCGCTCTGGGGCGTGCCGTTTGCCGCCAAGGACAACATCGACGCCGCCGGCTGGCCGACCACCGCCGCCTGCCCGGCCGCCGCCTACCAGCCCACGGCGGACGCCAGCGTGGTGGCCCGGCTGCGCGCGGCCGGCGCGGTGCTGGTCGGCAAGACCAACCTGGACCAGTTCGCGACCGGGCTGGTCGGCACACGCTCGCCGTTTGGCGAAGTGCCCAACACCTTCGATGCGGACTACGTCAGCGGTGGCTCCAGCTCCGGCTCGGCCAGCGTGGTGGCGCGCGGCATCGTGCCGTTTGCACTGGGCACCGACACGGCAGGCTCTGGCCGCGTGCCGGCCGGCTTCAACAACCTGGTCGGCTGGAAGCCCACGCCGCATCGCCTGGGCATGCAAGGCGTGCTGCCGGCCTGCAAGAGCCTGGACGTGGTCTCGGTCTTTGCGCTGACGCTGGGCGACGCCGGCGAGGTTGCCGCGCTGATTGACGGCCCGGACGAGGGCAGCCCCCTGCCCGCCCCGCCGCTGCGCCCGGCCTGGCTGCCGGAGAAGCCGCGCATGGGCGTGCCCATGCTGCCCGAGCTGGACACGGTGCTGGGTTACGACGCCCCCTGGCGCCAGGCCGAAGGCCGCGCCCGCGCGCTGGGCGCCGAGCTGGTGCCGCTGGACTTCACGCCGCTGTTCGAGGTGGCGGCGCTGCTCTACCAGGGCCCGTGGGTGGCCGAGCGCTATGCCGCAGTGCGCGAGCTGATCGAACGCAGCCCAGAGGTGATGGACCCCACGGTGCTGGAGGTGATCAGCCAGGCTCGCCGCTTCAGCGCGGCCGATGCCTTCGACGGCCGCTACAAGCTCGAAGCGCTGGCGCGCGCCATCGCACCGATGTGGCAAAAGGTCGACGCGCTGATGGTGCCAACCGCCCCCACGCACCCGACGCTGGCGGAGGTGGCCGAGCAGCCGGTGGCGCGCAACAGCGCACTGGGCCGCTACACCAACTTCGTCAACCTGCTGGGCATGGCTGCACTCGCGCTGCCCGGCGGCTTCACCGCCGCCGGCCTGCCGTTTGGCGTGACCTGGATCGCGCCGGGTGGAGCCGACGCCGCGCTGGCCGACTGGGGCCGGCGCTGGGAGCAGGCCCGGCTGGCCGAGGGCGACATGGTGCTGGGTGCGCGCCTGCGACTGGCTTCGCCTTCCGACACGATGCTGCGTCAACTGCCGGCCAGCACGCCCACGTTGGCGCTGGCCGTCGTCGGTGCGCACCTGCAAGGCTTGCCGCTGCATTACCAGCTTCGCGAGCGCGGCTGCCGGTTGCTTGCGCGCACGCGCAGTTCGCCACACTACCGGCTGCACGCGCTGCCAGGCACCGTGCCGCCCAAGCCGGCGCTGGCCCGTGTGGGCGCCGGCGAGGCGGGTCATGCCATCGAGCTGGAGGTCTACGAAATGCCGCTGGAGCAGGTCGGATCGCTGCTGGCGCTGATCCCGCCGCCGCTGGGCCTGGGCTCGGTCGAGCTGGAAGACGGCCGCTGGGTCAAGGGCTTCATCTGCGAGCCCGCGCCGCTGGCGGACGCGCCAGACATCAGCGAACACGGCGGCTGGCGCGCCTACCTGGCCAGCCGAGCCCTGGCCGGCACCAACACATGAGCTTCACCAACGAAGCCGTTGATCGGCAGGACGTGCTGGCCGAAGTCACCGCCTGCTTCCATGCCTACGAAGCGGCCTTCATGGCCAACGACCTGCCCACGCTGATCGGCTTCTTCTGGCAGGACGAGCGCCTGACCCGCTACGGCGTGGCCGACCGCCAACTGGGCCACGCCGAACAGGCGGCCTACCGCCACAGCGTGCCCACGCCCAGCTTCACCCGCCAACTGGAGAACCTGCGCATCAGCAGCTTCGGGCCGGACACGGCCGTTGCACTGGTCGAGTTCGTGCGCAGCGACTCTTCGCTGCGCGGCTTCCAGAGCCAGACCTGGGCGCGGATGCCAGAAGGTTGGCGCATCGTCAGCGCCCATGTCAGCATGATCCCCTGGCCGCCCACGTAACATGACCATCGTCATGAAGTCGTCGCCAGTTCCCGTTGAATCAGAAACGTCTGTCGAGGCCGCGCCGCTGAGCCTCGCCGAACAGGCCTACCGCCAAGTCAAGGCGCTGATCTTCGACTTCAGCCTGATGCCGGGCGACCGCTTCAGCGAGTCCGACCTGACCGGCCGCGTGCTGGTCAGCCGCACGCCGCTGCGCCAGGCGCTGCAGCGGCTGGAGCGCGAAGGTTTCCTGCAGGTCTTTCCGAAGCTGGGTTGGCAGGTCGCGCCGCTGGACTTCGATGCGTTCGACGAGCTGTATGACCTGCGCGTGCTGCTCGAATGCCACGCAGTCGCCAAGCTCTGCGAAGCCGAAGACAGACCGCAACTGGCAGCCCTGGCCGCCGTCTGGCTGCAGCCAGACATCGAGCGCACCGAAGACCCGACAGCGGTGCGCGACCTGGACGAAGGCTTTCACCGCGGGCTGGTGGAAGGCAGCGCCAACCGCGCGATGCTGCGCGTGCACGGCGAGATCACCGACCGCATCCGCATCATCCGCCGGCTGGACTTCACCAAGCCAGCTCGCGTAGAAGCCACCTACGACGAACACGCGCGCATCCTACGCGCCATCACCCGCCGCCGCTCGGACGAAGCCCAACGCCTGCTGCGGGCGCACATCGAGCAGAGCAAGCTCGAAGTGCGGCACATCACGCTGGACATGCTCTACAAGGCACGGCAGAAGGATTGAAAGGCGCAGCCGCTCTTGCACCTGTTTGCCAGCGCTTTGCGCCAGCGCAGTGTCGAGACAAGGGGGAAGGCCGACAATCGATGGGTCGCCACCTTTCCCTGGAAAGCCATGCAACAGCCATCCACCACCCGCTACGACGTCCTCAGCCAGGTGTTTCACTGGGTCACGGCGATCGTGGTGACGATTGCCTTCATCCTCGGCCCAGGCGGATTCGGGCGACTGATGCACCAGGGCGTGGACCCCGCCACGCGCAGCGACATCGTCTGGCACGAGTCGCTGGGCATCCTGGTGCTGGTGCTGACCACGCTGCGCCTGATCTGGGTGGCTGTGCGGCCGGCCGCGCCGCAGGTGCCCATGGCCGGCTGGATGAAACGATCAGCCAAGCTGGGCCACCTGGCCCTGTGGGCCTTGCTGCTGGCGCTGCCGCTGACGGCCTTGCTGGCACTGGGCAGCGAAGGCCACCCGCTGACGCTGCTGGGCGGGGTGCGGGTCGGCCACCTGCCGTTCATTGTCGATTCAGGCCTTGGCGAACTGGCCGACTGGGGCGATGTGCACGGCTTGCTGGGAGACGTGATCATGTGGATCGCCGGCCTGCACGCCGCCGCCGCCTTGTTCCATCACTTCGTGCTCAAGGACACGGTGCTGCTGGCCATGTTGCCCCGCCACAAGCGGCGCTGAATGCCCTGCGGCAAGCGGGTGCTCGGACTCGCATGCAGCCGCTCCTCCCCCTTGCGGCCGCGCGGGCAGCTCCGTGATCTCGGTTTCGCGCTTCTGTACCAGGATCTGGTCAGGCGCGTACTGGCCCTTGATGACGCTGCCGGCGCCAATCACGCAGTTGTCGCCAATCACCGTGCCGCGCAGGATCACCGTGTTGGCGCCGACCCAGACGTTGTCGCCAATGACGATGGGGGACGTCTTGAATGTCGATTTTCCCAGGCCTCCTGCAGGACGGGCTGAGCGGTCATGGTCATGGTCGTACACCATCACGTTCGGCCCGAATTGCACGCCCTTGCCGATGCGGATGCTTTCGTGGCTGACGATCATGCAGCCGTGATTCATGTACGAGTGCTCGCCAATCGACACCTTGGCATGACCGCGCACCCGGATTCTCGAACCGCCTCGAATCTTCACGCCCCAACCCAGCGCAAGGCTGGCTTGCCTGCCGAGGTCGATTTCGGCAAACGGCGAAACCACGCTCCAACGGGTGAATTGGAAACCCTTCACATGGAAGAGCTTGAGGATGCAAAACCTGATCAGCGAATAAGCGACGCACATCGCCCCCCGAATGTATTTCTTCATCTGCGGCTTTCCTGCCTACTTTCCAGCCCATGCGCCGCCGAACGATCCCGCCCCACCGGCCCGGGCCTTGCCGCCTGCGCTGGCGCATCTGTCTCGCTGGCAAGGCCTTGCTGCACAGACTCGTGCCAACGCTGGAACCACGCTTCGGCGCCAACGCCTAGCTTGACGGCACAGGCGCTGCGCCTTGCCGCGCGGCGGCCGGCAGTGTGTATCAGGCGGTGTCAAAGTCGCGGCGGCTGCGACAGCCTGGCTTCCGCGGGGGCGTGGCGGAAAACCCTGCGTTGCCTGGCTATCGCCTGCGGAAGGCAGCGAACACGATGCAAGGACTACACCACTGCCGAAAACGCATCAGTTTCAGCTTGATACAGCGAGGCAGACCTGACCGCCGGCCTCAACCCGGATGCCGCAGATCCTC
This sequence comes from Ideonella azotifigens, assembly GCF_021043325.1. Classification (NCBI taxonomy): domain Bacteria; kingdom Pseudomonadati; phylum Pseudomonadota; class Betaproteobacteria; order Burkholderiales; family Sphaerotilaceae; genus Ideonella; species Ideonella azotifigens. Next base: position 73,364 of record NZ_JAJNKD010000010.1, read on the forward strand.
CACCCACTGCCGCACCTCTGGCGGCGGAGGCGGGGTCAGCAGGCTGACGACGATGGTGACCAGGAAGCCGAAGGGCACGCCGAAGACGCCGGCGGAGATGGGCTGGATGTCCCACCACAGCCCCGCTGGCGCGGTGATGCCGAACAGGCCGCGCAGCCACGGGTGGGTGGCGGCCATGTAGCCGAAGCACAGGACCAGGCCAGCCAGCATGCCGGCCGAGGCACCCCAGCGGTTGGCGCGGCGCCAGAAGAAGCCCAGCACCAGCGCGGGAAAGAAGGCCGACGCAGCGAGCGAAAACGCGGCCGAAACCAGGAACAGGATGTTGGCCGGCTTTTGCGCGGCGACGCTGGCCGCTGCCAGCGCCACCACCAGCAACAACAGCTTGGACAACATGACCCGGCGCGCGGTGCCGGCCTGCGGGTCCAGCACCTTGTGGTACAGGTCGTGCGAGAGCGCGTTCGAGATCGTGAGCAACAGGCCGTCTGCTGTGGACAGCGCTGCGGCCAGGCCGCCGGCCGCCACCATGCCGGAGATGACGTACGGCAGCCCGGCGATTTCGGGCGTGGCCAGCATGATGATGTCGCCGCCGATCTTCAGTTCGGCCAGCTGCAGCACGCGGTCGTGGTTGATGTCCACCACCGACAGCAGCCCGGGGTCGACCCGGTTCCAGTTGGCGATCCAGGCCGGCAAGGCATCGAACGAGGTGCCGACCAGGTGGGTGAAGATTTCGAACTTGACCATCACCGCCAGCGCCGGCGCGGTCAGGTACAGCAGCAGGATGAAGAACAGCGACCAGGCGACCGACTGGCGCGCTTCGCGCACCGAGGGCGTGGTGTAAGAGCGGGTGAGGATGTGCGGCAGCCCGGCGGTGCCCAGCATCAGGCAGAAGACCAGCGCAAGGAAATTGCGGCGCGAGGCCTCGAAGGCGTGTTGCTGCTCGGGCGTGCCGTCCGGGTCGCCTGCGAACTGGGCGGCATGGTCCGGCATGCCAGCCAGCGGGCGGGCGCGGGCCTCCAGCGCCTCGCGCTCGGCGCGCCAGCCCACGATGGCGCTGGCCTCGTCCTTGGGCAAGGCGGCCATCTCGCGCTCGGCCGCCTGGACCTGGTATTGCGGCGCGTCGGCCTTCTGCAGTGCGGCAATGCGCTGGCGCGCTTCGGCCCGCTCGCTGGCCAGGGCTTCGGTGGCGTGCAGCTGCTTGTCGCCCAGCTCGTTGGCCCGGGCGTGGAAAGCCTGGATGGCGGACAGCTCGGCCGGGTCCGACTTCAGCCGTGCCTCGGCTTCGGCCACCTTCTGCAACTGCTGGCCGTAGACCGCCTGCGGAAACGGCACGCCGGTCTGCTTGACGCTGAGCCAGACGACCGGCACCAGGTAGGCCAGCAGCAGCACGATGTATTGCGCGACCTGGGTCCAAGTCACCGCGCGCATGCCGCCCAGGAAAGAGCAGACCAGGATGCCGCCCAGGCCGAGGAACACGCCGATCTCGAACGAGGCAATGTGCGTCAACCGGGTGGTGATGAGACCGACGCCGTAGATCTGCGCCACCACGTAGACAAACGAGCACAGCACCGCCGCGGCGACGCCGATCAGCCTCGGCAGGTGGCCCTGGTAGCGCGCGCCGAGGAAATCCGGAATGGTGTACTGGCCGAACTTGCGCAGGTAAGGTGCCATCAGCAGCGCCACCAGGCAGAAGCCGCCGGTCCAGCCCAGCACGTAGGCCAGGCCCTCGAAGCCGGTCAGGTACAAGGTGCCGGCCAGGCCGATGAAGGAGGCTGCGCTCATCCAGTCCGCCGCGGTGGCCATGCCGTTGTAGACCGCCGGCACGCGGCGGCCGGCCACGTAATACTCGGCCGGGTCTGTCGTGCGGCAGACCACGCCGATGACGGCATAGACCACCACCGGCGCGGCCAGGAACACGAAACCGATGTACTGGCGCGGCATGCCCAGCCGCTCCAACAGGCCCATGCCCAGCACAAACAGCACGAAGCAGAGCGCAAAGCCGAAATAGATCGCGTGCAGCCGGTGGCGCGCCCGCCGGCCGACGTGCGGCTCAGATGGGTTCATCGCGGCTCATCGAAACCATGCGCTTCGTCGATGCTCGGCGTCAGCAGCGCGAACACCACCACCAGCAGCAGGTAGACCAGCATCGCGCCCTGCGCGGCCATCCAGAAGCTGAACGGCCAGCCGAAGAAGCCGAAATTCATGCCGCGTGCATGCCAGGGCAGCACGAAGCTGACGAGCGCCCACACCACCAGCAGCGCCAGCGTCAGGCGCCGGGTGCTGCGCCAATGCCGGCGCGCTCGCTCAGGCAGCGGCGCTGCCGCGGCGGGGGCGCGGCGCTCGGACTCGCGGGTTGGTGTCATGGGCAAGAAAACGGCGATACGACCTGGCATGCGGGGCGCCATTCGGCGGCCCCGAAAGGATTGTCAGGTCAATCCCGCCACCGAATGCCCGACTGCGGCCGCCCTCCAGGCCGGGATATACCCCGAGCAAAGCGCCCGCCGTGAGAAAATATGGGGTTTGGACAAGATAGAAGACAAGGATCCGTCATGGACATCGAACGCATCAATGCCATTGGCAACTCGCTGGCCGACCTGACCCAGCGCACCCTCGATCTACGGGGGTATCTTTGACTACGATCGCAAAGCACTGCGGTTGAACGAAGTCAACGCCACGCTGGAGAACCCCAACATCTGGAACGACCCCAAGCGGGCGCAGGAGTTGGGCAAGGAAAAGAAGCAGCTCGACGAAGTGGTCGGCACCATCGACCACCTGACCAGCAATCTCTCGGACAACACCGAGCTGTACGACATGTCCAAGGCCGACGAGGACCTGGATGGGCTGCTGGCCATCGAGGCCGACGCCGACAAGCTGCGCGAAGTGGTCGAAGGCCTCGAGTTCCGCCGCATGTTCTCGAACCCGGCCGACCCGAGCAACTGCTTCATCGACATCCAGGCCGGCGCTGGCGGCACCGAAGCCTGCGACTGGGCCGGCATGCTGCTGCGCCAGTACCTGAAATACTGCGAGCGCAAGGGCTTCAAGACGACGATGGAAGACGAAACGCCGGGCGACATCGCCGGCATCAAGAGCGCCACCATCAAGGTCGAAGGCGAGTATGCGTTTGGCCACCTGCGCACCGAGACCGGCGTGCACCGCCTGGTGCGCAAGAGCCCGTTCGACTCGGCCGGCGGCCGCCACACCAGCTTCGCCTCGCTGTTCGTCTACCCGGAAGTCGATGACTCTATCGAGATCGACATCAACCCGTCCGATGTGCGCACCGACACTTTCCGCGCTTCCGGCGCCGGCGGCCAGCACATCAACAAGACCGACTCTGCGGTGCGGCTGACGCACATCCCGACCGGCATCGTCGTGCAGTGCCAGGACGGCCGCAGCCAGCACAGCAACCGCGACGTGGCCTGGAAGCGCCTGCGCTCGCGGCTGTATGACTTCGAGATGCGCAAGCGCATGGAAGAGCAGCAGAAGCTGGAAGACACCAAGACCGATGTCGGCTGGGGCCACCAGATCCGCAGCTATGTGCTGGACCAGAGCCGCATCAAGGACCTGCGCACCAACGTCGAAGTGTCGGCCACCCAGAAGGTGCTGGACGGCGACCTGGACGGCTTCATTGCCGCCAGCCTCAAGCAAGGCCTGTGAGCCTTGCCGCGCCCCTGAACCGACCGAACCCGACTGACCTGACCTGACGCCGGCCCGCGGGCCGGCGCCTGGGCCGGGGCGGACAGCCCACCCGGCCAACCGCACCCGGCGCCCACGCCGAAAACAACTGAACCCACGAGGACGCCCAACATCATGATGCGTGAAGGCACTGCCCCCCTGATCCGCCGAGAAGACTACCTGGCCCCGGCCTACTGGATCCGCCGCGCGGACCTGTGCTTCGACCTGGATGCCACCAAGACCATCGTCTCGAGCAAGCTGACCATCGAGCGCAACACCACGCAGGACGTGCAGCCGCTGAAGCTGCACGGCGAAGACCTGAACCTGCTGCGCGTGCTGGTCGACGGCCACAGCGTCTCGTTCCGCCAGGAGGGCGCGCTGCTGATCATCGACGCTCCGGCGGCCGATGCCTTCACGCTAGAGATCCGCAACACGGTCTCGCCCGAGAAGAACACCCAGCTGAGCGGGCTGTACGCCTCCGGCGGCGGGCTCTACACCCAGTGCGAGGCCGAAGGCTTCCGCCGCATCACCTTCTTCCAGGACCGGCCGGACGTGATGGCCGTCTACACCGTCACGCTGCGCGGCGACAAGAAGAAGTACCCCGTGCTGCTGTCCAACGGCAACCTGGTCGAGCAAGGCGAGCTGGACGCAGGCCGCCACTATGCCAAGTGGCACGACCCGTTCCCCAAGCCCAGCTACCTGTTCGCGATCGTTGCGGCCAACCTGGTGGCGCGCGAGCAATGGGTGCGCACCCGCTCGGGCAAGGACCACCTGCTGCAGATCTTCGTCAAGCGCGGAGACCTGGACAAGACCGAACACGCGATGAACTCGCTGATCGCCTCCATCGTCTGGGACGAGGCCCGCTTCAAGCTGCCGCTGGACCTGGAGCGCTTCATGATCGTCGCGGTCGACGACTTCAACATGGGCGCGATGGAGAACAAGGGCCTGAACCTGTTCAACACCAAGTTCGTGCTGGCCAGCACCGCCACTGCGACCGACGTCGACTTCGACGGCATCGAAAGCGTGGTCGCCCACGAATACTTCCACAACTGGACCGGCAACCGCATCACCTGCCGCGACTGGTTCCAGCTGTCGCTGAAGGAAGGCCTCACCGTGTTCCGCGACCAGGAATTCTCGATGGACATGGCCGGCAGCGCGTCGGCCCGCGCGGTGCGCCGCATCGGCGACGTGCGCACGCTGCGCGAGCGCCAGTTCCCTGAAGACGGCGGCCCGATGGCCCACCCGGTGCGCCCGGATGTCTACCAGGCCATCGACAACTTCTACACCGCCACCGTCTACGAAAAAGGCGCCGAGCTGGTGCGCATGATGCACACCCTCGTGGGCCGCGAAGGCTTTGCCGCCGGCATGGGCCTGTACTTCGAACGCCATGACGGCCAGGCCGTGACCTGCGACGAATTCGCGCAGGCCATGGCCGATGCCAACCCGCACAGCGCGCTGGCCCAGCACCTGGACGTGTTCAAGCGCTGGTATGCCCAGGCCGGCACGCCGCGCCTGGTCGCGCACGGCGAGAGCGACGCCGAAAGCGGGCGCTACACGCTGCGCCTGTCGCAGTCCAACACGCCTTCCGCCGGCCAGCCCTACAAGCAGCCCAACCTGCTGCCCATCGCCATCGGCCTGCTGGACCGCAACGGCCAGCCGCTGCAGCTGCAGCTGGAAGGCGAAGATGCACCCGCCGGCACCGAGCGCGTGCTGGTGATGACCGAGGCCGAGCAGAGCTTCACCTTCATCGGCCTGCCGACCGCTGACGTCGTGCCCTCGCTGCTGCGCGGCTTCTCGGCCCCGGTGCTGCTGAAGGACGGCCTGTCCGACGCCGACCTGCTGGTGCTGATGGCGCACGACACCGATGCCTTCAACCGCTGGGAAGCCGCCCAGCGCCTGGGCGTGAATGCGCTGCGCGCCGCGCTGACCCACGACGACACGCCCGTGCTGGACGCGGCCTTCGTCGAAGCCTTGCGCACGCTGCTGCGCGACCCTTCTCTGGACCCGGCGTTCAAGGAACTGGCGCTCACGCTGCCGTCCGAAATCTACGTGGCCGACCTGGTCGAGAACATCGACCCGCAGCGCCTGCACGCCGCCCGCGAAGCCATGCTGGACCAGTTGGCCAGCGCGCTGCAGGCCGACTGGGCCTGGGCCTTCGAGCACTACCAGGTGCGCGGCGGCTACCTGCCCAACGCGGAACAGAGCGGCCAACGCGCGCTGACCAACCTGGCGCTGGCCATGCTGGTGCGCCATGCCGTGGCCAGTGGCGACAACGTCTGGCCGGGCCGCGCCTACCAGCGCTTCAAGGACGCCAGCAACATGACCGACCGCCTGGGCGCCATCGAGGCGCTGGTCAACGCCCATGCCGAACTGGCCACGCCTGCGCTGGAGCGCATGCACGCCCTGTTCAAGGACGAGGCCCTGGTGCTGGACAAGTGGTTTGCACTGCAGGGCCGCGCAGCCGAGCGCGGCGGCAAGGTCTTCGCCCGCATCAAGCAGCTGATGCAGCACCCGGACTTCACGCTGGGCAACCCGAACCGCGCACGCGCGCTGCTGTTCTCGTTGACCGCCATGAACCCGGCTGCCTTCCACCGCACCGACGCGGCAGGCTACGTGTTCTGGGCTGACCGCGTGATCGAGCTGGACGCCATCAACCCGCAGCTGGCCTCGCGCTTCGCCCGCGGCCTGGACCGCTGGCGCAACCTGGCCGAGCCGTACCGCAGCGCTGCGCGCGAAGCGATCGCCCGCGTGGCCGCCAAGCCCGAGTTGAGCGGCGACACGCGCGAGATCATCGACCGCGCCCTGCAGGATTAGGAATGGAACACCCGGCTGCGGCGTACCGCAGCCACCCTCCGAGAGGGTGCTCAGGCCGCTTGGGGCGGCCCGGCGCTGGCCTGAGCTTCTCGGCGGTCACGGTTTTTACATCAGGAGGAATCCAATGAGTCAACGTGTCAGCCTGACCCAATACCTGGTCGAGCAGCAGCGGGAGCACGGGCACATCCCGGCGCAACTGCGGCTCTTGATCGAGGTGGTGGCCCGCGCGTGCAAGCGCATCGCGATCTCGGTCAACAAGGGCGCGCTCGGCGAAGTGCTGGGCACGGCCGGTTCCGAGAACGTGCAGGGCGAGGTGCAGAAGAAGCTCGACATCATCTCCAACGAGGTGCTGATCGAGGCCAACGAATGGGGCGGCCACCTGGCCGGCATGGCGTCCGAAGAGATGGACTCCATCCACGTGGTGCCCAACCGCTATCCCCAGGGCGAGTACCTGCTGATGTTCGACCCGCTGGACGGCTCCAGCAACATCGACGTCAATGTCTCCATCGGCACCATCTTCTCGGTGCTGCGCAAGACCGACACCCAGCGCGGCGTCAGCGAGGAAGACTTCCTGCAGGCTGGCAGCCAGCAAGCGGCAGCCGGCTACTGCGTCTATGGCCCGCAGACCACGCTGGTGCTGACGGTCGGAGACGGCGTGGCCATGTTCACGCTGGACCGCGAGCAAGGCTCCTGGGTGCTGACCGAGGAGAACGTGCAGATCCCGGCGGACACCAAGGAATTCGCGATCAACATGTCCAACATGCGGCACTGGGACACCCCGGTGAAGCGCTACATCGACGAATGCCTGGCCGGCAAGACGGGCCCGCGCGGCAAGGACTTCAACATGCGCTGGATCGCCTCGATGGTGGCCGACGTGCACCGCATCCTGTGCCGCGGCGGCATCTTCATGTACCCCTGGGACCAGCGCGAGCCGGACAAGCCCGGCAAGCTGCGCATGCTCTACGAAGCCAACCCGATGAGCTTCCTGATCGAGCAGGCTGGCGGCATGTCGACCAACGGCCGCCAGCGCATCCTGGACCTGAAGCCGGGCAAGCTGCACGAACGCGTCAGCGTCGTGCTGGGCTCGAAGAACGAAGTGCAGCGCGTGACCGACTACCACCTGCAGCACGACGCCGAGAAGGCCAAGGGCTGAACCCACCGCAGCCCCGCATGCCGCCATGAACACCGACTTCATCTATTGGACGTTCACGGCGGCAGCGCAGTGCGTGTCGACCTTCGTCGCCCTGCTGCTGACCGGCTACGCGCTGGTGCTGTCGCAGATCGAGTCGGCACGAGACCGCGACGACTCGCTGCAGGACATCCATGACGCGCTGCGCATGTCCTACCACAGCCGCCTGACCTGGCTGGCCTGGTTGACGGCCATCGCGGTCGTGCTGAGCCTGCTGGTGGTCTGGGTGAACCGGGCCAACATCCCGCCGCCGGACGCGCTGATGGGTGGTGCCGCGTTCATGGACACGCTGGCCATCGTGGCCGGCCTGGCCTTCGTGGTCACCATCATCGACCCGCGCAAATACCAGAAGGCGGCAGAGCGCGAACTGGAGCAGCAGGCGCAGCTCAAGGAAGGCGAGGACGCCGCCAACCGCACGCCCTCAACCGAGTTCTTCCGCGTCTACCGAAAGCTGGAGCGCTCCCTGCGCGACCTGGCCATGCGCCAGGGCATGGAAGAAGCGCCCACCGAAGGCCGCAGAGGCAGCGCAGCCGGCAGCCTGCGCCAGGTGGCGGAAACCTTGATCCAGCACGAGGTGATCAGCGAAGAGCTCTACAGCGAACTGCAGCAGATCATCAAGTACCGCAACCTGCTGTTCCACGGCCATGTGAAAGAGGCGAATTTCGCGATGGTCGAACGGGCCCGCCATGCCACCGGCAAGCTGAAAGCCGCCGCCAAGCACGCCGACCATCCCGCTCGAACCGAGACCAACTGATCAGCCCAGGCCCAGGCCCACTTCGATCAGCCCGCACAGCAAATGGCCCAGGAACATCTGGGCTTCCTGCTGGTGAACCTGCGCCGCCGCCGGTGTCAACAGGCTCAGGTGGCAAGCCTGCTGCAAGGCCAGGTTGTCCGGCCCCAGCAAGCCAAGAATGGACAAGCCCTCCTCGCGCGCTGCCTGCACCGCATTGAGCAGCAGCGTGGGTGCGCCAGCAGCCGCCGGCTCCACCGAAGTGCTCAGCGCCAGCAAGGCATCCCCCGGCCGGCCGAGCCCACGCACCTGCCTGGCATACAGGTCCAGGCCATCGCCGTCGCCCCAGGGCACGCCGTCGGCCGACAAAGCCAGCACCGCCAACGGCCGTCGCCCTCGCGCCGAGCGTCCTGCCAGCCGGCCCGCCAGGTAGCGCGCCAGCGGCACCGAGGCACCCTGCCCGCACAGCAGCAGCTTGCCGCCGGCCGACAGGCAGGCCGTCAGCCGCTCGGCCATCTCCGCCAGCGGCGCAGCCTGCGCTTCGAGTTGATCGAATACCGCGCGGTGCGCGGCCAGGGCCTGCGCCATGGCCACGGCGCCGCTGCCTGCCGCTTCGGCAGACCCGGTGGAAAACGCCAGCGGTTCAGTCAGCAAGGTCATGTTGCGATCCCCCCAAGGGCTGCAGCACGCAGGCGCCGATGCGACACCCGCGCATGACTGCAATCCTTGTTTTCGCCCGCATGGTGACAAAGCCTGAGCGCGCCAAACCGTGAAAAAGCACCGCTTGGCCCTGTCTTTCATTTGCTTGCACCTGAGCGGCAGGCGCGGCGGGGCTCATTTCCTCACCGCGCCGCAGCCCCAAATTTTCCGGGCCCAAACGATTCAAGCGCTCAAAAATGCCTGCTAGAATTCTGGTTTTCGCCGGTGTAGCTCAGTTGGTAGAGCAGCTCATTCGTAATGAGAAGGTCGAGGGTTCGACTCCTTTCTCCGGCACCATCTCAAGGAAAAAGCCGACGCCAAGCGTCGGCTTTTTTCATTGCCGAAGCCGCTGGTTTGCGATCCGCAAGATGGCGGCCAGACTGCGCTGCACGTCCGAGTCAGTGGTCGCCCAGGAGCACACACTGATGCGCATCGCGGCGTGGCCCTGCCACTGCGTGAGGCCACACCAGCAGGTGCCGTCGGCCTGCAATGCCTCGATCACGCCACGCGTGGCCTGTGCATCGCCGAAGCTCACCAGCACCTGATTCAACACAACCTCGTTGAGCACCGCGAAACCGGCGCCGCGCAGGCCCTGAGCGAAGGCACGCGCGTGGGCGCAGCAGCGCTCGACCAACGCCGCCACGCCGCTGCGGCCGAGCGCGGACAAAGCGGCCCATGCGTCCACGCCCCGCGCGCGCCGCGACAGTTCTGGCGTGAAGTCGGACGGCGTCCAGGCATTGCCGGTCGTCGGCAGGTAGGCCGCTGTCACCGACATCGCAGCACGCAGTGCGTTCGCGTCGCGCACGAACACCAGCCCGCTGTCGTAGGGCACGTTCAGCCACTTGTGCGCATCGGTGGCCCAGGAGTCGGCCTGGTCCACGCCCGCGGAGAGCTGGCGCAGCGCCGGCGCGGCCTGTGCCCAAAGGCCGAAGGCGCCATCCACGTGGACCCACGCACCGTCGCGGTGGGCCTGCTCGCACAGCTCGGCGAACGGATCGAAGGCACCGGTGTTGACGTTGCCCGCCTGCACACACACGATGCTCGGCCCGGCCAGCCGCGGCAGGCGCTCGGCCCGCATGCGCCCTTGGCCATCCACCGGCACCGTGACGACCCGGCTGCGGCCCAGCCCGAGCACCCCCAAGGCCTTGAACAGCGTGGGGTGGGCCTCGGCGCCGACGACGACCGTGATCGGCGGCGCGCCGAACAGGCCGTCGGCCTCGACGTCCCAGCCGGCGCGCGCCAGCACGGCGTGGCGCGCGGCCGCCAGCGCGCACAGGTTGCCCATCGTTGTGCCGCTGACGAAGGCGCCCGCTGCATCAGGCGGCAAGCCGAGCAGTTCGCGCAGCCAGCGCAGCGCAACAAATTCGAATGCGGCCGTCGCGGGGGCGCCGGTCGGATTGGCCGAGTTCTGATCCCAGGCGGTGGCCAGCCAGTTGGCGGCGACGGTGACCGGCAGTGCGCCGCCGACGACAAAGCCGAAGAAGCGACCGCCGGCGCTCGCCATCGTGGCCGGCGAACCGAACTCGTCCAGCCGCCGCAGCACGGCGTCGGCGGCCTGCGGGTGTTCGTTCAGGGGCTGGTCGAGCTCGGCGAGCCGCGTGACCGCGTCAGCCCCCGGGCCCACCGGGCGTTCGTCCAAGCCTGCAAGATAGTGCGAGGCGCGCAGCGCGGCGTCGTGCAACAGCGGGTTCACGGCGTCGCGCCCGTCGATCTGATCATCCATTGGCCCCAGCGGAGTCGCCGCGCATGGCGGCCTTGGGGCCCATTCTGGGGGCCGGCGCGCGCGTTCGTCCAGCAGCGAATCAGGCGTAGCGCCGCGCGCTGAGCTCCAGCCCGATGGGCTTGATCCCGGACGCCCTGCCGGCGCAGCCGAAAGCCTCGAACCGGTCAACGCAGAGCTCGCGTGCGGCGGTCATTGCGTCCTTCAGGAACTTGCGCGGGTCGAACTCGGCGGTGTCTCGGCCCATGGCCCGCCGCATCGCGCCGGTCATCGCCAGGCGGATGTCGGTGTCGATGTTGACCTTGCGCACGCCGTGGCGGATGCCCTCCTGGATTTCTTCGACCGGGACGCCGTAGGTCTCCTTGATCTGGCCACCATGCTCGCGGATGACGGCCAACCATTCCTGCGGGACCGACGAGGATCCGTGCATCACCAGATGGGTGTTCGGGATGCGCGCATGGATCTGCTTGATGCGATCAATCGCCAGGATGTCGCCGGTCGGCTTGCGGCTGAACTTGTAGGCGCCGTGCGAGGTGCCGATCGCAATCGCCAGTGCATCGACGCCGGTCTGCGCGACGAAGTCGGCCGCCTGCTCGGGGTCGGTCAGCATTTGCTCGTGGGTGAGCTGGCCTTCCGCGCCCGAGCCATCTTCTTCACCCGCCCTGCCCGACTCCAGCGAGCCGAGGCAGCCGAGCTCACCCTCGACGGAGACACCCACGGCATGCGCCATCTCGACGACGCGCCGCGTCACGCCGACGTTGTAGTCGTAGCTTGCCGGCGTCTTCGCGTCTTCCTGCAGCGAGCCGTCCATCATCACGCTGGTGAAGCCGGAGCGCATCGCCTGCATGCAGACCGCCGCGCTCGCGCCATGGTCCTGGTGCAGCACGATGGGGATGTCGGGGTACATCTCGGCTGCGGCCTCGACCATCTTGCGCAGAAAGGGCTCGCCGGCGTATTTGCGTGCGCCAGCCGAGGCCTGCAGGATGACCGGGCTGTCGGTCTTCTGGGCGGCCTGCATGATGGCCTGGATCTGCTCCAGGTTGTTGACGTTGAACGCCGGCACGCCGTACTGGTGCTCGGCGGCATGGTCGAGCAGTTGCCGCAGCGAAATCATGGCCATGTGAAGCTCCTTTGAATGGGTTGGATGCGGGTTCAGCGGTCGGCCAGCGCGGGTGCGGCGTCGGTCGTGCGGCTGGTCTCACCGGCCAGCAGGCTGCGGGCGCGCTGCGCGACCCGATCGGCGGTGATGCCGAACAACCTGAACAGCTCACTTGCCGGTGCCGACTCGCCGAAGCGGTCGATCCCGATCACGTCGCCGTCCTCGCCGACGAACTTCCACCACAGGCCGGTGCTGCCGGCTTCGATGGCGATTCGCACCAGGTGCCGCGGTACGATGTGGCGCCGGTAGGTCGCGTCCTGGCGTTCGAACACGTCCATGCAGGGCACCGACACGACGCGCGCCGCGATGCCGTCGGCCGCAAGCAGCTCGGCCGCCGCCAGCGCCACGCCCACCTCGGAGCCGCTGGCCAGCAGCGCGACGCGCTCGCCGGCCGGCCGCCGCAGCACGTATGCGCCCCGCGCGATCGCGTCCAGCCGCCGCGTGCCGTCGCCCGCATGCGGCAATGCCTGGCGCGTCAGCAGCAGGCAGCCCGGGCCGTCGGTTCGGCGCAGCGTTTCGCGCCATGCCACCGCCGTCTCGGTCGCATCTGCCGGTCGCCACACATCGACGTTCGGGATCAGCCGCAAGCTCGACGCATGCTCCACCGGCTGGTGCGTCGGCCCGTCTTCGCCCAGGCCGATCGAGTCGTGCGTGAACACGTAGACGACCGGCAGCTTCATCAGCGCCGACATGCGCACGCCGTTGCGCGCGTAGTCCGAGAAGGTCAGGAAGGTGCCACCGAACGGCCGGAACCCGCCGTGCAGCATGACGCCGTTCATGATCGCAGCCATGCCGAACTCGCGCACGCCGTAGTGCACGTGATTGCCGGTGCCCTGGCCCTTCAGCGGCCGGTGCCCCTTCCAGTCTGTGAGGTTGGAGCCAGTGAGATCGGCCGATCCTCCGAGCAGCTCCGGTGTGGCGGGCCCGACTTCCTGCAGCACGTCCTGCGAGGCCTTGCGCGTGGCAACGTTGGCGCGCAGGCGTTCAGCGTCGGCGCACGCGGTGGCCAGGGCCGCTTCGGTTTCCTCGGAAAGCCCGGCAGCCGGCCGTGTGCGGCGCAGCAGCTCGCGGGCAAGGTCGGGGTAGGCGCGCTCGTAGGCCGCGAAGCGCTCACGCCATTCGCCATGCGCAGCCGCGCCACGCGCCAGCGCCGACCAAGCCTGCGCGACCGGTGCCGGGATTTCGAACGGCGCGGCCGTCCAGCCCAGTGCCTCGCGCGTCAGCGCGATTTCGGCCGCACCCAAGGCTTCGCCGTGCGCCTTGGCGGTGCCGGCGCGATTCGGCGAGCCCTGGCCGATGCGCGTGCGGCAGCAGATCAGCACCGGCTTCTCGGATGCATGGGCCGCGGCGATTGCGCGGTCCAGCGCGTCGAAGTCGTGGCCATCGACGGCACGGATCACGGTCCAGCCGTAGGCTTCGAAGCGCCCCGGCGTGTCGTCGCCGAACCAGCCCTTCACGTCGCCATCGATCGAGATGCCGTTGTCATCGTAGAACGCGACCAGCTTGCGCAGGCCCCAGGTGCCGGCCAGCGAGCAGGCTTCGTGGCTGAGGCCTTCCATCAGGCAGCCGTCGCCCAGGAACACATAGGTGCGGTGGTCGACCACCGCGTGCCCTGGGCGGTTGAACTCGTCGGCAAGCAGCTTCTCGGCGAGCGCCATGCCCACCGCATTGGCAATGCCCTGGCCGAGCGGCCCGGTCGTGGTCTCGACGCCGGGCGTGACGCCGACCTCGGGGTGGCCGGGGGTGAGCGAGTGCAACTGGCGAAAGCGCTTGAGTTCGGCCATCGGCAAGGCGTAGCCGCTGAGGTGCAGCAGCGCGTAAAGCAGCATCGAGCCGTGGCCGTTGGAGACAACGAAACGGTCACGGTCCATCCATTGCGGATCCGCAGGATCGTGCTTCAGGTGGTGGCGCCACAGCGCTTCGGCGATGTCGGCCATGCCCATGGGCATGCCGGGATGGCCGGAATTCGCGGCCTGCACGGCGTCCATGGCCAACACGCGAAGTGCGTTGGCACAGGTCGCGCGAAGTGCGTTGGCGCCGGATGCGACGGAAGTCGGATTCATGGTCATGTTCAGGGCCCCGGTCAGTGGGAAAGCAGCTTCTTGCGCCGCTCGACGAGGCGCATGATCATCGGCGTGAAGATCAGCTGCATCGCCAGCTCCATCTTTCCGCCCGGCACGACCAGCGTGTTGGCGCGCGACATGAACGAGTCGTGCAGCATGCTCAGCAGGTAGGGCATGTCGATGCCCTTGGGGTCCGAGAAGCGGATCACGACCAGGCTCTCATCGGCCGTCGGGATGGTGCGCGCGATGAACGGGTCGGAGGTGTCCACCACCGGCACACGCTGGAAGTTGATGTGGGTGCGCGTGAACTGCGGGCAGATGTAGTGCACGTACTCGTGCATGCGGCGCAGGATCACGTCGGTCACCGCCTCGGTCGAGTAGCCGCGCGTGCTCTTGTCGCGATGGATCTTCTGGATCCATTCGAGGTTGATCACCGGCACGACGCCGATCAGCAGGTCGGCCAGGCGCGCTACGTCCACCTTGTCGGTGGTCACGCCGCCGTGCAGTCCCTCGTAGAACAGCAATTCGCTGGGCGGCAGCGGCGCCCACGGAGTGAAGGTGCCGGGCGGCTGTTTGAAGGGCGCGGCTTCTTCTTCGTTGTGCAGGTACTTGCGACTGGTGCCAGTGCCGCTTTCGGCATAAGCCGCGAACAAGGCCTCGAGTTCCTTGAAGAGGTTCGCGTCCTCACCGAAATGGCTGAAGTGCGGCCGGTTCTGCTTCTCGGCCTCGGCCATCGCGACCTTCATCGCAGCGCGGTCGTAGCGATGGAAGCTGTCGCCCTCGACGACGGCCGCGGCCACGCCTTCGCGGCGGAAGATGTTCTCGAAAGTTCGCGTCACCGAGGTGGTGCCGGCACCGGACGAACCGGTGATCGCAATGATGGGGTGCTTGGCAGACATGGTGGATCTCGCTTTCTAATTAGACGACGCGGGTTCAGCCGGCGCCGGGCCGCCCCAAGGCGGCTGAACACCCGCTCGGCGGGTGGCGCCGGTACGCCGGTGCCGGGTGCTCCATCACACAGCGGCAGCGAAAAGCCCGCGCCTGCCGAACAGCGGCGCGTCGAAGGCCTCGGGCGGTTCGTCGCGGTGGTAGCCCTCGATGCGCTCGACCTCCTGCTTCGAACCGAAGATGAAGCCGATTCGCTGGTGCAAGGCTTCCGGCTGCACCGCCATCAGCCGCTCGCGCCCGGTGCTCGCGGCGCCACCCGCCTGCTCGATCAGGAAGGAGATGGGGCTTGCCTCGTAGAGCAGCCGGAGCCGGCCGGCGCGCGCCGGGTCCTTGCGGTCGCGCGGGTACAGGAACACCCCGCCGCGCATCAGGATGCGGTGCGTCTCGGCCACCAGCGAGGCGATCCAGCGCATGTTGAAGTCGGCATCGCGCGGCCCCGTCTGGCCGGCCATGCATTCGTCGACGTAGCGCTTCACGGCGGGCTCCCAGAAGCGGCTGTTCGAGGCGTTGATCGCGAACTCGCGCGTACTCTCGGGGATCTGCAGGTCCGGGTGGCTGAGCACCCACTCGCCCAGCATCGGGTCGAGCGTGAACGCGTGCGTGCCACGGCCCAGCGTGAGCACCAGCATCGTCGTCGGGCCGTAGATCGCGTAGCCCGCGCCGACTTGCTCGGTGCCGGGCTGCAGGAAGTCCTGCGGCTGCGGGTCCTGCCCCGGCGTGGCGGCACGCAGGATCGAGAAAATGCTGCCCACCGACACGTTGACGTCGATGTTGGAAGACCCATCCAGCGGGTCGAACAGCAGCAGGTACTTGCCGCGCGGGTGCTGGGGCGGCAGCAGATACGGCTCCTCCATCTCTTCGGACACCATGCCGGCGAGTTGGCCGCCCCATTCGGTCGCGCGAATGAAGAGCGCGTTGCTGAGCACGTCCATGGCCTTCTGTTCTTCGCCCTGGACATTGATGCTGGCCGTGGTGTCGACTTCGTTGCCAAGCGCACCGGCCAGTGCACCGAAGGCCACCTTGCGGGCGATCGCCTTGCAGGCCAGCGAGACATCGGTGATCAGCGCATTCAGGTCGCCGGTGGCGCCCGGGTGTCGACGGCGTTCGTCGATCAGGAACTGGGTGAGTGTGGGTCTTCCTCCGGTGGGCATCGCTGTCTCCTTGTTTCAATGTGATGTGTCGGCACCGACGGGCATCGCCAGCCGGTGCAGCAAGTCTTGCGGTGTTGCGAGCCGCCACAGATCGGCGGGCAGCTGCGTCGGTGCGTGGCCGTAGCCCCAGCCAGCCCATGCTGCGGCACTGCCGGCGGCCAGCGCAGCGGCGATGTCGACCGCCGCGTCACCCACCATCAGCAAGCGCTGCGCCGCCACGCCGAGCCGGCGCGCGGCCTGCTGCAGCAGCAGCGGCGACGGCTTGCGCTGCGAAGGCGTGTCGGCGCCATGCACCGCAGCGAAGGTCGCAAGCAGGCCTGCCTCGTGGAGCACGGCGCGGGCCAGTGGCGTCGGCTTGTTGGTGATGACGACCAGCGGACGCTGCGCGGCCAATTCGCCGATCACCGCGAGAATCCCGTCGAAGACCACGCTGCCCGCCATCGGCGCACGCAAGGTGGCGGCGTCGAAGCCGCGCCGCAACCGGGCCGCGAGCTCGTAGCTGTCGTGGGGCGCGAGCGCATCGGTGGCCAGCGCACGCGCGATCAAGGCGTCCGGTCCGTCGCCGATCCACGCACGAACGGTGTCCAGCGGGAAACTGGGCAAGCCCTGGTCGGCCAGTGCCGCGTTGAGCGCGTGGGCGATGCCGCCGGCGCTGTCGACCAAGGTGCCGTCGAGATCGAAGGCGATCGCGTCGAAGCGCTTCATCGCCGTGCCGCCCCGGCGCCGTCGCGCAGCGCTGCGATCGCGCGGTGGTAGTCACCGGCACCGAACACGGCCGAGCCGGCCACCAGGGTGTCGGCACCAGCTTCGGTGACCCGCCGCACGTTGGCGGCGTTCACGCCGCCATCGACCTCGAGCCAGATGTCGCGCCCGGTCGCCTCGATGCGGCGGCGCACCGCTTCGATCTTCGGCAGCACGTGGTCAATGAAGGTCTGGCCGCCAAAGCCGGGGTTGACGGACATCAGCAGCACCAGATCGAGCTGCTCCAGCGTATGGCCCAGCCAGTGCAGCGGTGTCGCCGGGTTCAGCACCAGCCCGGCCTTCACCCCGAGTGACCGGATCAGCTGCAGCGTGCGGTCCACATGCTCGCTGGCCTCGGGGTGGAACGAGATGATGGATGCACCCGCCTGCGCAAACAAGGGGATCAGCGCGTCGACCGGCTTGACCATCAGGTGCACGTCGATCGGTACGGGCTGGTCGCCGCGCCGGCAATACGGCTTGATCGCCTGACACACCATCGGACCCATCGTCAGATTCGGCACGTAGTGGTTGTCCATCACGTCGAAATGGATCAGGTCGGCGCCGGCTTCGATGACAGCCGTGACCTCGGCGCCGAGACGCGCGAAGTCGGCCGACAACAGGCTGGGCGCGATGCGGATCGTCTGGTTCATGCAAACCTTCCTTCGTAAAGCAAATCGACGGCATTCGGCATTCGCGGCGGGCACGCCAGCTGCTGCAATTCGCCCAGGCTCAGCCAGGCGTGCGTTCCCAGCGCCGTGCCCGGTTCGGCCGGCAGCGGGTGCTGCAGATCGCCCAGATGCGGCAGCACCAGGCCGGCAGCGGAAAAGTCCCCGCCTGCTGTCCAGAAGGTCGGCGTCACCACCGTCCACAGGCCGGCACCGACGGCAGCGCGCAGGCCGTTCGGCGAATCCTCGAAGGCGACGGCGCGGTCGGCACCCATGCCGAGCGTCGCAAGCACGAGACGGTAGATATCGGGCGCCGGTTTCTTCGCAGGCACCTGGTCGCCGCAGGCGATCACGGCAAACATTTCCAGCCCGCGCGTACCAAACGCGGACTGCAGCAGTGCGTCGACGTTCACCGCGGTGGTGGTGGTGGCGATCGCGAGCCTGCAGCCCGCCGCCAGCGCCTCTTCGAGCAGCCTGGCCACGCCGTCCCGCAAGGGCACGCCGCCCTGGCGCACGGCGGCGCTGTAGAACTCGGTCTTGTCGGCGTGGATCTCGGGTACTCGCGCCATCAGGTGCTGGCGCAAGGCGGTGCTCACCGGCAGGGACTGGATGTACGAGGTGATGCGCTCCTTCCCGCCCGTCACCGACAGCAGGCGACGGTATTCGGCGCGCGTCCAGGTCCAGCCCAGCCGGTGGCGTTCGAAGGCGAGGTTGAAGGCAAGGCGGTGCGCCTCCTCGGTGTCGGCCAGCGTCCCGTCGACGTCAAAGATCAGCGCTTCGACGGTCATGCCCGCTCCTCCGGCGAGGTCGCCGCACTGGCATCGAAGACACGGCTCGCGAGGATGTCCTCGGCCTGCAGGGTGGCGAGCTGCTCGCGCGACAAGGCCTCGGTCGAGCCGAACAGCCGGGTCGCGTGGCGCAGCCGGATGCGGTCCAGCGCATTGCGGATCGAGCGTGCATTCGCGAAATGCGGCTGCTGCCTGCGCAAGGCCACGTAGCGCGCAAACGCCGGCTCGGCCGAGGCGTCGAAGTGGTAGTTGAGCTGGGTCAGCATCAGCTGCGTGATCTGCATCAGCTCGGCCTGGCTGTAGTCGGGGAAGTCGATGTGGTGCGCAATGCGCGAGGCCATGCCCGGGTTGCTGCCGAAGAAGGTGTCCATGCGGTTCTTGTAGCCGGCCAGGATCACGACCAGGTCGTCACGCTGGTTCTCCATCACCTGCAGCAGGATCTCGATCGCCTCCTGCCCGTAGTCGCGCTCGTTCTCGGGGCGGTAGAGGTAGTAGGCCTCGTCGATGAACAGCACGCCGCCCATGGCCTTCTTCAGCACTTCCTTGGTCTTGGGCGCCGTGTGGCCGATGAACTGGCCGACCAGGTCATCGCGCGTCACCGCCACCAGGTGGCCTTTGCGCACGTAGCCGAGCTGCTTCAACACCTCGGCCATGCGCATCGCGACCGTTGTCTTGCCGGTGCCGGGGTTGCCGGTGAAGCACATGTGCAGCGACGGCTTGGTGGCCTGCAGGCCCTGTTCGGCACGGAGCTTGTCGATCAGCAGCAGCGCGGCGATGTCGCGGATGCGGCCCTTCACCGGCGCCAGGCCGACGAGTTCCGCATCCAGCTGGTCGAGCACGGCACGCGCGCCCGAGCTTTCGAGCATCGCAGCCGGTGCCCCTGGTCCGACGCGCACGTCGGCCTGCCCCACCGGGGGACGCGGGCCGGCTTGGGGCGGCCCGGCGCTCGGCCCGCCGACGGCAAATGCGGTGTCCATGGCGGCGGCGCTCAGTAGCGGGCACCTTCGGGGGCGCGCTGCACCGCGTAGCTCTCGATGCTGTAGCGGATCGTGCGGCCAGGCTCCTCGGTCCGGATCAGGCGGAAGCCGGGTTCTTCCTTGGGCCGGTTCACGATGAAGGACACCACCACCGATTCGGTGCCGTGCGTCGAGTCGAACGCGCTCAGTCGGATGTAGTGGCTCGGAAAAGTGTTGCGGCAGTTGCGCAACTCGAGCATCACGCCGGCGGCGTCCTGGATGTCGAACATCGGGTTGCCGAACATCTCCCAGAAGGTGTTGCGCGGGTGCGGGTCGTCGGTGTACTCAAGACCGATGGCCCAGCCCTTGGCGAGACAGTGGTCGACCTGTTTGGTGATCTGCTCGTCGCTCAGGTCGGGCAGGAACGAGAAAGTGCCTTGGGTGATTCGCATGCTCGTGCTCTCTTTCGTCGATTCGTCAGGCCACCGAGGCGGTCGGCACGAAGTCCGAGGTGTCGGTCGAGGTGTAGTTGAAGGTGATGTCGCCCCAGGTGTCGAGGGCGGCCGCCAGCGGGGAGCACCACTTGGCCGCGTCGCGCAGGATCTGCGGGCCCTCTTCCAGGATGTTGCGACCTTCGTTGCGCGCCAGCACCATCGCCTCGAGCGCGACGCGATTGGCTGTCGCACCCGCCTGAATGCCCTGCGGATGCCCGATGGTGCCGCCGCCAAACTGCAGCACCACGTCATCGCCGAACAGGTCCAGCAGCTGGTGCATCTGGCCGGCGTGGATGCCACCCGAGGCGACCGGCATCACCTTCTTGATCGCGCCCCAGTCCTGGTCGAAGTACACGCCGCGCGGCAGGTCGACGCTGGTGTGCGTGTCGCGGCAGACGTTGTAGTAGCCCTGCACCGTCATCGGGTCACCTTCGAGCTTGCCCACCGCCGTGCCGGCATGGATGTGATCCACGCCCACCAGCCGCATCCACTTCGCGATCACGCGGAAGCTCACGCCATGGTTCTTCTGCCGCGTATAGGTGCCGTGGCCGGCGCGGTGCAGGTGCAGGATCATGTCGTTCTGCCGGCACCAGTGACTCAGCGACTGGATGCCGGTGTAGCCCACCACCAGGTCGACCATCACGATCACCGAGCCCAGGTCTTTTGCGAACTGGGCGCGACGGTACATCTCTTCCATCGTGCCCGCGGTCACGTTCAGGTAGCTGCCCTTGACCTCGCCGGTCGCGGCGCTGGCCTTGTTGACGGCGTCCATCACGAACAGAAAACGGTCGCGCCAGTGCATGAAGGGTTGCGAGTTGATGTTCTCGTCGTCCTTCATGAAGTCGAGCCCGCCTTTCAGGCCCTCGTACACGACGCGGCCGTAGTTGCGGCCGGACAGGCCGAGCTTGGGCTTGGTGGTGGCACCCAGCAGCGGACGGCCGAACTTGTCGAGCCGCTCACGCTCGACCACGATGCCGGTCGGCGGGCCGGCGAAGGTCTTCACGTAGGCCACCGGAAACTTCATGTCCTCGAGCCGGGCCGCCTTCAAGGGCTTGAAGCTGAAGACGTTGCCGATGACGGAGGCCGCGACGTTGGTGATCGAGCCCTCCTCGAACAGCGACAAGTCGTAAGCGACGTAGCAGAAGAACTGGCCCGGAATGCCCGGCACCGGGTCGACGCGGTAGGCCTTGGCGCGGTACATGTCGCACGCGGTGAGCCGGTCGGTCCAGACCACGGTCCAGGTTGCGGTGCTCGACTCGCCGGCCACCGCGGCCGCCGCCTCGATCGGGTCCACCCCGTCCTGTGGCGTGATGCGGAACAGCGCCAGGATGTCGGTCTGCTTCGGTTCGTAGTCACCGTCCCAGTAGCCCATCTGCGCGTACTTGAGCACGCCCGCCGAATAACGCTTCTTCGCGTCGGTGATCTGCACTGCGTCTTTCATGTTGCCCATCTGGATTCCCCTGCTGTTGGGTGTGTCGGTGAAAGCTGATGGGTGCAATGTAGGCAGGATCAACGATTTGGAATAATTAAAACTATTCGCTCTGACATCTCGAAAAGCTAATATGTCACCATGCCACTCACCCGCAACGCCACGTTTCGCCAGCTGACCGCGTTCCACACCGTCGCGAGGCTGGGCAGCGTCTCGCTCGCGGCAGACGAAATGCACTTGACGCAGCCGGCGGTGTCGATCCAGATCGCCGCGCTCGAAGCCTCGGCCGGCACGCCGCTGCTGCAGCGCAACGGCCGCGGCGTGCGCCTGACCGAAGCGGGCGAACTGCTGGCCGGTTACGCGAGCCGCATCGTCGACCTGTGGCGCGAGGCCGGCGAGGAGATGGCCACGCTGCGCGGCGTGTTCTCGGGCACGCTGCGTGTGGGCACCGTGACGACGGCCGAGTACCTGCTGCCGCCGCTGCTGGTGTCCTTCATCAACGACCGTCCCAAGGTCAAGGTCAAGCTGCAGGTGGGCAACCGCGACGAGATCGTGCGCATGCTCGCCGGCCAGGAGATCGACGTGGCGATCATGGGCCGCCCGCCGGCCGAACTGAAAACCGACTCGCGCACATTCGCGCGCCATCCCATGGCATTCCTCGCCGCGCCCACCGACCCGCTGATGGCCATGCCCGACCTGACCCTGGCCGACGTCGCCGAGACCCGCATCCTCGTGCGCGAGCGCGGTTCCGGCACGCGCACGACGGTCGAGCGCGTCTTCAAGGACCAGGGCCTGCCCTTGCGCATCGGCTCCGAGCTGTCGAGCAACGAGGCCATCAAGCGCATGTGCGCGGCCGGCTTCGGCGCGGCATTCCTGTCGATGCACACCTGCGTGCTCGAGATCAACGCCGGGCTGCTGGCGCTGCTGCCGGTGGCCGACAACCCGATCGTGCGCGACTGGTATGTGATGCACCTGGCCTCGCGCCAGTTGCCGCATGTGGCGCTGGCCTTCGAGGAATTTCTCTGCGACCAGGGCCAGACGGAGATCCAGCGCCAGCTGGGCCAGACGCCAGGCCCTGCAGCTGCGAAGCGCCGGCCGGCTCGCAAGAAAGCGGCTGGCTGAGGTCTTTCGCGAACAGCAGACGCTACATCGCCGCACGGCGTGCGCACAGCGGCGGCGCGCTACAAGTCGTACCAACCCAGTCCGACGACAAAGCCCGAGGTGCGCAGGCCATCGGCACGCTGCTGCTGCAGGCCGAAGTCGATCGCCAGCCTGTCGCGGCGCAACCAGTGGCGTGCGCCGACCTGCATGAACGTCGCCTCGTTCTCACGCGCCAGTTCGGCGAAGAACAGCGTGCGCTTGAACAGCTCACGTTCGATCCCGACGGCGCCGTTCCAGCTGCGGCGTGCATCACGGGCCTTGCCGATGCCCACATTCAGGTGCAGGAATCCGCCGCTGTCGCCCAGCGCGATGGACAGCGGCAGCTTGATCTCGACGGACGGCAGCGTGCCGCCGCTGTCGTGGGTACGCTCTGCGGCCAGCGTTGCGCTCAGGCCCCAGCCCCAGCCGTCGCGCGCGATGTCGTTGAACAGCTGCTTGAACTCGACCTCGGCCTCGTGGCCGGTTTCGCTGCCGCGGCGATCATCGAGGCGCGTCAGCTCAAACTGCACCGAGGTGCCGGCTTCGAAGGTGTACTCCGGCTCGACCGACAGGCCACGCACCTTGCCCAGGCGCTGCGCCCACGACTCGAACGACCACACCTGCTCATCGTCTTCGAGCACCGCGGTGCGCGCGACCTGGAACGGGCGGTCGTTGGCCGCTGCGGGCGGCGTCGCGACCGCGCCTGAAAGCGCGACACCCAGCAGAGCCCCGCGAACCGCCGCATGCCGGTCCAGCCGGCTCAGGCGCCGCGGCAGTTTCGCGTAGCGCGCCAACAGCGACACGAGCGCAAGCACGGCCAGGATCACGCGGCCGTCTGCCCGCACCGGCGTCGGCTTCGCCAGTGCCGGCGCGGTGAGCGCCGCCGCCAGCACATCGGCCGAGGCCAGGCGCGTGAAGGCCAGGCCGCGCTCGCTGCCGAGCAGGCGCAGATAGGGCTCGCGCAACGCCGACAGGTGCTCGCTGCCGGGCGTCGCGCCAAGCGCCGGCGCGGGGGCGGCGTCGCCGTCGTCGGTCATGGTCTCGCCGCTCAGGCTGCTCCCGCGTCCGCGGCCGTAAAGATCGGCCTGCGCCACTTCGTCGGCCTGCCAGAAGCCCAGTGGCCGCCCGCTGGGATCGCTCTTCGGAATCGGCGACGGGCGCAGATCGCCGACGCCGACGATCAGGCCAGCAACCTCGCCCGGCTTGTCATCGAAGCTTGGCCGATGGCGCGGGTTCAGCGGCGGCGCCTCCTGGCCATCGGTGACGAACACGAGCGCCGGGTGACCCGGCAGCTGCCTGGCGACATCGATGCCGCTGTGCAGGCCTTTCGCGATCTCGCTGTTGCCGCTCCAGGCCATGCGGCCATCGATGCCCGCCAGCGTGGCACGCAGTTCGCTCAGGTTGGCGCAGACCTCGACCGGCTCGAACAGCAGGAAGGACCGGTACTCGGTGAACACGCCCCAGCCGACCTTGGATCCGCAGGGCAGTCGCAGCAGCGCAGCACGCAGCGCGTGCTTCGCGTAGGCCAGCCGCGAAACCGGCTTGCCGTCGAGCAACTCGTCCTGCACGTCCATGCTCTGCGTGATGTCGAGCACGATGACATGCTCGAAGCGCGCCCTCTCGACCACCCAGCCCGGGTTCAGCAGGCAGGCTGCGAGCGCGCAGGCGGCGCCCGACAGCAGCCAGCGCTCGGCGTGCCCGCGCCAGGATGCCACGGCCCGCCGCGAGAGGCCGGTCATGTTCACGGCAACCCCGGCGAATAGCCACGCATCGTCGTCACGGCACGCTCGCGGTTGCGCTCCTGGCCGAGCGGCCCGGGTTCGTCGTCGTCCGGGTCGGGCAGCAGGCGCTGCGCACGCTCGAGGTTGTAGCGCGCGTCCCACTGGGCCGGGTCGTCGCGCAGCACGTCGCGGTAATACTCTTTGGCGAGTTCGAGCAGCGCAATCGCCTGGCCAGGCTGCGTGCTCGCGCGCACCTCGATCGCCTGGCGCACCAGCAGGTTCGCGCTGTTGTAACGGGCCGCGGCGCCCACACGCGGGTCAGGCTGCAGGGCACGGTAGCGGTTCAGCGCTGCGTCGCGAGCCCCGCTCGCCGCCTGCGACTGGGACTGCGCATAGGCTTGCGCAAAGCGCAGTTCGGGCGGCTGGCCGGGCGCATCGGGGACCGCCTGGCCGGTCGCGATCAGCGCGTTCGTCTGCGCGGCGCGCCACCACATCGCCGCATCGAACAGCGCTGCGACGACCGCCAGCGCCAGCAGCACCAGCACCTGGCGGGTGCGACGACGAGTCGCTAGGCCCATCGGCGGAGCTCCAGCAGGTTGGCGCCCAGCAGCAACAGCACGCTGGCCAGCGCCGCGGCGTAGCCCCAGCCCGACAGGTCGCGACGCGGCATCGTGTCCTGGTAGGTGATGGGCAGGTTCTCGAGTCGGTTCACGTCGTCGATCGCCTGCTGCAGCGCCTCGGGTGTGCCGGCCTCGTAGGGGCGGTAAGGCGTGCCCAGCGACAGGAAGTAACGGTGCAAAAAGTACTCGGGCACCGCGTCTGCATTGGCCGGCGGCTCGGTCTGGTCGGGCAGCAGCCCGGGGCTGCGCGCCGAGCGGATGTAGATCCAGTAGATGGCCG
This sequence comes from Ideonella azotifigens, assembly GCF_021043325.1. NCBI lineage: Bacteria > Pseudomonadati > Pseudomonadota > Betaproteobacteria > Burkholderiales > Sphaerotilaceae > Ideonella > Ideonella azotifigens. The sequence goes on from NZ_JAJNKD010000010.1 coordinate 98,340, forward strand.
CCCGGGTCTTGCGCGCGAGCTGCGCGATGCGGTCCCGAGCGCCGGGATCCAGCCGGTCGCCGCCGTCGGACACCAGCATCACGATGCGCGAGCCGGTGTAGGGCCGGTCGCCAAAGGAGGCCAGCGCAGACTCCAGCGCGAGCCCGATGTTGGTCTCGGACAATCCCCGCCCGATGTTGCCGGCATTGATCGCCGCCTGGATGACCTCGCTCTTCTGCGTGAACTCGAGCACGCGCAAGGGCAAGGTGCTGAACACGATCATGCCGAACCGGTCGTCCGGCCGCTTGGCCGCGAACTCCGAAAGCACGCGCCGCGCCACCACCCCCTTGGTTTCGCGGGCCTCGTTGGCGCGCAGCTTGGCGTAGTAGTCGAGCGCCTCCGGCCCTGTGCCGCTCACCGATGGCTTGCGCCCGCCGCCGAAGCTCTGGTCCATGCTGCGGCTGCGGTCCAGCACCAGCACGATCTCGGCGCCGCGGCCGACCCGCTCGACCTCGTATTCGGGCCGGTACGGGCCGGCGATGCCGACGACGACGGCCGCGAGCGCCAGCACCGCCGCGCCGCGCAGCAGCCCGTGCAGCAGCTGCGAGCCGCGGTCGCGCGGCAGCAGCGCGACCCAGGCATTGGGCAAGGCCCCCCGCGTCCGGGCGAACAGCGGCAGCAGCGCGAGCGGCAGCAGCACCAGCCAGAGCGGTTGGTCGAAGCTCACAGGTGTACCTTCGTGCTGCGCACTGCGGTGCGAGCCCCTTCGGGCGGCCGGGCGGGGCTCATGCCGCCCCCCGCTCGAGGTCGCGGCAGCGGCGGCAGAGCGCCACCAGCCAGCGCATGTCGCCAGCCTGCGGGCCGCTGCCGAAGAACTCCGCGCGCGACTGGGCGAAAAAGCCGGCAAGCTCGTCTCGCAGCGGCGCAAAACGCGGTTGCCGTGCGACAAAGCGGGCCAGGCCGGGTTCGAACAGCACCTCGCCGGCCAGCGCGTTCAAGGCCGCGTGCAGTTGCTGGTAGGCGGCGCGGCGTTGCGCGGCGTCAGGTGCATCCGGCAGCGCCTGCAGCACCGTCCACGCACGCCCGAAAGGCCGCCGCCGCCGCGCCGACCAGGGCAGGACCAGGTAGACCTGCGCGAGGTAGGCCAGCAGCAGCACAAGCACCACGGCCTCTACCGCCAGGCGCGTGCGCACCGCGGCCGTATCGAGCATCGGCGGGGCCAGGTCCGGCCGCAGTTCACCCAGCCCTTCGCGAGGCGACGGATCGACGGGCGTGAGCGGCCCAACGGTCAGCGGCCAGGCATCGATGCGGAGCTGTTGCTCCCGCGGCGAGCCATCGAAGCGCAGCACGAGCGCCGGCATCTCGAGCACGCGCAACTCGCGCGGCGCGAGAAAGACCTGGTAGTCGAGCTGCAGTTCCTCGGGCACGCCGGTGAGCGACTTGCGCAGTGCAACGCGTTGCAGCTCCAGCGCCCTGCCCCGGCTGCCGGCGCGCGGCAGCGAGGCTTCGTCCAGCCTCAAGCCGCTGGGCACCTGCAGCGCGATGCGGCGTGTGACCATGTCGCCCACCGTGTAGCCGAAGGCGCGCGGTTCGTTGCTGCTCGCGCCAAGTGTCTGCGGCGCGGCGCCCGCCCGGCCAACCAGGGCCAGGATCAGCAAGGCGGCGGCCAGCGTCGGGGCGCGTTGCGTCATGACTGGAAGTGGCGGGTGACGGCTTCGGCGTCGTACCCACCTTCGATGAACAGCGGCCTGAGCCGCCGGCTGCGGAACAGCTGCAACAACGCGTCGCGGCGCTGCGCGTGCGCGGCCTCCCAGCGCGCACGCAAAGCCGGCCGCCACCAGACCAGGCGCTGGTGGCCGCTCTCGGGGTCCATCACCTGCACCAGGCCGCGCTTCGCGCTCAGGGTGAATTCCAGCGGGTCCCACAGCACGGTCGGCACGACCTCGTGCAGGACCAGGGCGTCGAGCAGCTCGGCAATCACGTCCAGCGGCAAATGGAAGTCCGAAACCAGGAACAGCAGCGTGCGCTGCCGGCTCAGGTGACCCGGCGCATGGCCCAGCCCGTGCGCATCCCGCCCTTCGGGATGCAGCAGGCGCAGCTTGCGCGCGACCTCGCCGCCGACACCGCGCGCGCGGCTCTGCGGCTGCAGCAGGTCGGCGCGCACCGCGCTGTCGCAGCCGACAAAACCGAAACTGTCGCCGGTGCGCCAGGCCGACCACGCGAGGCTCTCGACCAAGTCGGCCAGCACGGTCAGCTTGGGCACCTGTCCACTGAAGCCCATCGAAGCCGACAGGTCGGCGACCACCGTGACCGGCATGGATTTGCGCTGGCTGTAGATGCGCACGCGCCAGTCGCCGAATGGATCGCGCAGGCTGGCGTGCAGATCGAGGCGGCGTGGATCTGGCGCGTCGAGCAGCGACACATGGCCGCGGAACTCGAAGCCACTGTCGCCCCGCCTGCTGCGATGGTGGCCGGGAAAGTGGCCCGCCACCGGCGCATCGACGCGGTAGTGGACCTCGCGTATCGGCGCTGCGGCGTGCATCTGCAGGTCGGCCATGATCAGCCTTCAGTCTCTCAAGGCGCGGCGACACTGCCGAGGATGCCGGCGATCAAGGGCGCGGCGATCTCGGGCCGGCGCATCTCGTAGACCGGCTGGAAGCACAGGCGGTGCGCGATGGTCACGTCGAACACGGCTTGCAGGTCCTCGGGCGTCGCGTAGTCGCGGCCTTCGAGCCACGCCGTGACGCGGGCCGCGCGCAGCAGCATGCTCATGCCGCGCGGGCTCGCACCGGCCAGCATCAGCTGCGCGGTGTCGAGGCCCGAGAGCTTCACGCCGTAGTCGGCCGGTGCCGCAGTCGCGCGCCACAGTTCGAGGGCATATTGCTGCAGCCGCTCGGAGGTCTGCACGCTGCGCTGGATCTGCGCGGCGATGTCGTTGAGCTCGCGGTAAGCGAGCATGCCACCGGCCAGCGAGGCGACCAGCGCATCGGTGTCGTGGTAACGCGGGTCGAACATCAGCGCGCGGCGCTGGTCCTCGTCCGCCGGCGTCTCGATCGTCACCTCCATCATGAAGCGATCGCGCGCCGCAGAGGCGATCTCGAAGGTCTCTTCGCGCTCGACGCGATTGCGGTCGGCGAAGACCTGCAGGTGCGGGAAGCGCCACTCGCGGTTGAAGGCCGAGACGCTGCGCTCGGCCATCACGCGCAGCAGCAGCGAATGCACCTGCGGGCGGGCGCGGTTGATCTCGTTGAAGAAGAAGATCGCCAGGTCTTCGCCATGCTCGATCAGCGGCCCGGGGTCGACCGCCGGCCGGCCCTCGGCGCTGATGTAGGTGTAGTAGATCAGGTCGTTGGGCATCAGGTCGATGGTGCCCTCGGTGCGCGCATAGGCACCGCCGAGCACGCGCGCAAAGGCGCGCAGCAATGTCGTCTTGCCAACGCCCACATCGCCCTGCAGCAGCACGTGGCCGCGTGCGAAAACAGCGGTGTTGACAAGGCGGATCACGCGCGCCTGGCCCATCACGGCCGTGCTCACTTCGCGTTCGATTGCCAGCGCGCGTTCGCGCCAGTCCTGCAACAGCGCATCGCTGCGATCCATGCAAACCCTCTCTGCACTGCCTCTGCACTGCCGAGGGCGAGACACTCTGTCACGCCCTCGGGACGGGCGCAATGCTCGCGCCGACGAAGTGCCTAGACAAGCAAGAGCCGAGCCGGTCGCCGATGTCGGTTCTCACTCAAGGTGAAACTTCTTCCACTGAAGATGGAACTGCTCGGGCTCGGGTACCCGCCAAGCTGCCCGCCGGCCGATCATTAGGCAGCGGGGTGGCTGACAGCTTTGCAGCGGCTGCGGCCACTGGCCGAACACCGGCGTACTCACGCTGACCGTCACCAAGCGGTCGCAGGGTCGTGCAATCGGTCCTGGCCCGAATGACTGCTATAGGAGGTGCTGCGGTCGTCGGGTCTCGACGAACTGGAAGGCGCAGCGCCACCGACTGCTTCCATGCGACCCGAATTTGCGGTCCCGACCCAAAGCAGTCGAAGATCTGGGCGTGGTGAACAGCTCAAAAGCGGGCAGTCAGACGTCGCCGCGCAGGGTCGCTGTAACGATCCATTCCAACAACTCATTCGTCGATGATCCATGCGCGGTCGGACACAAACTCTGGGCGCCTGCGCGGACGGCTTCATAGCTCAATCCGCGCAGCGCTTCGCTCGCCGTGAGCACGGTATCGCGTGCGGAAGACTTGCACAGTCGAAACAGTATTCGCGCTGTCGCGGTGCAGTCGATATCGCCCAGCACGTAAGCGATGCGCTCCTGCGTCTCAGACGGCAGCACGACGCACATGCGTTCAAGGTCCGCCCACTCGTCGGGCGAGAAGCGCTCCATTTGGTGTCGCACCTCCAAGAACTCATGGTCATACCAGTAGTCGTCTGTAGCGCGGCTGATAAGGTCGAAATCGAGCATGATTGCTTTGATAGGCTTGGCTCGGCCCTACTTGAAATCGGTCATCGGCGAATGCCCGTTGGCCGGGAGTGCCACTTCGCCAAGCGGTTGGGAAGCCGCCGCTCGCAGCAAGAGCCAATGGTAGCCAAGGTCAGGTTCAGGCAACAATGCGGAACTGACGTTGCCGGCCATAAGCGGCCCGTCGCGCAAAGCTCGAAATTCTGGCCGCGGCGTGCCCCTGAAGCACAGGTTTTCGGCGACGAGTCTGGACTGCTGTTCGGCCCGAGCCGGCCAAAAGCCGGACCTACCGCTGGCGCGCACCGACCGCGCCGCATTGCGGTCACGAGGACCCGGCAACACCGGCTGCTAACTTGGCGTCTTGCTCGTCCTTTGCCGCCTCTGCGGTGTGCATGCGGTCCCGATGTTTTATGCGCACGGCGCTGCATAGCTGCCAGGAAATCGTCCATCGTCATGGGCCCGAGCCTTGGTCGGCCGAGCGCGAAGAACGCGTTGGCGCCGCCCGTGGCGTTCGAAGCGCTGTAGCGCCCAGAGGCGCGGCGAGGCGCCTGAGCGCGCCTGATGTAACGGGAGGCAGCGTCATCAAGAGTAATGATGCCCGGCACGGCGGTGCTCCCTAGCATGCTTGGGCACGCAGTTAGCGATGCGCAAAGGAGCTCAAATGCTCGATCGGCGGGCAGCCCTCAAGGCGATTCCGCACGGGCCCACCCCTCGAGAGCCCATCGTGCAAGCCATCGGCCGGCGGCCCCAGCGGGCGCCGGCCGGAGCCCCGCTTCACTACGAACGTCACCGGACCACGCTGTACCGCCTGGTGCAGCAGCACGCGACCAGATTTGTCGCGCACACGGAAGCGCACCAAGGCGGAGCTGCCGAGCTTCATCAAGGACGAATTCGACGCCTTCCTCGAATGCGGCATCCTGGCCCACGGATTCCTGAGGTTGCGCTGCGGCAAGTGCAGCCACGACAATCTTGCAGCGACAGCTGGATCAGCCGCGGATAGCGTCATCGCTGCGCTGAAGCGGACGTGATTTTGAGTCAGACAGCGAGGGAATCCTCATGCGAATTCTTGATACAGCCACCAGGGGGGCCATTCAAACCGTCATCGACGCCCACATGGTGGAGTTCTCCAACATCCCCGGTTTCGTCGAAGCAGAGCCGGGCTTCCCGCTCATCGACGGCGCCATTCGTAAGGAGCCTTCGATCATCGTGTTCGTCGCGCAGAAGAAGCCGACGACGCACCTGCTGCCCGAGGAACGCGCCCCTCGCCAGATCGGGCCATATCGTGTGTGCGTGATGCAGGCCGACCCGTTGCGGCAGATCCGGGCAGGGCTGGGCGGCCAGCCAATTTCCGATGCGGTCGAGGACTCCGCGACGGGACTCACCTACCAGCCGCTCCCCGGCAATCCGATTGACCGCACGTTTGTCGTATCGAAGCGGATGCTCTGCCATGTCGGTCCCGACGCGGGTTGGCCGGTACTCAAGCCGTTCCTGGAGGCGACGAAGCACACGTTGTCCGTTGCAATGTACGACTTCAACGTAGACTACATCGCAAAGTCTTTCGTCGAGACCGTTCGCGACAACGATCTCAAGGTGACGCTGACGTGGGACGACGGAATGACCGCGCCCGAAACGGCGATCCGAAAGAAGCTTCGCGCGCGGCTGGGGGATAACCTGGACGGATGGATCGTCCATTGCGGCGGCGGATTCCGCTTCGCCAGCGCCTATCACGAGAAGGTCGCGGTCCGCGATTCGAAATCTTTCTGGCTGTCGAGCGGCAACTGGAGTCTCCGCAGCCAGCCGGAGATCGATCCGATCGGGGTTCCGGCTCAGGCTAAGGGAATGTACAGCAAGGGAAACCGCGAATGGCACGTCATCATCGACGACGCGCCGCTTGCACAGGTATACGAGCAGTACATCAAGCACGATCGGGACGGCTCGAAGGCCGAAGCTGACGCGGGCGGCGACGCCGAGCTCGATGCCTCGACGATGCCGCGCTTTCCCGACCTCTTCGTCCCGATCGACGAGCTCTCCGACGTGGAGGCCGACGTCGCGACACCCGTGGCGCCGCAGACATTGCCGAGCACCGCGCGTGACGTGACCATCCAGCCGCTGCTCACGCCCGACAACTACATCGGCCACATCCGCCAGTTGCTCAGAGGCGCGCGACGCTCGATTTCAATGCAGTACGCGTACATCACGTACAGCGACAAGCCGAAGGACGCCGATTTCACGCAGATGCTCACCGACCTGGCCGAGATGAGCAACCGATCCGACATCAAGATGAGGATCATCGTCGGCAGCAACGGCGCCGCCGACAAGATCCGGAAGCTGGTCGAAGCCGGCTTCAACGAAACGGTGTTCCGCACGCAGGCCAACATCCACAACAAGGGAATTGTCGTCGACGGGGAAATCGTGCTGGTGAGCAGCGCGAACTGGTCGGGCGACGGCGTTCTTCGCAACCGCGACGCGGGCCTGATCATCCGCGACAAGGAGATCGCTCGGTACTACGAGGCGGTCTTCGATTTCGACTGGGACAACCGCTCAAGCGCAACCCTCGAGGACGATCCTGCGGTCAGGGTCGCGGATGCGGCCGAAACGCCGCCGGGAATGGTACGCATGTCATGGCGTGAATATTTCGAATAAGGAGACTCTCATGGACCAGAATGGATTTCTCACTGGCAAGGCGACCGATACGACCTGGATCAAGCCGTTCGGGCAGAAGTGGCTCGAGGTCACGTACAGCGTCGTCGACGGGATGGCCGTGCTCGAAGGTTGTCTGATCCTCGGAACGGTGGCGCAGATGCAGGCGGTCAAGCATTTCATCGCGAACAATCCGCTGGCGATCAAGGCGGGCATCCAGCCCTTTGCCGCCGGAATCCTCGGCGCCCAGTTCCGGTGGAAGAACAATACGATCCCCTTCGAGATCGATCCCAACCTGCCTAATCCGCAGCGCGTGAATGACGCCATCGACCATTGGAAAGACAAGACCGAGATGAAATTCGTCGCTCGCGATCAGAACAACAACAATCACATCGACTACGTCGTGTTCCGTCCGGGCGGCGGCTGCGCCTCGTCGGTGGGCCGGCGCGGAGGCCGGCAGGACATCATCCTCGGGCCGCAATGCACAGCCGGGAACTGCATCCACGAGATCGGCCATACGGTCGGCCTGTGGCACGAGCAGAGCCGCTCGGATCGCGAGAGCTTCGTAACGATCAACTTCGCTAAGGTCGATCCCGACTTCAAGCACAACTTCGACATGCACATCCAGGACTGCGTGAACCTGGGGCCCTATGACTTCGGCTCAATCATGCACTACCCGATGAATGCCTTCAGCACCGATGGCACCGACACCATCGCGCCGAAGGCAGGCGTCAACACCAACGGGGCGGTCATGGGTCAACGCATGGCATTGAGCGACCTCGACATCGAGGGCGTGAAGAAGCTGATCGCCGCTTCGGAATGAGAGGGTGCCGTGGCACTGATCATCGATAACCGCAACTCCATCCCGGGGCCCGGCGTTCATGCGCTCATCGTGGGCGTGAGCGACTACAAGAATCTGCGCGACTTCAACGACACGCCGGTCGAGCCGCAATGGTTCCTGACGACGCTGACGTCGGGGGCTTCGAGCGCGTTTGCGATCTCGCAGTTACTGCTGCGCGACAAGTGCAGGCTGCCGCTGAAGACGCTGCGCCTGCTTCTTTCGCCGCATGCCGAGGAGCTTACGAAGACGCCGGCGATCGGGGCTTCGGGAGCGTCACCTGCGACCCGCGCGGCGCTTGAGGCCATGGCCCTCGATTGGCGCACCGATGCGGAGAAGGAAAAGGACAGCATTACCGTCTTCTACTTCGCGGGTCATGGATTGCAACGCGGACCCGAAGACGGCGTCGGACTGCTCGAAGACTTCAGGCCCGACAACGGTCCTCCGCTCGCGAAGAGCTTCGAGGTCGGCGACATCAAGAACGGCATGGCGCCGTCCGACACGCGCCCCAACATCGCGATGACGCAGTTCTACTTCATGGACGCCTGTCTCACGCGTCCGGAAACGCAGAAGAAATTCGTCGGCGTGCAGGTTCCCGAAGTCTTCGGAGCCGAGTTGAGCAGCATCGAATATCGTTCCGCGCCGCTGATGTTCAGCACCGTCGGCGGCGCGATCGCGCTCGGACGCGAAGGGCAGCCGAGCCACTTTGCCGAAGCACTGACGCTCGCATTCGATCGCGCGGCCGAGGACCCCATCGACGATGGGGCAGGCAATACGGTGTGGCCCGTGACGTCGCTTACCGTGAAGAACTACCTCGACTACTACTACGCGAAGCTCAACCTCGGGACGCAGGTCACGCTCAACGGTATCGTCGGAACGCCGGTGCTGCGGAACCTGACCGACCCGCCCAGCGTCGACATGTCGATCGAAGTGCAGCCCGACGCGTTGGGCAACGGGTACAACCTTTGGCTACTGGATGGCAACGACGCGCCGACGCCGCCGTGCACACCTGCCGCCCTGAAGAAGGTCGAAGTCACGATACCGGCGGGGATCTATCGAGTGAAGGTCGATGCTGGGCTGTTGAGGGTGAGTCCGTATCGCTCGCCGCCGAAGTGGGTCACGCAGAAAGTGGCGGGGCCCTGGCGGCACAATCTTCAACCGCTGCTGAACGGATGAAGAGGAGGAGCCATGGTCGATCCCAACGATAACCTGCTGGCTTCGCTGACCGTTCGCCTTCCGTTTTCCGGCTCCTCTGACAATCGCTGGGCCGACGCGTTGCCGGTGGAAATCCGCGATGCGTCGAAGTTTGTCCTGCGCGCCAAGGGCGTATGCAACGACCCGCTAACGGTGCCGGCCGGAAACTACCTGGTGAGCGCCACGCTGCCCGACGGACAGGTCGCGTCGTTCGACGACATCGTGAGACTGGAGCCCGGTGGCCATCGCGAGCTGACGATATCGGCCGAAGGACTGAGCTTGCCGCCGTCGCTCAAGTACAGCCGGACGTTCGGCGAAGAGGTCAGCGACTTCGTGCGCCCGGTCACAGACCTGTTTGCCTCTCGCACGACCACCGTCATGGTGGGCAACTGGATACCGCTCGCGATGGATCCGCCGGCTGCCGCGCAGGTCGATTGGAAGCCCACGGCGAGCACGCATCTCGAAGTCCACTATAGCGACGGCGTGCCGGTTTGGGTCGAGGTCCAGCGCCATGACAACGCGATGTACTTTGCGATTCCGGTCGACGAGCAAGGAAAGACGATCGCGCAATGGTCGATCATCGTGCCGAAGCCCGATCCGAACGACCCGAATCCCGACTCTGCAAACCTGAAGCCCGATTCGATCGACCTCAAGCTCGACTTCGGCGATGGCGACCTCAACTCGTTCTTCGACTACATCCAGAGCGGCCAATCGTTGACGGCGCGATCGATCGGGCGGTCGATTATCGAGAAGTCCGAGCAGTACATGATGGCCAAGCGCCGTTGCCCGCTGCTCGCAGCGCTGGGCGCGTATGTCCTGCTGCGCGCCAGCGAGCTCGACGGCATGGATGAGTGGACCCGCAATCTCTCGCAGTGGTTCGGGTGGTTGCCGGATGCCGGCGCGATACGCGTCGAGTACCTGGCAAGGCAGAACCGGCACAGCGAGGCGGTCCAGCAACTGCTGCAGATGCCCTCGCGGGGTGTGCCGTGGTTCCGCTCTGGGATCGGCTATCTCGGGAATCGCGCCAAGGTGTATTCGAGCGTGGCCAATCGCGAGACTTCACGCCTCGCCGTCAGCATCGACGACGCACGGAAGCTTAACGATCTGTCGCGGTTCTTCAGCCAGCTCGCCGCGGCGCTCGACGTGACGCGCGCGACGACCGTGCTTCGCGGCATGCCCAAGCTGGCGCATGACGTAGCGGCTGCGGCTGGTCCCGATCTCGCTTTCACAGCGGCGCCACCGTGATCTCGACGTCGTGCGATCGATCGCGATTCCATGGATATGACGCGGTCGTTAGGAAATCGCCGGGAGCCAGGCAGTCATGCGCGAATTGATGGATCTCCGCCGAGAGGACGTAAGTCGAGTGCTTCAACTTCGTCTCGTCGAACCTCAGCGTGAAGGACACCGTCTCGCGCATGCCGTCGAGCGAGCGGATTCTCGTTTCGGCGACGCGAATGGCCCGTGCATCGAGCATGAGGACGTCATCGAGGCCAACGATCAACTCGGCATCGTGAAGACGTCGAGGGCCAGGCAAGCGGACACTGCCGGGAATCGTGATCGTAGCCATCCTGAAATTGCGCTCAGGGTGCATGCATGAGCGATGTCGAAATCGTAGCGCAAAGGTCAGGCCTGGAATGCAACACCAATGAGCGCATGAGCAGCCGGCAACTACGATGAGCGACACAGGGCGATTTCACACGCGCCAATACGCGTGGCACCCGCGCGGCGTCGAATTCGACGCCGCGGCCGAGACGCCGCTGGTGCTGCCGCCAGGTGTGGCTCCATCGTTTCATCCTCGGGCGCAATGTGAAGCCCGTGGCGCTGAACCTATGCCAACGGGGCCTTCATGGCGCTGGTCCAGAACAGGGATGCGCTGCCCGCGCGCAAGATCTGGGAGAACGTGTTCCATGACGCGCCGGTGGGAACCACGGACATCACGCCGCCGCAAGATGCGCTGGCGCATGCCCGGCGGAACTCGGCTCCTTCCCTAAGGGCTACGAGCTCCAGCGGACCGCGATGGTCGACCTGGCCACCCAGCAGCCTCGCGCTTTCCTGAACGTGGTGCGCGGCAATCGTGAACACCCGGCTGGCGTCGACCTGCCCTCACTCGAGCCGCTGCTGAGCTGCTGATGAAGCTCAGCCTGTTCAATTCCCATTCGGAAACGCCATCGGCCTACACGAGCGAGATAGAGGGGCTCTCGGCGCAGATCGAAAAATTCTCGCAGGGTCTGCTTTAGCGGCAGTGGCCCGGCACGCCACCCTACAGTGGCATCACGGCCCCGGTTTGCGGTTGTATATCTTGTCGTGGAGCCGCTTCAACTCCTGCTCCAGCGTGGGGGGCACGGCCCCGGCCGACGGGTCCTGCGCCGGTAGAGGCTGGTCGGGATCCATGGTGAAGCGCCTGGCGAGCAGCTCCTCGTAGTCCTGCAGATCCACGGCATCCGCCGCCGGATTGGCGGTCAGGATGTCCTTCTTGTCGTCGGGCTTGAGTGGTTGCATGGCGACCTCATCGAGCAATTTTGGCGAGCAGCCGGTCGCGCACAAAGGTGCGCGTCACTCTGTCGTTCTGGCAGACCTCCGGCACCCCGGCTGGCGCCAGCCAGTAATTGTCCATGATCGCCGGATTGCTGGGGTCATGCAACTCGCAGTGGAAGGAACGCCAGGTCGGCGGATAGCCCAGCGGCCCACGGGTCAAATCAGACAGGAACCCGGTAGCGTTCACTGTGCAGAACTTGGGCTGAACGGGCGGTCCGTTCTTGTTGTTCAAGTCCGGCGGAGAGTCGACATAAAGGTCCACCAGCTTGCCGTTCGTATAGCTGGACACGGCGTGCTGAAATTCATGCGGCGCGGTGAGGGAGGTAGCCGTGTGGTGCATCGCGACCGTGCCGGGAGTCAAGTAGAAATGCCGGTGGCTCAGGGTGGCACCATCCAACGTGAACGCGACGCCCGGCCCGCCGTCGTCGTCGGTGGTGAACCATGCGCTGGCGCGCTGATGGCTCGCAGACGCCGAAATTGCATAGACCACATCCGCGATGATGTTCTGGCTGATCAGGAAATCGCGTATCGGGTTGCGCCGCGCCACCAGCAGATTGCTGACACCGTCCTGCGCCGCGAAGGCGTGGGCATCGTCAACCGGCAACCCTGTGGCGAACAGCGACAGCAGGCGGATGTGAGGCGATATCGCAGGGTCTCCAAGAATCAATTCGGACTGACTGGGAAGACCCGTGAAGAGCGATCGCTCGATGTAGCGGACGCAGTTGTCAAAATTGACCTGTTGCGCCGCCGTGGCAATCGGGTCCGCCACGAAGGTGTTCGAGTTCCAGGGCGCCTCCAGCGCCGGATTAGCGACCACCAGAATGGTGAACGGATTCGATTTGCCGGGGGTGCCCGCGCGGATGACGGTCGGGGCTGGAATCGTGGCCATGCGCAAGTCCTTTGCGGAGGGTGATGGATTGTCGCGGGAGGGACTCAACGGGCAAGACCAATCGGCCTCAAGGCAGGGTGCGGGCTGTCGTGGTCTTGACCGTGTCGCGGATGCGGTCCAGGCTGAACTGCCCGAAGAATCCCCACACGAACGCAGCAAAGAAGTCAGCTCCACTGCCCATCCACGCGTTGACAAAAATGAGATACCCGGTGAGCGACGTGAGCGCGGCGGTGAAGAACCAAATGCTCCAGTTGACCTTGGCCGACTCCTTGGCCAACTTCACCAGGTCGGGGGTTTGCATCAAGTTGCCGGCGTAGGTCTGTGCAGTGACGACATCGCCGCCACCCAGATCGGCCATGATGGTCAGGAAGCCCGCCTGACTGGGTGTGATCTCGGCACCGTTGCTGTTTTCGTTCGCAATTGACGCCTTTGCCGCGCCGTCACACTTCCAGACGACTGGCCTAGGGGGCGCGCCGCCGGGCCAGTCGAGTTTCACGGTAGTCATGCGATCCAGGGGCAGCAGCGCCGGCACCAAAATTCTGCATATGAGCTTGGGAGGTGCCGCCGCGGGCAGAGCAGGGGGCGTGGTGCGGGCGATCGGCGTAGGCAGCGGACCCGGGGCGGCCGGAGGCATGGCGGCTGGAGGAGCAATCACCGCAGCGGCCCCCGGAAAGTTTCCGGTTTCAAGGCAATGCCGGAGCCCAGCATCACCCGGCATTTCAAGCTGCATCCGAGCCTCGACGTCGCGCCGGACGGCGGTCAGCCTTTGCAGCGTGTTCAACGGCTCCGCATCGGATGCGGTTTGTCGAAGCACCTCAGCGGCCAACGCGGACAGCGCCAACGCCACCGCTGGCTTGGCGGCCTGGAGCGCCACTGCGGCCGCGCGGAATGCCTCGGCAATCGCCCGCGGAGCGGTGAACGCCGTGAGCGTTCGCACCGCGATGGCCACCTTGTCGCATTCAGAGACGAACTGCCCCGCGGTTGCCTGATAGGCCGCCGTGACCAGGGTCAGGATGCGCCCGCGCTCCTGCTCGAGTGCCTGAGCCGGGGCGCTCCATTCGCCCAGCTCGTGAAGCGACTCATACAAATCCAGAAGCCAGGGCTGCAGCGCGGCGGCCAGGGACGGCGCCAGGGTTGACCGGAAGGCATCGAGCCGCCGTTGCGCGTCGATGACGTCACCCGCCGCCGCGGCCGCGTCGATGTCAACGAGCTGCCCTGCCAGCGCCTCCAGTTTCTCGCGCACCATCGCGTCCGGCGCCACATGGCCTGGCGCCAGCTGCTCGTGCACCTGCAAAAGCGCGAGACGCAGTGCCTCCGCCGCTTTGCCCGCCTCCAGTTCGATCGCATCGGCGCCACCAGCGCTCTTGGTCAGCGCAGCCTGCACCTCCGCCGGAGTTCGGGCGTCGCGAATGTCGGATTCCAACGCAGCCACCAGTGCGATGAACCGCTGCTGCACAGTCGGATCCTTTTGCTGCGCGGCACGTCTTCCGAGCGCCCCTGCCGCGCGATAGGCCTCGAGCCGAGCCGTGTCCAGGGCGGCCCGCCCGGCGAGTCGAACGTTGACTACCCAGCCGATAACGACGCCAACAAGGATCGTGATGAACAGATAGACCGGAAGGAAAGCCACCTTGAATGTCACGTCGATCGCCTGGCTCTGTTTTAGCGCGGGCGAATGCACCGTCAGACGCGTCGTGTAGGTTCCGACGGAAGGCTCGCTCGAGACCCGCAACTTCAGGTCCGTCCCTTGACCGGCCACGACGATGGACGAACTGAGAGCGGGATTCAGCACGGTGTCGACCAGTTCGCCGGCGGCGTTCTTCAGCTGACCACCACTTACGGAGAGGCCTTCAATGGCCGCCGCACCGGATGTCTCGCGCAGCCGTATCGACGGAACGTAGGGCAGACCGCCCGCGACTGGAAGGTCCGTCCGCAGCACGACGGATGCGGGCAGGTCCAGGACCGGCTCCGCGGCGCGGACGACACGGATATCCAAGTTGTCCTGCGTGCCGTCGGCGAACACCACGGTCAGCGGCACCACAAAACGGCCTGCGGCCGGACAAGTGCCGGAGACCGCCCCCATCACCTGGTACTCGGTGATCGCAGGCATTGAAGGCTGGGGCACCTGCCAGGTGATGGACCAGGCGACCGCGGTGGCGGAGCCCGCCTCTTTGCGGATGTTGTTGGTCCTGACGGCCTGCGGCACCTTTCCCGCCACCCTGAACCGCAGTGTCAACGCCTGGTTGGTGCAGTCGACAACAAAGAGTTCGGTTCCCGAAACCGTGGCCACCTGCCCGGCCGGCGACAGCTTCGCGCACAGCAGCAGCGACAGAAACAGAAGCGCCTTGCTTTTACGCTGCATGATTGCAGGGCCTCAACGGCTGCGCATCCGCCTCAGCCAGTGCGTGGTGGTGCTGGCCATCGTACGCTCCATGGTTTGTGCCCGGGACGGCATCGGCGCCGCAGCAGCGTCGGCGGCGGCTCCCGCAGCAGCGGGCGGCGTTGCAAGCTCGTTCAGTGCGCTTACTAAGCCGATGACCGCTTCGAGCTTGCCTTCGGCGAGGATGTGGTCCGCCAACACCTGCGCCAATGCACGGGCGTTCTGCATGGCCGCATCGACAGTCGCCTGGTCGGGCGGGGTCGGCAGAAAGAACCGGGCCATGAACCGGTTGTGTGCGTCCACCAGCGCGAGCAGCTGCGGCCCCAGGTCACCGGCCAATGCAACCGCGTCGGCCTGCTGTTGAAGGCTCAAGGACGGGTTGCCGGACAGCTCCCTGGCCTGGTCGATGGCCCGACTCAAGGCTTCCTTCGCCTGGCCGAAGCTGACCACGTATTCGTCGACTCTGACGTCATCACTCATCGTGCACCTCGCTCGTTGCCGTTCTACGGATGGTTCGGTTTGGCCCCTGTGGCGCTATGGAGCAGCTGCCGCCTTCTTCAACTTGTCCCGGTTTTCCTTGGTGGCCGCAGCCACCGCCTTCCAGGCTTCGAGCGCCTCCTCGAATTGAGCCTTCGCCGGCCGGTCCTGCCCCAGCAACACCACGGCGTTGACGGCGTTCGACAGCTTGGCGCCGACAGCGGGCAAAGGCTTCAACAAGGCGGCCGTGTCCGCGTCGATCTGGGCCTGCTCTGCCCGCAAAACCTCGTCGTCCGCCAGCAGACTGTCCGAGACTGCCTTCATCTGCATGTACAGGTCCAGCCTCTTCGTATTCCCGGCGGCTCCATCGAAGCGCACATGCTGATTGAGCCATGTGCGCGACACCTCATCATTCATCCTGAGGCTGGCCACCGTGGCCGCTGTGTTGGCGTCACCGATTTGGACCGCGGTTCGGAACTTCTCCACCTCGGGGGCCACCTGCCTCATCAGCGCGGCGGTTCCCGCCGCGGAGTCCTTGACCGCTGGCGGCGTGCTGGTGCAGCCCGAGCCCAGGCAGCTCGCGAGCAACATCGATGTCAGTGCATGAGTGAATTTCATTGGTGGTTCGTCCCGTATCCAATCCACAGAAGCAGCAGCGCGTTGACGCCGCGTGAGATGGTCTCTTCCTTGACACCTGAGGCAGCCCAATCCGCCAGCAGGCCCACGTTGGTCCGTATCAGGATGTCCCACTGAGCCAGACTGTTCTCTGCGAGGTCCAGCTGCCGCGCAGTCACCAAGGCGCGCTGGCGCTGCTTCGTGCCCTCGTACTGCCCTTGGAGGTATCCCACCGCGTAGCCATAGTGCGCGACACCTTCCATCACGCGCGCCTTGTTGTTCGCAGATGCAGGAGGCGAGCCCAGGAACATGTCCTCGAGCGCGCCATCCCCCATCGACACGCCACTGAGCGCCCCGATCGCCTTCTTGTAGTGCTCCGCCTGCTTCTCGGTCAACGTCGCTCGCGTGCGCAGCAGTTCGACTTCAGCCCCATCCATGTCGATCAAGCGACCGAGCGCTTGCTGCTGGAGTCGCTCCACTTCCTGCTGAGCCAGCAGCGGGCGCCCCAGTACTTCATCGGTATTGGCCTTGGCCGTGGCCCACGCGTCTGCCGTATCGGCCAGCCGCTGCAGGGCGCGCCCAGCACGGTCCTTGCCGGTTTCGCCGGCGGCACCGGCAGCCTTGGGCGACAGCAGCGCATCCAGGCTCTCGTCGATGGCGCTCAGCCGTTCTTCCGACAAGAGCTTGAGCGTGTACTTGTCATCCAGTCCTTTTAGCTTGGCCACGGCGCACTTCAGACGCTCGATGGCGCCGGCCAACTTCGTGCGCGTGGGTCCCGCCGGAACCGCGGAAGCCGCCGAGGCCGGTGACGTGGCCGCGGATGCTGCGGCGGCTGGAGCCGCAGCCTTGTCGGCGGCGCATCCGGCATCTTGCTTGGGGGCCGGCTCCGCCTCCTTGCCTTCGGGCGAACTCGCCATCTTCTTGTAGGTCGCCGAAGCCACCCGAACGTCATTTCGTTCGTTCACGTGAGCCGAGCGGGCTGCTTCCCTTGCCGCGACAAACGCATAAAGGGTCTCCAGTTCGGCCTGCAGCCTCGGCATCGACTTCAGGCAGGTCGACAGCGCGGCACCTGCCAGGTTCGTGCACTTGAACAGCTTGCGCACGGCCTCGGGGTCACTCTTGTCCTTCTCTGGAACGCTGTCCGCCGAAGCTTCGCAAGCCGTCTTGAGCAACGCCAGACCGCCCTTCACGATTGCGTTGTAGGGAGAGGGCATGTCCTTGCCCATCTCGGCCGAATTGCCGCTCAAAACGTCAGTACATGACGGCGCTTCCAAGCCGATCCGCTTGAACTCGTCCTCTCCGGTCTGGTACTGACGCTTGGCGCGCATCTCTCTCGCGCGTGCAAGCACGAGACCGTCATAGAACGTCCCGTCGCCAGCGGTTTCCTTGAAGCCGGCGGCCACCCTTGCCTTCAATCCGGGCGCCTGTTTGGCCGGCTCAGGTTCGACCTCACCCACGACCAGGCCGTACAACTTCACGTCGCGGCTCAGCAGCGGCTGGCTCTCGAGGTACGCGACCTCGGCCTTCAGCAGTGCGGCAGAGCGCTCCCTCTCTGCCTGGACCAACTCGGCCAGGTTGACGTCGGTCCAGGCCTTCTGGGCCTTCTTGCCTTGCTCGTCCAGGGAGGAACTGTACAGGCGCAGGTCTGCGCAGCCTCCCAGCGCCATGGCGGCAAGTACCACCAGCAACCCCGCCCAGCAAACCCTACTGCGTTTGACCATTGAACCACCCTTGTTCTTCGTTGGCGGGCGCGGCCGTCGCGAAGGGGGCCAGAACCTGCAGGGTTGAAAGTCTGGCAATTGAGCGATAGGCTGGCATCCGCAATAGAGATGACAGCGGGCGCTCCGTTGAATTGCCCCGGGTTCCGTGGAGACCGACGGTCGGATGGAGCAACCCATCGCTCGCTTTGAATGCCCGCTTTCCGACGCCGAGATTGAAGGATCGAAGGACCGCAACGGGTCGAGACCGCCAGTTCGCGGACCTTCGAAGCTGCCGCTGACCCGAAGGTCGTCGCGCGCCTTGACGGCCCCCAGTCGCCATTTCCGCTGAAGGGCTAGTCTTGGAAGTGCAGCGGCCATTCCACGGTCAATCGGTCGAATGACAGCGGCTCCAGGCAGCGGTCGTTGGCCCGCAGAAATCGAACGACTGCAGCCGAGCCTTATGGCAGCTGCCTACGAAAACAGAGGCGCCATAATTTTGACTACTGGGTTACCGAAAGCCCATCCCAGGCCTGCGGGTCACCCTCGTAGAAGAGGACTTCAGGGAAGTCTCGCACGACCCATTCCCTCACTTCCACGCTAATGGTCGCTAGCCAGCTGAGTGCCGCACGACGGGATGGGATAAGCACAGGCGCGCCGTAAAGGCTAGCGGCGAAGAGTCCCTGCAAGCGGAGCAAGGGAACGCCAAGCTCCAATTGCCGGGCGACCCAATGTGCCGCGAGGTACTCTCGGATGGAGCGGTGATGAAATTTGACCCGGCCAAAGCTTGCTTCGTCAAAGACCGCGGTCGCCAGGAGGCGGCGAACCTCGGTTGGGCCCCAGTCTGTCAAGATGGTGTGCGGAGCGAGCTCACCAGCGGCCGGAACAACGCCCGGTTCTAGGACGAAGAACGCGGAACTTCCGAACTCTGCGGCCGCGGCGAGAGCAACAGCTCCCGTCCGGAGTAGGTCAACTGACAAGACCTCGCCTGCAGCTTCGTAGCTGTCATTGAATTCCCGAAGGCGGTTTGTGACGTTGACCTCGATGAGGTCGCGGTAGGAGCCAAGCGTCTTTCGCTGATTCCAAAGGCCAACCATCCACTGAAGGTCCAGTGGACGGGTCGCCATGAACTCATAGTCACCATCTTCGACCGCGGACCAGAACAGTTCCACGTCCTGGAGCGCGAACGCCTCGGCACAACGCCGTGCCTCGGTGTTCGACAGGGGGTCTAGCGCGACCACAAGGGCTTCGACTCTTGCGGCGTCGCCATCCGTCGGAAGCGAAACGGGCGAAGTCTCGTCTAACGAGAGTGGCCTTTCGGAGGCCGCCTTGGCGCCGAGTGCCCGTTGAATGGGCATTGCCAGCCGGCCATCGACCGCAGCTCGGACGCTGGCAGTTGACCAATCCGTAATCCGAGAGGATATGGCGACGCGAACCCGCCAAAGGTGAGGGCCAAGAGCTCGTGGAACCACCGTCAGCGCGCGTTCGAAGTCCGCATGCGACGTCAGTCTGGCCTCGTCAACGGCGTCAAGGAAGAAATAGCCTAGAGCTGTGGACGCCGCCCAAGCTGCGTAGGCGTCGTCACACCCGGTCAGGGCAAGCGTCCAAGAGTCGGAATCTTGCAGCTGATTCAGAGGGAGAAAGAACGCCGCCTTTCCCTCCGCTGTCAGACGCGCGACTTCGTGCTTGAACTCGATGGTCTTGCCGATTCCGGCCTCGCCGACAACGACAACGTGCGGCTTCTCGTGCAGGTCGCTCCACGCGTGGCCGACCAGCGCGCAGCAGCGCTAGCGAACTGGTTCTTCTTGCGACATGTTCTTCCTGGCAGCCCATCCACTGCGACGGCGGAAACTGTTCTTGCCAATCTCGGCCTCATGGAAACCGCCGAGGCTGGCGTGGCGCAGATGGCGCTTGTGCTGTCCGACAAGGTCGCGTTGACGAATGCTTGGTTTGGCGTCGCAGGTATTGATCGAGGGCCGGCCGACTTCGAATACATCGACTCTCGCGCAGGAACCACCCGACGGATTCCGATGGTCCCTCCTGCCGGTTGAGGTACGGGGGTTTGGAACTCGAATGAGGATTCCGTCGGCCTGGCACATCCGCGGTCGGCGCAAGGGGCCCGCCGCGAAAGCCTTGTAGTGGGCAATCTATCGGGGGATGCTGTCTGGGCGGAGTGCGCTACTCCGGCGAAGTCGACTGCTTTTCGGCGATCAATCTGGGGAGCAAAGGTCGCCTCCGAGTCGATACCGCCAGTTCACGGTCCTTCGAAGCTGCCGCTGACCCGAACGTCGTCGCGGGCCTTGACGGCCCCGGTCGCCAGTTCCGCTGAAGGGCAGGTCTTGGAAGTGCAGCGGCCATTCCACAATCAATCGGTCGAATGACAGCTACTCCAGGCAGCGGTCGCCGGACCGCGGAAACCGAGCGACTGCAGCCAGCCTCAAGCGGTCAGCGGCGGTGAGCGGAAGATTTCATCTTCAGTGAAACGAACTTCGGAAAGTTCAATGTTCAGTGAGACGGCAGTTCAAGGTGCCGTGATGTGCTCGCTGCCATGGCCTTGATCCGCTGGGTCGGTCATTTTTGGCTTGAGTGAGAAGCGACTGCCGGCAGGCGCATCACTCGGACGCGCCGAAGCGCCAGCGGCCCCCGATCCACAGCGCGCGCGGCGCACCGGGTGCGGAGAACTGCTCGTTGCGCCACTCGGCGGGCGCCAGCAGGTTGCCGCGCGAATCGAAGGCGCTCTCCGCCAACAAGCCGCCGCTCGAATGGCGCCGGTCGAACACGTTCGAGACCTTCGCGAACAGCTCCCAGCCAGCGCCGAACTGCCAGCTCGTCGTCAGGTTCACGAGTGCGAAGCCGCCGACCTTGCCGGCGCCGAAGAAGTCGACGCCGTCTGGCTGGTGGGCATTGTTCTCGTTGCCGCGCACGAACTGGCTGGAATACGCGGCGAGCTGCGCGCCGACACGCCAGTCCGGCAGCAGGGGCGCGTCGATGGTGAGCTTCAGGCTGTGCGCCGGCAGGCCCGGCAACCGGTTGCCGGGGCGCACCTCGATCTCGTCGGCGCCAGCACAGGCCGTGCTCGTGCCCGCGCTGCTGTTGGCAGCCGCAAGAATGCAGGCAGACGACTCGAAGGTCGCCCGCAAATGGCTGTAAGACAGGCGCCAGTCGACCGCCGACGTGTGCTGCGACACGCCGAGCTCCACGCCCTGCCGCTGCGTGCGGCCAAAGTTCGTGAAGTAGCCCGCGGAGCGGCCGTTGCTGATGAACAGCAGGTCGTCGCGGTTCTCGGTGCGGAACACCGACGCATTCCAGCGCATGTCGGTGCCGATGCTGCCACGCAGCCCGGCCTCCAGCGTGCGCGCCACGACCTGCTTCAGCGGCGGGTCGCCCTGCAGCGCATTCGGCAGCACACAGGCGTTGTCCGGGTCCGAGCAGCCGAGCTCGATCGGGCTGGGCGCACGGTTGCCCTGGCTGAAGCCGCCGAAGGCGGTCAGTGCCGGCGTGAGACGCCAGGTCAGCCCGGCCGCCGGATTGAACTTCTTGAACCGGCCTTCGCCGTCCAGTGTGGTGTCCAGGCCCAGGGTGCTGCGGCCGAGGTCGTCGGTGCGCACCCGCGTGTCGTTGTAGCGACCCGAGAGCGTGAGGTTCAGCCCCGGCGCGAGGGTCACGATGTCGGACATGAAGACGCTCGCGGTGCGGCTGGTGCCGGCGATCAGTGCGTTGGTCTCGGCGTCCTCCGTCACGACCACGGCGCGGGTCGCGTCCAGCACGCCTTCGGCCTCGCTCTGTTCGAAGTCGTTGCGCGCGCGGTCATACGACAGGCCGACGCTGAGCCGGTGCGCGCCGGCAGTCTTGCTCAGCTGCAGCGCGAGACCCTCGCTGCGTTCCTTGGTGCGGGTGCGGTTCTCGACGCCCGATTCGGGCGTGTCTGGCGGGTCGTAGTCGTCGTTCAGGTCGCCGTTGACGGTGGAGGCGCGCACGCGGCGGGCGTAGACGGTGCTGGCCAGCTCGAACCCGTTGCCGAACTGGCGTGTCGCGTTCAGCGACAGCATCGTCACCCGGTTGCGGGTCTGGTCAGGGCGGGTGTAGATCTGTGCGCGGTCCTGCGCCAGCATGGACTCCGGCAGCAGGCCATTGCCAATGAGCCGGCTCTGGCCGTGCAGCAGGCTCAGGTCCCATGAGTAGTCCGGTGCATGTTCGCCACCCTTCACGAACAACTGGCGCACGCGGGACGGGGAGTGCGCGCGCCAGCCGTCTTCGTCGAAGCTGCCCAGCGCGGCGAACAGGTGGCCGTGCTCGCCCAGCTTTTTGCCATAACTGAACTCGGTGCTGACCCGCCCGAACGAGCCGCCGCGCACTTCCAGCTCGCCGCCGGGATGGGTGTCGCCGCTCTTGGTCTGCAGCACCAATGCGCCGCCCAGCGTATTCAGACCGAACAGCGGATTCGAGCCGGGCAGCAAGGCCACGTTGGCCAACGCGCCGCTCGGGATCATGTCCCAGTTGACGACATCGCCGAAGGGCTCGTTGACGCGCACGCCGTCGAGGTAGACCGAGAGGCCCTGCGGCGTGCCGAGCAAGGGGCTGGCGGTGAAGCCGCGGTAGTTCACGTCCATCTGGAACGGGTTGCCCTGGGTCTCGTTGATGTTGACGCTGGCCAGTTGGCTGGCCATGAACTCGGGCAGGTTCAGGCTCTGCAGCTGACGCAGCCGTTGGCCGTCGGCCGTCTGCACGTTCGACGGAATCTGGTCCTTGGGCACGCCGGTGCCGGGCAGTGGCGTCGTGCCGACGACCTCGACCGTCTGCAGCGTCGTGGCAGGCGAGGTCTGCGCATGCAAGGCCGGGCCGCAGGCGATCAGCGCGGCCAGGGCCAGAGGACGGTGGTGCGCGCGGCACGGCAGGTACTGCATCGGGGTCTCCGGAGCTTGTTGTTTGCACCGACCGTATCAAGAGGCTGGCGGCCGCGACAGGGAAAACTTCCCGGGCTGCGCCGCCGTGGCGCGCGAACCTCACTTAGACCAGCGCGCTGCCGATCACGCGATGGCGGATCGCCAGATGGGCCAGCGCGGCCGAGGTCGTGACCCCGAGCTTTTCCTTGATGACGGTCTGGTGGTTGGAAACCGTCTTCGGGCTCAGCTTCAGCGCCTGCGCACATTCGGCCGGCGAATGGCCCAGCGCGAGCATGCGAAAGATCTCGAACTCGCGCAGGCTCAGCTCGGCGAGCCGCTCGGCCTCGTGCGCCGGGTCGCGCTGCAACAGGCAGGCGGCCAGGTCGGCGCCGAGGTAGCGCTCGCCGGCATGCAGCGCGCGCACCGCGTCAACCAGGCTCTGGGGCGCAGCCGCCTTGGTCAGGAAGCCGCGCGCGCCTGCGTCGAGTGCCTGGCGCACAAGCGGCGGGCTGTCGTACATGCTGAAGACCAGGATGCGAGCCGCAGGCGCACGCAGCAGCACGCGCCGGATGAGCGCCAGGCCGCCGCCGCCGGGCATCGCGAGATCGGTCGCGAGCACGTCGGGCGGGTCGGCCACGAATGCGCCGTAGGCGGCCTCGCCGGTGGCAGCTTCGGCGATCACGCGGATGTCGCTCGCCTGTTCGAGCAGCCGCAGGTAGCCGCTGCGCACGACCGGGTGGTCATCGGCCAGCAGCACGCGGATCATGCGACGGCCCTCGCGCTCACCGTCGCCTGCTCGGCGACCGGCGCGACGGCGGCAGGCAGCGGAATGTGCAGGCTCAGCCGCACGCCAGCGCCGGGCGTGCTCTCGACCCGCAACTCGCCACCCAGTGCCGCGGCACGTTCGCTCGCGCCGAGCAGGCCCAGGCCGCGCGTCGCACGGGCCGGGTCCATGCCACAGCCGTCATCGGCAACGCTGAGGCACACGCCGCCCGTGGTCTCGCGTGCGAGCACCAGCCGCACCTGATTCGCGTGGGCGTGCCGCATCACGTTCGTCAGCGCCTCCTGCGCGACGCGGTAGACGGCGATGTTGACGCGCTCCGGCAGTGCCTCGGCCATGTCCTCGCGGTGCAGCACGCAGGCCACGCCGCTGCGCTCTTCCCACGATTCGCACAGCTCCTGCAGCGCCGCGACCAGGCCGAGTGCGTCCAGGTTCGCCGGCCGCAGGCGGCGCAGCAGGCCACCCACGAGCTGGTAGAGGCTTTGCGCCGCGATGTCGGCACGCGCCGCAGCACCTAGCAATGCGGCGCGATCATCGGCAGCGCAGCGCCGAAGGCAGGCGGTCTCGATCAGGATCGCGCTGCAGCGCTGGCCGAATTCGTCGTGCAGCTCGCGGGCAAGCGCGAGGCGCTCGCTCTCCTGCACCGCGAGCAGTTGCTGCGCGAGCTCGCGGTTGTGGGCGAGCAGTTCGGAGGCGCGCGCCTCGGCCTGCTCGCGCGCGCGCAGCGCCGACTCGGTCTCGTACCGGCGCCGCCACGCATACCAGGCCACACCGAAGGCGAACACCATGCCGGTCAGCGGCAGCTCGTCAAGCTGCCAGCGCTCATACGGGCCAGATTGTGCGACCAGCCACTCGCTGAGGTTCAGCACCCGCGAGAGGCCGTAGCACGCCAGCGCCAGCGCCAGCACGATCCACAGGTCGCTGCGCCAGCGAGACGCGGCCGGCCGCCCGCCCGGGCGCGTCGTCGGTTCACCCGCCATGGGAAGCAGCCTGCGGCGTCGCCAGACGCTCGACGTTGATGCGCTCGCGGGCATAGATCTCGCGGCACGCGCGTGCATAGTCGTCGGAGCCGAGATAGTCGATCTCCTGGTCGTATTTCGCGAGTTCCTGGATGAAGCGCGGATCGAACATCGCGCGCTTGAACGCGTCGTGCAGGGTCGCGACGACGGGCGCAGGCAGGCCGCGCGGCCCGGCCAGCCCGTAGGGTGACATCGCAACGATGTCGAAGCCGAGCTCTCGCAGGGTCGGCACCAGCGGCCAGCGTTTGGAGCGCTGCGCCGAGAAGATCACCAGCAGTCGCAGGCGGCCGCCATCGACGGCCGGGCCGAAACCGGTCGAGTTGACACCGGCCATGACCTGGCCGGCCATGATGGCAGTGATCTGCTCGGCCGTACCCTTGTACGGCACATGGATGTAGCGCAGGCCCCGCGCCGTGAACAGGTCTTCGAGCACCAGGTGCGGCGTGGTGCCGACACCGTTGGTCGCGATGCTCAATTCGCCGGGGTGCGCGCGGGCATAGGCAAACAGGTCATCGAGGCTGCGCAGCGCGCTGCCGGCAGGGACCAGCACGCCAAAGGTCACGCCCGACACCTGAATGATGGGCGTCACGTCGCGAACCGGGTCCCACAACACCTTCTGGACCCAGGGCGCGCGGAACACCGGCTGCGGCATCTGGGCGATCGTGTAGCCGTCGGGTTCAGCCTGGTACAGGACGTTCATCGCCAGCGTGCCGCCAGCACCGGCACGGTTGTCGGTGACGACCGCCTGGCCCAGCGTGCGCGACGCGAGTTCTGCCAGCAGGCGCAGCGAGATGTCGGTCGCGCCCCCGGCCGGCCAGGGCACCCACAGCGTGATCGGGCGCGACGGATACGGCGCCGCGGCGCGCGCCTCGCCAAGCCCGCCAAGCACGCCCATGTCGAGCGCGAGCCCGCCGGCTGCGGCCAGCCAGTGGCGCCGGGTGTGCATCATCCGGCGCCTCCACCGCGCTTGGTCAATCCGCCGAAACCACGCTGCGGGTCGTAGCCCCAGCAGGCGACCACGAAGAACAGCACCAGGCAGCCGAGCACGACATACGGTGCCGCGCCCGGGTCCTTGCCATACAGCGCGAAGCGGACCCACTCCACCGCATGCGTGAACGGGTTGAAGCGGGCCAGCTGATAGACCCACTCGGCGCCCGACTCCTGCAGCTTCCACAGCGGGTAGAGCGCGGTCGACAGGAAGTACATCGGGAAGATCACGAAGTTCATCGTGCCGGCGAAGTTTTCGAGCTGCTTCACGTACACCGACAGCAGCAGCCCGAGTGCGCCCAGCATCAGCGCGCCGCAGACGAGTGCGAGCAGCGCGTTCAGGCCGGCGAGCGACAACAGCGGCAGCTCGGTGCCGATCAACGCGGCGACGATGACAAACGCGAGCGCCTGCAGCACAGACAGCAGCGCAGTCGCGCACAGCTTCGAGAACAGCAACCACGGGCGCGGCAGCGGCGCCGTCAGCAGCAGGCGCATCAGGCCCATCTCGCGGTCATAGACCATCGCCAGTGAGGACTGCATGCCGTTGAACAGCAGCACCATGCCGACCAGGCCGGGCACGATGTAGACGTCGTAAGGGATGTAGGTGTCGTAGGGCTCGACGATGGCGACGCCGAACACATTGCGAAAGCCCGCCGCGAACACCGCAAGCCACAGCAGCGGCCGCACCAGCGCCGACACCAGCCGCCCGGTCTGGCGCGAGAACTTGAACAGCTCGCGCATGACGATGGCCTGCAGCGCCTGAAGCGCATGCATGACAGCCCCTCGCCGGACGGGTACGTCCGGCGATCCCCCGAGGGGATGCGGGCCGGCTTGGGGCGGCCCGGCGCTCGGCCCGCTTCCGGCATTGGCGGGCGCTTTCAGCGGGTCGCTTTGCATAGCTTCTCCGGAGCGTCGGCGCCGAGCGTGTCCAGCACATCGGTCGGGTGCAGCAGGCCTTCGATCGGCGCCTGCGCAATCACACCCTGGCCATCGGTCAGCAGCAGGGGCTGGCGAAGCTGGCCGTCCCACGTGCGAAAGCTCAGGGCGAGACCCTTGGAGCCGTCGACGCTAGTCTTCGCGAGCGCCTGCGCCCACGCTGCATTCGGGCCCTTCGGCGTCGAGGTCGCGAGCGCGAGCAGCGTCTTGCCGCCCATCCACGCAGCCCAGTCGCTGTCCGTCATCGGTCGCTTCGCGGCCTTGAAGAAGCGGCGTGAGACCTGCGGCGCGCCGTAGCGCTCGAACTGCGCATGCCAGGCCAGCGCAACCAGGCCTGCATCACCGACCACCGGCCGCGGCAGCACGGTGCGGTAGGGCAGGCCGCGCGCGAACTCGCCGTCGCTGTCGACGATCCAGACCGCGTCGTAGTTGTTGCCCGCGGTCAGCAGCAGCGGGTTGGCCAGGTCGCGCTCGCGCGGGTCGGTCGAGAGCTTGAAGGGCTTGGATGCCACCACCTGCAACCCGTAGCGCTTGATCGAGGCCTGCGCGGTTGCGGCGCGCAGCTGGTCCTGCGCGCCCGGGCCGACCAGCAGCAACAGCTTGTTCCATTTGCGCGACACCAGGGTCTGCGCAATCGCATCGGCGCGCATGCGCTCGCTCGGCAGCAGGTGGTAGAGGCGCGGCCGGCAATCCTGCTGGCGCAGCCGGTCGTCGGGTGCGCCGAGGTTGAGCACCGGCAGTTTCACGGCATCGGCCACCGCAAGCGTCCAGGCGGCCGGCAGGTCGGTCAGGATCAGCGCGGCGCCGGCCTTCTCGGCCGCCTGCGCAGCGGCGCGCGCAGCGTCCACCGAGCCAGCCGTGGCCGGGCTGAGCACGACCGAGGCGCCGGCGGCTTCGAGCTCGAAGCCGCCTTCGTCGAGCGCGACCTGCACCCCGTCGGCGGCGGGACCTCCCGGGTGGCCGAGGTAGGCGCGCTCCGTCCTCGTGCGGTCCAGCCGCGGGTCGTTCTCGGGGCTGATCAGCGTGGCCTTCAAGGTCGCCCCCGCGGCGCCTAAGCAGGCCGACGACAGGACCAGCGCAAGCAGCGCGCCCCTCATTCGACGACCACCACGCCGTAGGGCACGCGCCCGACCGGCACGGTCTTGATCGCCTTCGCGCCCGGCACGTCGACGATGGTCAGGTCATCACTCAGGCCGTTGACGACAAACAAGCGCTTTTCATCCTTGTCCAGCGCGACGTTCCATGCGCGTTTGCCGACCAGCACGAGATCGGTGACCTTGCGTGCCGCCACATCGACGAAGGCGACGTGGTTGGCCCGGCCGAGCGCGACGTACGCGCGCTTGCCGTCGCGCGACATCTGGATGCCCACCGGTGTGATGTCCTGCGCGCGGGCGCCCTTGACCTCGAACTTCAGCGTCGCCAGCACCGAATGGTCAGCCGTCGAGACGATGGTGACGCCCGAGTCGAGCTCGCAGGTGACCCACAGCTCCTTGCCATCGGGCGTGATCGCCATGCGGCGTGGCCGCTTGCCGACCTTGATGTTCTTGATGATCTTGCCGCTGGCGGTGTCGATCGCATGCACGAGGCTGGCGACCTCGGAAGTGATGTACAGGACCTTGCCGTCCGCACTGACCTTCACGCCCTCTGGCTCCTGCCCGACCTTGACCTCCTTGAGCTTCTTGCCAGTTGCTGCATCGACGAAAACGGCCGTTGCGTCGTCTTCGCTGGAGACGTAGATGGTCTTGCCGTCGGGCGACAGGTCGAAGGCTTCGGGGTCGTCGCCGAGCGGAATGCGCCGCAGCGATTGGCCGGTCGCCGGGTCGATCAGATCGGCCACGCCAGAGTCCGAGCACGCGAGCATCAGCTTGCGGTCGGGCGTGAGCTGCAGGTGGCGGCCGCGCTTGCAGGTGGCGATCGTGCCTTTGACGGCCAGCGTGGCGAGGTCGATCATCGTCAACGCGTCGTCCTTCTCGCTCGACACATAGACCGTGCCCGGCGCCGCTTGGGCGAAGACGCTGCCCGCCAGCCACAGGGTCAGCCCGACAAGCCAGGTCGTTTTCCGAATCAGCTTCAAATCCATGACTCCAGGTCTTTCTTGTGGGGCGCTCATGAGAAGACGCAGGGCAGCCCCAAGTTTTCTTGACCCCCTCGGGGGGCCTGACGCGTAGCGGCAGGTCTGGGGGCGCTCATGAGGTCCGCTTGATGAAGCCCGCTTCGAGCGTCGCCTCGCCGAGCGCGCGGGTCACCTCGGCGGGCGTGCCATCGGCCAGCAACGCTCCCTGGTGCAGCACCAGCACACGGTCGGCGCCCTCGGCCTCCTCGACCCAGTGGGTCGCCCACAGCACGCTTACGCCGCGCTCGCGCACATCGGCGTGCAAGGCCTGCAGCAGGTCGCGGCGCGACTTCGGGTCCAGGCCCACGGTGGCTTCGTCCATCAGCAGCACTGAGGGTTGGTGCAGCCCGGCGCGCACGAGTTCCACCTTTCGCCGATTGCCGCCTGAGAGCTCGCGCACCTTTCGGTCCAGATCGGCGGGCAAGCCGAGGCGCGCGCAGCCAGCCTCGATGCGCGCCAGCGCGACGCGACGCGGCACGCCCTGCAGATCCGCCTGGAACAGCAGGTTGCGCCGGATGCTCAAGTCCAGGTCGAGCGCGATCTGCTGGAATACGACGCCGATGTGGCGCAACGCGATGCGCGCCGAATGCCGCAGCGAATGGCCGGCCACTTCGACCTCGCCGCCGTCGGCCGCGAACAAGCCCGTGAGCACCTGGAACAGCGTGGACTTGCCGGCGCCGTTGGGGCCCAGCAACGCAACGAACTCGCCGCGACCGATCTGCAGCGTCAAGGATTTCAATGCGATGGTCTGACCGTAGCGTTTCGTGAGATCGGTGGTTCGCAGCATGAAGGTCGGGGGTTCCAGGTCGCCATGAACAAAGTGTTCAGCGCGACGTCTTCGGGTCAGACGG
The DNA here is from genome assembly GCF_021043325.1 of Ideonella azotifigens. Lineage (NCBI taxonomy): Bacteria > Pseudomonadati > Pseudomonadota > Betaproteobacteria > Burkholderiales > Sphaerotilaceae > Ideonella > Ideonella azotifigens. The sequence goes on from NZ_JAJNKD010000010.1 coordinate 127,609, forward strand.
TACTGCAACTTCCGCGCCCTTGAACGAGCGTTTGCACTCATCACTGCAGCGCAACAAGGCGCTGCGCCCTTCGGTCGAAGGCGCAGTGGAACACTCTGCGCCAAAAGTGACGACAAGCGTTGCGCGATGCGCAGAGCCGGCACGCGATGGCGCCATGCGGCGTCGCGCGACGCGGGTGAGACATCCAAGGGATTTCCCGAATTTCGAACGGCGCGGGGCCTGGGACGAACGCGGACCCGATCACGTTTGGCAAAAACTCAAGTCGATAAGGCAGGGTTTCGCCTAGTGCGAAAGCAGTGGCTGGCACGTTGTGTTGAGGTGGTCCGGCGCATTGAGGCGAGTGAGTCCGAGACGATTTTTCGACAGGCATGGATGTTGCGATTTGATCCCTCGCCAGACGGTTCGTGCGGGGGTTTCGGTGGTGACCTTCGCAAGACTGAAGACCACCTCAAAAGCAAGGAGACATCGATGAGAATTCCTCGGCAATCGGGCGCAAGCCTCGTGCTGCACCTGGGGCTCGCGTTGCTCGCTCTACCGATGTTGGCGTCTGCCAACGCCGACGTAGAGAAGAACATCGCGAACTCCAGCAACTGGGCCATGCAAGCGGGAGACATGTACAACCAGCGCTTCTCCCAGTTGAAGCAGATCAACACTGGCAACGTCGGCAAGATGCAGGTCGCCTGGACCTTCTCGACCGGCGTGCTGCGCGGCCACGAAGGTTCGCCGCTGGTGATCGACGGTGTCATGTACATGACCTCGCCGTTCCCGAACAAGGTGTACGCGCTGAACCTCGATACCCAGGAGATGATCTGGAAGTACGAGCCCAAGCAAGACCCGGCGGTGATTGCGCAAATGTGTTGCGACACGGTCAACCGTGGCGTCGCCTATGCCGAGGGCAAGGTGATCCTGCAGCAGGCCGACAGCACGCTGGTGGCGCTGGACGCGAAAACCGGCAAGGTGGTCTGGAGCGTCAAGAACGGCGACCCGAAGCTCGGTGCAGTGAACACCAACGCGCCACACATCTTCAAGGACAAGGTCATCACCGGCATCAGCGGCGGCGAGTGGGGGGTGCGCGGCTTCATCGCCGCCTACAACCTGTCGGACGGCAAGCTGGCCTGGAAGGGCTACAGCGTGGGCCCTGACGCCGAGATGCTGATGGACCCGGCCAAGACCATGACCTGGACCGACGGCAAGATGGCGCCGGTGGGCCCCGACTCTTCGTTGAAGACCTGGAAGGGCGATCAATGGAAGACCGGTGGTGGCACGACCTGGGGCTGGTACAGCTACGACAAGGCGCTGAACCTGATGTACTACGGCAGCGGCAACCCGTCGACCTGGAACCCGGCGCAGCGGCCTGGCGATAACAAGTGGTCTATGACCATCTGGGCTCGTGATGTCGACACCGGCGTGGCCAAGTGGGTCTACCAGATGACGCCGTACGACGAGTGGGACTTCGACGGCATCAACGAGATGATCCTGGCCGACATCAACGTGAAGGGCAAGCCGACCAAGGCACTCGTTCACTTCGACCGCAACGGCTTTGCGTACACCATGGACCGCGTCACCGGCGCCCTGCTGGTGGCCGAGAAGTATGACCCGCAAGTGAACTGGGCCACCCACGTCGACATGAAGACCGGTCGGCCGCAAGTGGTCGCGAAGTACTCCACCGCGAAGGGCGGTCCTGACGTCAACACCAAGGGCATCTGCCCGGCGGCGTTGGGCAGCAAGGACCAGCAGCCGGCATCCTACGACCCCGAGACCAAGCTCTTCTACGTGCCGACGAACCACGTCTGCATGGACTATGAGCCGTTCAAGGTGGAGTACACCGCGGGCCAGCCGTACGTGGGTGCGACGCTGTCGATGTACCCGGCGCCGGGCAGCCATGGCGGCATGGGCAACTACATCACCTGGGACGCCAGCGCCGGCAAGATCGTGCAGAGCCATTCCGAGAAGTTCTCGGTCTGGAGCGGCGCGCTCAACACAGCGGGCGGCATCTCCTGCTATGGCACGCTCGAGGGCTACCTGAAGTGCGTCGACAAGAAGGACATCAACAAGGAACTGTTCAAGTTCAAGACGCCTTCCGGGATCATCGGCAACGTGTTCTCGTACATGCACAAGGGCAAGCAGTACATCGGCGTGTTCTCGGGCATCGGTGGCTGGGCCGGCATCGGCATGGCCGCAGGTCTCGAGAAGGACCAGGATGGCCTGGGCGCCGTGGGCGGCTACCGCGAGCTGGCGAAGTACACCGAACTGGGTGGCTCGTTGACGGTGTTCGCGCTGCCGAACTGAGGCAGCAATAGGCAGCGCAGCCTTGAACATACTCGGCGCGCGCCTGACAAGGGGGAGGGCTTTCGCAGGAACGCCTTCCCCATTTTTTTGATTCATTCAACATCCCATGAAGCACTTCAAGACCCTCGGCGCTGCCATGTTGCTCGCCTCGACCCTGACGACGTTCGCCCAGACCGCATCTGCGCCTGCGCCTGCCGCCGGTGCCAAGCCCTACACGGTGGTGGACGGCTACAAGGTCGACGCCAACACCCTGGTCGGCTTCAAGACCTGGCGCTCCGCCGCCTGCGACCGTTGCCACGGTGCGAACCAGGAAGGCCTGGTCGGCCCGTCACTGATCAACAGTTTGAAGACCCTCTCGAAAGACGATTTCGTCCAGACCGTCAAGAACGGCCGGCCGAACACGCAGATGGTCCCATTCGGCGGCAATCCGGAAGTGATGAAGAACATCGACCAGCTCTACAGCTACCTGAAGGGTCGCTCGGACGGCGCGATCACGAAAGCGCGTGTCGAGGCGATGCAATGAGCCAATCCAGGTCGCCTCGCAATGCTTGTGTGGCCTTCCTGAGTGTCGCGGCTGCGCTCGCGGCGCTCTCAACCAGTGTCGCGGCGCAGGAGGCACCACCGAAGCGGACCGAACTTCGCGTCTGCCAGGACCCGAACAACCTGCCGTTCTCCAACACCAAGGGAGAGGGCATCGAGAACCGCATCGCGGAGGTCTTCGGCAAGGCGCTGAATCTGCCGGTCACCTACTACTCTTTCCCGCAGCGGCTGGCGTTCGTCCGCAACACGCTGCGCTACAAGCTGCCGGGCCAGGACTACCCTTGCGACATCATCATCGGCGTGCCGGTGGGGTTCGACGAAGGCGTCTCGGTCACAAAGCCTTACTATCGTTCGACCTATGCGCTGGTGTTCCCGAGAGGCAAGGGCCTGGACGACGTCACCACCGTCGACGCGTTCCTCGCACTCGGCCCCGAAAAGCTGCGCTCGCTGCGCATCGGCGTGTACGACCGATCTCCGGCAGGGGAGTGGTTGTCCAGGCACCAATTGCTGGAGAACGGCGTTCCCTACCAGATGATGAATGCGGACCCGCAGCAATACCCGGGCGAGATCATCGAGAAAGATCTCGCGCAGGGCAAGCTTGACGCCGCCATCGTCTGGGGGCCGATCGCCGGCTACTTCGCGCAACGCGTGAAGTCACCGCAGCTGGTCGTGTTGCCATTGAAGTCGGAGCCGGGCCTGAAGCTCGACTACCAGATGGCGATGGGCGTGCGCTTCGGCGAGCGCGAGTGGAAGCAGCAAGTCGAAGGGTTGATCGAGTCGCGCCAAGCGGAGATCGAGACGATCCTGAAGGCGTACGGCGTGCCGATGGTCGATGCTTCGTACAGGGCGCCGAAGAACTGAGTACCAGCGAATGCACCGCCGGTTCATCAGCACGGGCGCCAGCGCAGGCCGGGCGACGGCAACGTGGTTCCTGCTGGCCCTGGTGCTGTGGGGCTTGTTGCTGCCCGAGACCGCATTCGCCGAGCCCGACGCAGCCACGCTGATCCGGCTCTCGACCAGCGTGCTGAAGGTCGAGGTGATGCGCACCCAGGGCGGTTATTCGCTCGGCTCCGGCGTGGTGATCGGCGCGGACCGCGTTGTGACCAACTGCCATGTCACGCGGGATGCGCGATTGGTCTCGGTGCTGCAGGGCGGGCTGCGGCTGCCAGCCGAGTCGCAGCAGGTCGACGCATACCACGACCTGTGTCTGCTGCATGTGCGCGGCATCGAGGGCAGCCGCGCGGTGGCGCTGGGCTCGGCAGGACGATTGACGGTCGGCCAGGTCGTCACGGCCGTCGGCCACACGGCGGGCGCGTTCCAGGGCAGCAGCGGCGAAGTGCTGGCGCTGCACCGGATGGACGGCGCCCGCGTCATCCAGACCTCCAACTTCTTCAGTTCCGGAGCGAGCGGCGGCGGGCTGTTCGACGCCGACTTCAATCTCGTCGGCATCCTGACCTTCCGCCTGCGCGGCGGCAACGCCCACTACTTCGCGGCACCGGTCGAATGGCTCGCACGGCCGCGCATCGACAACGAGCCAGCGCAACAGATCGGCCCGCTCGCGCGCGGCGAACTCGCCTTCTGGGAGCGGCTGGCCGACGCGCAACCGACCTTCCTGCGGGCCGCTGCGCTCGAAGTCGAGGGCAACTGGCGTGGGCTGCAGCCGCTGGCAGCCGACTGGACCCAACTCGACGCGGGCGACCCGGAGCCCTGGTACCTGCTAGGCCTCGCCCTCTCACGCCTGGAGCAGCCGCGCGATGCGCGCATTGCGCTGGAATGCTCGCTTGCGATCGCGCCCGACTATGCGGCGGCGCGAAGCGAACTCCAACGCCTCGCACTGCCGCACGACTCCCAACCCGAAACCCATGTGGCAGGCAATTCTTGCCGCCATTGATGCGAACTCACCGCTCATGACCTCGTTCTCTCATCGCCTCAAGACCACCCTCGTCGCCGCAGCCATCGCAAGCTTTGCGCTGCCGGGCCCCCCCGTTCACGCCGAAGACGCGCCCAAGGATTTCTCTGCCGCCGAGCGCGCGCTGTTCATGACGAATCAGTTCACCAAGCTGCGCCCGCCGATGACGCTGCACTACGCATTCCATCGCAGCGGCAGCCTGGAGCCTGGCTTTGACGACAAGGTGTCGATCTCGCTGAAGGCGCAGGCGAACGGCCAGTGCTGCGACGCGAGCGGCGACTTCCTCAGCGGCGAGCACGCCGTGGTGCTGCCGCCGGTCGAGGGGGTCATCGGCAACCCGGTGATGCTGTACTTCCTCGAACGCGACGTGCGCGAGATGGAACGGCTGACAAAGGGCAAGCAAGCCTACTTTCGCAAGCGCATCCGCATGGCGATTTACCAGGGCGCACAGCAACGCGCGGTGACGCTGCGCTACCGCGGCAACGCAGTCGCGGGCCAGGAGTTCACGATCGACCCTTACCGCGACGACCCGAACCGCCCGCGCTTCGAACAGCTCTCGAACAAGCGCTATGTGTTCACGATGTCGGACGCCGTGCCGGGCGGCGTCTACGCCATCCGCTCGGTGATCACCGATGCTGCCAAGGGCGCGGATGCGCCTCCGCTGGTCGCCGACGAGTTGCTCATCGAAGGGGCGGAGCCCACGCCGCCAAAGCCTGGCGCCTGACGGCGGCCCACGCTGCTGCCCTTCGCCTTCGTCACCATCAGCTTCTACCGATTCCACGGACACGCCATGAACCACGCCCGCCTGCGCTCTTCGACTTCAAGCGCAACCCTGCTCGCCGCACTGCTGGTCGCCAGCGGTACCGCGCACGCTGCGAACGACTACCCGACCTCGGCCCGCGTGCTGTTCGTGGAGGACTGCATCCGCGCGAACCCAGGTCCGTATTTCGAGATGGTCAACAAATGCGCCTGTGCGGTGGATGCACTCGCCGAGCAGGTCAACTACGACGAGTACACGACGATGCAGACGATCAGCAATGGCATGACGATCGGTGGCGAACGCGGCAACACGATCCGCGACACGCCTGGGCTGCAACCCGAACTGAAGAAGTATCGCGAGCTGCAGGCGAAGGTGAAAAAGAGCTGCTTCATCAAGGACGCCAAGTAGCCCCGAAGGCATCGCCTCTTTTGCCAACCATGCGACCCGCCCTGCACCGCTACGCGACCGCCCTGCTGCTGGCTGCCTTGCTGCATGGGGTCACGGCCGCGCAAGGCGTGGCCGATGCGCCGCGGCTCGGTGTGGCCGAGATCGCACCAGGCGTGTACGTGCATGCGGGGCTGGTCGAGGACTGGCTGCCGGGCAACGGCGGTGACGTCGCAAATCTCGGCCTCGTTGTCGGCAGCCGCTGCGTCGCGGTGATCGACAGCGGCGGCACCCCGCAGGTCGGCCAGCGTTGGCGCGCGGCCATCGAGCGCATCACCCGCCTGCCGGTCTGCTTCGTGATCAACACCCACGCCCATCCCGACCACGTGCTCGGCAACGCCGCCTTCGTCGGCCCTGACACGCGCTTCGTCGCGAGCGCGAAGTTCAACGCGGCGATGGCCGCGCGCGAACCCTACTTCCTGAACGCGCTGGCGCGCGATTTCGGCGTCAGCGTCGCACCGGGCGCAATGGTGCATCCGACGCTTGCGGTGGACGGAACCCGCGAACTGGACCTCGGCGACCGCGTCATCGTGCTGCAGACTTGGCCAACCGCGCACACCGACAACGACCTCACCGTGTACGACCCGACATCGCGCACGCTGTTCACCTCCGACCTGCTGTTCGTGCAGCACATCCCGGTCATCGACGGCAGCCTGCTCGGCTGGCTCGCGACCATGCAGCAGCTCGCGAAAGTCGATGCAGCCCGGATCGTGCCTGGCCACGGCCCCACCCTGGCCGGTGGCCCGGATGCGTGGAAGCCGCAACAGGCGTATCTTGAGGCGCTGCTGCGCGAAACCCGCGCGGCGCTCAAGGCCCGCAAGACACTGCCCCAGGCGGTCGACACCGTCGGCATTCAGGCTGCCACCCCATGGCAGCTCGCCGAACGCTTCCACCGTCGCAACGTCACTGCAGCGTTTGCAGAGCTGGAGTGGGAAGACTGAGGTGCAACGATGACACGCCATGCGACACGACTGAGCCGAATGACACGACGCGAAGCCAGCGCCACCGGCGGCGCGTTGATCGCCTCGCTGGCACTCGGTGGCCTGCGCGATGCGCGCGCCGCGATCATGTCCGGCGATGACCCGCAGGCGAGCGAGATCTGGCAGAAGGTGCGCGCCAGCCTGTTCGATTCCCGCCCCATCCAGGAGGTCGGCGACGAAGCCCTGGTGCTTGACACACCGGTGCGCGCCGAAGACGCCGCTGTGGTGCCGGTCGCGATGCGCGCGAAGCTGCCGCACACGGCCTCGAGCTACGTCGAAAAACTGTACCTCGTGATCGACAACAACCCGTCGCCGATCTCGGCGATCTTCTCGTTCACGCCGAACAGCGGCCGGGCCGATGTCGAAACCCGCGTGCGCATCGACGAATACACCTTCGTGCGCGCGATCGCCGAAACCAACGACGGGCGGCTGCTGATGCGCACGCGCTTTGTCAAGGCCTCCGGCGGCTGTTCGGCGCCGCCGGGCAAGGATCCGCAGGCCGCGCTCGCATCGCTGGGCAAGATCAAGATGCGCGTCGACGGCCAGGTCGTGCTGCACCAGCCCACTCTGGCGCAGCTGATGATCAGCCACCCGAACGACTCCGGCATGGTCATGGACCAGCTGACCCGCACCTACACACCGCGCCGCTTCGTGCGCACGGTCAAGGTCTCCTACGCCGGCCAGCCGGTGCTGTCGGCCGATCTGGATTTCTCGATCAGCGAGAACCCGAACCTGCGCTTCTACTTCATACCCAACGCGCCGGGCCGGCTCACGGCCGAGGTTGTCGACTCGCACCAGGCCACATGGAAGAGCAGCCTCGACGTGACGCCGTCCGCCGCCTGAACGAATGCGCCACGCCGCCACGGTCACCGCACTGTCACTCTGGCTCCTCGGCACCGGTACGCCCGGCTTCGCCACACCGTTCGCCTACATCACGAACCAGGGCAGCAACGATGTCTCGGTGATCGACCTGGCCTCGCAGCGCGTCGTCACCACGGTGCCTGTCGGCCTGGCGCCGGCGGGTGTGGTGGCGTCGAGCCGCGCTGGCAAGGTGTTCGTGTCCAACCCGGACAGCAAGACGATCTCGGTGATCGACATGCGCACGCAACGCGTGGTGGGCACGCTGGCGGCCGGCAGCGGCCCTGTCGGCATGGACGCATCGCCCGACGGCTCGCGCCTGTTCGTGGCCGACTGGTACGCGAACCGGCTGCTGGTGTTCGATACCGCGGCGGGCACTGCGCTGCCCACGATCGAGGTCGGCCGCGCGCCTGCGGGCGTGGCGGTCGACGCTGCCGGCGCAACCGTCTTCGTGGCCGAACGCGACGACGACAGCATTGCCGCGATCGACATCGCCACCTCGCGCGTGCGTGGCCGCGTCAAGGTCGGCACCCATCCGTTCGCGCTGCTGGTCGACACCGCCCGCGAGCGGCTCTATGCGCTCAACGTGCTCAGCGACGACATCTCGGTGATCGACACGCGCCGGCTCGAGGTGATTGCCACCGTCAAGGTCGGCAAGGCGCCCTACGGCGCGGCGCTGACCCGCGACGGTGCTTTGCTGTATGTGACCAACCAGCACGACGACAGCGTCAGCGTCGTCGACGTGCAGCGGCTCGAGACCGTGCGCACGCTGCCAGGCTTCGGCTACCCCGAAGGGGTGGCCGTGCACGCCGACCGCGTCTACGTCGTCAACTGGATGGACGACGACGTGAGCGTGCTCGACGCCACCAGCGGCCGCACGCTGGCCCGCATCGCCACCGGCAGGAACAGCCGCGGCTTCGGGGCCTTCATCGGCTCGCCACCGACACCATGAATCCAACATGAATCCACCATGATCTTCAACCACTCCACCACCGGAGGCCCTTCCCCATGTTTCTGAGATTCGCCAGTCGATGGCTTCAACCAGCGCTTGCCATCGCCGTTCTCGGCAGTGCGGTGTCATTGCCCGCCATCGCCCACGGGCCGACGCGCCAGAAGGCCGTCGAGACCATCAAGATCGACGCACCCGCTGCGGTGGTCTGGGCCAAGATCAAGAATTTCGACGCGCTGAAAGACTGGCACCCGGCCGTCGAATCCAGCCCGGCCGACAAGGGCAACGCCGAAGGCTCGGAGCGCAAGGTCGCGCTGAAGGGGGGTGGCGCGCTGGTCGAGACGCTGGAACGCTACGACGACGCGCAGATGCGCTACAGCTACCGCCTGAAAGACGGCAGTGCGCTGCCGGTCTCGAACTACACCTCGACGATCACCGTGACCGGCGAGGGCAACACCTCGACCGTCGAATGGCGCGGGGCCTTCTACCGCGCCTACATGCACAACGACCCTCCTCCCGAACAGAACGACGAGGCCGCCATGAAAGCCGTGACCGAGGTGTACCAGAGCGGGCTGGCCAACCTGAAGAAGCTCGTCGAGGCCAAGTAGCGTGACGCCCATGCGTGCCCTTTCGCGCACGGCGAGTTGCTGGCTGGCCGCGGCCCTGCTCGCCTGTGCCGCGATGACGGCGCGGGCCGCTGCGCTGGATCCGATCGAACTGGCGTCCGGCGTCTACATGGTAGCGGGCACCGGCGGCGAGCCGGACGGCGCGAACCTGGGCCGCGTGGGCAACACCGGTTTCATCGTCGGCCGCAAAGGCGTGCTGGTGATCGACACCGGCACCTCGTATCGGCACGGCCGCGCGCTGCTCGATGCGATCCGCAGCGTGACCGACAAGCCGGTGCGCCTGGCCATCGTCACGCACACGCGGCAGGAGTTCCTGTTCGGCGCTGCGGCGTTCCGCGAGCAAGGCATTCCGGTCGCGATGCATCAAGCCGCCGCCGGCCTGATGGCCTCACGTTGCGAAACCTGCCTGAAGACCCTGCGTGCGACCCTGGGGGAAGACGAGATGCGCGGCACGACGATGTTCGAGCCCGACATCCGCTTCACCACCCCGCCCGGCCTCGACGCGGCCACGCTGATCGGTCGGTCGATCCAGGTGCTGTATTTCGGCCATTCCAGCGGCCCCGGCGATGTCGCCGTGTTCGACCCGGTCACCGGCACGCTGTTCGCAGGCGGCCTGCTGGATGCCCAGCGCATTCCGGATGTGTTCGACAGCGACCTGCCGGCCTGGGGCGAGGCGCTGCACACGCTGCAGGCGCTGCCGCTGGAAGTCATCGTGCCCGGCCACGGACCGGCCGGCACCAAGCGGCTGGTCACGCAGACCGAGCGCTACCTGGATCAGCTGACGACGCGCGTGCGTGCGCTGCTGACGGCCGGCGCGCCGTTGAGCGAGGTGCCTGACGCCACCGCGCTGCCCGAGTTCGCAGCCTGGGACCAGTACGCCACGGTGCACAGGCGCAATGCGGCCCTGGTCTACCTGCGCTATGAGCGCGAGCAGCTGTTGAAGTAGGAGTTTCGAAGTCATGCCGCCGCCGATCAAGCCCCTTCCCCTCCATCTCACCCATCGCCAGCGCCGCGCCTTCATGCTCGGCGTGGGCGCCCTGCCGCTCGCGATGGCGCCCTCGGTGCGCGCGGCCATCGGCGGCCTGCCGAGCAACACCGGCCCGGCCGATCTCTCGCCCGAATGGGAGCTGCTGCGCGGCCGGATTTTCGGCACCCGGCCGATCACCACCGGTGCTGCCAGCCGCGTGCAGTTGATCGCACCGCTGCGTGCCGCCTACGGCGCAGCGGTGCCGGTGAAGATCGTCTCGCAATTGCCGCAGACGCCGGAGCTGTACGTGAAGCGCATGCACCTGCTCGTCGACAAGAACCCGTCGCCACTGGCTGCCACGCTCGAACTGACACCGGAAGTCGGCCAGGCCGATTTCGAGACGCGTCTGCGGGTCGACGAGTACAGCCACGTGCGCGTCGTCAGCGAGCTGTCGAACGGCGAGCTGCACATGGACTCACGCTACGTGAAGACCTCCGGCGGCTGTTCCGCGCCGCCGAACCGTGACACCCCCGAGCTGATCGGCAGGACGATCTTCAAGCTTCCCGGGCCACCGACGATGGACGCACCGACCACCGCCGATGTGACGGTGATCCACCCGAACGACACCGGCTTCGAGCTGAACAACGTGACGGTGATGTTCATCCCGTCGTACTTCGTGCGAACCATCGCCGTGAGCTATGCGGGCCGGAAGATCTTCGATGCCGATCTCGACTTCTCGATCAGCGAGAACCCGACCTGGCGCTTCAACTTCGTGCCGCATGGCCCGGGCGAGCTGCGCGCCGAGGTCTCCGACTCGAAAGAGCAGCATTTCACCGGCTCGCTGAAGGTCGGATGATGGCGAGCCCCCGCCTGGGTCGGCTGTTGGCACGCGTTTTCTGTGCCGCGTTGCTCACACTGCTTGGCGCCGCCACGCATGCCCTCGGCATCCCGCCCGCTTACGAACCACTGGTCGTCGAACCTGGCGGCGGCCCGGAGCGCGCCGAGTTCGATCTCGGGCCGGCGCTGGCGCGTGCCCAGCGCGAGAACAAGCGTCTTTACGTCTACCTCGGCGCGAGCGACTGCCCGTACTGCCGACGCTACGAGAACTTCCTCGGCAAGCATGCCGGGGAACTGGTGTCGCACTTCAAACCCTGGATCGTCGTCGACCTGCGCAGCACGCTGTCGACGACGGCGAACAAGCTGTTCATCCGCGTGGGCAACAAGTCCCTGCCCTACCTCGAGTTCCAGCGTTCAATCGGCGACGAGCGCACCCGCATGCTGGTCTATCCCAGCGTGTGGTTGTTCGACCCGCAGCTCAAGCCGCTGATGCAGATGCCCGCAGGCACAGGCACCTTCGAGACCGTCGAGGAACAGCTCGAAATCTTGCAACTGGTGCAGTAGCGCAGCGGTCGCGCCAGGCGGCTGACTGGCTTGCCGAAAGTCCCACCAGCTTGCTCGGCCTGGCGGGGCCACAGCGCGGCGGCGCATGCGCGGTGACGAACGCCGGCGTGAGTTGAGGCTGCGCCCCATCTCGATGGATGCCAATCGGCGCCCCCGCCTCTCGATGCCACGTGACCGGAGCGTGACGCCTGTGCGGCCAACCCAGTCGTGCCAAGATTCAGCACTTTTTGATTTGGACGATGGCCAAATACTTCTGGACTAAACGGCATTGTGAATCCGGTTCTCGCTGGGTATCGTTTTTCCATCGCAACTCAACCAATGGAACGAACCATGAAAACCGTCCTCATCACCGGCTGCTCTTCCGGCTATGGCCTGGAGACCGCCCGCCACTTCCACGCCAAGGGCTGGAACGTCATCGCTACCATGCGTAGTCCGCGTGAAGACGTCCTGCCCAGGTCGGACCGCATGCGCGTCATCGCGCTGGACGTCACGAACTCCGAGAGCATCGCCGCCGCGCTATCGGCTGCGGGTCCCATCGACGTGCTCGTCAACAACGCAGGCATCGGCGTCATCGGCGCCTTTGAAGCCACGCCGATGAGCACTGCTCGCGAAGTCTTCGATACCAACACATTCGGTGTCATGGCCATGATGCAGGCGGTGGTGCCCCAGTTCCGCGAGCGTGGCGCCGGCGTCATCGTGAACGTGACGTCCAGCGTCACCCTTGCCTCCTTCCCGCTCGCCGGTGTCTACACGGCCAGCAAGACGGCCGTGGAAGGCCTCACCGGCTCCGTCGCCCATGAGCTGGGTGCCTTCGGCATTCGCATCAAGCTCGTCGAGCCTGGCTATGGCCCCGGCACGCGCTTCACCGAGAACGGCGGCGCCCGCATGCAGGGCCTGATTCCTGAGGCCTACCGGCCCTTCGCCGACCCCATCTTCACGGCGTTCGCGAACCCCGGCCCCGTGACGACTGCGGCTGATGTCGCAGAGATGGTGTGGCAGGCCGCCCACGACACATCCAACCGCCTGCACTTCGCCGCAGGCCCGGACGCCGTGGCCCTGGCACTGGCCAAGGCCGCGTAAACCGACCGCTCGTTGAGCCGCTCACCCAGCGCCCCAACGCGCCTGACGCGCGAGACCTATGCTGCAAGGTGTGTCCAATGACCGTCCCAGACGAGCGACGTGCGATGAGTGACCCGCTGACCCAAGTCGTCCACCTGCTGCAACCGCGCGCCGTCTTTGCCAATCTCATCAGCGGCAAGGGCGACTACGCGGTGCGCTACGCCGAGTATGGCCAGCCGAGCTTCTGCATCATGTTGAAGGGCACCTGCAGGCTCGCCGTCGACGGGCACGAGGAAGTGACCCTCAATGCAGGCGACTTCGTGCTGCTCCCTTCCACGCCACCTTTCACCATCTCCAGCTTCACGCCGGCGCCGCTACCCGTCCACATCGACCCGAAGACAATGCCTGGCGGTGCGGGCGAGCGTCGCTACGGCACGCCGGGAGGCGAGCCCGAGATGCTGTCGCTTGGGGGCGCCTTCCTCTTCGATTGCGCCAACCCGAAGCTGATCGTGTCGCTGCTCCCGGGCGTCGTGCATGTACCGGGCGCGACTCGCCTGGCGCAGTTGGTGCAGATGCTGGGCGACGAGTACATGGACCCAAGGCCAGGCAACGAGTTCATGCTGTCGCAGCTGGCAGGCATGATGCTCATCGAAGCCATGCGGTGGAGCACGACAGGTCGTGCGCCTCCGGGTTTGCTGTGCGGCCTGGGGGACGAACGCCTTGCGCCCGCGCTGCAGCAAATGCATGCGCAGGTGGATCGACCCTGGACAGTGGGCGAGCTCGCGGACGTCGCAGCCCTCTCGAGGTCGGCGTTCTTCGACCGCTTCAGCCGGACCGTCGGCGTTCCGCCGATGGCGTACCTGCTGTCCTGGCGGATGGAGCTTGCCAAGCAGCTGTTGCGCAAGGACCTGGCAATTGCGGAGGTGGCGGAGCGTGTCGGCTATGCCTCCACAAGCACGTTCAGCACTGCCTTCAGCCGCCACGTCGGGAAGGCGCCTCGGCTGTACGCCCGAGAGGGAAGCTAGGTCGACGATGCGCTCAGCCGGCGCGAGTTCTTTGCGTCGCGGAACACCAGCGGATGTTCGGCGACAGTCGCCAGGCCAGCCTCGGCGCGTTGCACAGCCTCCTGCACCAGGCCGTGGTGCGGGCTCTTCACGCACACCGGGTCGGCCACCGTCGGATCGTGCGCGATCAGATACGCCTGGCAGCGGCATCCGCCCAGGTCTTCCTCGCGGTGTTCGCAGCTGGCACACGGCTCCTTCATCCAGCCGGTGCCGCGGTAGCGGTTGAAGCCTTCGGAGTCGAACCAGATGTCGCGCACCGAGTGCTCGCGCACGTTCGGGAAGCTCAGGCCGGGCAGCATTTTCGCGGTGTGGCAGGGCACGGCGGTGCCGTCGGGCGTGACGGTCAGGAACATGCTGCCCCAGCCGTTCACACACTTCTTCGCCTTGCCCTCGTGGTAGTCGGGGGCCACGAAGAAGATGCGCATGCGGTCGCCCAGCTTCACGCGCCAGGCATCGGCCACGGCTTCTGCGTGCTGCAGTTGCGCACGCGTGGGCAACAACGCATCCCGGTTCTTGAAAGCCCAGGAGTAGTACTGCGTGTTCGCGAGTTCGAGGTACTCAGCGCCCAGCTCGGCCGCCATGCCGATGATGCGGTCAATGTGGTCGATGTTCAGGCGGTGCAGCACCACGTTCATCACCATCGGCCAACCCTGGTCCTTGATGGTCTGGGCCACCCGGTTCTTCAGCTCGAAGGTCTTGGTGTGCGAGAGAAAGTCGTTCATCTCGCGGGTCGAGTCCTGGAACGAGAGCTGCACATGGTCGAGGCCGGCGGCCTTGAGCGCACGCGCCCGCTCCACGGTCAGGCCGACGCCTGAGGTCAGCAGGTTGGTGTAGTAACCCAGGCGACGCGCTTCGGCGACGATCACCTCCAGGTCATCACGCAACAGCGGCTCGCCGCCCGAGAGGCCGCATTGCACGGCGCCGAGTTCGCGGCCTTCGCGCAGCACCCGCAGCCAGTCGTCGGTCGACAGCTCCTCGGGCTGGTTCGCGAAATCGATCGGGTTGTAGCAGAACACGCAGTGCAGCGGACAGCGGTAGGTCAGCTCGGCGAGCAGCCACAAGGGTGGGCCAGGCGTCATGACAGCCCCTCGTCCGATGAATACATCGGCCGATCCCCCGGGGGGATGCGGGCCGGCTTGGGAGCGGCCCGGCGCTCGGCCCGCAAAGGATGTTTCATGGCGTTCATTCCCAGGTCAGCCACTTCTGCTTGCCAGCGATCTCGACGAACGACAGCACCTCGGGCCCGAGACCCTTGGCATTGAACGCCAGCTCAAGTTCGCCGACGATTGCCTCGATGCTGCGTTCGCCGTCGCAGCGCAGCATGATCTCGCCGGCGCTGCCGTTGAGCTTGACCATGCCCTCGGGGTACAGCAGCACATGGCAGTTCTGCGCCGGCTCCCACTGCATGCGAAAGCCAGCGCCGATGCGCGGCCGGATGGACGTCGTCAGCGCCGTCATGCCGACACCCCGTACTTCAATGCGATCGCATCGTTCATGGTCCACAGGATGTCGAGCTTGAACTGCAGCACCTCGAGCGCGCGCTCCTGCGCAGCGCGGGTGCTGAAGTGCGCGAGCGTGACCGAGAGGCCCTGCTCGACATCGCGCCGCGCCTGGCTCACGCGGCTGCGGAAGTAGTGCAGGCCTTCGGACTCGATCCACGGATAGTGTTCGGGCCAGGTCGCGAGACGCTGCTTGTGGATCTCCGGCGCGAACAGTTCGGTCAGCGACGAGCACACCGCCTCCTGCCAGGGTGCGCGACGCGCGAAGTTCACGTATGCGTCGACCGCGAAGCGCACGCCGGGCGTGACGTGGCGCTGGTCGGTGACCTCCTCGCGACTCAGGCCGACCGCCTCGGCCAGGCGCAGCCAGGCTTCGATGCCGCCGGCATCGCGGACGCCGCCGAGCTCGAAGCCGTCGTGGTCGAGGATGCGCTGCACCCAGCCGCGCCGCACGGCCGGATCGGGGCAGTTGGACAGCACCGCAGCATCCTTGACGGGAATTGCGATCTGGTAGTAGTAGCGGTTCGCCACCCAGCCCTGCACCTGCTCGCGCGTGGCGCGCCCGCCGTTGAGCATCAGGTTGTACGGGTGGTGGATGTGGTACGCGCGACCGCGTTCGCGCAGCTTCGTTTCGAACTCGGCGGCACCCCAGGCGGGCGCATCGGCGGGCACGGCTTCGCGCCGCGCTTGGAGGATCTCGGCCTTCATCGGCACCTCAGAGTTGGATCAGCATGCCGTCTTCGCAGACCTCGATGCGTGCAGCAGTCAGCGCCGCGCGCTCGTCGGAGTCTTCGTCGAGGATGGGGTTGGTGTTGTTGATGTGGATCAGGCAGCGCCGCGTGTGCGCCGGCAGCTTCGCGAACCACTCCATCATCCCGCCGGGGCCGGACTGCGGCAGGTGGCCGATGTCGCGCGCGGTCTTCTTGCTCAGGCCCAGGCGCGGCATCTCGTCGTCGGTCCAGAAGGTGCCGTCGACCAGCAGCGCATCGGCACGGGCCATCGCGTCGAAGACCGGTGGTGTGATCGCGCCGAGGCCGGGCGCGTAGAACACGGTCGCGCCGGTCTTCTCGTCGCTGATCAGCATGCCGATGTTGTCGCCTTCCACCGGGTGCTCGCGGTGCGGCGAATAGGGCGCCGGCTTGCTCGACAGCGGCAGCGCGCGAAAGCTCAGGCCAGCGACACCGGCCACACGAAACGGCGTGCCATCAAGCCCGATGCGATGCCGCTCGACACCGCAATAGTGGCCGAGCACACGCAGGATCGGGTTGCCCTGGCTCAAGTCCTCGGCGACCGGGTCGGTGCACCACAGCGGCAGCGGCGAGCCGCGCTCGCGCAGCATGAACAGGCCGGTCGCATGGTCCACCTGTCCGTCCATCAACACAACGCCGGCGATGGCGGTGTCGCGCAGCGCGCGCGCGGGCTGCAGTTCGGGGCGGGCGCGGACCTGCTCAAGGATGTCGGGCGAGGCGTTGAAGAGCACGCCGTCCGAGGCATCGTCAGGCCGCACGAAGATCGACGACTGGGTGCGCGGCTTGCACCGCACACTGCCCGACCGGACGCCGGCGCAGTTGCGGCAATTGCAGTTCCATTGCGGGAAACCGCCGCCGGCGGCAGACCCGAGCACGCTGATGCGCATTGTTTGTTGGACACCGGAAAGGCGCGCGCTTGCGCGTGCCTTGAAAGAGGAAGGCACCGAGCCACGCCTGCGCGCAGCGCCGGTGCCGGGTTCGTCAGCGGGCGCTGACGTACATCGTGATCTCGAAGCCGAAGCGGAAATCAGCGGCGGTCGGGGTGGTCCATTGCATGGCAAGTCTCCGGAAGTGAATGACACGCAGGCCGGTCGACCTGCGCAAGGATGCAGCTTGCATCCCATGGTGAAGGATCGCTCCCCAAGCCTCTGCGCGCCAGTCGCTGCACCATGATTCGCGCCTCATGATTTTCATGATTGCGACCGAGGGTCGACCCGGTTCCTGCGTCGTTCGCGAATGTGTTGGCGGATCGGTGGTTACCATGGCGCGTGCTCACCTTCCCGACCTGCGGGGCTCCGCCGCCCACGCCATGACCTTGCGCCTGAAGATCAACCTGATCGTCGGCGCGCTGACGATCCTGTTTGTCGCGGCCGTGCTCGCGCTGCAGCTGCGCAGCATGCGCGAGTCGGTGCACGAGGAGGTGGTGGCCGCCAACCGCGTCGCCACGCAGCTGCTGCAGCGCAACACCCTGCTCTATGCGGCCCAGGGCACGCCGGCGATGCTCGCCTACCTGCAGGGCATTGGCCGCGTGCGCTCGAACGACATCGTGCTGTACGACGGGCAGGGCCAGGTGCTGTACCGCTCCCCGGCGTCCACCTACAAGGCAGGCCGCGATGCGCCCGACTGGTTCGAGCGGCTGATCGCACCGGCACCTTCGGTGCAGTCCATCGTTTTCCCCGGCGGCAAGCTGGTGACGCAGTCCAACGCATCGCGCGCCGCGATCGACGCCTGGGACTACCTGCTCGTGCTCGGCGCCGGTGCGGCGGTGCTGCTGGCCGTCGTCAACGCGCTGGTGTTCTGGCTGGTCGGACGCACGGTGCGGCCGTTCGGGCAGATCGTCGGTGCACTCGAGTCGCTGGAGGCCGGTCGTTTCGACGCGAAGCTGCCGCCGCTGCCCGGCGCCGAGGCGAGCTTGATCGGCGCGGCCTTCAACCGCATGGTCGGCCGCCTGCGCCAGAACATCGAGACCGAACGCCGCGCCGCGCTGGCCGAGAGCCGGCTGGTCGACAACCGCGAACTCACACGCTGGATCGAGCGCCAGCTCGAACAGGAGCGGCGCCTCATCGCGCACGAACTGCACGACGAGCTCGGCCAATCCATCACCGCGATGCACAGCATGGCGATTTCGATCGCGCAGCGCGTGCGCGGCCTCGATGTGCAGGCAGAGCAGGCGGCGCGCACCATCGCCGACGAGTCGTCGCGCCTCTACGAGGCCATGCACGGCATCATCCCGCGCCTTGCGCCGCTGATGCTGGACAACTTCGGCCTCGCAGACGCACTCGGGGACCTCGTCGAACGCACGCGGCGCAGCCAGCCAGGCGCAAGCATCGAGCTGCAGGTGGGACTGGGCGATGCGAGCCTGGCGGCCGATGTCGCGCTGGCGCTGTACCGCGGCGCGCAGGAAGCCGTGACGAACGCGCTGCGACATGGCCACGCGACGCACATTTCCGTGTCGATGCGGCGCGAGGCCGACGCCGCGTTGCTCACTGTCACCGACAACGGCCAGGGCCTGCCGGCCGCACCGGCGCCGAGCGGCCACCATGGCCTGCGCTGGCTCGCCGAGCGCACCGAGGGCCTGGGCGGCAGCTTCCGGATCGCCAACCGCACGCCGCAAGGCGTCGAGCTGCAGGTGCGGCTGCCGTTGGCGGAGGCAGGCGCCACATGATCCGCGTGATGCTGGTCGACGATCACGCGCTCGTGCGCATGGGTTTCCGCATGCTGCTCGCCGACGCGCAGGTCGAGGTGGTGGCCGAGGCCGACACCGGCGAGCAGGCCTGCGCCGACTACGCCCGCGTGCGGCCCGACGTGGTCGTGATGGACCTCTCGATGCCCGGCATGGGCGGGCTGGAGGCTGTCAGGCGGCTGATCGCACAGGACCCGAAGGCGCGCATCCTCGCGCTCTCGGCCTTCGAAGACACCGCACACCCGCGCCGCGTGCTGCGTGCCGGCGCGCTCGGCTACCTGGCCAAACGCAGCGCGCCCGAGGCCCTGATCGCCGCGGTGAGCTCGGTCGCGGCCAACCGGCCCTACGTGGACGCGCACACCGCGCAGGCGCTCGCTGTTGCCGAAGTGAGCGGCGGAACCAGCCCGGCCGAGACGCTCAGCGAACGCGAGTTCTCAGTGTTCGTGCAGCTCGCCCGTGGCCTGAGCGTGGCGCAGATCGCCGAGAACCTGAGCCTCTCGCAGAGCACCGTCGGCACCCACTTGTTCCACGTCAAGCAGAAGCTCGGCGCCAGCAACCAGTCGGAGCTGACGCTGGTCGCCCTGCGTTGGGGGCTGATCGAGGCCTGACTGTCCGAACACGTCCGTCGCGACCCAAAGCGGAAATGGCACTTGGCGAACTGAAGGTCGTAGAGCAGACCTTTGGCACGATGCCGTATGCTTCACTGACCCACGCCACTTGCGATCGAGATGACAGCCAAGCTATCGAAGGATGAACTTCTCCGCCTTCTCGATACCCTGATGCATCCGAAGGCAAGTGGTCTGACAGATGAAGAAAGCTACAACGAGGTCTTGCTGAGGTTCTGCGCGGGATGTCCTGACCCTGTCAAAGCGCGTTGGCTTGTCGTCGAGTGTCTCGACACCATGACGGATGAAGAAATGGTTGATCGCGCGCTGGCGATGCCGTTTCGCGCAATGACCACCGTTCCGACGAGTGAATTGCCGACCGGGCACCCATTGAGGAAATTGTCCAGATAGCAGCCGTCCGTCCGCGGCCGCTTGTTGCCGGAGCCTTTAGCCCATCGGCCGGAGTGGTGCATCCGGTAGCACCGGCGGCGCATCGCTCGCCAGCGAGTACACCTCGATCCCGCTGAGCACGCCGCCGCTCTCGTAGATGAAAGCTCCGGCCGGCGCCTCCATAGGCCCGCAAAGGAAATCGCCAAGAACGTGAACCCCTGGCGGAGCAGGCGGATGACCCTTGAGCTGGAAATTGATGCTCGCACATCCACAGGCGCACTGCCAGGGGGTCACCTCAAGTTCATCGAGTTGGGCGAGAGATGGCCCGGCTTCTTCCGTTCCGTTCTCCAGCATCCACTTGGCGAGAGCGCGCTCGCCAGCAGTCAGCGCCCGATTGGTAGAGACCGCATTCATTTGCGCAGTAGCCTACCTGAAAGCCTGCGCTCGCTACCGTCAGCTCCTGGCCGGCAGCCGCCACGCCCATCGAATGCGGGTTACCCCGCAATCTGGCATGGTTGTTGCACCGCACCAATGGCGGCGGGACATTGCCGCGTCGCGGGAGCGTACGACATGCGCTGGTGGATCGTCACACTCACTCTGCTGCTCGCAGGCCCGGCCACCCGCGCCGACGAGGGCATCCTCGGCGTACTGGCCAGCTCGCAGCTGACCCGGCTCGACCGCGTGACCCCGGCAGACCCCGCCAGTCCACGCGCCCGCACGGTGCGCGCCAGCTTCGAGACCCTGGCGCGCGTGTTGGCGCTCAGACACCCGGTGGAACTGCGCATGATCGAGGGCGACACCATCGCGGAGACGCTGCAGGGCCGCATCATCGTGGCGAACGAATCGCTGGGCGACCTGAGCGAGGGCGAGCGGATGTTCGTTCTCGCGCACGAACTGGGGCACATCGAGCTTCGCCACTGGGAGCAGAC
The DNA here is from genome assembly GCF_021043325.1 of Ideonella azotifigens. NCBI lineage: Bacteria > Pseudomonadati > Pseudomonadota > Betaproteobacteria > Burkholderiales > Sphaerotilaceae > Ideonella > Ideonella azotifigens. The sequence goes on from NZ_JAJNKD010000010.1 coordinate 148,310, forward strand.
CGAGCGCCTCTACCAGAAATGGGTTCCGGGCGCCGTGACGCCAGACCAGACCGAGCCGGTGGCCGCACTGCTCGGACGCGACGCCTCCGGGCTTGCGCACCGGCAGGAACTCGAGGCCGATGCGTTCGCGCTGCATGCGCTGCACGCACTCGGCCGCACGTCTCAGGATGCCATGACAGCCTTCATGCACCTGGGCATGACCCAGGACACCGCCACGCACCCGGGAACGCGCAAACGGCTCGCATCGCTGCGAGCCGCCGATGCGCAGTGGTCGCGTGACGCTCAGGCGACGACTCGGAACGAGCTCATCGACTCCGTCAACTTGCCCGACTGACCCTTCAGCGACTGGGCCGCTGCCGCGAGTTCCTCGACGAGCGCGGCGTTCTGCTGCGTCATCGTGTCGATCTGGGCAATCGCGCTGTGCACCTGCTCGATGCCGTTGCTCTGTGATTGACCGGCGTCGGCGATGTCGGTGATCAGGGACGACACGCGCTTCACGCTTTCCAGAATCTCCTTCATCGTGCGCCCCGCGTCGTCGACCAGCTTGGAGCCGGCCTCGACCTTCTGGGTCGAGTCGCCGATGAGGGTCTTGATCTCACGTGCGGCGGTCGAGCTGCGCTGCGCGAGACTGCGCACCTCGGAGGCCACGACCGCGAAACCGCGGCCGTGCTCGCCGGCCCGTGCCGCCTCGACCGCGGCATTCAGCGCCAGGATGTTGGTCTGGAAGGCGATGCCGTCGATGACGCCGATGATCTCGGAGATCTTGGTCGCGCTGCCGTTGATCTCGCCCATCCGCAGGATCACGTCGCGCATCGTCTTCTCGCCGCGCGCTGCGACCTCGCTCGATTGCGTGACGACGGTGCGTGCCTCCTGCGTGCTGCGGGCATTGCTCTGCACCGTGTTGGCAAGCTGATCCATCGAGCTGGCGGTCTGCTGCAATGCGCTGGCCTGGCTCTCGGTACGGGTCGAGAGGTCGAGGTTGCCGTTGGCGATCTCCTCGGAGGCGATGTTCACGCCACCCACCGTTTCGCGCACCGCCAGCACCGTCTTGCGCAGCTTCTTGCGCATCGAATTGAGTTCGGCGCGCAGCCACGAGATCTCGTCCTTGCCGGGCGAGTCGATCACGCTTTCCAGGTCACCGCCGGCGATGCGGATCACGCATTGCACGGTCGATTCGACCGATTCCTTGATGCTGCTGCGGATCAGCATGCCCGCGAGCAGCGAGAACGCGCAGCCACCGAGTGCGGCAAAGCCCATGAACCAGACCGCGGTGCTTGCCGGCATCCCACCTTGCAGCGCCCATGCGCCACCAGCGCAGATGCCTGCGATGATGACTGCGGTGCAGCCAAAGCCAATCGTCACCCGGCGCACCAGGCTCACTCTCCGAATCCAACTCATGTGTGTCTCCGATAAACACCGCGATCGGCATCCCGTGCTTGCGATGCCCTGTTCTTTGTCGCTGAGGGGAGTTTCGGCCGCATTGGTTTCGACTTAAACAAATAAGTCACGCCACGCGGTCGCTGCGTTCAAGGGGGACCTGACGCGAAACAGCAGGTCTGGGGGCGCGCATGAGGAAACGCCGGGCCGCCCCAAGTTTTCTCATCCCCCTCGGGGGGCCTGACGCGAAGCGGCAGGTCTGGGGGCGCCATCAAGCCGTGTCGATGATCGGCCAGCCCGCCTGCAGCGCGTGCTGGCGCAGGCGGGTGTCCGGCCGCACGGCGACCGGGTTCGAGACCGCGCCGAGCAGCGGCAAGTCGCTCGCCGAATCCGAATAGAACCAGCTGTGCTCGAACGCCGCCAGGCCATCCGCGCCGCCGGGCATCTGCTGCGCCAGCCATTGCTGCACCCGCGTGACCTTGTGCTCGCGGAAGCAGGGCAAACCGTCAATGGCGCCGGTCAGCGCACCGTCCGGGTGGCCATCGGCGGTCGCCGCCTCGGTCGCGACGACATGCGCAATGCCGAACAGGCGAGCGCAGGGCTCAGCGATGAAACGGGTGGTGGCGGTGACGAGGGCGCAGAGCTCGCCAGCGGCTAGGTGGCGCTGCACCAGCGCACGCATGGCTGCGGGCACGCGAGGGCGCAGCGCACGCTCGAATTCGTTCGCCCACTGCGCCAGCCTCACCCGCGGCACGCTCGCCAGCGGCGCGACGCTGGCGAAGTGCATCGCGTGGATGTCCAGCGTGCCGGCCACGTACTGCCTGCAGTAGCCGAGGTAGGTTTCCTCGGCCTGCGCAGGCAGAACGCCCCGCCCGACCAGGAACTGCGTCCAGGCCATGCCACTGTCGAACGGGATCAGCGTATGGTCGAGGTCGAACAGCGCGAGGTTCACCGGCGTACCTTCGTGCTGCGCACTGCGGTGCGAGCTCCTTCGGACGGCCGAGCGGGGCTCACTGGCATACCTTCGTGCTGCGCACTGCGGTGCGAGCCCCTTCGGACGGCCGGGCGGGGCTCATGCGGAAACATGCCGCGGCAGCACCGCGAGTTCGGCGGGCAATGCGCCGCGCAGGGCGTTGCACACGACGATGCGCTCTGCTTGCGCGAGATCGGCGCGCGTCAGGCTGCGCAGCTGCGCGTTCCAGGCCGGGTCGTCGAGCAGCACGCCACGCATCACGCCCGGGAGCGCCCCGTCGGTGATCGGCGGCGTCCACCAGCGGCCATCGATGCGAACGAACACGTTGCTGCGCCCGCCTTCGACGAGCCGGCCCGCACGGCTGAAGAACAAGGTATCGAACGCGCCGGCGCTTTCGGCCGTACGCACGCCGGCGTCGTAATGCTGTCGTCGCGTGGTCTTGTGGGCCGCGAGCGCGTCGGCCTCGGGCAGCGTGTCACCGCCGAGCAGCAGCCGCACCGGGCCGGCAGGCAGCGGGGCGAGCGGCGCGTGGGTCAGGCTGATGCGTCCGCCGTGGGCCAGCGCCAAGCGCAAGCGCGTCTCGCCGGTGGCCTCGGGTTCAAAAGCCAGCAGCTTCTGCAACACGGCCTCGCGCTCGAACGCGAAGCCGAACACGCGCGCACTGTGGGCGAGCCGGGCGAGGTGACGCTCAAGGTGCTGCACGCCCTCGCCCGGGCGCCACAACATCGTCTCGAAGAGCTCGAAGCCGGGATCGAGGCCGGTCAGGAAACGTGCCTTCAGGCGGCATTCGTCGAACTCGTCGTCCGCACGGCTGTCGAGCACGATGCCGGCACCCACGCCGATGCGCATCGCGCGCAGGCCACTGGCCGCGGCGCCCAGCGTCAGCGTGCGGATTGCGACTGAGAGGCAGAAGTCACCGATGCGCGCTTCGCCGGCCGGCGCGCCACGTGGTGCGTCGATCCAGCCGATCGCGCCGCAGTAGAGACCGCGCGGCGTGCTCTCGAGTCCGGCGATCAGTGCCATCGTGTGGTGCTTGGGCGCGCCGGTGATCGAGCCACACGGGAACACGGCGCGCAGCAGCTCCGGCATGCCGACTTCAGGACGGATCTGCGCCTGCACCGTCGAGGTCATCTGGAACACGGTGGCATACGGCTCGATCGCGAACAGCGCCGGCACGTGCACCGAGCCGGTCTGCGCGAGCCTGCCAAGGTCGTTGCGCAGCAGGTCGACGATCATCAGGTTCTCGGCGCGGTTCTTGATGTCCAGGGCCAGCAGGCGCGCCGATTCGCTGTCGCTCTCCGGTGCGGCAACACGGGCGGCCGTGCCCTTCATCGGGCGCGCCGTCAGCAGGCCGGCCTCATGGCGCAGGAACAACTCGGGCGAGAGCGACAGCACATGCGTGCTAGCCCAGCCCGCCGGCAAGGCAATGAAGGCACCGTAGTCGACCGGCTGGCGCGCGCGCAGCCGCCGGTACAGCGCGATCGGCGAACCGAAGGCCGTCCCGTTCATCCGGTAGGTGTAGTTGACCTGGTAGGTCTCGCCGGCGCGGATCGCCTCGTGGATCGCCTCGATGGACCGCGTGAATTCGGCGCGGTCGACGCTCGCCTCCAGGTTCATGGTGCCGACCGGCTCGTCCGCACCGGAGGTGTCGTGCTCGGCGAGCCAGGCATCGACCGCTTCGCGAGACAGGTGCGTCAGCGTGCGGAACATCAGCACGCGCAGCGCGCGGTCCTCGCCCGGCTTGTCGTCGCCAGGCCGGACGCCGGCCTTCAGCAGCTTCGCGCCCCACTCGTAGTCGGCCAGCAGCACGGCGTGCAGCCCTGCGCGCAGGTCGGCATCGACCTGCGCCCAGGTCGCATCGAGCAGCGCCGGTTCGGCGCACACATGCGCGCGCTCGAAGTCCTCGTACAGGCGACTGCTGGGCCGCGCGTTTGTCGCGGCGCGGTCATCGAGCAGCGCGAAGCAGGCCATCGTCAAACGCCCGGCAACACTCAAGACCAATCGTCCATGTCGTGCTTGATCTTGTGGCGGTTGGCGATCAGCTCCTCCACCGACGGCTCGTTGTTGAGCGCACGGCGGATCGCGAGCATCGTCGCCTCGTGGTTGGTGCGGTACATGTCCTGCTTGTCCAGGTTCGGATCGGTCGCGCAGCGGGGGTCGATCCAGACCAGGCTGATGATGCACAGCTCGTTGGCGATGTCCCTGGGGATGATGCCCTCGATCAGGCAATCGACCACCGCGTCGGCGGTGGCGCTTTGCACCACGCCGCCGAACAGGTCGATGTTCGCGAAGTCCTTCAGCGTGACCTTGGGCACGACGATGGTGGCGGGCCGCACCAGCTGGTTGCAGGCGCGGATGGCGAACATCGCGGTGTGGCCCTTGCTCTGCGCCATCATGTTGGCGAAGGCCTGGCCGACCGGGCCGCTGGTGCGGCCGATCAGGATCTCGGGCATCGCATCGGTGAACTGGCCGTCGCGGGCCAGCACGGTCGCCTCGCCGGCGTGGAAGAGGTAATCGTTGCTCATCGTGGGTCTTTCGTCAGAGGAATTCCCGGTTGCCGCGCGCGGCACCGCAGTCGCAAGCCTACACGGTGACGATCAACTCGCCGCGACCATCGGCCGCGAGGTCCCCGAGGTGGCGCGCGGTGCGCCGCGCCGACAGGCCGGCGAAGGGCCCGCCGTGGCGGGCGATGTCGCGCGCGATCAGCTGCCACGCGACCGCTGCGTCGACCAGTGCCGGCACGAAGGTCGGTGGCAGGACAGGCGCCGGACCCACGAACACGACGCTGCCGCGGCGCATGCCGTAGCCCACGTGCGCGCCGGCTTGCCCACCGATGGCGATGGTGCCCGCGACCAGCCGCGATGCGAGGAAGTCGCCAACATTGCCAAACACCAGCACCGTGCCGCGCCGCATGCGGTCGGCGAATCGATCACCGGCGTTGCCGCGCACGATCAGCGTGCCGCCGCGCATGCCGTCCATGCTGCCAGGCAAGGTGCTGGCGGCGTGGTCGCCGACATTGCCGGCGATCGTCAGCGTGCCGCCCGCCATTTCGCACGCGGCCAGCAAGCCGGCGTTGCCCTGCACCTGGACATCGCCACCGGTCATGCAGGCGCCAACGTAGTCTCCCGCCGGGCCCGCGACCACGATCCGCCCACCGGCGAGCTGCCAGCCAATGCGGTCGAAGCGCGACAGGTCACCCTCGAACACCAGTTCGCCGCCCGCCTCGGGCGAGTCGTCGCAGGCGACCGAGAAGAACTCGGCGAGCGGCAAGGTCTGCATGCCGTGCGTCACGGGCAGCCGCTCGATCTGCACCAGCGTGAGCCCTGCGAGGGCTGCCGGTGTCACGCCGCGCAGATCGACCCGCAACGCGGGTGGCTGCTTCAGGACGAAACGCACGCGGCTCATTGCTTGCCCCCGGCGGCATCGAGCAGCTTGTGCAGATGGAAGTGGTAAGGCCCCAGCTTGCCGCCATAGTTGCCGGCCGAAACCCGCAGCATCCCGCCGGCCGCGCCGATCTCGACGCAGGCGTCCATGCCCACGCGCATCGCCGCGCCGACATCGGCCTCGGTGAGGCCATCAATCACGATTTCGAGCACGCAACGCACCTCGGGCGTGAGTTCGCTCTTGGCCACGAGGCCGTAGAGGCCGGGGCAGAAGGCGTCATTGGTTGAGGCGCTGAGCGCCGCGTACTTGCTGCCGACCTTCGAGCCCGAACGCACCACGCCACCGGGGAACGGCATCACCACATTCGGCAGGCGCTTCATCGCAGCCACCGCGGACTCGGCGGCATGCAGCGCAGCCTCGGTGTCCGTCGCGAGCATCAACAGGTTGCCGCCACCGACCGATTTGGTCACCGCCGTCGTTTCCTGCGCGACGAACTCGCCGTCCATCACCGGCACGCGCCAGTAGCGCACGCCGTTGATCAGCTTCGAGATTTGCCAGCCGTCGCCGAAGAAGCGCAGGTTCTTGCCGAGCGCGATGGCCTCGCCTTCGCTGATGCCGGCGAACACGGCGGTGGTCGGGCAGGTCAGCACGCATTGGCCCACCCGGCGCTCGACCTGCTTCGCGAGTTCCTTGCCGGACATCGAGAAGATCAGCAGCGAACAGCCAGGGCGGCCGTCGGGCGTTTCTTCCGGGCCGAGTTCGCGTTCGATGCCGGCCTCGCAGCCGCAGGCGATCACCGAGGTCGCGAAGCCGGTCGCACTGGCGGCCGCGTGCCGGGCCCAGGTCATGTTGTGGGCCGTGACGATCAGACGCGTGGCCTTCATCGGGAAGGCTTCGGCAAAGGTGTCGTCGATGACGACGCCGTTGATCACACGTGAATCGGTCACGGGCTGACCTCGAAGCACGCGGCCGGCAGCAGGCGCCCACCGTTGCAGCAGCTGCACAGCTCATCGTGGCCGATCGCGAGCTGATCGAAATTGACGCCGCCATGCGTGGCGAGGTGCTTGCGCAGCAGGGTCTCGATGCTGCGGTCGTATTCGGGCGCGACGAAATGCGTGCCGCCAACCGGCGCGGCGGTGATGCGCCCTGCCTGCGCGACCAGCGCGCCGTCCTTGAAGACGTAGGCCGGTGTCGCGAACATCGCCTCGCGATCCGCGCCCTCCCGGTACACCGCGATGTCGGCTGCCGCCCCTGCTCCGAGGTGGCCGCGGTCGGTCAGGCCGAGCAGCCGGGCCGGCGCGGCGCGCGTCATGATCGCGATCTCGTAAAGCGAAAGCTCGCGGGTGATCGATTTCAGCGCCGCGTTCGCCGCCACATCGGGATGCAGCTTCGCCAGTTGCTCGGCGCGGAAGCTGCGGTCCATCAGCAGGCGGATCAGGTGCGGGTAGCTGGTGAAGGGGCCGCCGTTCGGGTGGTCGGTGGTGAGCACCACACGCCATGGGTCATTCACGAGCAGGAAGATCTCCAGGCCGATCACCCATTGCAGCGCATTGACGAAGTTCTGGTCGCGATAGCGGAACGGCACCACCCCGCAGCCGGCCTCGCACTCGATGTCGGCACCGATCCACTTGCGCGGATTCGCAAGGCTCGATTGCGCGTGCTGGCGCATCGTGTCGCCCGAGGCGGTGACGGTCTGGCCGAACATGATCTGGCCAACGTCGATGCTCACATTGGGGTGCGCGTTGACGGCCTCGGCCAGTTGGATGGCAGCCGAGGAGAACTTCTTCGGCCCTTCGGTGCCGTAGGCGTGGAACTGGATGTGCGTGAGGTGGGCAGGCAGGCCTTCGAGCGCCGCGATGGTCTCCAGCGTGGACTCGATGTTGCCGGCCACGCCGAGGTTGCTGCCGTGGATGTGCAAGGGGTGCGGCACGCCGAGCTCGCGCAGCGCTTTCGCCAGGGTGTGCACCACCTGCCGTGGCGTGACGCGCCAGTGCACATGGTCTTCGTCCACATTGAGCTTGCGCTGGTTGAACTTGAAGGCCGAGATGCCACCCGGGTTGACGACCTTGATGCCCATCGCCTTGGTGGCGTTGATGGTCCAGCCCGCGTAGTCGCGGATGCGCTCGAAATCTGCGCCGCGACTGAGCATCTCGAGGAACAGCTCGTCGTTGCCGAGCATCACGTAGGCGCCATGGTCGAGGATGGGCGTGTCGCCCATCTCCATGTGCGTGTGGCGCGCGTTGCAGGCCATCATGGCCGGCTCGAACGCCGCCGTGTAGCCCATCTCCACATAGCGGTAGCCGGTCGCGAGCGTGCCCGGCGTGCAGCCGCCGCAGGAGGCGAGTTCGAGCGGGTTGTCGGGCAGCGCGATCGGGTTCGGACCGCTGCGTTGGAACTCCGGCAGCAGCATGCGCGCGAGGTTGACCTTGCCACCGCCGATGTGGGTGTGCATGTCGATCCCGCCGGCCATCAAGATGCAATCGCTGACGTCGATCTCTTCGGTCGCCACCTCACCGGGCGCAAGTGCCACGATGCGGCCGTCGCGCACGAACAGGTCGCGCGTTTCGCCGTCGACACCGTTGGTGGGGTCGACGATGCGGCCTCCGCGCAGGCGCAATGTCTTCGTCATGTGTCGGCCCCAAGCGGCTGTTGCAGCGCCTGCGTGATGCGCTTGAGCACATCGGCCACGGCAGGCAGCGGATCGGCCTTGAGCGCACGCAAGGGCATGAGGACTGAGCCGTCCATGCGGAACAGGTGCCCGGCAGATCCAATGCCGGGCGTCGCCACCGGGATGAACACCGTCGTGCTGCCCCGCACTGCATCGGCAAATGCCGGGTGGCCGAGCACGATGCGCGGCAGGTCGGTCTGCGGTGGCCCTGGCTCGCTGCCGAAACTGGCGATCCAGAGCAGCGCGTCGACTGCGCCATCCGCGAGCAGGCGCTGTGCATCGAAGCGCAGTGGCTCGTGTTCCAGGCCGGCCGGCGAAGCACGGGAGCGCAGCGGCAGGCCGCCGAGCCAGGTGAACACCGCGTTGACAGTCGAGGCGCCGTCGCCACCGCCCAGCGGCAAGGCGGCGGCGCGGGTCTTCAAGTTCAGCGTCGAGACGATCCGGTTGATCGCTTCGATGATCAAGGCGGCCTGGGATGGCATCTGCCCGGCCTCGTACACGAGCACAGCGTACTTCGCCAGGTGCAATTCGCCAGCGAGCTTGCCGAGCGCCCCGGCCGCCGCATGGGACGCAACGGAGCGGCCGGCAACGCTGGCCGCGAGCATCGCCACCGTGTCGAACAGGTCGGCCTCGAATTGGACGATCTCAAGTCCCGCGATGGCAGGCGCGGCGGCCTGGCCCGCGGCCGGCTGCAGCAACACCAGCCGCGCGGCGCCGTCCTCGCCGATGCCGCAGCGCCGCAGGAACTCCGGGTAGCGCTCGCTGGGCATCGAGCCGACGCAGACGATGAGGTCGGCGCGGGTGCGAACCTCGGCCAGCGTGGTCGTGAAGGCGCCGCGGTCCTGCAGCGCGCGCAGGGACTGCATCAGCGAAACGCCGCCGGCCGGATCGCAGATCGCACCGGTGCGGCATGCCAAGGGGTAGAGCGCGCGGGCACCCGCCGCGTCGGTGCCGAGGCCGCCGAACAGCGGCTGGCGGCTGGCGGCGAGCAGGCGCGCCGCCGCTGCAATGGCCGCCTGCGTTTCGCAATCGACACCGTCGATCTGCGCACGCACGGCTGGCGCGCCGGCCGGGCTGAATCGCGACAAGCCGCTGCGCGCGCGGGCACAGTCGCTGCCCTCCAGCACCCACGCACCCTCGCCCCCGGCGACAGAGAAGCTGTCGCACAGCAGGGGGCAGAACGGGCAGGTCCAGGGCGCCGGGGCGTGGCTGGAAGACGATTCGAGGGCGCTCATCGGGCAGTTACCACGCAAGCGATGTGCCATTCATTCGAGCACAGCAAGCGACACCCGCCTCGGGAGGTGCGCCGCGGACGGGCAAGGCCAAGCCAAGCCCTGTTGCATGACCGTTTCTGGAACACACTGTGGCGCTTTTGACGGATTCGACGGCATCGCCAGCCGGCACCGCGATGGCACGATTCGTGATCCGATCCGGCCATGACAGCGACACCACTCTGGCCACGCCGCCCCGCCAATCAACGAGGCTGGCGCGGCAACTGGAGATCGTGCAGCGCGCTCGCGACCAGCCAGGCGCCGGCCCCGGCAGCGTGGGCGCGGGCCAGGTCATCGCTGCTGCGCACGCCGCCGGCGCCTACGAAGGTCGTGCCCGGCGCGGCGCGGTGCAGCGCGGCCATCGTCTCCAGATCGGGCCCGGCGCCGGAGCCAACCCGCTCCAGCGTCATCACGATCACACGCTGCGGCCACAGCGAGACGGCGTCCCAGCAACCGGCCGGGTCGAGGCGCTTCCCGTCGCGGCGGTCCAGCGACAGCACCGCGCCGGCGGCGCCGAAGCGGCTGCAGCAGTCTTCAAGCGCGGCCCGCGAGCGCAGCGATTCGCTGGCGAACACCGGGACGATGCGCTCCGCATGCGGCGCAAGCTGTGCGCCAAGCGCCGAGGCTGCATCGGCATCCGCGAAGCCCGCATCGACCCACAGCTCAATGCCTGCCAGCGCGCCGAGCAATTCGCGCAGCAACCCGTGTTGGACTGAGCCGCCCGTCAGCGCGTCCAGGTCGGCCACGTACAGTTGGCGCGCCGCGCAGTGGTCGACCAGGATCCTCGCGACCGTCAACGGGTCGCTGCTCGCGCACAAGGCCGACTCGATCGGCCGGTATGCCTGCCGATCGCCGCGCACAGCGCGCACGACCCGGCCCTTCAACAGATCGATCACCGGAATCAGGGTCATGCTGCCGTTCATTTCAGAGTCTGTGGTCACGTGGGTCGCCTGCGGAGATTGCACGCTGCGGTTGCCGCGATGATGCGCGTGTTCGTCTACGAGCACCTGAGCGCCGGCGGTACAGCAGACGCACCGGAAGAGTTGCTCGCCGCCGGCCGCGAGATGCGCGATGCGGTCGTGCGTGATTTGCTGCGCACCGGCGATTGTGCGGTCTCGGTTGCGACTGGCCCGCATGCCACGGAGGTGCCGCCGGGCGCGACCCCAATTGCGGCCCCGCTGCACGCCTCGGGCGAGCGTGCCATCGGTTCGGCCGAATTCGTCGCGCAGCAGTCGCGCCTGCATGATCGAACCTGGGTCATCGCGCCGGAGACCGACGGCGTGCTTGCGCAGATGCAGCGCGCGGTCGACGCCAGCCGCTGGCTGGGCTGCGACGGCGCAGCGATCGCACTCGCTTCGAGCAAACGCGCCACGATCGCCCATGCCGCCGGGCAAGGCGTGACGACACCGCTCGCCTTCGCAGCATCACCGGCCACGCGCCGCTGGGTCGTCAAGCCGGACGACGGTGCTGGCGCCGTCGCGACCCGCGTGCACAACACGCGCGCTGCAGCACTCGAGGACATGGCGGCTCGCCGCGAGCGCGGCGACGCGGTGGTGCTCGAAGCCTGGGTCGCAGGCGAACCGCTCAGCCTCTCGCTGCTGTGCAGCGCGCAAGACGCCGAGCTGCTGAGTGTGAACCGGCAGCATCTCGCGATCGATGCGCTCGGGGCCGTGAGCTTCGAAGGCGTGCAGATCCATGTGCTGCAGGGCACCGACCCGCGCATGGGGGCCCTGCGCGCCTGGGCCCGGACGCTCGCCCGAAGCTTCCCCGGGCTGCGCGGGTATGTCGGCATCGATCTGGTCTGGCACGCGCAGCGCGGGCCGGTGCTGATCGAGATCAACCCGCGCGCGACGATGGCGTATGTGGGCCTGTCGGCGACCCTTGGTCGCAACGTCGCGGCGGCAGTGCTGGATGCGCATCACCAGGAGCTCGCCCATGCCCTCACCTGAACCGCTTCACATTGTCGGCTGGGACATCGGCGGCGCGCATGTCAAGGCCTGCCTGATGCGCAATGGCCGCGTCGTCGATGTGACGCAGTGGGCCTGCCCGCTCTGGCAAGGCATTGAGCACCTGGCGCATGTGCTGCACATCGCGCGGGCCCGCTGGCCGCAGTTCGCGTCGGCGACCCACGCGGTCACGATGACCGGCGAGATGACCGACTTGTTCGAGCACCGCGAAGAAGGCGTGCAACGCATCGCAGCGACCTTGGCCGACACGCTGGCACCGTCGGCTCCGGGCGCCCTGCACTTCTTCACCGGCGAGGGGCCGTGGTGCCCGACCGCTGAAGTCGGTGCGCAATGGGCGCACATCGCGTCGGCCAACTGGCGCGCGACCGCGTTGCACGCGGCGCAGTGCATAGCCGAAGGCGTGCTGATCGACATCGGCAGCACGACAACCGACCTGATCGCCTTTCGCGCCGGCCGCGTGCTCGGCACGAGCCGCAGCGATGCCCAGCGGCTGGCCAGCGGCGAACTCGTCTACCAGGGCGTGGTGCGCACGCCGTTGTGCGCGCTCGGGCCGCGTGTCGCATGGCGCGGTGTGGAGATGAATGTGATGAACGAGTTCTTCGCGACCACTGCCGATGTTTACCGGCTCACCGGTGAACTCGACCCCGCGCATGACCTGCACACTGCCGCCGACAACGCGCCCAAGGACCTGCCCGCCACCGAAAAGCGCCTGGCGCGGATGATCGGCCTCGATGCGCGCGAGGCCAGCTCGGACGACTGGCTCGCGTTCGCCCGCACCTGGCGTGCACGGCAGGTCGACGAACTTGCAAGCCAGTTGCGCCGGGTGGTGGCCGCGCACGGCCTGTCCGACACGGCGGTGGCGCTGAGCGCGGGCTGCGGCGACTTTCTCATCGCCGACGTGGTCTCGCAAGCCGGCCCGACCCGCGAACACCTGCGTTACGGCTTCGACGTGGCGCGCATCGCCGCCGACGCGTTGCCGGGCACCTACGCTGTTGCCCGCTGGGCCCAGGTGTGTGCCCCTGCAGTGGCCGTCGCCGCACTGCTGGATACCGGGCTGCGCTGATGTGGGTCGTCAAGATCGGTGGCAGTCTCATGGCCGATCCGGCGCTGCCGGAGTGGCTGGATCTGCTCGCAAAACTCGGCGGCGGGCGCGTGACCATCGTCTGCGGCGGTGGCGGCCTCGCCGACGAAGTGCGGCGCACGCAGGCGCTGTGGCAGTTCAACGACCTGGCCGCGCACAACATGGCGGTGCTGGCCATGGTGCAAACCGGCTACCAGCTGCACGCGATGAACCCGGCACTGCAACTCGCCGCGAGCAAGGCCGAGATTGCCGGCGTGCTGCACAAGGGCCGCGCGGCGATCTGGCTGCCGTTCGAGCTGCAGCGCGACGCGCCGGATGCGCGAACCAACTGGGACGCCACCTCCGACACCATCGCGCTCGATCTGGCGCACGAGCTGAACGCGGAGCGCCTGGTGGTCATCAAGTCGTGCGAGATCGACCGGTCTCAAACGCTGGCGCAACTCGGTGCGGCAGGCGTGCTGGACGAGAGCTTTCAAGGCGGCGCGCGCGGCGCCGCATTCCCGATCGAGGTCATGGCGAAGCACGAACTGCCGCGCATGCGCGCGCTGTTGCTCGGCGGGCTGCGCGACCTCGACGGTTGAACCGACTCAGGCGTTTCAGGCGCTGAGGGGTGCCGGCGCGGCGCGCAGCCGCGCGGCCAGTTCACGCAGACGTTCAGGATCAAGCGCCCCGCTGCGGTCGCCCGCGCACACCGCACTGCGAAAGCCCGCGAAATCGGGCGCAAGTTCCTGCAAGGCCGGGAGTTGCGCATGACGCAGCGCGCCGGCCAGACCCACCAGCGCGCCGCTGGCGCGAACCCGGGCGACGAAACGCCGCAAATCGGCGACAGGCATCAGATCGAACAAGCTGCCTGCGAGCTTGTCGGCCGTGTCGACCATCATGCCGGGGAACTTCAGCGCACACGCGTGCGCGACCTGCTCGAAGTCGAGCCCGCGGTCGGCAATGAAAACCGGGATGATCCGGTGGCCGGTCGCGGCCAGCGCATCGAGCACCGCGCCCGAGGCCGTCTCGCGTTCGATGCCGACCTTCACGTAGTCGACGCCGCAGGCCGCGACCGCTTCGACGCGCGCCAGGATCGCAGGCAGGTCGTTCATCGGCAGGTCGCCAATCGTGGCGCTGATGGGCTGCGGGCTGCCCTGCTCCCGCAAGGCCTGCACGACCCGTGCAACCGCATCGACCGGCAAACCGCCGAGTGCGCCGTCGCGGGGCTCCTTGAGGTCGATGAAATCCGCGCCGCTGCGCGCGGCGATGCGCGCCTCGGCCACATCGCGAACGCTAACCAGCATGCGCATGCGCATCATGGCCGCTTCTCCTGGGAGCATGGTGGCGTCGAATCGGCTGCCGCCGCGCGGTGGCGAGCGATGGCCTCGGTCAGCCAGCCCCAGGCCTCGTGCTCCTCGGGGCCGGCAGTCTTGTCGATTGCGATCTGCAGGTAGCGCATCTCGGCATCCACCTTCTCCGCAGCCAGCATGTGCAAGCGGCTCACCAGCACCGCCCCTTCGATCACCGCCGCCTGCGCGCGGTTGAAGCCGATGTAGGGCGCATGGTTCACCTCGAACACGCGCGCCATGCGCAGCACCGGGCGCTGCGCATCGTCCTGCAGTTCGGCGAGCTCGAGCTCGACGTGGCTGAGCGCGCAGGCGAGCCGCACGCCCTCGATGCGTTCGGCAGGCCGCACCGGCCAGTTGCGGCGGCCCGTGACCGAGCCGGCGAAGACGCGCGTGTCGGCCACGATGTTGAGCACCGCATGGCGGTTCGCAACGATGTTCGCCAGCGTGGTCGACGGCTTGAACGGCATCAGGATCACGTCGCTGCCGGCCTCGGTCTGGCGGTAGCGAATGCCCATGGGCGCAACATGCGGCACGCCATCAGGGGCCACCGTGCTGATCACGGTTTCAAAAATCACGTCATTCATCGTTCGGTTCGGTCGGAGAAACGGCAGCCGCGGCGCGTGCGCGGCCGGTCTTCGCGCTCGTCATCGTGCTGCCCGGTGCGCACCAGGTGTTGAGGTCGCCGGCATCGGTCGCGACCGCGCAGCCCCAGTCCAGCGGCTGATCCTGCACATAGCGCTTGCCCAGTTGCCAGGCGATCTCGGCGTGCGCGAGTTCGACGCCCATGTAGAACGCGTGGCTGGCATCGCCCTCGAGCTTGAGCTGGGGCCAGAGTTCAAACGCGCCCTGGCCGAGGCGAAGGCCGTCGCGGTTGTAGACGTGCAGGCCGCTGGCCGACACCTGCACGCGGAAATTCGGGTCCTTCACCTGGGCGGCGACCTGTTCGATCTCCTGCGGCGTGTCGGGGAACGGGTGCTTGGCATGCACCGTCATCAGTGCGCCACTCATGCCCTTGGGCAAGGTCTGGTGGCGCGCGGCGGCATGCATGATGCGGCGCGCCCAATCGGCCTCGCGGACCGCGCGGCGCGCATGCGCGCTGACCTGCGTTGTCAGCACTGCCGCGACGTTCAACTCGGCCGCGATGCCGAACAACAGCGCGTTGATGCCGCTGGTGTCGGCCTCGGTGAGCTCGGTCAGGTTGCCCACGCCCATCATGATGGGCGCATCGGGAAAGCGCTCGCGCAGGCGGTGGTAGCGCACGATCGAGGCGGTCAAGCCGAACGGGATCGGATCGAGGATCGAGTCGGCGAGGAACGGCCGGCCGCGCCGCTGCATGGCCTCCACCGCCTCGAACAGCGAGGCCTCGTCCGCCGGCACACGCGGGATCAGCACCGGCGTGGACGCGACCTCGTCGGCCACCCACAGCGTGTCGAGGTTCAGGCTCAGCAGGTAGTCGGCGCCGGCGCGGCCGCCGCGCAGCAACTCGTCGGGGTTGATCGAGTCGACGCTGACGGCGAAGCCGGCCGCCTTCAAGGCCTGCACGCTCTCGACGAGGTGATCGAAAGGCGTTTCGGGCAGGCAGCCGAGGTCGATCACGTCGGCACCGTCGGCCGCGAGCACGCCGGCGCGCGCGACGATCTGCGCCACGCTGAGCTGCGGCGCGTCGACGATCTCGGCAAAGATCGCGACCTCGTATTCGGTCAGGTCGATCGGTTTGGCGGCGCGGTTGAAGTGGCGCGGCAGGTCCTTCAGTTCCTCGGGGCCACGCTCGACCGGGATGCCGTAGTGGCGCGTCAGTGCGTCCATGTCGCCCCGGCAACGGCCAGGCACGATCATGCGGTCGGCGCCGAGCGGCGCAAGCACGCGGCGCTGGATCATCTCGGCCGTCATCAGCGCGGCGACCTGCAGGCCGATCTCACGCACCTCCCAGCTGAACGGCAGCGCATCCATCCCGCCCAGAACGCGCCGAAGGCTGGCCTCGGCGAGGCGTCCAGTCAGGAAGACGATGTGTTCCATGCGAGCGAAAGTTCCTTCAGGCGCGTGGCAAGCGCCGCTTCGAGTTCGGCAGGCGAGGCCACGACTTGGCAGAAATCGATGTCGCGCAGCCGATCGACATTGTCGAACTCGATGCGCCTGGGCCGCAGCGTGACCCAATCGTGCGGCGAGCGCGTCACGACCACCGGCTCGGTGTCGCATGCAAACACGATGCCCGGGATGCCGAGCTTGCCGGCCTGCGCGAACATGTTGGTCGGCAAGGTGTCACTGATGCCGAAGGCGCACTTCGCGACCGTGTTGCTGGTGGCCGGCGCGACGACGACGGTGTGATACACGTTCTCATACAGCGTGCCGACCGGCACCGCGCTGGCGGTCTTGTCGCGGAAGATCCTGAAATCGGGTCGCAGTTCGTCGAGGCCGATCTTGTAGATAGGCAGCACCTCCTCGGCGGCGGCCGACAGGAACAGGTCAACCTGCGGCAAGCGCGCCGCGAGCGCAAGCGACTCTTCCAGGAAGTGGCCGGAACCGGTGATGCACCAGGCGAAGCGGGAGGGCGCCGGCATCACAGCGGCACCTCAGCACGCGCCGGCCAGCGCCCGGCCGCCCCGAAGCGGCCGGCGACCCCCTCGGGGGGTGACCCTGCGTACCCGCGGGGCCGGGGGCTCCCAGCCGGCCAGCGCGCGGCCGCTCCGGAGCGGCCGGCGACCCCCCCGGGGGGTGGCCCTGCGTACCCGCAGGGCCGGGGGCGCCATCTACTCGGGGTGCGAGACCTCGATGTGGAGCTTGTGGAGTTTTCGGTACAGGGTGTTGCGGCTGACATCAAGCGCTTTGGCGACATTGCTCACGTTCCAACGGTGCTGCTCCAGCATCTGCAGCAACACCTGCCGCTCGTTGGCCTGGATCGGATTGAGTTTGACAGGTTGCGGCGCGTCTTCTTCGGCCCCAGCCGGCGTGTCGCACGACATGGCGACCTGCGCCGGCACATGAGCATGCGCAGACATCGGCGCCGGATGCAGGATCAGCGCCGGCAGGTGCTCGCGTGTGATCGCCTGCCCGTCGGCGAGCGCCGAGGCGCTGCGCAAGACATGACGCAGCTGGCGGATGTTGCCGGGCCACGGGTAGTCCATCAACAGACGCTCGGCGTCGGCGCTCAGGCGGCTGTCACCACCCGACTCGGCCTTCAACATGTCGTGGATCAGCTCACGCTTGTCGCTGCGTTCGCGCAGCGCAGGCAGCTCGAGTTCGATGCCGGCGAGCCGGTAGTACAGGTCCTCGCGGAAGCGCCCTTCCCGCACCAGTGCCGGCAGGTTCTGGTGGCTGCCGCTGATCAGCTGGAAGTCCACCGGCTGCGTGTCCTCGGTGCCGAGCGGTGTGACCTGGCGTTCGTCGAGCACGCGCAGCAGGCGGGCCTGTAGCTCCAGCGGCATGTCGGCAATTTCGTCGAGGAACAGGGTGCCACCGTCGGCCTGCAGGATCTTGCCGCGCCGGCCGGAGCGCTGCGCGCCCGTGAAGGCGCCGGCCCGGTAGCCGAACAGTTCGGATTCGATCAGTGTCTCGGGCAGGCTGGCGCAGTTGACCGCCACAAACGCACCGTCCGCGTGAGGGCTGGCGTCATGGGTGGCGCGGGCGAAAACCTCCTTGCCCGAGCCGGTCTCGCCCCACAGCAGCACGGGGGTCTGACGCGCGATCACGCGGCGCGCGGTTTCGAGATGCGCCAGCAGGCGCTGGTCCTTGAAAGTCGCGCGGCTGGGCGACACGGCGCGCAGTGCGGCCGGCCGGTGCGGTGACCTGCGCTCCGGCAACGGCGTCGGGTTGACCAGCGCGGCAGCGGCGGTCGCCGAAATCGGGTGCACGTTTGCCGTCGCACTCGAGGCGGGCCGGCGCGCAACCGCGAAGAAACGCAGGGCCGCATTCGCCCGGTAGGTCACGACCGGGTGGAACGACGAAGACATGCTGCGCTGCAGCATGTCTTCGAGCGAGGTCTGGAACAGGTCTTCGATGCGGCGCGAACGGATTTCGTCCATGGACTGCAGGCCGAGCTGGAACAGTGCGCTGCGGTTCGCCGCGAGGATGTGGCCCTCGTCATCGACAGCCAGTTTGCCCTCGTGCAGCGTGTAGACGAACTCGGGCCGACTGTGAAAGTGAAGCGGGTGGGCGTTGCGAAAGCGCTGGTCGATCAGGCGGTTCTCGATCATGCGTGCGGTCATGCCCAGCAGTACCAGCAAATGTTGCTGCATCTGCTTCGAGCGGCTCGACACGTCGAGCACCGCGGCGATCTCCCCGGAAGGGTCGTACACCGGCACGGCCGAGCAGGTGAGGTTCGAGAACTGCGTGAAGAAGTGATCCTCGCGGCGGATCGCGACCGGTGCCGCCGCGGCGATGCAAGTGCCCATGCCGTTGGTGCCGGCCTCGGCCTCGCTCCACAGGCCTCCGGTGCGCAGCCCGAGCGGCGCGACCTCGGCACTGAACGCAGGCGACGAAACCATGTGGATGATCACGCCATCGGTGTCCGTCAGCAGCACCGCCAGGTCAGCGTCGGCCAGTTGCTGGTAGAGCGTGGTCATCTCGTAGCGCGCGCAGTCGATCACATCGGCCTTGCGCTCGCAACGACTCTCGAGCGCGGCACGATCAATCACCGACGGCGTGCGCGGGCGGTCAGGGTGAAGGCGGTATTCGTTCACACACCGGCTCCACGAACGCATGATTGCGTCGTTGCCTGGCTCGTGTGTCCCGTTCTTCACCATCACCATGATCCGCTCGGCGTGACGGTCTGTCTCCCGCAACAATGTTCCCATTTTGTCTCCAAATGTTCGGGCCGCCTGGGCTCCAGGGCCCAATCCTCATCCAAGTGCAGGCCCTGCACAACCGGGCGAAACGCGAGTACCGCAAGATCGGCTCCGCGTGGTCATATTGGCACGCCGCTTGCATTTTTCCGCAGCCGCAGGTTCGCGGCGACCAGCGCTTCTCAGCGGCCCCACCATGTCCAACAGCTTCTCCCTGCCCATCATGAGGGCTTCGACAACCCAGGCTGCCACGCCGCAAGCCATGGACCTGATCTTCATCGAGGGATTTGTCGGCGAAACGGTGATCGGCATCCACGAATCCGAGCTGCATCGCCCCCAGCCGCTGGTGATCGACGTGCACGCCGGCCTGCCGCATGCCCGAGCCTGCAACACCGATCGCATCGCCGACACGATCGACTACGGCGTTGTCACCGAGCGGCTGCGCCGTCTGCTGGTCGAGCACCGCCTGACGCTGCTCGAGGCCTTTGCCGAGAAGATCGCCGAGATCCTGATCGACGAGTTCGGCGCGCGCTGGGTTCGCGTCAAGGTCGTGAAGCCGCGCAAATTCGCGGACGTGAGTGCGGTCGGCGTGCAGATCGAACGCATTGCGCCCGAACCCGAGTCGAGACGTTCTGGCCACAGCGCGGCCGTGGTCCAGTTGCTCGCCAGCGGCATGCTCCCCGGCAAACGCTGACCGCCCTTCAATCGGACGACAAAACGGCCGCTCAGCGGCCGTTTTTCTTGTGGTGCCCGGCCGAGTCAACGGCCGTTGTAGCGCGCTTTCATTGGGGCCACGAGCGCCCCAGGCGTGCGTCGGAGATCAGGAATGGGCAGCGAACGGGTGTGCCGCCGTGCCCTTCTTGGCGACCACTTCCGCCGCGGTCGGGGAGCCTGCGACAGCGCGCTGGATCGACTCGCGAACAGCTCGGTAGTTGTAGTCCTGGATCTTCGTGTCGTCTTCGGCGAGCCAGTGGATGAAAACGCCAACGCAGATGAACACGTTGTCGGCTTCGTCTGCCGGAATCGTACCGTCTTCGACCGAATCGGCAACCGCCATCGCGACACCGCGCTGAGCCGGGCCGAACATCTGCACAGCCTGCTTCGCGCCCTTGATGGTGACCTTGTTGAACATCACCGTAGGCGGCTTGGTCAACAGGTTCGGCGCCACCACGGCGAGCAGCGAGGTGAAGCCGTCCTTGTTGTTGGTGAGGGCGTTGGCAAACGCCGTCTCGGCGGCGCTGCCGCGCGGCCCGATGATCAGGTCGATGTGGGCCACTTCGTTGCCGTCGCCAACGAGCGACTCACCAACCATCATGCGATCAATTTTTGCCATTTCTTCCGTCTCCTGTGAGCAGTTCTTGAGGGTATTCACGACACCGGCCAAGTCAACCAGCGCGACGCAGTACGTATCACGATCCGTGCCATCCACCGGGCTCCCGCGCCGGGGACCGCAGCGCGCCGTCAGCGCGCTGCGGTCCCCGGCGCAACCAGGCCCGCGACGAACAGCGCCGCCACTGTGAAATCGGCGCTGGTCCCCGGGTTCAGACCGGCCGCCTTGAGTTCGAGATCCCAGGCCACGAAGTCGGGATCGGCATCGAGGTTCTCACCGTTCAATGCACGGGTTTGCCAGCGCTGCGCCGAGCGCATGACAGTGTGTGCCAGCGCCGCGCCGTGTTTCCGCACAATGTGTGAATCGGGCAGCGTGGCCAGAAACGCGAGGTAGGTGCGCTGGACGGCTGCACTGACGGCCGGGGATGCCAGACCGTCTCGCGTGAAAGCGCCGCCAGGCAGCGCGAGGGCCGCGGTCGGAACACCGAGTTCAAACAGCTCGACATACCCATCACGGTATTGCCGCGCGATGCTGTCGCGATCGGCGGCCAGCGCCATCGCCGCGCGCAGTCCCATGCTCGGCACGTCATGAACGTCCTGAGCCGCAGCAGAGCCCAGCCCGCCAGGATGGGCCTGGGCGATGGCACGGTAGGCGGCACGGGCGTCGGCCAGGTCGAGATCGGCCAGCACTTCTTCGATTGCCGCACGCAGCGCGGCCGGGTCTTCGGCCTGCGGATGCAACTCCACGGCGCGCGCAATGGGTGCGCACAGCAGCACGATGCCGAGGTTGGTGTTGCAGCCTGCTGCATCCCAGCTGGCGGCCACCGCGGCCTCGATGCGATCACCCACGCGAGCGCCCGGCCGGAACATCGGCCCGACCGACGCCCGCGCGCTGGCGCTGAACAGCGCCGCCTGCATGCCATGGCCTGCAGACAGTCGGCTCACGTTGCCGGGTTTGCGGACCGCAACATCCAACTCACAGGCGCAGAGGTAACTGGCCTGGGTCCGCTCGGTCGCCCGAGCTGCAGTGGGCGTGGGCGGAGGATTCACGCACGCCGCCCCGCGCCCGCCACGCCGCCCGCGCGCGCCGCCGCCAGCTTGCGGTCCAGCAGGTCGTCAACGATGGCTCGAGCGATGTTGAAGCTGGTCACACGCTGCAGCCCCTGCCATGCAGCCACGCCATTGACCTCCAGCACCTGGATGCCGCCGCCGGCGCAAGGGATCATGTCCACCCCGGCGTAGTCCATCTCCAGCGCTGCCGCGGCGCCTTCCGCCAGCGCGGCCAGCGCCGGTGTCAATTCGGCGGGTTCGCAACGCGCGCCTTGCGCGACGTTGTGGATCCATCCCTCGCTGACCCGACGCATCGCAGTCACCGCGCGCGCGCCGACCACGAGGACTCGCCAGTCGAACCCGGGGTCGATCGTGGCCGGCACAAAGCGCTGCAGGTAGGCCAGCGAACCGTAGGCCTCGTCGAGTTCGGGAACCGGATGGTGAACGCCCTCGACATCGCCGACGAGCTGCAAGCCCTTGCCTTGCGAGCCGAACAGCGGCTTGAGCACCAGCGCGTGGCCGGCAGCGCCCTCGCGCATCGCGATGCGCCGGGCCTGGGCCAGCGACTCGGTTGCCCAGGTCGGTGGGGTCGGGATGTCCGCCGCATGCAGCAGCAGGCTGGTCATGGACTTGTCGACGCTGCGCTCGATCGCCCGCGCGTCGTTGTAGACCGGCACGCCGAGTTCGCGCAGCGCATGCAGCACGCCGAGCCGCTTGGTGACCTGCTCGAAGCTGCCGCCGGCGATGCCACGCACCAGCGCCGCATCGGGCAGGTCGCGGCCAAAGCCGGGGATCACCAGACCGTGCCAGGCCTGCGCCGTGTCAATGTGGCAATCGGCCAGGTCGACGCAGCGCCCACTCGCGCCGCGCGCACGCAACGCTGCCTGCAACTGCCGCGTGTGCCAGCCCGTCTCGTCAGTCATGATCGCGATGCGAGCCATGCTTTTTCCTTCATCGGTCCGTCAGCTCAGCCTCGAGAAAACGAAGAGGCGCTCTCAGGCCTCCTGCAGCCAAAGGCCTTGCAGCAGCGCCATGTTCAACGCGCCGGCATGCCAGGTGTTGCCGCTGTCGAGGTTGCTGACCCACACCTCGGCCGGTGCGAACAGCGCGCCGTCGATCTTGTAGAAGTCGTACTCGACCTCCTTGAAAATGTCGGCGAACGAACGCCCGTAGTCGCGCGAGTTGCGTGACGGCAGTTGCAGCGCGAGCTGGCGCGCCGCAGCGTCGTCGCCGCGCACGCTGAGGTGGACGCGGCCCCCGTACAGGATCGCATCGTTGGTGCGTCCCATCGCGACAACGCCGTCGGGGCTGGGCGCCGGCAGCGGCGCGGTGGCGACACCTTCGACGATGTTGCCAAGCGCGTAGCCGAGTTCGTGGGCCTTGTGCAGCGCAACCTCGAGCACGCGCGCAACCACCTGCGTGGTGCCTGCCAGGCTGGTCGTCGGGGTCAGGATCAGGGTCAGCGCGTCGGCCTGCAGCTTGCAGTCGCGCAGCAGCTTGTCGATCACGACCTGGGGAGGCGGCCGATCGACCTCCAGCACGAGCACGCCGGTGTCTGCCTGGTCGCGGTACCCGAGTTCGGCAAACAAGGCCTCCTTGGCGGCGAGTGCGCGTGCAGGGCCGGAGCCGAGCGAGAAGAATTTCTTGCCGCCCGTTTGCTCCTTGCTCGCCGCCAGGCTCCAGCCGGCGTACTGGCTGGCCAGGCAGGCGAGCACCGGCTGCGAACTGCGCACCTCGACCCAGGTCGGCCACCCGTCAGCCGCGCCGCTGCGCAGGCCAACCTGACCGAGCCCGCCCATGCAGATCTCGCCGATCAGCAGCCCGGCCGTGACACTGCCGCGGGTCTTGATCCCTGCATCGACGATGCAGGTGCCACCATCGAGGCGCGCCACGCTCAGCTCGAGCGCGTCAGCACTGGCCAGCAGTCGTTCGACCAGCGGACGTGTCAGGTCGTTGACACTCAGCGACAAGGTCGCCAGCGGTGGACGGGCATCGGTCATGACGATTTCTCCAGGGTGTGCATCACGGCATCGCGCGCTGCAAAAAGCAAGGCTCGGACGTGCTCGGCAGTGTCACCTGCCGCACTCAAGCTGCAGATCGGGTCGCCGGCATCGAAGCATGCGCCTGCGAGCGGCAGGTCGTGCACATCGGGCCGGCCGGCAAGATACTGCGCGCCAGGTTCATCGATCGTCAACGGATGTCGGGCATAGACGATCTCGCTGCCGCCGATGTGCCGAGGTGCAAACGCCGCCGGCGGCGGCAACTCGGCCTGCAGGCAGGCGCGCAGTTGCGCGTCGATCAGGCCAGGCTGCGCGTACAGCGACAGGCTGGCTGGCGGTCGAGGGTTCACCTCCAGCACGCCGATGCTGTCGTCGCCGCCGCGGATGAAATCAAGGCTGCACCAGCCGCGCAGGCCGAACGCCGCCGTGAGCAACTGCACCACCTCATCGATGCGTTGCGCCAGGCCTGCAGGCACGGCCACCGGCCCGACGCAGCCGCAATACACATGCGGGTGCGCGCCGAAGGGTCGCACGATCAGTTCGTTGAGGCCCAGCAAGCTCGCCCGGTCGCCGTTGGCGATGAAGGTCGCCGACATCGGGACACCCGGCATTGCGCGCTGGAAGTAGTGCCAGGCGCTCACCGATGCGCCGTCGCGGGCCGTGTGCGCATGGCGGATGTGCCAGCCGCCACAGGCGCGCGCGTCCTTCAGCAGCCATCCATCGGCATCGGCCGGGGCATCGGCCCGCACCGGCGGGTGCGCAATGCCGTGCGCCTCGAGCACATCGAAGAACAAGGCGGGATCGCGCACGCGGCGCACCGCCTCGGCCGGCGTGCCGATCAGCGGCAGCAACTGCGCCCCGGCATCGAGCAGCTCGGGCTGCCCTTCGAAGCCGCTGCCGGGGACCCAGCCGATGACCTCGTCTCCACCCTTACGCGCCAGCGCCTGCAGCGCATCGAGCACGCGTGTCGCGTCGATCTGCAGCGAACCCGCTGCGCCAATCGGCTGCCAGCGCTGCGAGGCGCGCCGCGTGTCGGCGTCGCCGAACAAGTCGAGTGCGATGACCTGATGACCATCGAGCACAGCCGCCTCGGCCAGCATGCGGGCAGAAAGGGCCGCGACGGCCAGCAGCGCAGCCACAGGTGGCGGTCGCCTCAGGCGGTGGGCTCGGACGCGGCTTGCGCGGCCTGCTCGGCGAGGAACTCGCGCGCGGCAGCAAACGCTTCCGGAAAGCTCAGCACCACCGCCTTCTTGCCCTGGTGCATGCTCATCAGCAGGCGATGCTGGGTCTGGTATTTGACGTTGCCGACCGCCAGCGCGCCAATGCCCACCGCGCCCTCGACACCCGCCAGAGGCTTGGCATCGTCCATCACGCCGACGCCGGCAATGCCCTCCGGCGCCACCGCGTTCACGTCGGCCGCGACCTTCAGGCGTTTCGCGAACACAAGATCCTCGGTCGACACGACCTGCACGCCGGCCGCCGCACAGGCGAGCACCACGTCCGCCTCGGCCAGTTCTGCACGCACGGCCTGGGCACCGGCCCCCGACACGCCGCGCAGCGCCACGCCGAAGCGCTTGCCGGTCTCTTGCGCTGCCGCTTGCGCGACCTCCAGGCCGCTGTGGCTGGCCACGCGCACGCTGGCGCCGGCCTGCGCCGCGAGCACCGCGGCGATGCGACCGACCGGCCCCGTGCCGCCAAGCACCAGGATGTTTTGACCGCTCAGGCCTAACGCGTGGTGACGCTGCATGGCCGCCTCGACGCACGCCAACATCGCAGCAGCAGTGGTGTAGGCACCGCTCGGGTCGGCCATCAGCGACACGACAAAGGGATTGAACATCGCGCTTTTCGCACGTTCGAGCATGTCGGCTGCGAGCAGTGCATCGCGCCCGCCGATGAAGATGCCGGTGCGCGACACCCCTTTCGGGCCGCGCGAGAAGATGGCGTCCTGCGTCAGCGCGGTGACCCCGTCGATGCCAACGTCGGTGTAAGGCGTGATGATCTGGTAGCCGGCATCGGCCGCCATGTTGACGTCGAACGGGCTGGCCTGGTGCCCGGGCGTGAACAGGTGGAGGATGCGGGGACGTTCCATGGCTTGAATCGGTGGGCGTTGATGAGGCGGGTGAAGGGATGGCGTTCGCTCAGCGCGCGCGCCGCGCCACGCGAAGGTCGGTGATCTCGGCGCCACGGTTGCGCGGCGCGACGATGCGCAGCACCAGCCCGGGCTCTATCAGATCGGCCGAGCGCGCGGCACGTTCGAGCGACTCGGCGTGCGCCTGCGATTCGACGATGGCAAACCCGGTCGGGCCCCAGGAACTCTGGCCGATCGCGGCCCGATGCGCACTTGCGCCAACCCAATCCATCAGGCGCCCAACCGCGGCGCTGGTGTAGGCACTACCGTTCTGGGCCGGCGCGAAATGTTCACCGAGCAGTTGCTGCACGCGCGAAACGCCGCGCGCGAAAATGTCGAATTCGGCACTGGCGGCACCGGGCAGCACGCGCATCAGCACCTCGTGGCAGATCTCGGCAGCACGCGCGGCCGGCATGGCGGCGAGCCCGGCCATCGCGCCCTTCTCATCGCCGCCCGACAGGCCGCGCTCGCGCTCATCCTGCACGACGAGGACGCGCCAGGCCCCGGGCAGCGCGATGCGCGAGAGCAAGGGCGCAGGCCGGGCATCCGCGGTCGGCCCGCCATCGACCAGCAGGCCTCCTTGATCGAAGCCGTGGATGCCGATACCGGAACGCTGGCCGCGACCGAGCCAGTGCGCCAGCGTCGGCGTGCTCACGTCAAGCCGATGCCACTGGGCGAACGCACGTGCAATCGCCAACGCGAGTTGGGTGCCGGACCCGAAGCCGCCGTGCGCCGGCAGCACCCGCAGCAGCCTCAGGTGCAGCGGTTCGAGGCGGCCGCTGCGCTCGCGCAGCGTGTGAAGGTAGGCGCTCGCGCGCGCCATCTGCGTGTCGCCTTCGGGCGTGTCGGCGGTGACGCGATCGGCAAGCGCGGCGCCAAGTTCGACCTCGGTCTCGAAGCCGTCGATGACCATCCCGATGCTGCCGAAGCGCCGTCCCAGTGAGCCAGATGGATCCAGAAAACCCAGGTGCAGTCGACCCGGCGCCCGCAGCGTGACTGTGTTGGAGAGATCGAAGTGCATCCGAGGCGGAACGGCGAGAACGGCATGGCCCATGGTCGTGACGCGCCGCCCTGTGAAACGGCATCTGCGCGACAACCCAAGAGCAATCTCCGTTCCTGGCCCCTCCGGGACCACCCACCCGGGCAAGGCAGGCGCCGATCCGCCCCGCTGTATCGCCAGAGGGACAGTGTGTCATGCGGCGCCACGAGCGGTAGCATCGGCGTCCCCTTGCTTCTTTCCACGGGAGACTGACATGACCAGCTGGCGCAAACAGACTGCAGACGAGGTCTACACCTCGGAAGAGATCACGGCACGCTTGTCAGAAGAGTTGCCGAAGTGGTCCTTTGAGGACGGCTGGATTCGCCGCAAGTTCAAGACCAGCGGCTGGAAAGGCACCTTGATGGTGGTGAACACGGTGGGCCACCTCGCGGAAGCAGCCTGGCATCACCCGGACCTCACCGTGTCGTATGCCTTCGTCACGGTCAAGCTGATGAACCACGCCGCCAAGGGCATCACCGACAAGGACTTCGAGCTCGCGAAGAAGATCGAGGAGGTCGTCCTGTGGCAGCCGGGCGCCGTGGAGGGTTCGGCGCTGCAAGGCACGCCCGACGATCCTCGTTTCAAGTACCTGAAGTACGACTGACCGCCCTGAGGCGCGGCGCTGCGGCGATTGGCCGCAGCGCGTCGTGGCTCAGATCTCCTTGAGCAAGGTCTCGGCAATGCGCAGGCTCAGCGCGGCGCCGGTCAGCGTCGGATTCATGCAGGAGGCCGAAGGCATCACGCCGGTGCCGGCGATGAACAGGTTCGGATGGTCGTGCGTGCGGCAGTCGCGGTCCACCACCGAGTCCTTGGGGTCGTCGCCCATCAGCGTGGTGCCCATGATGTGCTGGCGGTCCTGGTGGCTGGTGTCCATCTTCAGCACGTCGGCGTTCAGCAGCTTGGTCATGCGCGTCAGGTCCTTGACCGCGAAGTCTCGCCCGGCATTCCAGTAGTCGTTGACGCTGTAGTAGATCTCCGGCACCGGCAGGCCGATGCCGTCGAAGCGCTTCTTGCTGGGCACGATGCGGTTCTGCGGTTGGGCCTCGGTTTCCAGGTCCACCGCGATGTTGATCGAGCGCGCAGACTGGCGGCGGATCTCGGCGTCCAGCTTGCTGCCGAGCACGCCCTTGGCCAGCAGCGCGGAGGCGATCTGCGAGGTCGGCACGGTGTTGCGGAACTTGGTCTTGTAGCTGGGAATGTCCTTGCGGAATTCGCCGTCGCGGTAGTTCAGGTAGACCAGCAGCTCGGTCGGCCCCTGGCCCGGCCAGACGTCCTCGTTCATCATCGCGTTGACGCTGATGCCGGTGTGGCCCATCAGGTTGCGGCCAACCTGGTCGGACGAGTTGGCAATGCCGTTCGGGAACTTCTCCGAGGTCGACATCAGCAGCAGCTTCGGGCCTTCGATGGCGTAGGCGGCCAGCACGAAGTGGCGGGCCGTGAGGCGATGCGAAGTACCGTCGGGCTGCTTGTAGTTGACGGCGGTGATCTTGTTGTCCGCGCCGTGCTCGATCTTGTAGACCACGGCGTTGTCCAGCAGCTTGGCGCCGTGGCGTTCGGCCACGTCGATGTGCATCGAGCCGTCGTACTTGGCACCGATGGGGCAGACCGGGTTGCAGTTGTTGTTGCCGGCGCAGACCGGGCGGTTGCCGTAAGGCCGCGTGGCCCGGCCGTGCGGCTCGATCACCGGGTTGTAGCCGCCAGGCGCCAGCATCTCGGCCATGCGCGTCATGAAATACGGCTCGTTCAGGCCCTTCATTGGAAAGGGCTTGGAGCGTGGCGGCCAGGCCTGCCCGCCATGGCCGCTTTCGTCCTGCCCGTCGATGCCCGACACACCGAGTTCGGCCTCGGCCTCGCAGTAATACGGCTCCAGCTCGTCGTAGCCGATGGGCCAGTCCCGGCCACGGCCATAGAGCGTCTTCAGCTTGAAGTCGTTGGGGATCATGCGCCACAGCGCCGAGCCGAAATGCCAGGTCGTGCCGCCGACCACGCGCAGGTACTTGGTCGGGTACGACACTGGGCCGGTCTGCTGCAGGTAGTCGCCATAGGTGGACGGGATGTGCGGCGGGTTCGGGAACGGCGAGCCGGCGCCCTGGGCCTTGGTGTTGGCCAGCGAGAGCTTGACCGGCGAATTGCGGAAGGTCTCGACGATCTCGGCCCGGCGCACGCGCGGCCCGGCTTCCAGGATGATCACCGACTTGCCGGCCTTGGCCAGCCGGCTGGCGATCAGCCCGCCCATCACGCCCGACCCGATGACGATCAGGTCTGCATCAAATTCTTGGTTGCTGCTCATGCTGCTTTCTCGGTACTTGGTACCACCACCCCGACCGGCTTCTGGCCCCAGGAGTCGGGGCCGCCGCCGTAGCTGGGAATGACCAGCACGTCTTGCGTGGGCCGGTACATCAAGGCCTGCGCGTAGCTGATCAGCTCGGCGTCCGCGTCATTGCCGACGATGCCCAGGTACCAGGCCGAAACGATTTGCGTGATGGTCTTGCGCAGCGGCTCGCCCAGGTCCGGCCTGGCCAGCAGGCTGTCGACACTGGTTTCCTTGGCTTCGGCGACATAGCGCTGCAAAGCAGCCGAGGAGTCATTGAACTTGGCGTCATGGCGCGCCAGCGCAGCCTGGTAGCGCGTGGCGAGACCCGGCTCCAGCGGCTTGCCGCCGGTCAGGAATTCGGACAGGCGCAGGAAGTCCGCGCCAGCCGCGGCCGCGGCAAAGGCATTGGTCGTGCCCAGCAAGGCGGCGCCGCCCAGCGCGAAGGCAGCGCCTGCGACGGCGGCGCCGCCGATCAGTGCGCGGCGGGAAATGGGGAACGGGACGGGCTCGAAGCCGTCCTGGTTTGAGTGGCTCATGGCTTGTCTCCTAGCGGGCACGACGGCTGCGGCGAACCACCAGCACGATCAACAACAACAGCACGACCACGCCGCCCGGCAGGATCGCCGGCCGGATCATCGCGAGCAGTGGCGGCTTGCCGCCGGCGCGCAAGGTCTGCACGTCACTGGCGCTGACCTTCACCGCGGCGTTGCCGTGGTAGCTCAGCAGGTAGTTGCTCAGGTCGGCAATCTGCTGGTCGCTCAGACGGTCGGCGTAGGAGGCCGTGTCGCCGAATGCCGGCATGAAGTGGGCTTTGCCGTCGACCGTGCGGTCCACGCCCTGCAGGATGGTGGCGATCAGGTTGTCGGGCCGGTCGGCACCGAGGGCGGTGTTGTGGAACAGCGAGGGGTAGACGCCGTTGCCGCCGCCGCCCACCTGGTGGCACTGCGCGCAGCTGCCGCTGAAGACTCGCCAGCCGGCGTCGGCATCATTTGTCAGGCCGCGCATGTCGATCTCGGCCTTGGACGCTTCGCCATGGGCAAAACGCGGCCTGGCCTCGCCGTCGTTCACCGCCGGCGTCTGCTTCAGGTAGACCGCGATGGCCTTGAGGTCCTCGTCGGGCAGGTGCTGCAGGCTGTGCTCGATGGCCTCGGCCATCGGTCCGGCGGCCTGGGCCTTGCCGTCCACGCGGCCACTCTTCAGGTACTGCACCAGCTCGGCCTCGGTCCAGCCGCCAATGCCGCTGGTCGCGTCCGACGTGATGTTGGGTGCGAACCAGGGGCCGACCGAGCCGCCGGCCAGGAAGGACTTGCCCAGTTGCTCGGCCATCAAGGCATTGCGTGGCGTGTGGCAGGCGCTGCAGTGCGCCAGCGCGCCAGCCAGGTAGGCGCCGCGGTTCACCTCGGCGCTTTTGGAGGCGTCGGGCACGAAGCGCTCGTCCTTCAGGAACATGCTGTTCCATGCGGCCATCGAGAGGCGCAGGTTGAACGGGAACGGCAGCTCGGTCTCGGGTGCCTTCTGGTCGACCGCGGTCACGCCGTGCATGAAGTACGCATACAGCGCCTGCGTGTCCGCGTCGCTGAGCTGCGTGTACGAGGTGTACGGCATCGCGGGATAGAGCTGCGCGCCGTCCTTGCGCACGCCCTGGCGCAGCGCGCGCTGGAAGTCGGCCAGCGTGTAGTCGCCAATGCCGCCCGCCCTGGACGGCGTGATGTTCGACGCATAGATCGTCCCCAGCGGCGACGCAATCGGGTAGCCACCCGCGAAGGCCGCGCCACCCTTGGGCGTGGTGTGGCAGGCCGCGCAATCGGCAGCGACTGCCAGCTTGCGGCCCTGCTCGACCAGCGCCTGGTCTGGCGGTGCGGCCTGCGCATGGGCCGCGCCCATGCAGGCCCACATCACCCACCCCGCAGCCCCGGAAAAAAGAGGGGCCGTGAAACCTGACCGGATGAACCGCATCGTGTTGAACCTTGTTGTTGTTTCGCCCGACCCGCCCCTCGGCAGGCCTTCAATGCCACTCAAACCCGGGCCGGCGTGCCCACGTTGAAGACCGCCACCACATCGGCCAGGCGCTGCGCCTGCTCCTGCAGCGAGGAAGACGCGGCCGTGGACTCTTCGACCAGCGCAGCGTTCTGCTGCGTCATCTGGTCCAGGTTGGCCACTGCCTGGTTGACCTGGCCAATGCCGTCGCGCTGCTCGGAAGCGGCCGCGGCGATCTCGGCCATCAGGTCGGTGACGCGGCGCACGCCGGTCACGATCTCGTCCATGACCTGGCCGGCCTGGGCCACGTCGGCCGTGCCGGCCTCCACGGTCTCGGTCGACTTCACGATCAAGCCCTTGATCTGCTTGGCCGCCTCGGCCGAGCGTTGCGCAAGCGAGCGCACCTCGGATGCCACCACCGCGAAGCCGCGGCCTTGTTCACCGGCGCGGGCCGCTTCCACTGCCGCATTCAGCGCCAGGATGTTGGTCTGGAACGCGATGCCGTCGATCACGCCGATGATCTCGGCGATCTTGCGGGACGAGTCGCTGATCTGCTGCATGCGCTGCACCACGCCGCCCACCACTTCGCCACCGCGTGCGGCCGCCTCGGCCGCCGAGCTGGCCAGCTGGTTGGCCTGGCGCGCGGTATCGGCGCTCTGCCCCACGGTGCCGGTCAGCTGCTCCATGCTGGAGGCGGTTTCCTCCAGGTTGGCGGCCGTCTGCTCGGTGCGGGCCGACAGGTCATGGTTGCCGGTGGCGATCTGCGACGAAGCGCTGGAGACGGAATCCACGCCGTTGCGCACCTGGGTCACGACGGACTTCAGCCGCTCGACCATGCGCAGCAGCGCGCCCTGCAGCTGGGCCAGTTCGTCGTGGCCGACCACGCGCAGGCTGCGCGTCAGGTCGCCCTGGGCAACCGCCTCGGCCAGACGCACCGCGTC
The DNA here is from genome assembly GCF_021043325.1 of Ideonella azotifigens. Lineage (NCBI taxonomy): Bacteria > Pseudomonadati > Pseudomonadota > Betaproteobacteria > Burkholderiales > Sphaerotilaceae > Ideonella > Ideonella azotifigens. The sequence continues at coordinate 179,918 of NZ_JAJNKD010000010.1, forward strand.
GGCCAGCGGGCGGGTGATGCGGCGGGTGATGACAAAGGCCAGGCCCGCGCCCAGCAGCACCGCGATGACCGTCATGCCGATGACCATCCAGCGGCTGTTGGCGTAGATCCGGTCGCTCAGGTCGTTGGCTGCCTCGGCGCCATCGGCGTTCTGCTTGGTCAGCTTGTTCAGGCTGGCCAGCAGCGCGTCATAACTGGGCACGCCTCGCTTGAGCAGCTGTTCGCTGGCCAGAGCCTTGTCGCCCTTGGCCATCGCGTCCTGCATGGCACGGTCGCTGTTCAGATAGGCGGCCCAGTCTTCCTGCGTGCGCGTCAGCTGGCTGCGTTCGTCTTCGGACTGCACCAGCCTGGCGTAGTTGGCCAGCTGCAGTTCGACGGCCTCGGCGGAGGACTTCAGCTGCTCGATGACGGCCGGGCGCTGCGCCTCCTCGGCCAGCAGGAAGCGGTACTCGCGGGTGCGCAGCCGGGCCACTTCCAGGCTGGCGGTCTGCGCGGCGCGCATCGAGGGCATCCAGTCGTCGGCCATGTCGCTGGCGGTGTCGTTGACACGGCCGAGCTGGACGATGGCCAGCACGCCCAGCGCGGTGGTGATCAGCAGCACGGCGGCAAAGGCGAGGCCCAGCTTGGCTCCGACGGAAAGGCGATGAAGAACTTGCATGAAGTGGGTCTCAATACAAATGGACAGATCCGGCATGCAAGGTGGCAAGCATGCCTGCTAATCGATATTGTTGTACGTGTACGTTAGTGACAACCCCACAAAAGCACAGGGGTTCTCGCCCATTTGGCCTAGAACCGACCTGCACTACCGTATCGGGCTACCCAAGATGGCTGGAACCGGAACCCGATGAACACCAAGGCACCGCGCAACAAACCAGCGACCGTCCGCCTGCGCCGCAGCCCGAACGAGATGGCGACGCTCAAGCGCGAGCTGCTGGAGCGAGCGCGCCTGATCTACCGCGACGAAGGCCTGGCCGCGCTGTCGATGCGCCGCATGGCGCTGGAGTTCAAGCTCTCGACCATGGCGCTGTACAGCTACTTCCCCAGCAAGCAGGCCTTGCTGGAAGGCCTGTGGCTGGAGATCTTCGAGGCGCTGCTGGCCGAGTTGCAGTCGGTGCAGAAGGGACGGCGCACGCCGCTGAAGCTGCTGGAAGCCCATGTGCGCAGCTTCCTGGCCTTCTGGGAGCTGCGCCCGGACCAGTTCCGCATGATCTACATGTCCCTGGTGCAGACCTCCGGCGCGGACGCGGTGGACATGGAACACCAGCCGGTCTACGCAGGCATGGTGCTGCTGACGCGCGAACGCGTGGCCGCCTGCGCGGCAACACCGCCCGGCGACGCAGCACTGGGCCTCAGCACCGACGCGCTGGTGGCGCAAATGCTGGGTTACCTGCTGCTCACCTTGGGGGTGGCGCGTTATCCGCTGTACGACCGGGATGCCTTGCGCGACCGCACGGTGCTGGACATCCTGTGCACGGTGCAGCAGGGCCTGGCCTCGCCAGCCCCGCGCCCGCGCCGCTGAGCCCAGGTTCATCGGCATCGCTGCCGGCACAAGTCCACAGGCCTGCAAGCCCGCATGACCGCAGGCGCCATGACACGATGCGCCATCTGTCGGCATACTGGTGCCCCGGCCCTTTCCTCGCGAAACGGCTGAAGCCAGCGTTTCGGGTCGCCAGACCCGGGACACCTCTCATAGGCCAACTTTCCAGGGTCGCATCGTGAGCCGCAAAACCCCCATCGAGCGTTACCGCAACATCGGCATCTCCGCGCACATCGATGCCGGCAAGACCACCATCACCGAGCGCATCCTGTTCTACACCGGCATCAACCACAAGCTGGGCGAGGTGCACGACGGCGCGGCCACGATGGACTGGATGGAGCAGGAGCAGGAACGCGGCATCACCATCACGTCGGCCGCGACGACCTGCTTCTGGAAGGGCATGGACCTGGCCCGGCCCGAGCACCGCATCAACATCATCGACACCCCCGGCCACGTGGACTTCACGATCGAGGTGGAGCGCTCGATGCGCGTGCTGGACGGCGCGGTGATGATTTACGACGCGGTGGGTGGCGTGCAGCCGCAGAGCGAAACCGTCTGGCGCCAGGCCAACAAGTACCGGGTGCCGCGCCTGGCCTTCGTCAACAAGATGGACCGCGTGGGCGCCGACTTCTTCCGCGTGCGCCAGATGATGATCGACCGGCTGAAGGCCAACCCGGTGCCGATCGTCATCCCCATTGGCGCCGAAGAGGGTTTCAAGGGCGTGGTGGACCTGATCAAGATGAAGGCCATCCTCTGGGACGACGTGTCCCAGGGCATGAAGTTCAGCTACGAAGCGATTCCGGCCGAGCTGGCCGAGCTGGCCCAGGAATGGCGCGAGAAGATGCTGGAGGTCGCGGCCGAAAGCAGCGAGGCGCTGATGGACAAGTACCTGGGAAGCGGCGACCTGAGCGAAGAAGAGATCACGCAGGCCTTGCGCACGCGCACCATTGCCGGCGAGATCCAGCCCATGCTGTGCGGCACCGCGTTCAAGAACAAGGGCGTGCAACGCATGCTGGACGCGGTGATCGACTTCATGCCCTCCCCACTGGACATCCCGCCGGTGCCTGGCCATGACGAGGACGACAAGGACGTGGTCCGCAAGGCCGACGACGGCGAGAAGTTTGCCGCGCTGGCCTTCAAGCTGATGACGGACCCGTACGTGGGCCAACTGACTTTCGTGCGCGTGTATTCGGGCGTGCTGAAGTCCGGTGATTCGGTGTTCAACCCGATCCGCGGCAAGAAGGAACGCATCGGCCGCATCCTGCAGATGCATGCCAACCAGCGCGAGGAAATCTCGGAAATCCTGGCCGGGGACATCGCCGCCTGCGTGGGCCTGAAGGACGTGACGACCGGCGAGACGCTGTGCGACCCGGACGCCATCATCACGCTGGAGAAGATGGTCTTCCCCGAACCCGTGATCTCGCAGGCGGTGGAGCCCAAGACCAAGGCCGACCAGGAGAAGATGGGCATTGCGCTGGGCCGGCTCGCCAGGGAAGACCCCTCATTCCGCCTGCGCACCGACGAAGAATCCGGCCAGACCATCATTTCCGGCATGGGCGAGCTGCACCTGGAAATCATCGTCGACCGCATGAAGCGCGAGTTCGGCGTGGAAGCCAATGTGGGCAAGCCGCAGGTGGCCTACCGCGAAACCATCCGCAAGTCGGTCTCCGACGTGGAAGGCAAGTTCGTGCGCCAGTCCGGCGGCAAGGGACAGTACGGCCACGTGGTGATGACGGTCGAGCCGCAGGCGCCTGGCAAGGGCTTCGAGTTCGTCGACGCGATCAAGGGTGGCGTGGTGCCGCGCGAGTTCATCCCTGCGGTGGAAAAAGGCCTGATCGACACATTGCCGAACGGCGTGCTGGCCGGTTTCCCGGTGGTGGACGTGAAGGTCACGCTGACCTTCGGCTCGTACCACGAGGTGGACTCGAACGAAAACGCGTTCAAGATGGCCGCGTCCATGGGTTTCAAGGAAGGCATGCGCAAGGCCTCGCCTGTCATCCTGGAGCCGATGATGGCGGTGGAAGTCGAGACGCCTGAGGACTACGCCGGCAACGTGATGGGCGACCTGTCCAGCCGCCGCGGCATGGTGCAGGGCATGGACGACATGATTGGCGGCGGCAAGGTCATCAAGGCCGAGGTGCCGCTGTCGGAAATGTTCGGCTACTCGACCACGCTGCGCTCGATGTCGCAAGGCCGCGCCACGTACACGATGGAGTTCAAGCACTACAGCGAAGCGCCCAAGAACGTGGCCGACGCGATCATCGCCGGCCGCGGCAAGGGCGCCTGAGCGCCTTCGACACCATGCCTGGTGCCAGGCGACAGGTCGAAATCAACGCTCCTTGCGCGGCGCATCCGGCGCCTGTTCGCCGCCACGCCCATTGGGCTCTCCGCGCCCCGGCTTCTCTGCCCGCTCTGCCCGCTCTGGTCGCTCCGGTCGCTCCGGTTTCTCTGCCCGCTCCGGCCGCTCTGCCTTCGGCTGCTCCGTGCGCGGGGCTTGCTGGGGAGCCGCTCGCGGCGCGGCATGCTGTTCAGGCGCCGGCCATTGCGCGGTGCCGGGCACCTGCGCCCGGCGCGCGGGCGGCTCGGCGCGTGCAGGCTTCGCATGCTCGACACCGGGGGCTTCGAAGCCGGATGGCTTTGGCGTTGCCGCCACGGGAGGTGCGCCATGGGAGACGGTCGCCCTCTGGCCGGGCGTGGACACCGCGGTGCGCTCGTGCTGCACCTGGTCGGCCGTAGGCGCGCGATGTTCGGCCTCCTGGAAGCGGCGCTCGCTCACGGTCGGCCGTCGGTTGACACCCGCCTCGCCGCCGTTGAAGCTGATGTGGTTGACCTGCTTGTTGATCACCACGGTGTTGTAGACGTTGCGCACCACCCGCACATTGACGTTGCTGGCGGCCCGGTTGTAGCGGAACACACCGCGGTCCCAGCGACCGCCCTGGTAGCCCGAGCCGGTGTAGCCATGGCCATAGTTCAGGCCGCCATAAAAGCCGACGCGCCGGCCCCAGTAGCCGACATGCCAGAAGTAGCCCGGGCCCTGGAACGCCCAGTAGCCGGGCGTCCACAGTTCACCGGGGTTCGGTGCCAGCACCCAGGTGCCGGGCACCCAGTAGTAGTCGCCGTCTGTCGCGCGCCAGCTCCAGTAGCCTGGCGTCCAGATGTAGCCCTCTCCCGGAACCTGGGGCTGGGCATAGAGCGGCAAAGGCGGCGGCGCGATGTTGATGGCCACCGAAACCTCTGCCCACGACGGCAGCGAAACCAGGATCGCCAGCGCCAGCGCGCTTCTGGCCAAAAGCGATTTCATGGCAGCACCTTCGCTGCCACTGCCATCCCTGCAGCAGGCAGGCTGTTCGCCTTCAGGTCCACCGTGTAGCGCACCATGGTCGGGTCGTCGGGGTCGGTCTTGTGCTGGAAGTGCAGGTGGTCGGCAAACTGCCGCATGCGGCTGTTGTCGGCCGCGTCGCTCGAATGCATGGCACCGATGCCGCGTGCACGTGCCACCTCGATCAGGCGCGCCATCAGCAAGCTGCCCAGCCCCTTCTGCTGCCACTCGTCGCTCACGGTGACCGCAAACTCGCAGTCCTGGCCGTCGGCCCGCGCACTGAAGCGGGCCACTCCCACTTCGCGCTGCTGGTCGCCCTCACCCACCACCGCGACGTAGGCCGCATCGGTGGCGGGATCGATGACCGTCATCTGCTTGAGCAGCGCGTCGCTCGGTGAGCGCAGCGTCTCCATGAACCTGAAGTAGCGCGAAGCGGGCGACAGCGCCTCGATGAACCTGCGCTCCAGTTCGAGGTCATCGGGGTGGATGGGGCGCACCCGCACATGCGTGCCATCGCCGAGGATCTCGTCCACCCCGGAAACCGCGTCTCCATGCAACTGACTGCCTGTGTTCATGGCCATTCTCCGAATGATTCAATGCGGCCCAGCCTGACGCCGCGGTGGAAAACGGTCTGTGCGGTGGCCCACTTCACAGGTGGCAAATGCCCGAGGCCCCAGCAGGCTTGGGGTGCACGTCAAATCGCCTTCAAGTCCGGCAGCAGCCTGTCGTATTCCTTCTTCACCACGGCATAGCACTCGCAAGTCCGCAGTTCCAGGCCGGGCCGGTCGATCACGGTGATGCGGCCGCGGGCGTAGCGGATCAACCCAGCGGCCTGCAGCTTCAAGGCCGCTTCGGTGACCCCTTCGCGGCGCACGCCCAGCATGTTGGCGATCAGCTCCTGCGTCATCACCAGCTCGTTGCCCTGCAGCCGGTCCAGGCTGAGCAGCAGCCAGCGGCACAGCTGCTTGTCCAGCGAATGGTGGCGGTTGCAGACCGCCGTCTGCGCCATCTGCGTGATCAGTGCCTGGGTGTAACGCAGCATCAGGTGCATCACCGGGCCGTTGCGGTTGAAGGCCTCCTTGATGGCCTGGGCGCTGAGCCGGAAGCCCTGGCCGGCGCTCTGCACCACCGCGCGGCTGGGCGTGCTTTCGCCGCCCATGAAAAGCGCAATGCCCACCAGGCCTTCATTGCCGACCACCGCGATCTCGGCCGTGTCGCCGTCCTCCAGCACAAACAGCAGCGAGACGATCGCGGTGGTAGGGAAATAGACGTGGCTGAGCGCAAGGCCGGCCTCATACAGCACCAGCCCCAGCGGCAATTCAACGGCTTCCAGCTGCGGCCGCCAACGCTGCCACTCTGCCTCCGGCAAGGCGGCCAGCAGATGGTTTTCTCTGCCGCCCAATGCGATGACCATGCGGGCCTCCCCAGGCATGAAACAGGCGGCCGGCAACAACCGGTCGCCCTGCCTTTCGCGAGCATAGGCGCCGCGACTCAAACACCATGTTCGGTGCCGCACATACGGCGCTCGCAGATCACACCTGGCGTTCGCCCAGTTCGACCAGCGTGACCAGGAAGCGCCCGCCGGCCAGGTCCCGGGCGGCACATGCATGAACGGCACGCGACCTGCCACCCGGCAAGGCCAGGTTCAGCTCGCAGGCATCCCCTTGCCGACCCTCGCCCACCCCGGCCAGCAAGGCGTGAAGCTTGTCGGCGCTGCGCCGATCAAGAAAGCTGTCCAGGGCCCGGCCCAGCACGGCTTCGCGCTCGCAGCCCAACCAGCGGGCGCCCGTGAGGTTCAGTTCGCAAACCAGCGTGCCGGCACCCAAGGTGAAGTGCCCCACCGGGGCGAAATCGTAGAGCGCAGTCTGGCGAGCCAGCGCCTCCTCCAGCTCGGCACGCGAGTCCAGCAGCTCTTCGCCCTGAAGCTCGAGCTCAACCTGATGCACCTGAAGTTCGTGCAGCAGGGCCAGCGCATCGGGCGCCGTCGCGGGCGAGGAGGCCAGCTCGAAAAGCACCACCAGCGCTTCGGAGGGACTGGTGCCTCTTGCATTCGCGCCACCACGACCGTTCAAGCGCAGCGCTGCACGCGATCTCAGGTCCATCGGGTTTCCCGACGACACAATCTGGCTCGACATGGGGGTTTCCTTTTTCAATCAAGCAACCCTGGGCAGCCCGACTCTATGCCTTGCGCAGACGGGACTCCAGCTCTTTCGCCGCGGTGATGTCAACGAAGGTGATCACCACACCCTGGATGACGTTGGCCAGCGTGCGGTAGGGCATGATCCGGACCGAGTACCAATGCCCATCGGTGGTGGAAATCTGCTTCTCGGAGAACGCGAGCGTGCGCAGCGTTTCCTTCGCGTCGGCATGCAGCTCCGGATAGATCAGCGTGCTGGCGAGTTCGCTGAGCGGGCGGCCGATGTCGCCCTCGCGCAGGTGCACGATGCGCGTGATCTGCTCGGTGAAGCGCCGCACATTCAGCGCGCTGTCGAGAAACAGCGTGGCGATGTCGGTGCTGTTGAGCAGGTTCTGCATGTCGCTGTGGGCCAGCGCCAGGTCGTCCAGCTTGGACTGCAGCTCGGCATTGATGGTCTGCAGCTCCTCGTTCATCGACTGCCCCTCTTCCTTGGAGGTCGTCAACTCCTCGTTGGCGGACTGCAGCTCCTCGTTGGTCGATTGAAGTTCCTCATTGGCGGCCTGCAGCTCTTCCTCAGAGCTGCGCATCTCCTGGCGCAACGCGCGGATCTCCTCGTGCGCCCGCGCCAGTTCCTGGCTGACGGCAGGGTCGACCTCGCCGGCCTTGCGCCTGCGCCGGGCCGCGCCGCCCGCCGGGGCGAGGACTTCGCGAAACACGATCATCGTGGCGCCCGCCAGCGCGTTGGGCTCGTCGATGCGCCGCACGATCACATCCAGCATCTCCTGCGCCGCGCCTTCGAGTTTCAGCCCGTGCAGTTCGATCGGGCCGCCGCCTTGCATGGCCTGGCGCAGCGCCGCCGCCACCTGGGTGCGAATGCCCGGCCGGGCCATCACGTGGATGTTCCAGTTGGCCTTGCCCGCGGCGGGTTCCAGGTACTTGCCGGTCCGGCCGCTGATGTAGACGATGTCGCCGTGCGCATTGACCAGCACGGCAGGCGGCGAGAACTCCTGCAGCAGCACCTGGTCTGCGAGGGTCTGCAGGTTGGCGGGCTGAGCTGTGGTGTGGGGCACGAGCGACTCCTGCGCGGCAGGGCGCAACGGCAAGCGGCGATTGACGGGAAAGTCCACCGAACCGACGTGGGCGGCATTGTCGCCGCGCCGGTACAGCCTGGACTTCGCACTGATGGGCGTGAACAGTGCCGACGCACGCCCCGTCGTCTCGGACCCGCCCAGCAGCAGCACGCCACCGGGGCGCAGGCTGTAGTGGAAGAGCGGAATCAGCCCACGCTGCAGCGTGGCATTGAAATAGATCATCAGGTTGCGGCAGGACAGGATGCTGAGCCGCGTGAACGGTGGGTCCAGGATCACGTCGTGCTGGGCGAACAGCACCATCTCGCGGATCTCCTTCGCAATCACCACGCCATTGCCCTGCGGGCTGAAAAAGCGGGCGAAGCGCTCCGGGCTCATGTCGGCCGCGATCTTCTCGGTGTAGTGCCCCCTGCGCGCCGCGGCAATCGCGTCCGCGCTCAGGTCGGTCGCGAAGATCTGCATCGTGTGCGAGCCAGGGGTGGGCAGCGCGTCGACCGCCTCCCTGAAGCACATGGCCAATGAGTAGGCTTCCTCGCCGGTCGAGCAGCCGACCACCCAGGCGCGCAGCGGCGTGCCCTCGGCGGCGCCGGCCAGCAGCGCGGGCAGCACGCTGTCCTGCAATTCCTGCCAGACCGATGGGTCGCGGAAGAAGGCGGTCACGCCGATCAGCATCTCCTTGAACAACAGGTCCAGTTCCTGCGGGTTCTCGCGCAGGAAGGCCGCGTACTGCGCCATCGTGGCCAGGCGATGCACGCCGATGCGCCGTTCGATCCGTCGGGTCAGCGTGCTGGACTTGTAGGGCGAGAGATCGTGCCGGCTGTGCGCGCGCAGCAGGCCCAGGATCTCGGCCAGCCCGGTGGCCTGGCCTTCGGCAGCGCCGGCTGACGCGCCCGGGGCCGCGCCGCGTGCCGTGACGAGCAGGATGCGCTGTGGCATCTCCGCAGGCCGGGCAACGATGTCCGCCGCGCCTGCGCTGATGGCGCTGTTGGGCATGGCATCGAACTGCGCCGACTCCGGCGACTGCACCAGCGCAAGCCCGCCCTGGGCCTTGATGGCCTGCAGGCCCAGGGTGCCGTCGGAGCCCATGCCCGACAGCACCACGCCAATCGCCTGCTCGCCCCGGTCGCGGGCCAGCGAACAGAACAGCACGTCGATCGGCAGGCGCATGCCCCGTGGTTGCGCGGGCGGGGCCAGGTGCAGCGAACCGCCGGCCACCGTCAGTTCGCTGTTGGGCGGGATCACATAGACGCAGTCGGGCTTGATGCGCATGGCCCGCGTCGCCTCGGCCACCGGCATCAGCGTGGACCGCTGCAGCAGTTCCACCACCAGGGCCTTGTGCGTGGGATCCAGGTGCTGCACGACGACGTAGGCCAGGCCGCTGCCGGCGGGAACCCGGGCAAGAAACTCCTCCAGGGCGCTCAAGCCACCAGCGGACGCACCCAGGCCGACGATGCGTGTCGGGCCAGGGGCATCAGCGCCCGGCGCGGTCGGTGGAGGGAGGGTCATGCAGGAGTATCGGTCTCATCCTGGTAAAAGACGACGCGCTCAGTTCCGGCCGGCAAGCGCCGATAACAGCGGTTCAGCCTGCCCTCGCCCCATGCCCGGCCCCATGCCCGCCCCACGCGCCCACCTCGCCCTGCTCATCGGCCTGTCCACAGGCGTGCTCAGCGCCCCCTCCCGGGGTGCCGAGCTGCCGCCTTGCAGCGAGCCCATTCGCTACGCAGCCGACTGGTTCCCGGCGCCCGAGCTGGACCACGGCAAGCGCTCGGCCGAAGTCACCGCGCTGGGCAATGCCGGCCAGAAGAAGACCGGCAAAGGCGTGCAACTGGGCCATGTGATGGTGCAGACCCAGCTCAGCGTGGAACCTCAGGCGAGCTGCGCCGGCATCGTCGTGCGGTTGGCCTTTGTCAAACCGGTGCTGCGCATCGCCAGCGAATTCCCGGAAGACAGCTGCAGCTACGCCCGGGTGCTGAACCACGAGCACACCCATGTGCGCATCTGGCGCGACATCGCCGCCCAGTTCCGCCAGCTGCGCTACCCCTGGCCCGAGCGTGCGAGTTCGGCCACCGTGCTGAACCACGCCAGGCAGGCCCTGGCCACGCTGACGCGGGCACAGGACGAGTTCGACAGCCCCGAAGAGTACGCACGCAACAACCTGCTGTGCGGCGGCGAGATCCAGCGCCTGGTGAAGCTGCCGTCGATGGCGTCTGCGGGCGGCTGAGCCGCCAGGCCTTCCATCGCAGCCCTTGCGCAAGATCAAGCCTGCGACCGGACCCAGCCCGGATCATGAAGCCCAGCGCCTGCCGTCGCAGGCAAAAGGAATCCGCATGGGCCATCCCTACGCCGTCGCCTGGGTCGATCACCAGACCGCCACCATCCTCAGCTTCGACGCCGAAACTGCGCAAACCCAGCATGTTCGCGCGCACCAGCACCCCACGGCGCAGCACGCATCCGGCGTGCGCGCCGAGCACGAGTTCTTCGCCGCCGTGTGCGCGGCGCTCGCCGGCGACGGCCAGATCCTGGTGGCGGCCGGCCACGTCGCCTCCGCGGACTTCCACCACTACGTCGACAAGCACCAGCCCCAGACCGCCAAGCGCATCGCCGGTTACGAGATCGTCGACCACCCCAGCGAAAAGCAGCTGCTGGCGCAGGCGCGCAGCTTCTTCGACCGCCGCGAACACCTGGCCGCGCCCGCGCTGCACCAGCCGCGCTGAAACGCCAAGGGAGATCACCATGAAAACGATGAAAGCCGCTGTCGTGCACAGCTTCGGCCAGCCGCTGCAGATCGAGGAAGTGCCGGTGCCTGAAGTCACCGCCGGACAGGTGCTGGTAAAGGTGGTCGCCTCCGGCGTCTGCCACACCGACCTGCACGCCGCCGAGGGCGACTGGCCGGTCAAGCCCAGCCTGCCCTTCATTCCCGGCCACGAGGGCGTGGGCTATGTCGCGGCGCTGGGCGCGGGCGTCAAGGGCATCAAGGAAGGCGACCGCGTGGGCGTGCCCTGGCTGCACACCGCCTGCGGCCATTGCGAACACTGCATCACCGGCTGGGAAACCTTGTGCGACGAGCAGCAGATGACCGGCTACACCGTCAACGGCGGCTATGCCGAGTACGTGCTGGCCGACCCGAACTATGTCGGCCACCTGCCGGCCAACATCGGCTTCTCGGAAATCGCCCCGGTGCTGTGTGCAGGCGTCACGGTCTACAAGGGGCTGAAGGTGCTGGACTGCAAGCCGGGCGACTGGGTGGCGATCTCCGGCGTCGGCGGCCTGGGCCACCTGGCCGTGCAGTACGCACGGGCCATGGGCTTCCATGTCATTGCGGTGGATGTGGACGACGCCAAGCTCGCGCTGGCCAAGCACCTGGGTGCCGAGATGACGATCAACGCCCTGACCCAGGACCCGGTGCTGGAGGTGCAGCGGGCCTTGCGCGGCGCGCATGGCGTGCTGGTCACCGCCGTTTCGCGCAGCGCGTTTGCGCAGGCGCTGGGCATGCTGCACAAGCGCGGCACGATGTCGCTGGTCGGCCTGCCGCCGGGTGACTTCGCGCTGCCCATCTTCGACGTGGTGCTGAACGCCAAGACCGTGCGCGGTTCCATCGTCGGCACGCGCAAGGACCTGCAGGAGGCGCTGGCCTTCGCCGGTGACGGCCTCGTGCACACCACCTTCACCGAAGACAGCCTGGATCACATCAACACCGTGCTGGGCCGCATGAAGCGCGGCGAGATCGAAGGGCGCGTGGTGATGCGCATTGGCGACGAGGTGCTCACGTGAGGCCATGAAGCACGGCCGGCAATGAAACAGGCGGGGCTCATGCCGCAGAATCCGGCGCATGACTGCCCCCAACCCCTACGCCGCACCTTCGGCTGCCGTCGAAGACATCGCGCCTGACGCGTCCAACCCGCAGAACCTCGAATATGCGGGGTTCTGGATCCGGGCCTGGGCCTCGGTGATCGACACGGTGCTGATCCTGCTGGTCACCACGCCCTTGCTGATCGCCGCCTACGGTTTCGCGTATTACACCGGTGGCAAGGAAGGCATCATCGCCGGGCCGGCGGACCTGTTGATCTCCTATGTCGGCCCGGCCGCGGCCACCATCGCCTTCTGGATCCTGCGCCAGGCCACGCCGGGCAAGATCGTCGTCGGCGCGCGGGTAGTCAACGCCAGGACAGGCGAGCCGATCGGCACCGGCCAGTCCATCGTGCGCTACCTGGGCTACTACCTTTCGCTGTTGCCGCTTGGGCTGGGTTTCCTGTGGGTTGCCTGGGATCCTCGCAAGCAAGGCTGGCACGACAAGCTGGCCGGCACGGTGGTGGTGCGCACCAAGCGGGTCGAAGCCTCCAGGCAGGTGAAGTTCGGCTGAAGCGCTCGGCGCAACCGCCCAGGCTGCGCTTCATGCCACGCAGGTCCGAGCGCCGCCGAGCCGCCAGGCGCCGGCGGTGCGGTCTTTTCACCGGCCCGCTGCGCGCCGCAGCCAAGTGCGCGGACAATCGCCGGTTTTCCGCGGACGCCGCGCCACCCCTTGCGGCGCCCGCCTCGCCGAGCGCGCGCACGGGCCACCCGCCTCGCACCGCCCCGGTCGTACGCCCCAGGCCTCCGGGCTCGCCTTCTGCGCGGCCGGATGTGTTCGCGTGGCGTTGCCCGTCCCATTTCTTGTCCCCCCGGTGCCTGGCCAACCGCAGCCTTTGCACCGCGAAAGGTCTTCATGTCTTCCTCTGCACCCACGCGGCCGGCCGCCGCGCTGCGCAACTCGCCCCGCCAGGTCGCGATGGCCTCGCTGATCGGCACCGCAATCGAGTTCTACGACTACTACATCTACGCCACCGCGGCGGTGCTGGTCTTCAACAGCCAGTTCTTCCCGAAGGCAGACCCCTCGGCAGCGCTGCTGCTGTCGCTCTCCACGATGGCGCTGGCCTTCGTGGCACGGCCGGTCGGCTCGGCACTGTTCGGCCACTTCGGCGACAAGATCGGCCGCAAGCGCACCCTCGTGGCTTCGCTGCTGACCATGGGCCTGTCCACCGTGGCCATCGGCCTGCTGCCGAGCTACGACAGCATCGGCCTGTGGGCGCCCATCCTGCTGTGCGTGTTCCGCATTGGCCAGGGCATCGGCCTGGGCGGTGAATGGGGCGGCGCGGCACTGGTCGCGACCGAAAACGCACCGGCGGGCAAGCGCGGCCTGTTCGGCAGCTTCCCGCAACTCGGCGCGCCCATCGGGCTGTTCGCGGCCAATGGCGTGTTCTTCCTGGTCAGCCATTTCCTTGGCGCCGAGGCCATGGTCGCCTGGGGTTGGCGCATCCCGTTCCTGCTGTCCATCGTGCTGGTGGGCGTGGGCCTGTACGTGCGGCTCACGCTGCATGAAAGCCAGGTCTTCCGCGAGGCCGAGAAGGCCGGCAAGAAGCTGAATGCCCCGGTCACCGCGGTGCTGCGCAAGCACGGCCTGCAGGTGCTGCAGGGCACGCTGATCATGACGACGACCTACGTGCTGTTCTACCTGATGACGGCCTTCGTGCAGATCTACTCGAAGAGCCCGGTGGGCACCTCGCCGGCAGGCCACGCCACCGGGCTGGGCATTCCGGCCAATACCTTCACCGGCATCCTGTTGATCGGCGCCATCGTGTTCGGCGTGTGCACCAGCATTGGCGGTGTGCTGGCCGACCGCATCGGCCGGCGCAGTTGGCTGATGGGCGTGACGCTGGCCATCATGGCCTTCGGCCTGGTGATGCCCGGCTTCCTGGGCGGCGCGACGGCCGGCACCGTGCTGCTGTTCATCATCGTCGGCCTGGGCCTGATGGGCTTCACCTTCGGGCCGATGGCCGCGCTGCTGCCCGAGCTGTTTCCGACCGAGGTGCGCTACTCCGGCGCCTCGCTGGCCTACAACTTCGGCGCCATCGTCGGCGCCTCGGTACCCACGCTGGTGGCCGTGAGCCTGAACCAGACCTACGGCCTTTGGGGCGTGGGCCTGTACCTGGTGGCCAATGGCGCGATGACGTTGGCCGCGCTGGCGCTGACCCGCGAGACGCGCGGCATTGACCTGACGATGGTGCAGAGCGCCTGAAGGCGCGGCGCGTGAACCGGGGGAGCGCCCCCGATTTCAGTCCGTCAGCGGGAAGGCCAGCCCGATCTGCGAGCCGTAGATCGGGTAGCGCACCCGGCAGCGGAACACCCGCAGGCGCGAGGCGTCCCAGCCGGCCTGTTCGCAGACGGTGGCGACCAGCTCCGGGTAGCGCGCGAACTCGGCCATGCGCAAGGCATGCGGGCCGCGGCCGAGGAACTGCACGCTCTCCAGCATGTCCAGCCGGTCGCCCTGGCGCATGGGGTTGTCCGGGTGGGTGATGCCGCGCACCACCGTGTCGTAGATGCGCAGCTCCGGCTTGGCATCCGGCCACACGTCGTCGTGCAGCAATGCGTCCACCACATAGACCTCGGCCGGCGGCTCGGCCTGGCCGCCCACGCCCGAGGTGGCCGGGCCTTCGCCGCGCACGGCCCGCTGCACGCCGCGGTACATCCTCGCGCTGACCAGGTCCTGGCCGGGAAAGTCGCCCATGCCCAGCGGCAGGTCGCGCACCGTCGTTTCGAGGTACTGCCCGTGCTCCACGCTCTCGGCCTGCGCGGCCGAGACCGTGCTGAAACCCGGCACCATCTCATCGCGCAGCGAGCCGATGGCGCCGCCGGCCAGCGTGGTCACCTGGTAGCTGGACCCGGGCGGCGCCAGGTGCGAGCCGAACAGCCGCAGCAGCCCGCTGGGGCGCAGGCGGCGGCAGCCCAGCATCGCGTCAATGCCAATGCAGTCATAGACCCGCGAATCGGCCGAAGGGTGCACGATGGCGGCGTTGACGATCACGTCGGCCCGCACGCCGCGCAGCGCGCTCATGGACTTGAAGGCCGCCGCCTTGTGGCGCAGCTCGAAGCTGCCGCGGGACTCCTGCACCCAGTCGCACAACACCGCTTCCAGCGTGTTGCGGTCACCCACCTCGGCGGCCAGGAAATGCTCCAGCTCGGCAATCGCGAGGTTGACTTCGGCCAGGCAGGCCTTGTCCACGCCGGACTTGGCCGCGCCCTTGGCGACCTGCTTCAGCGCCTCCAGGCCGGGGCTGTTGCTCAGCGAGGCCAGTGAATCGCCGCTGCGGGCGGAGAGCACCAGCCTGCTGACAGCAGACTGGCTGAGGTTCAGCGCCTCCTGCATGCCGCGCTGGTCGCGGATGCCGCGCCCGCCCAGGTCGGTCAGCAAGCCATCGACCGCCGCGCGCAGCCGGTCGCCGGTTTCTTCTGCCCTGCGGCGCAGTGCCACTTCAACGCCGGCCGCCTGTGTCTCGGTTCTCATGCCGTCAAGCATAGCGCGAAAGAACCACACCCCGAAACGACCTCACGGGTATTTTCAGAATACCTTCACAGAACCCTTGTAGCGCTTTGCCAAATGCCTTAGGCTGCGTTCCATCCTTCCCACCCACCTTTGCCTGAGGCCTCCGAAGTGACCGCACCAACCTGTTTCCTGCCCTTGCGCCCCTTGTTGGCGGCGCTTGCACTGGGCACCTCCGCGCTGCCAGCGCTGGCCGGCCTGACCGGCACTTTGTACCCAGGCCTGGGTTACGACCTGGTCGAGACCTCGCCCGGCCAGTTCATCGCCACCGGCTACATGTACCCGTCGATGTCGTACACGCTGCCCAACGCCTCGGGTGGCGGCACCGCCTCCGGCGCAGCGGCCGGCCTGGGCGCAGCGCAGCTGTCGACCGGCACGGCCTTCCTCGGCTACCGCGGCATGGTGATCACGCCTGCGCAGACCTACGTGCTGGGCACCTTGGGCGTCAATTCGGTTGATGGCTGGATCCCGCCGGGCTCCGGCTCCTCTTCCGCCCAGGCCACCAATGCCAAGAACGAAGTGGCCGGCACCAGCGAGCTGTATTCCCCCGACGGCACCGTGGACCTCGGTGGCCGTGCGGTGTATTACGCGCCCGGCTCGGGCGAGCCCAGGATGCTGGCCGTCCCCAAGGGCTTCACCGATGCCAGCGGCGTGGGCTACATGGGCACGTCCAACATGTCGTCCACCGGCGTCATCATCGGCTACGGCAGTGAAATCGCGGCCAACGGCGCGTCCCGCGTGATCCGCTGGGCCAATCCGACCGCCAAGGGCAAGGTGCTGGACAACGTGACGCTGGGCGGCGCCACCGGCATTGCCAGCTGGGGGGTGGCGGTGAACGCCGCAGGCGACGTGGTCGGCAAGGGCAACCTGTTCAGCGCCAAGGGCCAGAACCTGGGCACAGTCGCCGCCCGCTGGCTGGCCGGCAGCACCGCCGCCACGGTGCTGCAGTCGCTGCCCAAGCCGCCGCGCGCCAGCTACGCCAGCTCGGCCGTGGCCATCAACGACGCCGGCGCTGCCGTTGGTTCGTCGGGCAAGTTCTCCGACAGCGGTGCCACGCAAGGCGACGCCGCTGTGCTGTGGCCCGCCGGCTCCACCACGCCCACCGAGCTCAAGGGCCTGGGGCATGGCAGCGACGGCATGGGCTGGACCTACGCGCTGGCCATCAACAACAAGGGCGTCGTGAGCGGCGTCGGCACGTCTTTCAGCGACTCGGGCACCGACCTGGGCCAGCGCGCCATCCGCTGGGCGGCAGACAGCACCGAGCCCGAAGTGCTGGGCCTGCTGTCCCAGGCGGCCGATGGCGGCTCGTACAGCTACGCCTTCGGCATGAACAACAAGGGCTATGTGGTGGGCAACGCCAACGTGGTGGGCACCGCCTCGGGCGACGCGTCCAACCCGACCGCGTTGGCCGTGCATGCCGTGGTGTGGAAGCCCAACGGCACGCCCGTCGACCTGAACAAGCTGCTGCCACCCAACAGCGGCTGGCAGCTCTTCAGCGCCTACTCGATCAGCGACACCGGCTGGATCACCGGCATCGGCTTTTTCCAGCCGCCGGGCTACGACGTGAGCTACTCGTACCCGCGGCTGTATTCCATGCAGATCACCAAGACGGATTGAGGACTGCCGTGTCCGTCTGGGAAGACGCAGCAAGGCAGCCAATGCCTTCCAGCGTCGCCGCCACTGCCTCGTCCAGCCGTGTGTGCGGCACTTCGCCGAGGAAGGCCGCCAGTCGCTGTCCGTCCATGCGGACCGGCTGGCGCCACAGGTAGCGCATCTCCTGCATCTCGCGGAAAACCGGCACGAAAGGCGAGGCCAGCTTCAGCAGCCACCATGGCAGCGCGGTGAGCTTGGGCGCCGCGCCGCCGCTGCGGCTGGCCACCACGCGCTGAACCGCCTGGCCGAGCTGCCGGCCGTCGGCGTCCCAGTGGCCTTCGAAGTGGAAGCGCGCGAAGGCCGGCAGCTCGGCGCGGCGTGACAGCAGCGCCACCATCGTGCGCGCCAGGTCCGGCAAATAGGCCCATTGGTGGCCCACGCCCGGCGCCGAAGGCAGCGCCACGCTGCGCACTGGCTTGCCGGGCTTGACCATGCCCTGCGCGAACCAGCTGTTGCCGGTGCGCGGACCGAAGAAGTCGCCCGCGCGCAGGATCAGCACCCGCGCACCATCGCCGCTGGCCTGCTGCAGTCGGCGCTCCATCTCCACGCGAATCGCGCCCTTGCGCGTCACCGGCCGCTGCGGCGCGTCTTCGCCGATCAGCGGCTGGGCCAGCGCGTCCGGCCCGAAGTTGTAGACCGTGCCCGGCAGTGCGATGGTCGCGCCCACCGCCCTGGCTGCGGCGATGGTGTTGTCCACCATCGGCAGCACCAGCTCGGCCCAGCGCTGGTAGCCGGGTGGGTTGACCGCATGCACGATCACGCCGCAGCCCTGCGCCGCGGCCAGTACGTCCGCCGCATTCATTGCGTCGCCGCGCAGCCACGTCATGCCATCGCGCTGCACTTGCGGCTGTTCCAGGCCGCGCTGCAGCGCCCGCACCGCCCAGCCGGCATCGCGCAGTTGGCGGGCCACTTCGCCGCCCACGCCGCCGCTGGCGCCCAGCACCAGCGCCGTCTTCGAACTCGTCTGCTGTTGTTGCTGCTTGTCCATCTCATGCTCCTTGGGAATCGGGTTGATGGGATGGATTCTGGTCAGCGGGTCACTGATTGGGAATTACCGAAGACAAGCCAGCAGCTATACATTTCCGTATGGCTCAAACGATTGGCTGGGAACTCTATCGCTCGCTGCTGGGCGTGCTGCAGCAAGGCTCGCTGTCCGGCGCAGCCCGCGAACTGGGGCTCACGCAGCCGACGGTCGGCCGGCACATCGCCACGCTGGAGCAACAGCTCGGTGTGGTGCTGTTCACCCGCTCACAGCTGGGCCTGCTGCCGACCAACGCGGCCCTTGCGCTGCGCGGCCATGCCGAGGCCATGGCCAGCAGCGCCGCAGCACTGGCCAGGCTCGCCAGCGGCCAGGGGGACGCTGCGAAGGGCTTGAGCGGCACGGTGCGCATCACCGCCAGCGAGGTGGTCGGCGTGGAAGTGCTGCCGCCCATCGTCAAGGCCCTGCGCGACCAGCAGCCCGGCATCACCATCGAGCTGAAGCTCAGCAACCGCGTGCAGGACCTGCTGCAGCGCGAGGCCGACATCGCCGTGCGCATGGTGCGCCCCACGCAAAACCAGCTCGTCGCCCGCCAGGTCGGGCAGATCGAACTCGGTCTTTTCGCCCACCCCGACTACCTCGCCGCCCACGGCACGCCAAGCTCACTGCAAGACATGGCCGGCCACGCGTTCATCGGCTTCGACGAGCTGACGCCTTACCTGCGCAGCGTCGCCCAGCGCCTCGGCGTCAAGCGGGAGATGTTCACGCTGCGCAGCGACAGCGACCTGGCGCAGCTCGCGCTGATCCGCGCCGCCGCCGGCATCGGCTTCTGCCAGGTTGCGCTGGCCCAGCGCAGCGAGCCGCCCCTGCAACGGCTGCTGGCGAGTGAGCTCTCAATGCAACTGGACACCTGGGTCACGATGCACGAGGACCTGCGGCACAGCGCGGCATGCAGGGTGGTGTTTGATGCGCTGGCGGATGGGTTGCAGCGGCATGTGGCCTCCTCGACAGGGGCCTGACGCCTCGCCTGGCTCGCAACAGCGGGATCAGCGGATGGCTCAGCGATTCAGTGACCGCACCATTGCTCTTCGCACGGAACACCATCTCCGTTTCCGTCCATCTTCACGCCGGGGCAGTGGGCAAGAAAGTATTTCGCCTCGGCGCAGGACGTCATCCGAGAACAAGAAGTCCTGCCATCGCATTTGAACGATGGGCTGGGCGAGAAATAGACATTCCCAGGCGCTCGCTCGGCAATGCCGGGCGCAGCCGGCGCAGCTCGCGTGCGCGTTCCCGCTTGAGGCATCGCAGCACTTGCCGGGCTTTCCTTTTCCTGCGCCAACTTCTTCTGCCTTTCGGCATTGAGCTCCTCCACCGTTGGCGGCTTTCTGGCTTCGGTGGATGGGCAGGGGCTCTGCTGGTAGTTCACCGAACCGTTGACGGTGCACTTGTAGAGCTGAGTGGCCGCCATTGCGGGCGAAGCCACCAGCGCCAGCAGCAGTGCACCAGCCAGCCACTTGATCATTGGCGAGGAAGGCGCACGCACTACTTGCCTTCCGGCGGTTGCCACAGTTCGACCTTGTTGCCTTCCGGGTCCATCACCCAGCCGAACTTGCCGTATTCCGATTCCTCGGTTTTCTCCAGCACTTCGCAGCCTTCGGCCCGGAGTGCGGCCAGCAGCCCGGGCAGATCGGCCACGCGGTAATTGACCATGAACGCGGAAGCGCTGGGCGCGAAGCTCTTGCCGTCGCCGATGAACCAGGCGGTGCTGCCTGGTGTTGATTTCCCCGCGCTGTCCACCCACCGAAACTTGGCACCGCCCCACACCTGCACGTCGATGCCGAGATGGGTCTTGTACCAGGCTCGCAGCGTTGCCGGATCCTTTGCTTTCAGGAAGACGCCGCCGATGCCAGTCACCCTGCTCATGGGCTTTTGCACCGTTGAACTGCCTGAAGCACTGTTCGAATCTGCCGCAGCGGCCTGCGCGGCGGCCCACGCCGGCAGGATGGAAAGCATGGCGGCACACGCGCATGCAATGGCTGTTCGTCTGTCACGCATGCGAAGAATTCTCCCTTGGTGAACGCACCAAAATTTCAGCCTGCCGCCGAACCTGGCGGCGACTGCGCCCATTCCCGCCTCAGCAGGCCGTATACCCAGGAATCCGACACGTCGCCGTCCACCACGCAATCTTCCCGCAGCATGCCTTCGCGCACAAACCCCAGCTTCTCCAGCACCCGGGCAGAGGCGAGGTTGCGCGTGTCGGTCTGGGAATGCACGCGGTTCAGGTCCAGCGCGCCGAAGGCCCACCGCAGCAAAGCGCCCGCGGCCTCCGTCGCAAAACCCTGGCCCCAGGCCGCTTCAGCGAAACAGTAGCCCAACGTGGCGCTGCGGTAGAGCGGATTCCATTCGACCAGGCAGCACCAGCCGATGAACACCCCATCGCCTGCGCGTGTGACGGCCAGCCGCGCACCGCTGCCCTCCTCCGCCATCTGCTGGCAGCTCGCGAGGAAGCGCCCGGCTCGCGCACGGTCTTTCCAAGGCGGTGAATCCCAGTAGCGCAGCACCTGCGGGTTGCTCTGCAAGGCATAGATGGCATCAGCATCGCGCTCGCCAAAAGGGCGCAACAAAAGGCGCTCGGTGCGCAGCGTGGGGGTCGGCAGAGACATGTTCGCAGGTTGTCCTGTTCAAGCACGATGGGCAAGCGCTTTTCAAGCCGGGCGCCGAGCCCCCGCGCCGGCCGACTCGACCGCGGACTTGATGTCGTTCAGGTCCTGCAGCAAGGCCTTCTTCATCACACCTTTGAAGAACGCCATCGGGATCAGCTTCAGCCTGGCGACGAAGCCTTGCGGAATGGACTCGTGAGCACTGTGCAAGGTCACCACGCCACCGCGCTCCGAAATGCGCAGGGTGGCCAAAAACACAAACCCATGGCTTTCCGCCCTGGTCTTGTAGAACTCGTCCTCCACCGCGTCCGTGATCCACTTTTCGACCGTGGCGGGTTCGTCGAACAGCATCCTGGTTTCACGCCACTTCAGCCCAACGAGTCCGCTCGCAGGTTTTTCAACCACCTCGATCTTCTTCACCCCGCTGATGATTTCGGCGGCGTTCTCGATGTTGGACATGGCGGCCCAGACCGCTGCCGCCGTTCCGTCGATGGTCACCAGTGCTTCAACTGGCATCTGGATCCTGAGACCAGTGGTCATTGACGCGCGGGGAAGTCCCTGTAGAAGGGTTAGCGCCGCGCTCATGAATGCTCGAAAGCGGATCGCTGGACGATCTGCGTCAGGCAGACTGCTCAGCAAGCGCGACGATGATGCCCTCGGGGCCCCGAATGTAGGCGAGGCGGTACGTGTCTTCGTACTGCATTTCCCCGATTAGCTCGGCCCCGTGCTCGCGCATTCGAGCAAGAACAGCGTCGATGTTTTCGACAGCAAACATGATGCGGCGAAGGCCATATGAATTTACTGGTGCGTTCACGGGGCCGTACCGGATCGCTTCAGGTGCATGGAACTTGTCCAGCTCGATTCCTTGCCCATCGGGAGTCCGCAGCATTGCGAGGGTGGCTCGGACATCGTTGAGCCCGATCAGCTTTCCGACCAGAGGGCCCTCCACCGTCGTCTCGCCCTCCAGCCTGAGGCCCAGCTCGATGAAGAACGCCTTGACGGCTTCAAGATCGTCGACAACGATGAGAACGTTGTCCATTCGTTTGAGCGACATTTCTCGCTTCCTCTCGGGTGAATCCCAGACCTGCCGCTCGCGGCACCTGATCGGGACAGGAAGGAAGCTCGCGGCCCCTTCATGCGACGCTGGCCGGCACCAGGCATGGCAGCCCCAAACGTTTGACATGAGCGGCCGCTGGAAGCAAGCGAAGCTTGCTGGAAGACGTCCGCTTGATGGAAGGGATCACACTGCTCGACCTATTGAATGCGTTCGCCCACCCGTTCCAGCCGCGGCAACCAATCGCCTTTGATGTTCGCCGAGACGAGGATGTGGTGGGCTCGACCGATAAGAAGGCGACGGGGAACAACGCCTATGTAGCGGGAATCGGCACTGTTGTCTCGGTTGTCGCCAAGGAAGAAGTAGCTGTCCGCCGGAACGGAGATCGGTCCAAAGCTTCGCTTTGCCTCAATGGCCGGCAGGAACTGGACGGTCCGTTCGCTTCCTTCGATCCGTTCCGTCGTTCGCAGGCCTTCGGCGGTGCGGCCGTGGTCCATAGGTTCGGTGACACCTCGGGGAGTGCTGTACTCTGCGGCCGATCCGTTGACAAAGAGTATTTCGTCTCGCATTTCCACGACATCGCCGGGCACTCCGACGAGTCGCTTGATCAAGCGGACACCGTCCACAGGAGACGTGAAGGTGACTACATCGCCACGCTGAGGGCTTCCAAGTTTCATGACCGCGATGTCGGTCAGAGGAATCTTGAAGTCATACGCGAGTCGATTGACAAGGACGACGTCTCCTTCCAAAAGAGTTGGGCGCATGGAGCCAGAAGGTATGGGATTCCAATCGGCCATGGCTGATCGGAAGAATCCAAAGCAAAGCAAGAAGATCAGAAAGCCTCGGTTCTGGTTTATCCAGCGTCTCATAGGTACCTTTCGGTGGTGATGTCTGATCTAACGCCCAGGTTAACCGGCAAAAATGCAAAGCCTTTTTGTCCGTGTTGAACCTGCAGTTGGACGAGGAGAGGCGCCCTGCCCCGGAGGAAACTCATATGTTTGCCGCGCATTCTGCCGGACTCGCCGGCCGAACTACGCTCGCCACCTGACACAAGCCTGGCCTTTACCGTGCTGCCACGACCTTTGATGCAGGAGAAAGCGCGACGCTGCATTTCAAGAGAGATGTGAATGGTGCCTGAGCGCGGGGGCGATGTTGCTGCTGGCGCGCATGCGCTCTGGCGGTCACGCGGCACACCGAATGCCCTTCGCTTGTTACCGCCGTCTCTCTTCTGGAGCTCGCCATGCCCACCTCGTCCCTGCCCTCTTCCGCGTCCCGCCAGGCGCCCCGCCCGATCTCGCGGGAGTACCTTCGTCCGGTCGCCACGCCCGCAGTGCTTGCCTCCGCCGACGCCGGCAAGCTGGTGCTGCGGCTGACGGTGGCGGTGTTGATGCTGTTCCATGGCCTCAGCAAGGTCGTCGAAGGGCCGGGCCAGGTGATGGCGATGTTGACGCAGCACGGCTTGCCGCCGGTGCTGGCCTATGGCGCCTACCTCGGGGAAGTGCTGGGGCCGGTGCTGGTGATCATCGGCATGTACACGCGGGTGGGTGCGCTGCTGATGGTGGCGAACATACTGGTGGCGTTTGCGCTGGTGCACATGACGCAGCTGTTCACGCTGGCGCCTACCGGCGGCTGGGCGGTGGAGTTGCAGGTTTTCTACCTGTTCGGTTCGGTGGCCATCTTGCTGCTGGGCGCGGGCCGCTTCAGCTTGGCCGGGCAGCACGCGCGCTGGAACTGAGCGCCAAACACACACAAGGGGACAAGCTGGCGGACAGCGCGCTCGCTGGCTTGGGCCTCCGGTTTGCCAGAAGGTGATGACGACCAACCACCAGGAGATGCCATGTCTCACACCCTCGCCCATTTCGACACTCCCGCCGCTCGCCGGCCTTCCCTGATGCGCCGTGGCCTGCGCCCGGCGCTGGCCATGGGCACGCTGCTGCTGGCCAGTGGCCTGGCGATGGCAGCGGACTCGCTCTCGCATGCCGACAGCAGCTTCATGAAGGATGCCGCCAAGGCCGGCAATGGCGAGATCGAAGCCAGCCAGCTGGCGCAGACCAAGGCCAAGCGCGACGACGTGAAGGCCTTCGCTGCGCAGATGATCAAGGACCACACCGCGACGGCCGACGAGCTGAAGGCGCTGGCGGCGAGCAAGAACGTGACGCTCTCGGACAAGGCGTCGCTGGGCAAGCGCACCAAGCTCGAATTGATCAAGGTCGGCGACGACGACAAGTTCGACCAGCGTTACGTGGAAAGCTTTGGCGTGAAGGCGCACGAAGACACGGTGAAACTGTTCCAGAAGGCTTCGACCGATGCCAAGGACGCAGACGTGAAGGCCTTCGCGGTGAAGACGCTGCCGGCGCTGCAGCATCACCTGGAGATGGCCCGCACGCTGCAGGCTGCGGTGGCTCCCAGCGCGGCACCAGCAGCTTCCCGCTGAGCTGAGCCCATCTGACGCACGAGGCGGCAGCTGGCTTGCCGCCACATCTCACCGCCCTCTGAAAGGAACATGCAATGCCCAACCGTTATGGCGCGAAGGCCCAGGAAAAGGTACACACGGCCCTGCACGAGCTGAAGGAAGGCAAGCTGAAAAGCGGCTCCACCGGCAAGCCGGTGAAAAGCCGCAAGCAGGCGATTGCGATCGGCTTGTCGGAGGCGCGAAAGGAAGGCGGCAAGGTGCCGTCCAAGCGCGCGTCCAAGAAGACCGCTTCTCACTGACGCCGAACGCCCGCCCCGTCAAGAAAGAAGCCGCTCCCGGGCGGCTTCATTGCGTTGGGCTCACAGCCCCGTGGGAAAGGCTTCGTGCATGTCGCCGTGCAGGGCCAACAGCGACTCCTTGGTCAGCGGCTGGCCATCGCCGGCACGCCAGGCTGGCTCGGGCAACAGCGGGGCCAGCGCGCGGGTGCTGTCCAGGTGCAGCAAGGCATCGAACTGTTCGGCGGCGCGGGAAAAGAAATGGTGGTTCTCGCGCTCGGCTTCAGGGCGGTAGACCACGCCGATGGCGCGCTGCAGCCGCGGTTCGCGCAGCACCTCGCTGGCCTCGCTGCCCGGCCGCAGCGGCAGCCAGAAGCGCGGCAGGCCGGTGTCGTGCAACAGTTGCTCCACGCTGCCGGCCAGCGCGGGGCGCACGCGTTGTTGCAACGCCGGCGCGTCCCAGTCGCTGGCGGCGGTGACGCTGCCGCTGTGGGTGGTCATGCCGACCAGCAGGCAATCGTCGGGTTGCCGCTGGCGCACCAACTGGCCCAGGCTCTGCTCGCCGCGCAGTCGGCCCATCTCGGTGGCGCGGGCGTCGCCTGTGTGCGAGTTGTGCGCCCAGACGACGATCTTCGGCCGCGCGACCCGCTTGGCCAGGTGGATGTGCAGCTCGGCCAGCATATCGGCCATCTGCTGCTCGCGCAGGTTCCAGCAGGACATCTCGCCCAGGCACATGGCGCGGCAGTGCTGCTCGCCGTTCTTCACCAGCCGCGCGTTCTGCGCAAGGTCGAAGCGTGCCTCTTCTTGATCCACCGCGCCGCCTGGGTCAGCCGCCTGCCGGCCACGCTGCAGCAGCTGCGCCATCGCCGCGCGCACGGCAGCCTCGCACGAGGGCGCAGCGCGCAGGCCGCTCATCAGGCCGTGAATCTCGCTGTCCGGTCCAAAGGCGTCGAAGCGGACGCACTGCGCGCGCAACGCCTTGGCGCTGGCCGGGTCGGCCTCGCGCAGGTGGTCCAGCGCCGCGCCCATGGCACCCTGCAGGCTGTACAGGTCCAACCCGTAAAAACCGGTGCGCACCGCCATCGGCCGCACGCTGTTGAACTCGCGCAGCCAGTCGATGAAGCCGGCGACCACGGTATTGCGCCACATCCAGGTGGGGAAACGCTGGAAGCCGGCCAGCGCGGCGGCGGGCTCCATAGGCGGCAACAGCGTGGGCCGGCCGGCGCTGCCGCGCACATGGCGGTTGACGCGCGCCGCGTCCGGCCAGTCGCCTTCGATGGCCACCGCATGGAAGCCTTTCTCGGCGATCAGCCGCTGCGTGATGCGGGCCCGCTGCAGGTAGAACTCGTGCGAGCCGTGCGAGGCCTCGCCCAGCAGCACCAATGACTTGTGGCCGACCATCTCCAGCAGCAGGTCATGGTCAGTGGCATCGCCGCGCAGCGGGCGCGCGGCGCGCCGCAGGCGGTCCACGCATTGGTCGTCAGGGGTTCGCATCGGGACGGTCTCCAGCGCCCGCGTCGTGGAGCGCATGCCTCGCATCGGGCAAATGGCGTGCCTCGGTGTGCCTCACACGGTGCCGCAGGGCATGCTGCTTGCCATGTGACAGATACACACCCCACCGGAGACCGCGATGAGCAACACCATCACCACCAAGCACCCCGACAAGCCACCCACGCCGCGCACCGACGGCAAGGCCCAGGCACCGCAGCAAGGTCCGGAAACCGAATCGGACGCAGGCGAGGAAGACCCCGGCGCAGCGTTGGACATGCCCAGCACCCGCGAAGCGATGGCGCCGGACGCGCCGCGGCAGGACAAGGGCGGCGACGCGCTGGGCGGCGGGCGCAAGTAGGGCGCGCAATCACCTGCGCTGGCGGGCACCAGCCCTGATGCGGGCTCAGCTGCCCAGGGCTTCGGACATGGCGCGTGCCTCGGCCTCGATGCGCGCGAGCAGCGCCAGCGCGGCCGGTTCGTCCAGCCGCAGCTTCAGCCAGGCGGCAGCGTCCAGCGGCGGGACGGCTTCGTCCGGCTCGTCGGCCAGGTCCAGGGCGTGGGCCATCGCGTCGCCCACGTGGATCAGCACGGTCAGGTCGGCCACGCCGTCCACGCCGTCCATTAGTGCGCCACCGGGCTGATGGTGGTTGGCCATGGCTTCGCTGATCAGCGCAGGGAAACGCCAGTGGCGAGCCAGGCGGGCACCGATCTCGGCATGGTCCAGGCCCAGCACGGCCTGCTCTGCCAGGTGGCTGGGCAGGTCGCCGGCTTGCGCATGGGCGCGCACCGCGGCGGCCTCGGTCGCGAACTGCGAAACCAGCACCAGCTGGCCGATGTCATGCATCAGACCGGCGAGGAAGGCCTGCTCGGCATCCACGCCCAGGCGCGGCGCCAGGGCGCGTGCGGCAACGGCGGCGGCCACCGCGTGGCGGGTGTAGCCGCGCAGTGACCAGCCAGCCGGTGCGGCAGCGGGTTTCAGCGCGTCGCCAATGGACACCGCAGCCAGCATCGAGCCCATGGCCCGCAGGCCCAGCAGGTTGACCGCGTCCCCGATGCGGGCGACGCGACCGGCCAGGCCGTAAAAAGCCGAGTTGGCCATGCGCAGCGTGCGGCCGGCCAGCACCGAGTCCTGCTCGATCAGGCGCACGCATTGGGTGATGGAGAGGTTCTCCTTGTCCAGCGCCTGCCAGACTGCGCGCAGCGCTTCGGGCAGCGGCGGCAGCTTGGCAATGCGGCCGTCCAGCCGCGCGGCGAAGGACTGGGGATCGGGTGTCACGACGGCTCAGGCCTTGTGTGGGCCGGCGGCAGCGCATCCGTCAGCCCGCGGTGGCGGCGCAGCAGCGCATACAGCGGATGCAAGCGCTGCTCGCCCAGCGCGCGGCGGAACAGCCTGGCCAGCCGCTGCTCGGTGGCAGCAGCGTCGGCAGTATTTGCAGCGGGCGGCTTGTTTTGCGGTTCGTTCATGACGCAGCGGGCGGCGGGGCCATGGGCAGGAAGACCAGGCTGTGGCCACGCGGCGAGCCGTCGGCCACGCGCAGAGGCTGCACCAGCACCTGGCCCGGGCGGCCTTCGAAACACTGTTCGGACCGGGCCGAGGCCGGCAGCGACAGCACGGCCGGCATCCCGGGCAGCGTGAGCTCGGCCAGCCAGCCTTCGGGCGGCAGGCCGAGTTGGGCTGCCGCTTGCGGCAGTTGCAGATGGGCTTGTTCGTTGGCATAGACCAGCAGGCCATCCGGGTCCAGGCCCAGCACCGCCAGCGGCAGCTGGTCGACCAGGTCGCGCACGCCCGTGCCGCGGGCCTCCAGCAGCTGGGCCTGGGCTTCCTCGCGGGCCTGGGCGCTGGCCAGCTGCTGGCGCAGCGTGGCCAGCTCGGTCTGCAGGCTGCCCACCTCGTCCTGCAGGCGGCGGTGGTCATCGCCCATCAGCTGCTGGCGGAAGGCCTGTGCCACCTGGGCACAAAGCCGGGTTTCGTCCCAGGGCTTGGCAGCCACCTGGTGCAGCGCCCCGCTGCTGACTTCACCCGCCACCGCGGCCCATTCCTCGGGGCCGGCCAGCGCAATGCGCGCCACGTCGGGATGCTGCTGTTGCGCATGCGCCAGCAGCGGCGGGCCGGACAGGCCGGGGTCGCACAGCATCACGTCGACCGAGCTGTCGGCCAGGCGGGCGCGGCCTTCTTCGGCGCTGGCGGCGGTGAGCACGCGGTAGCCTTCGCGGCGGAACAGCCGGCGCAGCGCGGAGAGCGCCGCCACGTCGTCGTCCACCAGCAGCAGGGTGCGGGTCTTGTGGCCGCCGCGCACGCGGTCTTCCGGCAGGCGCCGGCCTTCGCGCAGCAGCGCGGCCATTTCGTCGTTGGTGATGGGGCGGCTGAACAGGTAGCCCTGCATCTGGTCGCAGCCCTTGGCGACCAGCAGCGCCAGCTGGTCTTCGGTCTCCACGCCTTCGGCCAGCACCTGCATCTTCAGGCCCTGGGCCATCGTGATGATGGCGCGCGCCATCGAGACGCTCTCGGGCCCGTTGGTCATGTCCTGCACAAACGAGCGGTCGATCTTGACCACGTCGATCGGCAGGCGGCGCAGGCAACTGAGGCTGGAGAAGCCGGTGCCGAAGTCGTCCAGCGAGATTTCGATGCCCAGCGCGCGCAGCTCGCGCAGCATGGCCGCGGCGCGCTCGGGGTTCTCCATCAGCGTGCTTTCGGTCAGCTCCATGCCCAGGCAGGCGGGGTCGGCACCGGTTTCGAGCAGCGTGCGCTGGACCTGGCGCGCCACATCGCCCTGCTGGAACTGCAGCGGCGAGAAGTTGACCGCCAGCCGCACCGGCGGCAGGCCCTCGCGGCGCCAGATGACGGACTGTTCGCAGACGCGGCGCAGCACCCAGTCGCCAATCGCGCCGATCAGCCCGGAGCGTTCGGCCACCTGGATGAATTCGACCGGCGACACGTCGCCCCACTCGGCCGAGCGCCAGCGCAGCAGCGCCTCGGCGCCGATCACCGCGCCGGTCGCCAGGCTGACCTGCGGCTGGTAGCGCAAGCTCAGCTCGTTGCGCACCAGCGCATGCCGCAAAGCACCGGCCAGCTGCATTTCGCGCAGCGCGAGTGCGTTGGATTCAGGCCGCGCGAAAGCCACGCCGCCGGCGGCTTCGGCGCCCAGCCGCGCGGTCTGCGCGGCTTCGAGCAAGGCGTCGGCAGCTTCGCCGTCGGCCGGGAACATCGCGATGCCGATGTGGCACAGCGGGAAGACTTCGGTGGGGCCGACACGCGCGGCCTCCTGCAGGCCGGCCTGCAGCGCCTGGGCGCGCAGGTGCAGGGCCTCTTGCGCGGCCGGGCCGTCGAACACGCGCATGACCGCGAACTCGCTGCCGCCCACATGCGCCACGACCTCCTGCTCGGTGGCCATGCGCGAAAGCCGCGCGGCGATGGTCATGGCCAGGCTGTCGCCCGCGCCAAAACCCATGGTGGCGCGCAGCTCGGTGATGCGCGGCACGTCGATGGACATCAGGCAGAAGCCACGCTCGTCCCAGCGCGCGGTGTGGGCGCGGGCATCGAGCTGGTCCAGCAGGCTGGAGCGGTTCGGCAGTCCCGTCACTTCGTCGAAATTGGCCAGCTCCTGGATGCGGTGCTCGGCCTCGTGCTGGCGGGTGATGTCCTGGATCAGCGCCAGCCCGCGCGGCGGCTGGCCGGGCGCGCCAGCCTGCAGGATGCCGCGGTGCAGCACCACCAGGCGCTCGCCATCGGCACACAGCAGCCGGTGCTGCAGCTCGAAGGGTTCGCCCACCACGGCATTGCGCCAGATCGCAGCCAGCAGGCCGCGCTCATCGGGCGGCACCCAGCTGATCATGTCCACCGTGTCGTCCACGCCGACGGGCCTGCGGTACTCGCCGGTCAGCTCGCGCAGGCCTTGCGACACCAACACCCGGCCCGAGGGCCATTCGACCTCGAAGGAGCCGGAGCGGCACAGCGACTCGCTGCGCGCCAGCAGGCTGGCGGTCCATTCGCTGCGGCGCAGGGCGTCCTTCAGCTCGGTCACGTCGGTGAGGGTCACCAGGTCGGCATGGTGGCCGTCGAACATCACCCGCTGGCCGAACAGGCGGGCATCGAACTCGCTGCCGTCTGTGCGGCGGCAGCGCACGTCGTAGGCGCTGCCCGGCTCGCCAGCCAGCCGGCGGCGGATCTGCTCGGCCACGTGCGCCCGGTCGGTCGGCGCAATGAAGTCCAGCAGGCTGCGGCCAATGACGGGCCGCCCGGGCGCGTCGCCCAGCAGGCGCAGCGCGGCCGGGTTGGCAAAGCGCAGCCCATGCGCATCGACCACGACCAGCCCCACCTGGGCCTGGTCGAGCAAGGCGGCGGCGCGGCTGGCGTCCAGCCTGGCCTGAGCTGCGTTCGCGAAAGGGTCTTGCACCATGGATGTGTGGATCGAGGCGGCAAGCCGAGGCCTGCCATGAGGCCACTATCGGCACCGCCCCGCCCCAGCTTGAGAACAAGCCGCCTTCCATGGGGCTTTTCACCGACCCGGGGCCATCGCCAGGCCCGGAGAATGCAAGCTGCCGAAGCTCCCTGCCGCGCCGCATGCGCTTTCGGCCGGGCCTGGCCGTTCCAGGCGCCAGCCGCCCGTGCGAGGCGGTGCGAGGTGACCATGACCCCAAGTTCCGCTCCCGCCGCCGGCCCGGCTGGCCGCCCGCTGCACATCGGCATGGCCGGTGCCGGCCTGTCCTGCGCGGTGATCGCCCGCGAACTGGCCGAACAAGGCCACCGCTGCACGCTGTTCGAGAAGCGGCCGCACGTGGCCGGCAACTGCCACACCGAGCGCGACGAAAAGTCCCAGGTGATGGTGCACATCTACGGCCCGCACATCTTCCACACCGACGACGACGAGGTCTGGGCGCTGGTGAACCGCTACATGCGCTTCATGCCCTTCGTGAACCGCGTGAAGGCCACCGCACGCGGCCAGGTCTTCTCGTTGCCGATCAACCTGCACACCATCAACCAATTCTTCGGCAAGACTTTCTCGCCGGCCGAGGCCGAGGCCTTCATCACGCAGGAACAGGCCGACACCAGCATCGCCGACCCGCAGAGCTTCGAGGAGCAGGCGCTGCGCTTCATCGGCCGCGAGCTGTACGAAACCTTCTTTCGCGGCTACACCTTGAAGCAGTGGGAAGTCGACCCGAAGCGCCTGCCGGCGGCCATCCTGAAGCGGCTGCCGGTGCGCTTCAACTACAACGACAACTACTTCTTCCACAAGCACCAGGGCATGCCGGAAAACGGCTACACCGAGATGGTGGAGAAGATGCTGGACCACCCCAACATCGAGGTGAAGCTGGGCACACCGCTGGCCCCCGATGCGCTGGCCGAGTTCGACCACGTGTTCTGGTCCGGCCCGGTGGACGGCTTCTACGGCTACGACCTGGGCCGCCTGCCCTACCGCACGCTGGATTTCCAGCGCTCCGAGGCCGAGGGCGACGTGCAGGGCTGCGCGGTGATGAACTACTGCGACGAGGCCGTGCCCTTCACCCGCATCACCGAGCACAAGCATTTCTCGCCCTGGGAAACCCATGCGGCTTCCGTCTGCTACACGGAATTCAGCCGCAGCTGCGGCGAGGCCGACATTCCGTACTACCCCGTGCACCTGACCGAAGGCGACGACCTGCTGAAGGCCTACCAGGCGCGCGCCGCGGCGGAGCCAGGCGTGACCTTCGTCGGCCGCCTGGGCACCTACCGCTACATGGACATGGACGTGACCATCCGCGCCGCGCTGGACACGGCGCGCGCCTTCCTGGCCAAGCACTGAGCAGGTACCGGGAACGGCTGCGCGGGGTTTACGCGGTTTCCACAGGCCTGGCCAGCGACCAAGGGACTACCCTAGGAGTCATCGCATAGCATTGAACTGTGCCGATCCCAAAGGAACCCCCTGTGACGTCTTCCCTCTTCTCACGCCGGCACACGCTGGCCCTGGCGCTTGCCGCCGCCCTGCCCGGCCTGGCCCAGGCGCAAGCCGCGCCCTGGCCCAGCAAGCCGATCCATTTCGTCGTGCCTTTCGGGCCCGGCGGCTCGAACGACATCGTGGCCCGCGCGGTGGCCGAGGCCACCGCCAAGGTGCTGGGCGCCACCATCATCATCGAGAACAAGCCCGGTGCCGGCTCGATGCTGGGCGCCGACATCGTCGCCAAGTCCGCCCCCGATGGCTACACCTTCCTGACGCCTGCGGCCGGTGTGATCACCAACGCGATGATCAAGACGAAGATGCCCTACCAGGAAGACGCGCTGGTGCCGGTGGTGATGATGGCCGTGAGCCCGTCGGTCATCGTGGTGCCGGCCGATTCGAAGATCAGGGACCTGAAGGGCCTGGTTGCCGCTTCGAAAAAGGGCGATGGCCTGAACTTCTCGACCGCCGGCACCGGCAGCACGCCGCACTTCGTCGCCGAGATGCTCAAGCTCAAGGCCGGGGCGAAGATGCAGATCATCCCGTTCAAGAGCGGTTCGGAAGGCATGTCGGCCGTGGTGGGCAACCAGGTGGACGCGACCTCCGAAGGCAGCCCCATCGTGCTGCCGATGATCAAGGGCGGCAAGCTGATCCCCATCGCCTCGACCTGGAGTCGCCGCATTGCCGCGCTGCCGGACCTGCCCACGGCGCAGGAGCAGGGCTTCAACGACATCGTGATCGGCCACTGGACCGGCGTGTTCGCGCCCAAGGGCACGCCGGACGCGATCCTGGACAAGCTCAATGCCGCGGTGAACACGGCGCTGAAGTCCAGCGAACTGCGGGCCCGGTTGATCCCCATGGCGATCGACCCGACCGGTGGCAGCCGCGAGGACTTCCGCAAGTTCCTGGCCGCCGAGAAGGCCAGGCTGGGGCCCATTGCCAAGGCCGC
Organism: Ideonella azotifigens; assembly: GCF_021043325.1. NCBI lineage: Bacteria > Pseudomonadati > Pseudomonadota > Betaproteobacteria > Burkholderiales > Sphaerotilaceae > Ideonella > Ideonella azotifigens. Next base: position 212,738 of record NZ_JAJNKD010000010.1, read on the forward strand.
GCAAATGCGGGAAGACTGAACGCGAGGACAGTTCTACTCGGCGGGCTGGGTGAGCGACTGCAGCGCGGCTTCGTAGTCGAAGCGCTGCAGGTCCTGGTTCAGGCGCTGCAGCTGCGCCTCGCCCAGGGCCCGCCGCAGCACGGCTTCGTGGGCCTGCGCAAAGGCGCCCGCGGCCAGGTGCCCGGTCGCGAGGTGTTCACGCAGTTGCATCAGCACCTGCTCGGGGCTGATCCAAGGCTGGGCTGAGGCGCGTTCGTCGCCAGCCGGCGCGGCGCCTGGCTCGCTGTCGGCCTCGGCCAACGCAGCCAGCAGCGGCACCAGGCTCGCCTGCAGGGCCTCGACCAGACGGGCCAGCGCGGCCGGTTCGACGGGCGCTGCTTCGGTTTCGCCGCGCAGCGCCAGCTCCAGCCCGCGGGCGGCTTCGGTCAGCGCTTCGGCGCCGATCGCACCGGCCGCGCCCTTGAGCGAATGCGCAGCCAGCCGCAGGCCGGCGGCGTCGCGTTCAGCCAGCAGGCTGGTCAGCCTGGCGGCATCGTCGGCATGGCTGCGGGCAAAGGCCTTCAGCACCCGCTGGTACAGCGCCGGGTCGCCACCGCAGACCTGCAGGCCGCGGGCCAGGTCCAGCCCTTCGACCTGCGGCAGGCTGGCTTCGCTGCCGGCCACCGCTGCAGGCAGCGGCAACGCCGGCAGCCACTGCAGCAGGCAGCGGTACAAGGTGTCGGGGTCGACCGGCTTGCGGATGAAGCCGTTCATGCCGGCGGCTTCGCAGGCCTGGCGGTCGTCGTCGAAGGCATTGGCCGTCAGCGCGACGATGGGCAGCCCGGCCAGCGCCGGCTCGGCACGCATCGCGCGGGTGGTGTCCAGCCCGTCCAGCACCGGCATCTGCATGTCCATCAGCACCAGCGCATGGCCCTGGCCTTCGCGCTGGGCCTGGCGGGCCATGTGCAGCGCCTGCTGGCCGTCGCCTGCGGTGTCCACGGTCAGGCCCACGGCCTGCAGCAGGTCGACCATGACCTCGCGGTTGACCGCGTTGTCCTCGGCCAGCAGCACCCGCGCCTTGCTGCGCCGGTTGCGCAGCTGCTGCGCCGCCTCGCCGCGTTGGCCCGGCATGGCCACCCGCGCATACGGCAGGCCGCGCTGGCACCAGGCGCTGAACCAGAAGGTGCTGCCTTGCCCCGGCTTGCTGGAGACGCCGGCTTCGCCGCCCATCAGCCCGGCCAGCCGGCGCACGATGGCCAGGCCCAGCCCGGTGCCGCCAAAGCGCCGGGTGGTGGACAGGTCGGCCTGCTCGAAGGCCTCGAAGACACGGCCGGCCTGGTCGGCCGACAGGCCGATGCCAGTGTCGCGCACCTCCAGCCGCAGCTGCACGCCGGCCGCGTTTTGCTGCAGCACCCGGGCAGACAGCCGCACCTCGCCGCGCTCGGTGAACTTGACTGCGTTGCCGGCGTAGTTGAGCAAGGCCTGGCGCAGCCGGGTGGCGTCCCCGCGCAGCCACAGCGGTGGCTCGACCGGCTCGACCCACACCGCCAGGCCGCGCGCCTGGGCCGGCTGCAGCACCAGCGTGCGCACTTCGTCGAGCAGCACGCCGAGCGAGAAGTCCACCGCCTCCAGCTCCACGCGGCCGGCCTCGATCTTGGACAGGTCCAGCACGTCGTTGAGGATGGACAGCAGGTGGTAGGCCGCGGCGTCGATCTTGTCCAGGCGCTCGGCCTGCAGCGGCGTGGTGTCGGCGTCGCGCAGCAGGTGGGTCAGGCCGATGACCGCGTTCATCGGCGTGCGGATCTCGTGGCTCATGTTGGCCAGGAAACTGGTCTTGGCGGTGTTGGCGGCTTCGGCGCGCAGCCTGGCATCGGCCAGCTCGGTGGTGCGGCGCTGCACCAGCTCTTCGAGGTGGTTGCGGTGCTGGTCCAGCTCGTCGAGCAGGCGGCGCTGCTCGGTCACATCCTGCACAAAGCCTTGCAGCACGGCCTGCTGGCCGGGACCGGAGGCAGCCGCCAGCTCGGCCGGCAGGCCGACCACGCGCAGGCTGCGCTGGCGGCCACCGGGCAGCATCAGGGGCTGCTCCAGGTCAAAAGGCTGGCCGCCGGCCAGGCCAGCGTCGATCGCCGCGCTGAGACGCTGCCGCTCCTCGGGCCGGCACAGCGCCAGCAGCTTGGCCAGCGTGACCGGCCGGCCGTTGGCCTGGCCCAGCATGCGCGAAACCTCGTCGGTCCAGGCTTCGCTGAGACCCGCCCCCGGCAGGCCAATCAGCCGGAAGCCGCCGATGCGGGCCATGGTGCTGACCTGGTGCAGCATCTCGTCCTGGTCGCGCAGCTGCTGCTCGGCGCGCATGCGCTCGGTGATGTCGCGCAGGATGCCGAACAGGCCGATGACCTCGCCGCGCGCATCGCGCAGCGGCCCCTTGGTGCTGAGGAAGGTGCGCTCGCCCAGCACCGTGGAGATGCGCTCTTCGGCAGTGAAGACCTGCTGCTCGCGCATCACCCGGTTGCAGGATTCTTCACGCTCGCGGGCCATCTCGGGCGGGAAGATCTCGTGGTCCAGCCGGCCCAGCACCTGCTGCTCCGTCAGCCCGGTGACGGCGCAGGCCTCGCGGTTGAACAGCAGGTAGCGGCCCTGCATGTCCTTGGCGTAGATCACGTCGGTCGAGCTGTCCGACAAGGCCTGCACCAGGCGCAGCGCCTGCAGTTGCTGGGCCTGGTCGTGGCGCTCGCGCTGGGTGGCGGCGAGTTGGCGGCGCTGGCGTGCCTGCCACAGCACACCGGCCACGATGACCAGCGTCAGCAGCCCGGCCAGGCCGATCCAGGTCAGGTCCTGAGCCGCACCGGCGCGCACCTCGGCTTCGTCGATCTTGGCCAGCAGCAGCCAGTCGCTGCCCTCGACCGGCCGGGCCACCGCCAATGCGGGCTCGCCGGCATAGTCCTCACCTTCCAGCAGCTGGCCCACGCGGCCGGGGTGCAGCAAGGCCTGGGCTTCGAGCGCGTCGGCCTGGCCCAGCGGGCGGCTGCGCCGGCCGGCGGCCTCGGGGTCGCGCCGCAGCGGGTTCAGGAACAGGGCGCGCTCGCCCTGGCGCGCCACCAGCAAGGTCTCGCCGCTGCGCGTGGGCACCGGCCACTGGCCGAGCGCGCGGACCGAATGCCAGTTGCTGTCCACCCGCAGCACGATGACCGCGGCTTTCCCGCCCGGTGCGCGCGGCAGTGCCGTGAGGAAGTCCAGCCGCAGCACGCCGTCCGGGTCCCGGTAAGGACCGATGCGGCGCAGCCCGCCCTCGCGCGCCAGCTCGCGGGCCAGCGCCTGCAGCTGGGGCGCCAGGCTGACGGCGGCCTGCTCGTCGCGCCGGCCTGGGTCGCCGCCAGGCTGCAGGTTGTCGATCTGCAGCTGCAGCTGGCCCTGCTCGTCGAGCAGCAGCACGTTGCGAAAGCCCTTGTTCTCGGCGAAGGCGATCAGCCGGCTGCGCAGCAGGTCCAGGTCCTTGCTGTCATGGGCGGTGCGCCAGTGCTGGTAGAGCTGGGTCCATGGCATGGCACCGTTGATGAAGCGCAGGTCGCCCATGCGCTCGGTCAGCCAGTCCGACAGCTGGGTGGACTGGGCCAGCGCAATGGCCTGCAGCCGCGCCAGCTCGGTCTGCCGGTGCTGCTGCAGGCTGGCCATCGCAGCGCCCATGGTGACGGTGCCGGTGCCCAGCGCGGCCACCAGCAGCGGCCAGCCCACCGACCAGCCGCGGCGCCGCCGCGGCGGCAGCAGCGAGCCAGGCCGCGCGGTCGAGTAGCGGATGGTCAGGTACAGCAGCACCGAGGTGATGGCGACAAACAGCCAGCCCTTGAGCGTGCCGAGCAGCAGCAGCTGGTCGACATCGGTGACCAGCCAGGCCAGCACGCGGTCAGACAGCAGGATCCACAGCGCGGCAAAGATGGCATAGGCCAGCACGATCAACCCGGCATCGATCTCGCGCGTGGCCATCGCATCGACGGGGTCGACCGGATCAACCGGGCCGGAGATCCCGCCCGGGTCGGCCGGCTGCGGCGGGAGGCTGGCGTCGGCAGCGGCCGGCGCGGCCGGGTCCGGGGCCGTGTCGCGCTGCTCGGCCGCTTCGCTCACGGGTGCAGCTGCCCGCGGTTCAATGCACGCGCGGCGCGACGGCCGGCGGCTTGTCACGGTGCCGGTTGGCAATGTCGACGAAGCGTTCGAACTCGTCTTCGAAGACGTCGACCACCGCCGGGTCGAAATGGCTGCCGCGGCCATCGTTGATCATGCGCCTGGCTTCGTCGAAGCTCATCGCCCGCTTGTAGACGCGCGGCGAGATCAGCGCGTCGAAGACGTCGGCCACGGCCATCAGGCGGGCGGCGATGGGAATGGACTCGCCCGCCAGGCCGTCGGGGTAGCCACTGCCGTCCCAGCGCTCGTGGTGCGAGCGGGCGATCTGCTTGGCCAGCGAGAGGAATTCGACCGGCCGGTCGATGTCGCGCTCGGCCTGTTCGATGGCTGCGGCGCCGAGCGCGGCATGGGTCTTCATCGGCTCCCACTCGTCGGCCGTCAAGCGGCCGGGCTTGAGCAGGATGTGGTCGGGGATGCCGACCTTGCCGATGTCGTGCAGCGGTGCCGAGCGGGTCAGCAGCTCGATGGTGTGTTCGTTCAGCGTGGCGGCGAAGCGCGGGTGGTGGCGCAAGGCGCGCGCCAGCAGCTGCATGTAGGCCTGGGTGCGCAGGATGTGGTTGCCGGTTTCCGGGTCGCGGGTCTCGGCCAGGTGGGCCAGCGCGCGGATCGTCACCTGCTGGATCGCGTCGTTCTCGGCCATGCGGCGGGCCACTTCGGCTTCCAGCGCGGCGTTCTGGTCGCGCAGCCATTCGCGCAGCCGGCGCGCGTCGATCTGGCTGCGCACCCGGGCCAGCACGACGGCAGGCTGGATGGGCTTGGCCAGGTAGTCCACCGCCCCGAGGCTCAGGCCATGCTCTTCGTCGCGGGGGTCGTCCAGCGCGGTCAGGAACATCACCGGGATGTCGTGGCTGCGCGGCTCGGCGCGCAGCCGGCGCAGCACTTCGTAGCCGTCCATGCCAGGCATCATCACGTCGAGCAGGATCAGCTCGGGCGTGGGCGCCTGGGTCGCCAGCCGCAGCGCAGCCGGGCCGCTGTTGGCGACCTGCACGATGCAACCCGCACCTTGCAGCACCTCGCCGAGCACCGTGAGGTTTTCCGGCACGTCATCAACAATGAGGACGCGTGCCTGCTCAAGGTTGGACGTCGAGCCAAGTGTTTTCACAAGCCGTCATCCCGTGGCCGAGGCCGCCTCCCAAGCGGCATGCACCATGCGCACCGCCATCGGCCCCGATGGCCCTAGGCTACTCCAGTCAACCCCCTCTACGTCACCCGCAAACCCTTACAGGTTGTGCGCCCCCAAGGACCGTGCTGCGCCCGGCCCGGCGTTTCCTCATGCGCGCCCCAGGGTCGACTGCCGCTCAGGGCTGATATTTCCAGGCACCCTTGTCGATCTTGACCAACACCCGGGCCCGCTGGTCCAGGCCCAGGTGGTCGGCGGGGGACATGTTGAAGATGCCGTGCGCGCCGGCCAGCTCCTTGACCTGCTCCAGCGCGTCGCGCAGCGCGGCGCGGAAGGCCGGCGTGCCGGGCTGCCCCTTCTTCAGGGCAACCGGCACCGCCGCGCTCATCAGCAGGCCGGCGTCCCAGGCGTGCGCGCCAAAGGTCGAGACCGAGCCCTTGCCGAAGGCGGCTTCGTATTTGGCAACATACTCCAGCGCACTCTTGCGGGCGGGGTGATTGGCTGGCAGTTGGTCGGCCACCAGCACCGGGCCGGACGGCAGGAAAGTGCCTTCGACGTTCTTGCCGCCCACGCGCAGGAAGTCGTTATTGGCCACGCCATGGGTCTGGTAGACCTTGCCGGTGTAGCCGCGCTCGACCAGCCCCGCCTGCGGCAGCGCGGCCGGCGTGCCGGAACCGGCGATCAGCACTGCGTCTGCGTGCGCGCCGACCAGCTTCAGCACCTGCGCGGTGACCGACGTGTCGGTGCGGTTATAGCGCTCGTTGGCCACCACCTGCAGGCCCTTCAGGCCGGCGGCCTTGCCGAACTCCTGGTACCAGCCCTCGCCGTAGGCATCGGCAAAGCCGATGAAGGCCACCGTCTTGATGCCATGGTCGGCCATGTGGCTGGCAATGGCCAGCGACATCATGATGTCGTTCTGCGGCGTCTTGAAGACCCAGCGCTTCTTGGCGTCCTGCGGCTCGACGATGCGGGCCGAGGCGGCCATCGAGATCATCGGCACCTGGGCTTCGGCGACCACGTCGATCATCGCCAGCGAGTTCGGCGTGGTGGTCGAGCCGAGCACGATGTCGACCTTGTCCTCGGTGATCAGGCGGCGGGTGTTGGCCACGGCCTTGGTGGTGTCCGAAGCATCGTCCAGCACGATGTAGTTGACCTTCTGGCCGGCGATGGTCGTCGGCATCAGGGTCACGGTGTTCTTCTCGGGAATGCCCAGCGAAGCGGCCGGGCCGGTGGCCGAGACGGTCACGCCGACATTGATGTCGGCCAGCGCCGGGCCGGCCAGCGCCAGCAGTGCGGCGGCTGCCAGGGCTTGCGGCAGCTTGTTCAGGGAAGAAAGGTTCACTTTGCTTGTCTCCGTTGTGGTGATTTTTCAGATCGCGGGAACGGTGGCTGGCGGAGCAGCCGCGCCTGCAGCGCGCACGGCAGCCAGCCCACCGAAGAACAGGTCGGCCACCATCGGCGCCATCTGTTCGTGGGTCAGCGGCTCGCCCGGCCGGAACCAGGTGAACAGCCAGTTGATCATGCCGAACAGCAGCATCGTCAACGGCCGGTGCAGCCCGGCCTCGGCCAGCGCCGGCCGCACCTCGGCGACCGTCTCGGCAAAGGCCGCGACCACGCTGCGCTGCACGCCCAGCACCTGCTCGCGCCGGGCCGTCTCCAGCAGGTGCACGTCCTCGGTCAAAACGCGGTGCTCGTTCTGCGCGCTGGCGTATTCGCGCACGAAGCGCACGATCAGCTCGCGCAGCCGGGGCTCGGGCGCCAGACCTTCGTCCAGCACCTGCTGGACCACTGCCGCCAGCCGCCGCACATGGCCCTCGGCCACATGGGCCAGCAGCTCGTTCTTGTCACGCACGTAGTGATACAGCGCGGCCTTGGACATGCCGCAGGCCGCGGCGACCTGGTTCATCGAGGTGGCCACGTAGCCCTGCGCGGCAAACAAGGCCGCCGCTCGCTGCAGGATCAGCTCGCGCTGGCCGTCATAGCCGGAGGAGCGAGGCCGGGCCATGCGCCGGTCAGCCAGCCGCCGGGTCACCCGGCGGCAGCTCGACCACGGGCTTGCCCTTCATCGTGTACGAGCGGCCACGGAAGACCGCGATGCGCTCGTCGCGCTGGTTGCGCACCTCGACGTCATACAGCCCGGTGCGGCCGGACTTGCTCAGCTCCACCGCGCGGGCTGTCAGCAGGTCACCCTCGCGGCCGGGTGCGATCAGGTCGACGTTGAAGCCGGAGGCCACGGTCACTTCGTTGTGGGCGTTGCAAGCGAAGGCGAAGGCCGAATCGGCCAGCGTGGTGACCAGCCCGCCGTGGCAGATGGCGTGGCCGTTGAGCATGTCGGCACGCACGGTCATCTGCATCACTGCCCGGCCGGGCGCGATGGACAGCAGTTGCATGCCCAGTGCCTTGGAGGCCCGGTCGCCGGCCCACATGGCGTCCCGCACCGCTTCGGCAACGCGCTGGGCGCGGGCCTGGTCGTCGTCCGTCGACTGCATCGGGTTTCAGCGGTCCCTGAAAGCCGGCACGCGCTTCTGGCGGAAGGCCTCCACACCCTCGGCGAAGTCAGGCGCGTGGCCCAGATCGCGCTGCACACGCGCCTCCAGCGACAGCGCCTGTTCCAGGTCCATCTGGCTGGCCTGGTCCAGCGCACGACGCGTGGCGACCAGGGCCTTGACCGGCATCGCGGCCAAGCGCTGGGCCATGGCCATGGCCGTGTCGGCCAGGTACTTGTCGTCCACGCATTCCCAGATCAGGCCCAGGCGCACCGCGTCTTCGGCGCTCAGCTTGTCGCCTGTCATCGCCAGCCCCAGCGCCATCGGCCGGCCCAGCAGGCGCGGCAGCAGCCAGGTGCCACCGCAGTCCGGCAGCAGGCCGATCTTCGAGAAGGCCTGGATGAAGCTGGCCGAACGGCCGGCGATCACCATGTCGCACAGCAGCGCCAGGTTGGCACCCGCGCCCGCCGCCACGCCGTTGACCATGGCCAGCACAGGCACCGGCATCTCCCGCAGGCGCAGCGCCAGCGGCTTGTAGTTGGCCTCGATGACAGCGCCGACGTCCACCCGCCCGTCGGCGTCAGGCACCATGCCGCTGTCGTTCAGATCCTGCCCGGCGCAAAAGCCGCGGCCAGCGCCAGTGAGCAGCAGCGCCCGGACGCTGCGGTCTTCGGCAGCAGCGTCCAGCGCATTGCGCAGCTCGACATGCATCGCCGAAGTGAAGCTGTTCAGCGCAGCGGGGCGGTTCAGCGTCAGGGTGCGCACAGCGCCTTGCTGCGCCACCAGAACCAGGGCTTCGGACATCGGGGGGCTCCAGTGAGAGGGAACCACCCGGTTCGCAATTCACCAACCGGGCGGTCGGTGAATGATAGGCAGGGGCGGAGCGCCGCACAAGGCGCTCAAGCCCGAGCCAGACCCGAGGTTTCCCGGGCTGGGGCGTCGTTTACGGCTTTCCTTCGTTCTGGATCATCGGATCAATGGGCAGCCTGTCAGTAGTGCCAACTTTGCGCACATAGACGTGGTAAGGGTGATCCCCCTTCTTGGTTGCTTTGTTAAACAGTGCCAGTTCGGTCGCGCTGAGCAGCCAAGGCTGGTATGGGAACTGGCCACTGGGCGTATCGAACAGAAGGGGATCGTCGGGACAGAACTCGTAGCCCTCGGTGGTCAGCGTGTAGACCATCAAAGTGTTGTCCTTCTTAATCGCGGCATCGTGCGGCTCGACATTGCCTTGTTCACTGCCACTGCCATCGGTGGCTGTGGTCACGCTAACGGTCAATAAATAGAGATGGCTGGGTTCCATGGATGCAGTCATGCGAGGTGTGGAATTGGGCAAGATTGGAAGCTCAGGTTGGTTGCCTGTAGCTGATGAAGCGCTACAACTTGTGTTGCAAGCGTTGGCGCAATTCAGAATACAACGGATGGCGAAATGAGCTGTCTCCCAACGCGTTCGCCAAAACTTCTGCCTGCTCAACCTGGCCCAGTCGCAACAACGCATGCGCCAGCAAAGCATCGGCATGGTGATCGCCGCTGCCCGCTCCGACTTTCAATTGATCGCTCGCTTGCTGCCACAAGGCTTGAGCCGCCACCGGGTCGTTGACCAGGCGATCCCCTAACCTCAGCTCAACTTCGGCGACGACGCGCGTTTGATCTCGGCTAAGTCGATTACCCGCATCCTCAAAGCGCTGGACGGTCGCCAAATATTCGCGGGCCTCCTTCTCCAGGCTGCCTGTTTCACCTGCCCCCTTAGGGCCAAGATGACTGAGAAGCCAGCTGCCGCGCAGGGCGATGGCCCATTTAGATTGGGCGATCGCATGTTGATTCTGCGATGTCAAAAGACGCGTCATGCGCGCAAGCAAGATCGGGTCGGAAAACCCAATCAATGAGCCTGACTGCACCCGGCGTAGATCATTGAGCTTGACGCGCGCCAAGCACCACTCCTGAACCCACCGCAGATTGTTCGGCTCAAGTTCAATCAACGTTTCCAGTTGGGAAGCGGCACTTTCGTGACCGTGCAGTGCCTCATCAATCCTGCCTAGGTTGACAAACAGGTCTCCACGCGCCGTCTCAGCCAAGGCGAGCTGGTACTGCAGCCGCCGGTCCTTTTCCGCCCCCGGTTGCTGGCGCAGCGCCTCGATTTTTGACTGCAGGGATTGCAGAGCACTTGCATAGTCGCCGAGCGCATCTTGCGCATCAGCCTCCCAGCCATAGGCAGTGGCCAGATCGAAGTTGTGGGAAGCCTGCTCACCAGCAATACCTTGCCAAACCTTCCGCGCAGCGACAAAGGTCTGCAAAGCTTCGCGTACCCGGCCGCTATCCAATGCCAGCACGCCAAGATTGTTGTGGGCGTAAGCCTCTTCCAAGCGCCAGTCCAGCTTGCCTGGTTCCAGCTGCGTCAGCTGCCGAGCCAATTGCAGATAACTCCCGAACTGCGCCTCCGCCTCGGGCAACTGACCGCGCCGCCTTGCCACCCATCCCACCCAATACACGCTCTGCGCATGGTCGAAGATGCGCTGGGTGTCTTTTGGATGGCGGGCCAGCAGTTCCGCGGTGCTGTCCGCAGCCTCGCGAAACATGCGCTCAGCCTCGGCCAGCTTGCCTTGGGTGTCCGCCACCTCGCCCATCAGATGCAGGGCACGGGCACGACGCCCCAACGCATCGGGGTCCAGCCGGCTGAGTTGCTGGTCGGCGTAGTAAGCCAGGGCTTTTTCGCCGACGGCGTCGAGCACGTCGAGGCGGCCGACGGGTTCCAGTTTCTTGCGCAGGTCGCCGAGCATGAACTCGATCAGGCCCTCGGCTTGTTCGCGTTGGTGGCGGGCTTCGTGGGTTTGCCACAAGGCCAGGCCGAAGCCGGTCGCCAGGCCCAGCGTGGCCAGCGCGCTGGCGCCCACGCCCCAGGGGTGGCGGCGCACGAACTTGGCGCTGCGGTAGAAGCGGCTGTCCGGCCGGGCGCTGATGGGCTCGTTGAGCAGCCAGCGGCGCAGGTCGTCGGCCAATGCTTCGGCATGGGCATAGCGCTCGGCCGGCAGCTTCTTCAGCGCCTTGGCGACGATGGTGTCCAGGTCGCCGCGCAGTTCGCGAACCTGCCGGGCGGCCTGGGCTGGATTCGGCTCGCCGGCCTCACCCGCCTTCGCAGTTCGAGCGGCCTGGTCATGCAGCGCTTCAGAAACCCGCTTGGGCTCGACCTCGATCAGCGCGCGCAGGCGCTCCAGCGGCGTGTCGCCGTGCTGGCCGGTGTGGTGCTCGGTGGGGTGGGCGCCGCTGAGCAACTGGTAGAGCAGCACGCCGAGGGCATAGACATCGGTGGCTGTGGTCACTTCGCCGCCCTGCACCTGCTCGGGCGCGGCATACAGGGGGGTGTAGGCATTGCCGGCTCTCTGTGTGAGCTCGGTGGCCGGCGTGGGCATGGGCTGTGTGGCATCACCGGCCAGCAGCTTGGCGATGCCGAAGTCCAGCAGCTTGACCTCGCCTGCGGCAGTGACCAGGATGTTGCTGGGCTTGAGGTCGCGGTGCAGGATCAGGCGGTGCTGGGCATGGGCCACGGCGGCCAGCACGTCCAGGAACAGCGTGATGCGCTGGCGCAGGTCCAGCGCATGCTCGCGGCAATGCTGGTCGATGGGCCGGCCGTCAACGTACTCCAGCACCAGGTAGGGCTGCTGGCCATCGGGGCTGACGCCGGCATCGATCAGCCGGGCAATGTGCGGATGCGCGAGTCGGGCCAGGATCTGCCCTTCGCGTGCAAAGCGGCCCGCGTCGCCCTGGCCCAGCAAACCGCTGGTGAGGAACTTGATGGCCACCTGGCCCTGGTAGCGGCCATCGGTGCGGCTGGCCAGCCACACACTGCCCATGCCGCCCTGGCCCAGCACCCGCTCCAGCGTGTAGACACCCACCTGCTGGCCGGCCTGCTGGCTGCCAGGCAAGGGGCCCAGCGGCGCAGGTGTGGCGAGGAAGTCGGCCGCGTGCTGTGCCTGTTCCCGGCGCAGCAGCTCGCGCAGATCCTGCATCAGCTCGGGGTCGTGCGCCGCGAGGGTGTCCAGGCGGCCCTGGCGCTGCTCGGCAGGCAGGTCCAGCAGTTCGTCCAGCAGCGGGCTGAGCAACGGCCAGCGGGACTTGTCGATCTCGCGCGGCGGCACGGCAGAAGCGTCGGCCGAGCCCATCACTTCATCGCCATCGAAAGGAACAGCCTGGCCTTGGCCCAGTCACGCTGCACGGTGCGCTCGGTCACGCCCAGGGTTTCAGCGATCTCGGGCTCGGTGAGGCCGGCGAAGTAGCGCATCTCGACCACCTGGGCCAGCCGGGCGTCCATCGCGGCAAGCTCTGCCAGGGCCTCGTGCACACGCAGCACTTCGTCGTCGCGCTGGGGTGCCAGGTCGGCAATGCCGGTGTTGAAGGTGACCTGCTGCAGCGCACCGCCGCGGCGCTCGGCCTGGCGGGCGCGCACCTGGTCGATCACGATGCTGTGCATGACCCTGGCGGCATAACCCAGGAAGTGCTTGCGATCCGGGAAGTCCAGCCCGCCCGCACGCTGCAGCCGCAGGTAGCTCTCGTGCACCAGCGCGGTGGCGTCCAGCGTCAGGTCGCCGGACTGGCGCAGCCGGCTTCCGGCAATGCGGCGCAGGTCGGCATACAGGCGGGCGACGACTTCATCGGCCGCAGCGACGTCCCCCGCGCTGGCCTGGCGCAGCAACCGGGTGATGTCAGCGCCATCCGGCGGAGCGGTGGGGTCGGCGGCGGGCGGAAGCGTCATGAAAACCATCGGCGAGGAACAACGACCGGGCGACAGCAGGCAGCCATGCCACCGCTGGTGCCCGCACTCTATCGCAGGCCAGGCGAAAGTTTTCTGGCTGGCGATGTCGGGATCGCGCGGCCCATCGCGTTTGTGCAGGAGAGAGCCTGTCACGCAGCCACGGTCAGGGAGGTCCATGCGAGACCCCCGCCCTGCGTGCCAGGCCCTCGCCCCCGAAGGCAACGCCCGAACGCACGCCGCGCACCATGCCAATGCCACCTGAGGACCCTGCCATGTATGCCGTTGAAACCCAGTACCTACCCACCCTGCCGGTCATCTTCCAGCAGCGCCAGGCTGAAGATCGGCATGGCCACGGACCCCACACCATGGATCGCCTGAGTTTTGTCCAGCTGGTGCACCGGCACCTGAACCAGGCCCGCCGCCACGGCACCTGCCCTGCCGTGCTGCTGGTGACGCTGCAGGCGGCCGAGGGCCGGCACACGCTCATGGCGCCGGCGCAGCATGCGGAATGGATGCACACGCTGCAAGAGCGGCTGCGCCAGCAATTGCGACGCTCCGATCTGCTGCAGCCGCTGGAGGGCGGCTGCATGGGCGTGCTGCTGCTGGACACGCAGGCCGAGGCCCTGCCCAGGATCCAGCAGCGGCTTCAAAAGACCATGGCGTGGCCGCTTGAAGACGGCGCAGCGGGCCCGAGGCCCCAGTTGCGCATGGGTGCGGCGGCGGACGGCCTGGAGCACGGGCAGGAGCCCAGCGCAGAGGCGCTGGTCTGGGCGGCGGAGCGGGCGCTGCAGCCCATCCAGGTGACCTGAAACAAGGCCTGCGGCACAAGAGCCGCCCGCAGAACGCTCAGGCTGCGGCGGGCTTCACCAGCGACAGCGGCGGGCCGAAGCGGCGCACCACGGACTGCTCGATGCCGGCGGCGTCCAGGCCGCAGCGGGCCAGCAGCTGCGCGGTGTCGCCGTGTTCGATGAACTGGTCCGGCAGGCCCAGTTGCAACACCGGCACCGCCAGGCCTGCGGCGGCCAGGCACTCCAGCACCGCGCTGCCGGCACCACCGGCGATGCAGCCCTCTTCCACGGTCACGAGGTGGTCGTGGGTACGGGCGAGTTCGAGCACCAGCGCTTGGTCCAGCGGCTTGACGAAGCGCATGTTGGCAACCGTTGCACCCAGCTTTTCAGCAGCGGCCAGTGCAGGGTACAGCAGCGTGCCAAAGGCCAGGATGGCGATGCGCGAGCCCTTGCGGCGCACTTCGCCGCGACCCCAGGGCAGGGTCGACAGCGCAGGCTCGACGGCCACGCCAGCACCCGCGCCGCGCGGGTAGCGCACAGCGGCCGGGCCGGCATGCGCAAACGCGGTAGACAGCGCCTGGCGGCATTCGTTTTCGTCGGCCGGTGCCAGCACTGCCATGTTCGGCACGCAGCGCAGGTAGGCCAGATCGAAGGCACCGGCGTGGGTGGCACCGTCGGCACCGACCAGGCCGCCGCGGTCCACCGCGAAAACCACCGGCAGGTTCTGGATCGCCACGTCGTGGATCAGCTGGTCATAGCCGCGCTGCAGGAAGGTCGAATAGATCGCCACCACCGGCTTCAGGCCTTCGCAGGCCAGGCCGGCGGCAAAGGTCACCGCATGCTGCTCGGCAATGCCGACGTCGTGATAACGCTTGGGGAAGCGCTTCTCGAACTCCACGAGGCCGGAGCCTTCGCGCATGGCCGGCGTGATGCCGACCAGGCGTTCGTCCGCCTCGGCCATGTCGCACAGCCACTGGCCGAAGACCTGGGTGAAGGTGGTCTTGGGCGGCGTGGCGGGCTTCTGGATGCCGACCTTGGGGTCGAACTTGCCGGGACCGTGGTAGTTGACCGGGTCGGCCTCGGCCAGCTCGTAGCCGTAGCCCTTCTTGGTGACCACGTGCAGGAACTGCGGGCCTTTGGCGTCGCGCAGGTTTTCCAGCGTCGGCACCAGCGAATCGAGGTCATGGCCGTCGATCGGACCCACGTAGTTGAAGCCGAATTCTTCAAAGATGGTGCCGGGCACGACCATGCCCTTGGTGTGCTCCTCGAAGCGCTTGGCGAACTCGTACAGCGGCGTGTTGCGCAGCACGCTCTTGGCGCCTTCGCGCGCCGCAGCGTAGAACTTGCCACTCATCAGCCGCGCCAGGTAGCGGTTCAGCGCACCCACCGGCGGCGAGATCGACATGTCGTTGTCATTCAGGATGACCAGCATGTCGGGCAGGCCGGCTGCGCCCTGGTAGCCGCCGTGGTTCAAGGCCTCGAAGGCCATGCCGCCGGTCAGCGCGCCGTCACCAATGACGGCCACGGCCTTGCGGTTCTCGCCCTTCAGCCTCGCGGCATGGGCCATGCCCAGCGCAGCCGAGATCGAGGTCGACGAATGGCCCACGCCAAAGGTGTCGTATTCGCTCTCGCAGCGGCGCGGAAAGCCGCTGATGCCACCCAGTTGCTTCAGCGTGGCCATGGCTTCGCGGCGGCCTGTCAGGATCTTGTGCGGATAGGACTGGTGGCCCACATCCCAGACCAGGCGGTCATGCGGCGTGTTGAACACATGGTGCAGCGCGATGGTCAGTTCCACTGTGCCGAGGTTGGACGACAAGTGCCCGCCGGTGCGGCTGACCGATTGCAGCAGGAAGTCGCGCAGTTCCTGGGCCAGGGTCTTGAGCTGCGCACGGCTCATCTGCCGCAGTGCCTCCGGACCCTGGACGCTTTCCAACAGCGTGTTTTGACTCATGCGATTCGCTCCGCTGAACTCTTGTAATGTGCGCTGGCCAGGGTGTCGCCCTCAGTGTTCCCGGTCGACCACCAGGTCGGCCAGCCAGCCCAGGTGCTTCGCGGGCAGCCCGCTGCGCTCCAGCGCCTTCAGCGCCTGCTCGTGCAGTGCGCGGGCATAGGCCAGCGCCGAGTCCAGGCCCAGCACCGAGACATAGGTCGGCTTGTTGGCATCCATGTCCTTGCCCGCCGTCTTGCCCAGCACCTCACTGACCTGGGTCACGTCGAGGATGTCGTCCATCACCTGGAAAGCCAGGCCGATGGCTGCACCGTATTCGGACAGGGCCTGCCAGGCGGGGGCGCTGATGGTGCCGCAAGCAGCGCCCATCAACACGCTGGCTTGCAGCAAGGCACCCGTCTTGCGGCGGTGCATGTCGCGCAGCACGGTTTCGCTCAGCGGCTTGCCGACGCTGGCCAGGTCGATCGCCTGGCCGCCAGCCATGCCGGCATGGCCAGCGGCACGCGCCAGCAGGCCGACCAGCCGGGCCTGCAATTCGGGCGACACCGAGCCGTCTTCCGGCGTCAGCACCTCGAAGGCCAGCGCCTGCATCGCATCGCCGGCCAGCATGGCCTGGGCCTCGCCATATTGGACATGCACCGTGGGCTTGCCGCGGCGCAGCGCGTCGTCGTCCATGCACGGCATGTCGTCGTGCACCAGCGAGTAGGCGTGGATCAGTTCGACCGCCACCGCGGCGCGCGTGGCCGCTTCGGCGTGGCCGAGGCTGGCGTCGCAGGCGGCGCGCACCAGCAGCGGGCGCAGGCGCTTGCCACCGTCCAGCACGGCGTAGCGCATGGCTTGACCCAGGCCGACCGGTGCATCGGCCGGCACCAGGCGGTCGAGCGCTTGCTCGATGGACCGCAGTTCCTCTCGGACCCAGCGATCCAGATCTTCATTCGTCATGCAGCTGCCCAGGGCTTGAGTTGCCCTTCCTCCAGAACCTTGACTTGTACTTCAACTGCCTGAAGCCGCTCACGGCAGAAGCCCAGCAGCACCGCGCCGCGCTGGTAGCTCTCCAGCAGGCGGTCCAGCGGCATCTGGCCGGTCTCCATCGCCAGCACCAGTTGGTCCAGCTCGGCGACCGCGTCGTCGTAGCTCGCGGGCAGGGGGCTGGCGGATGAAAGCAACTCGCTGGGCATTTCGGCAGGTGAAAATTTAGCGCGATTGTAGTCAGGGTCTGCCCGAGGTCTGGCGGAAGATCCGGTCATGTTGCCGAATGCAAAGCGCATTTGGTGAAAATTCCCATCGTCTGGCAGACCTGTTGCTTTCCCTTGGTTAGAATGCCAGACCGCCCTCTCCTTGCCGAGAGGGCTTTTCATTTGTCACAAACCCATCCGCGGGGCCACCGGGTGGGGGGTTTACAGACATGTTTTTTGGAGATCCTGGGGATCATGTCGGACCTGAGCATCAAGCTGGAAGCTCTGGAGCGCGCGCGCTCGCAACTCTCTGTCAGCACCTACTTCGATGAGGATCTGTTCCGCCGTGAACAGGAACTCATCTTTCAGCACGGACCGCGCTACCTGGCGCACGAACTGTCCGTTCCCGAAATAGGCGACTTCTACGCCCTGCCGCAGGAAGGCGAGGGGCGTGCGCTCGTGCGCTCGCGCAACGGGCTGGAGCTGATCTCGAACGTCTGCCGGCACCGCCAGGCGGTGATGTTGAAGGGCCGTGGCAACACGCGCGCCAACATCGTCTGCCCGCTGCATCGCTGGACTTACGACCTGCAGGGCCAACTGGTGGGTGCACCGCACTTCGACCACGACCCCTGCCTGCACCTGAACAACTACAAGCTGCGGACCTGGAACGGCATGGTCTTCGAGGACAACGGCCGCGACGTGGCCGCCGACCTCGCGCAACTCGGCCCCCGCGCCGACCTGGACTTCTCCGGCTACGTGCTCGATCACGTCGAAAAGCACGTCTGCAACTACAACTGGAAGACCTTCATCGAGGTCTACCTGGAGGATTACCACGTCGGCCCGTTCCACCCAGGCCTGGGCCAGTTCGTCACCTGCGACGACCTGAGCTGGGAGTTCGGCAAGCACTATTCGGTGCAGACGGTGGGCGTCAACGGCGGGTTGGAGCGGGCCGGTTCGCCGGCCTACCAGCGCTGGCACGACGCGGTGATGAAGTTCAACGGCGGCCGGCCGCCCAAGCAGGGCGCGATCTGGCTGACCTACTACCCGAACATCATGATCGAGTGGTATCCGCACGTGCTGACCATCTCGACGCTGTACCCGCAAGGGCCGCAGAAGACGCTCAACGTGGTCGAGTTCTACTACCCCGAGGAGATCGCAGCCTTCGAGCGCGACTTCGTCGAAGCCCAGCGCGCGGCGTACATGGAGACCTGCGTCGAGGACGACGAGATTGCCGAGCGCATGGACGCGGGCCGCCATGCGCTGCTGCTGCGCGGCGATGATGAAGCCGGGCCGTACCAGAGCCCGATGGAAGACGGCATGCAGCACTTCCACGAGTGGTACCGCAAGGTGCTGGGCATGGGCCGCCGGCCCTGGTGAAATTTCTTTTGTGGGTGCTGTAAGAACCGCGCGGCTGGTGCGACTGACGTTCAGCCCGGATGACAAGTCCGGGTCGCCTTCCTGAAGGAAGCGCCGTCTGTTTCTTCATCACCATCACAGGAGTCATCCCATGTTCCATACCGCCAAGACCGGTGTCGCCATCGCTGCTGCAGCCGCCGCCATGTTCACGATGGGCGTGGCCCCGCTGGCCGCGCACGCGGCCGATGGCGCCGTGCACTGCACCGGCGTCAACAGCTGCAAGGGCACGTCCGAGTGCAAGACCGCCAAGAACGAGTGCAAGGGCCAGAACAGCTGCAAGGGCCAGGGCTGGGTCAGCAAGTCCTCGGCTGCGGAATGCACCAAGGCCGGCGGCACCGTGGCCAAGTGACCCCCACGCCCCCCTGCCAGGGGGCTGCCCCCCCGAGGGGGCTCGCGCAGCGGACCGGCAAAGCCGGATCCGCGCACGCCACTTGACCATGCGGTGGCGCCTGCGGCGCGCCGCACCTGACACCATGCCCAACTTGACCGGCTTTGGCCTGGGCTTGCGGCCCGAACATTACGCCGACTTCCGCCGGCAACCCGCGCCCGCATGGGGTGTGGACTGGCTGGAGGTGATCAGTGAAAACTACCTGGTACCCGGCGGCAAGCCGTTGGCCCACCTGGACGCCGTCCGCCGTGACGTGCCCATGGTGATGCACGGCGTGTCGCTGTCCATCGGCGGCACCGACCCACTGGACATCGACTACCTGCGCCAGCTGCGTGCGCTGGCGCAGCGCATCGAGCCCGGCTGGGTCTCGGACCACCTCTGCTGGACCGGCGTGGCCGGCACCCAGCTGCACGACCTGCTGCCGGTGCCCTACACCGAGACCAGCCTGCGCCATGTGGCCAGCCGGGTGCAGCAGGTGCAGGACACGCTGGGCCGGCCGCTGGTGCTGGAGAACGTCTCCAGCTACGCCGCATGGGCAGGCGACGAAATGAACGAAGCCGAGTTCCTTGCCGCCTTGCTGCAGCGCACCGGCAGCGAGCTGCTGCTGGACGTCAACAACGTCTTTGTCAGCGCGCACAACCACGGCTTCGACGCCAAGGCTTTCATCGACACCCTGCCGCTGGGCCAGGTGCGCCAGCTGCACCTCGCGGGCCACAGCGAGGAAACGCACGGCGGCCGCAGCTGGCTGATCGACACGCATGACCAGCCGGTTTGCGATGGGGTCTGGGACCTGTACCGCCACACGCTGCGCCGCTTCGGCCCGCTGCCCACCATGATCGAACGCGACGACCACATCCCGCCGCTGCCGGAGTTGCTGGCCGAACTCGCGCTGGCACGTGGACATGCCGTGCAGGCCTTGGCCGAAGTGCCGGAGGCCGCATGACGCTGGACAGCTTGCGCAATGCCCAGCTCGCACTGGCCGCTTTGATCCAGCAAGCGGAGGCGCCACCCGCCGCCGCCTTGCCGCCGCTGCTGCGCGCACTGCACGGCAGGCCCGAGTCGCCGCAGGTCTCGCTGGGCATCTACCGCAACGCCTGGCGCGGCCGCCTGATTGAAGCGCTGCGTTCCAACTACCCCGTGCTGCACCGCGTGCTGGGCGACGACGACTTCGCCGAGCTGGCCATGGGCTTCATCGCACATCACCCGCCGCACACGCCGTCCATCCGTTGGTTCGGCGCCGCGTTGCCCGCTTACCTGCAGCAACAACCGAATGCGCTGCCCCACCCTGCACTGTCCGACCTGGCCCGCATGGAGTGGGCGCTGGGCCTGAGCTTCGACGCAGCCGACGCCGCGCCGCTGGATGGCGCGCAGCTCGCCACGCTGGCGCCGCAAGACTGGGTCGGCCTGCGCTTGGCCGCCCATGCTTCGCTGCAGTTGCTGGAACTCGACTGGGCCGTCGAGCCGCTGTGGCAGCAGCTCACGCATGCGCCGGAAGATGCAGACACCAGGCCGCCCGAGCCGCTGCAGCATCAGTTGCTGGTCTGGCGCCAGGCGCTGGACACCCGCTGGCGTTCGCTGCAGACCGAAGAAGCCGCGCTGCTGCAGGCCACGCTGGCCGGTGTGCCGTTTGGCGAGCTGGGCCATGTGGCGGCGCAGCAGGTGGGGGACGAAGCCGCGCCTGGCCTGCTGGCCTCGGCGCTGCAGACCTGGGTCAACCAGGGACTGCTGGTGATGCGGGTCAGGTAAGCGTCCGTCATATCCGGCAGCGCACAAAAAACCTGCTTGCTTGCGTGAATTCATCGCATCCGGAACGGCCCCGACGCGGGTTTTCCTTGGAAGGAAAGCCAACCTGTCGGCGGACGCCATCCCTAGAATCAGTCCCTCGTCCCCACGCCTTGCCACGCCGACAGAGGAGCACCCCCATGTTCGACGATCTGGAAGACGGTTCGCACCTTGGCCTTTGGGTCACCGCAGGTCTGCTGGTCATGCTGTTGTTGGGCTTGGTAGGCGGGCTATGGGTGCAGCAGCACCGAGCAGCGAAAACGCTTCGCGTCAGTTCCGGTCCGCACCTCAGCGCGCCGGCGCCAGCCGTATTGGCCGATACCCAGCCAGGCATGCAGCTCCGCTGAAAGTCCGCCGGCGATGCCCTGGTGGGCAGCAGGGTGGCGCGCCGCGCCACAATACCGCCCCCATGCCCGGCATTCACATCACCGACATCGAATCGGCCATCAACTGGTGGCGCGAGCGCTCTCCTTCTGCCGACGGCATCTCCGCCTGCCCCGAAGTCCGGGCGCTGGCCGAGGTCTATGCGCTGATGGTCTATTACCACGAGCCCGAGGCAGACGAGGCCAGCATGCCCGCGCGCGCCCGCGCTGCCTGGCTGGACTGGTACGCCAGCACGCCGGACGCGCCCTGCATCGCCATCTGCTCGACCGCCCAGGGCGACCCGATCTGCAAAGGCTGCGGCCGCAGTGAAGACGAGGTGCAGCACTGGCCGCAGCTGAGCCCGGTGGAAAAGCGCCAGGTCTGGCGCCGCATCACGCTGGACGCCAAGGCCTGGCGCTTCAATCGCTATGCCGAGCGTGCGCGGCTGTCTGGAGGCAGCCCGCAGGAGCCGCCACCCGACCCCCAGGCTGAACCAGCCTCCCCTTCCAGCCCGCAGCCGACAGGCGGCCCTCGGTGAGCCGCGTGCTCCCCGCCCAGAGCGCAGGCCACGCCAGCGCCGGCAGCCGCTTCGCGCGCTGGCAGGCCGACGTGCGCGAGCTTTTGCCGCTGGCCTGGCCGGTGGTCATCGGCCAGTTGGCGATGCTGGCCTTCAACACCATGGACACGATGATGGTGGCGCGCCATTCGCAGGCCGACCTGGCTGCGTTTGCGGTCGGCGCCGCGGCCTACATCACCGTCTTCATCGGCTTCATGGGCGTGCTGCTGTCCGTGGCACCGTTGGCCGGGCAGCTGTTCGGCGCCGGGCGCATGGAAGCCGCGGGCGACCAGGTGCACCAGGGCATCTGGCTGGCGCTTGCGCTGTCGGTGCTGGGCTGCCTGCTGCTGACCTTTCCGCAGCCCTTCCTGTGGCTGGCCAAGGCCACGCCCGAGGTCGCCGCCAAGGTCAGGGGCTACCTGCTGGCACTGGCCTGCTCGCTGCCGGCCGCGCTGATCTTCACCGTGGTGCGCGGCTTCAACACCGCCGTCTCGCGGCCCAAGGCGGTGATGCTGCTGCAGGTGGGCGGGCTGGCGCTGAAGCTGCCTGTGACCGCGCTGCTGGTCTTTGGCGTGCCGTCGCTGGGACTGGCGCCACTGGGCGTGACAGGCTGCGGCATCGGCACCGCCACGGCACTGTGGGCCCAGTTGCTGGGCGCCTGGTGGCTGATGCGGCGCGACCCGTTCTACGCGCCCTTCCAGCTCTGGCGGCGTGGCCTGCATGCGCCGCACTGGCCGGCCCTGAAAGCGCTGCTGCGGCTGGGCGTGCCCATGGGGGCGTCCATCCTGGTGGAGGTCACCGCCTTCAGCTTCATGGCCTTGTTCATCGCCCGGCTCGGCACGGTGGCGGTGGCCGGCCACCAGATCGCCATCAACCTGGTCTCGATGCTGTTCATGGTGCCGCTGGCGCTGGCCAACGCCACCAGCACGCTGGTCGCGCAGCGCATTGGCGCCGGTGACCTGCCGCACGCACGCCGGCTGGGCTGGCACGGCCTGGTGCTGGGCATGCTGCTGGCCGCGCTGCTGGGCGGTGCGGTGTTCATCGGCCGGCGCGCGGTGGTCGGCCTGTACACGGCAGACCTGGCGGTGGTGGCTGCCGCGCTGCCGCTGCTGGCCTGGCTGGCGCTGTTCCATGTGGTGGACGCGATGCAGACCATCGTCGCCTACACGCTGCGCGCCTGGCGCATTGCCACCGCGCCCATGGTCATCTACGCCTGTGCGCTGTGGGGCGTGGGCCTGGGTGGCGGCTATGCGCTGGCCTTCAACCTGAGCGGCACGGTGCCGGAGTCGCTGCAAGGCGCGCCCGGCTTCTGGACCGCCGCCTTTGCCGGCCTGACGGTCGCCAGCCTGGGCCTGACCGGCTTCATGGCACTGGTCCTGCGCCGCACGGCGAGCTGATTCAGCGCCGCGGCGACAGCACCAGCAGCCGGTCCGCCGGCAGCGTGATCATGAAGCAGCTGCCGCCGCCTTCTTGCGGCAGGCAGCTCACCTCGCCGCCATGCCGGCGCGCGATCTGCCGCACCAGCGCCAGCCCCAGGCCCACGCCGCCTTCGCGCTCGGCATGGCCGGCCATGCGGTAGAACGGCTCGAAAATGCGCTCGCGCTCTTCCTCCGGCACGCCCGGCCCGCGGTCGCAGACCCGCAACAGGACGCGCCCGCCGCCCGCTTCCTGGTGCAGCGTGGCGCTGATCTCGGCGCCACCGTAGCGGCGCGCGTTTTCCAGCAGGTTGCGCACCGCGCGGCGCAGCAGCCGGTCGCTGCCCTTGACGATCAAGGCATCGCCAGTCACCTCGGCCTGCACCCGCGCGCCCTCCTCGGCCAGCAGGCCCAGCAGGTCGACCGGGTCACCCAGGTCCATTGCCGCACCCGCCTCCAGCCGGCTCGACAACAGCACTTCCTCGACCAGCGCGTCCAGCTCGCCAATGTTGACGTTGATCTCGCGCCGCAGCGACTTCTTCAGCGCCGGTGGCGCGTCGTCCTCGAACATCGAGATCGCCATCTTCAGCCGCGCCAGCGGCGAGCGCAGCTCGTGGCTGGCATTGGCCAGCAGGCTCTGGTTGGCCTGCATCAGCGTTTGCAGGCGGGCGGCGGCCTGGTTGAAGCTGGTCGCCAGCGCCGCCACTTCGTCGCGCCCTTCTTCCTTGACGCGGTGGTCCAGCGCCCCGGCGCCAAAAGCCTCCACGCCGCGCTTCAAGGCCTCCAGCCGCCGGGTCAGCCCCCGCACCACGGGATAGGCGCCAGCCGCCACGGCAATGAACAGCAGCATCAGCAACACCAGCAAACCCACGCTGGCCGGCCACTCGCGCGGCAGCCCCGGCATGTCCCAGCCAAACGGCATCGCGGTGCGGCTGACGATGCGCCGGTTCATCAGGCTGCCGCGGTCCTCCCCGGGCGGCGGGCCGCCCAGGCCATCCGGCGGCGCGCCAGGCGGCCCCTGCAGCTCGGCCCCCCCACCGGGACCACCAGGTACATCGCCCGGGCGTGGCCCATCGTCCAGGTCACCGCGCGGGCCCCGGAAGTCCCGCATCGGCGGCCGCATGATCCACAGCTTGCGGCCATCGTCGAGCTGCAACATGACGGGCCGGCCGCGGCCCTCGGCCAACAGGCGGGTATAGCTCTCGGACTGGGCAATCACCTTGCCGCGCTGGTCGCTGAGCGCCAAGGGCATGCGCAGCCGCTGCGACCATTCCTGCAAGGCCTTGGCCTGGTCCTGGCTGGGGGCATCCCGCTCGGGCAGCGAGTTCTGGATCAGTGTGCCCCAGCCCGCCATGCGCTCGGCCATTGCCGCCTCGGCACGGGTGTGCTCCTGCTCCAGGTGCCGCTGCAGCAGCCAGCCGGAAACCAGCGCAAACAAGGCCAGGGCGGCCACCACGGTGAGCCAGATGCGCAGGTAGAGGGATTTCAAGGCGTCTTCACGACAACTGCCGGCGCAAGGCCGGCAGCGTCAATCTCCAGGGGAAGTGGGGCAGGCAGGGCCGCGGGATGCAAGCCTCAATCGGCATCCTGCTTGCGGGCAAAGACGTAGCCGGTGCCGCGCACCGTCAGCACCCGCTTCGGGTTCTTCACGTCGTCCTCGATCACCGAGCGAATGCGCGAGATGTGCACGTCGATCGAACGGTCGAAGGCTTCCATCGGGTGGCCCTTCAGCGCATCCATGATCTGGTCGCGGCTCAGCACCCGGCCGGGGCTCTGTGCCAGCACCACCAGCAGCTCGAACTGGTGGCCGGTCAGGTCGCAGCGCTTGCCGTCCAGCCGGGCCTCGCGGGCGCCCAGGTCGATCTCCAGCCGGCCAAAGCGCAGCAGTTCCTCGCTGACCTGGTCAGGGGCTGCGCGGCGCAGCAAGGCCTTGACGCGAGCCAGCAACTCGCGCGGCTCGAAAGGCTTGGGCAGGTAGTCGTCCGCGCCGATCTCCAGGCCGACGATGCGGTCCATCGGCTCGCCGCGGGCCGTGAGCATCAGCAGCGGCAGGCGGCGCAGCCTGGCGTCGGCGCGCAGTTCGCGCGTCAGGTCCAGGCCGTCGCCGTCGGGCAACATCAGGTCAAGGACCAGCGCATCGACCGGGGTGCCACGCAGTTTCACGCGGCCCTCGGCCAGCGAGCTGGCGGTTTCAACGTCGAAGCCGTGGCCGCGCAGGTAGTCACCCACCATCGCGGTCAGCCGGGTGTCGTCGTCGATCAGCAGGAGTTTGGCTGCAGACATCTCGATCGGTGCACCGAGGCCAGGGCCGCCCTGGCGGGCGAGGCGCACGGTTTGTTGGGCAAACGTCATGGTATCGCCCTCCTGGCTCAGCTGCGCGGAGTGCCCGGACGGGCATCGGGGCCAGCATCGGGCCGGCCGTCCGGGCCGGGACCGGGGCGACCGTGCGGCTCGCCGTCATGTCCCATGTGCGCCAGGCGTTCGCCCATCTGCTGGCGCTGCTCCGGCGTCAGCACCTTGCTGGCGGCCAGCATGCCCTGGGTCACGCGGCGGCTGATGCTGTCCTCGCGGCTCATTGCCCGCTGGCGCAAGGCCTCGACTGCCGCCGGGTCCACGGTCGGCTGGGTGAACAGCTTGCCCAGTTGCTCATGCTCGCCGCGGCCGGCCTCGTGCAGGGCCTTCACGTCGTCCCGCATCGCGCCGACGATCTTGCGCAGCTCGGCGCGCTGCTCGGGCGTGGCCTTCAGCTCGTCGAGCAAATGGTCCAGCGGCGGGCCTTCGGGTGGCAGGCCACCACCGCGGCCTACCATCATCATCGCGGGCATGAAGCCACCGCGGGGCATGCTACCGGCCCCGGGATGCGGACGCTCCTGCTGCTGCGCAGGCTGCATCTGGCCCGGCGCTTCGTGCGCAGAAGCCATGGCCACCAGGCCCAGCCCGCCGATCAGCGACAGCAGCAGGCCCAGGCCGACCAGGCGAACCTGGCGCGAAGTCGTGTTCTTCATCGTGTGTCCTCTCGTGCTGTTGCATTGGCACAGCGTGGAGTGAATGCTCGCGGCCACGTGTTGGTCCGGCTTGAGCGCGCCGTAAAGATGCGTAAACCGCGGCCCGGAACCGCGTCAGATGTCTCGCATTCAAGGCACCGCCCAGACGGCATCACCCGCCACCGCAAAGCGTTGCCGCCCCGGAGCCGGCGCCACGCTCGCGCCGCCGGTGAATTCGCCGAAAGCCGGCAGCACCAGCAGTCCGGCGTCGTCCGGACCGGTCCGGTCCAGGCAGAAACACGGCATGCGCAGTTGGTCGCGCCCCGGGCCTTGCAGCGTCGCAGCCGGGTGCAGGTGGCCCGCCAGCACGCGCTTGCCAGGCAAGCGCTGCGGGTGATGGCAAGCCAGCCAGTCGCCGGCCTCGTCCAGCGGCCAGGGTTCGTCCACCACGTGAATGCCCAAAGACGGCGGCGGGTCGCCCGCGCGAAGGTCATGGTTGCCCCGCACCAGCACGACCGCCAGCGCTGCGTGCGACTCGCGCCAAGCCTGGGCTGCGGCCAGCACAGCCCGCGTCCGGGCTTGCGGCGCGTGCAGGAAGTCGCCGAGGAAGACCAGTTGCGTGGCGGGGCATGCAGCCAGCAGCGCGTCCAGCCGCGCCAGGTTGGCCACCGTGGTGCCTGCGGGCACCGGCTGGCCCAGCGCGCGGAAGGTCGCCGCCTTGCCCAGGTGCAGGTCCGCCACCAGCAGCACGCGCCGCGCCGGCCACCACAGCGCGCGCTCGGGCAGCAGCCAGAGTTCCTGGCCGGCCCATTCCAGGCGATGGTGCCGCGGCGTGCTCACAGCAAGGGCAAGGGGCGGGATGGCCGGCGTGGGCGACGCCGCTTGCCGGGCTCGCCAGTGTCGCGGTCCTGTGAAAAGGCCAGGCCCTGCTGCACCGCGGGCGCCGCAGCTTCCGGCGCGGCGTCGCCCGTGCTCTTGGTGGCGGCGGCTTCGAGCTGCTGCACCATGCGCGCAATGCGCTCGGCCAGCGGCTCGTTGCTGAGCCGTTCGCGGAAGCGCTCGACCATCAGCGGAAAGGCCAGCGGCGTGGGCCGCTTCGGCGCCTGCAGCACCAGGTCGCGCGCATGCATGCGCCGCAGCGCAGCCTGCAGCCGTTCGATGTCCAGCTCGTTGGCCAGCAGCTCCTGCTCGGCCTGCTGCAGCAGCGGGTTGGCCGGGTCGTACTTGCGGAACACCTCGTAGAACAACGCGGACGAGGCCTGCAGTTGCCGATTGCTGCGCCGCTCGCCCGGGTAGCCCTGCGTGATCAAACCGGCAACGCGGGCGATCTCGCGAAAGCGCCGCTGCGCCAGCTCGCTGGCGTTCAGGCTGGCCATCACCTGGGCCAGCACGTCGGCCTCGGTGTCCAGCAGCACCGGCAGCTGCTGCGCCCAGTCGCGCTCGGTGGCGCTGAGCAGCTCGAAGCCGTAGTCGTTGAACGCCATCGAGAAGGTGCCGGGCGACAGCTCGGCCGCGCGCCAGGCCAGCAGGTTGGCCAGGCCCAGGTGCACCTGGCGGCCGGCAAAGGGGTACAGGAAAAGATGCCAGCCTTCGCGCGTCTTCAGCACCTCGGCCAGCAGTGTGCCCGGCGCCGGCAGCCGGGACCAGGCCTGCTGCACCGCCAGCAGCGGCCGGGCAAAGGGCAGCTCGGGGCTGTCGTAGCGGCCCGCGTCGGCCTCGGCGAACTGCTGGACCATCGCATCCGCCAGCGTGGTGGACAGCGGCATGCGCCCGCCGTTCCAGCGCGGCACCGTCGCCCGGCCGGCGGGCGCACGTTTGACCAGCGCGCTCATCTGATGCACCCGCACCAGTTCCAGCAGCCGGCCGGCGAACAGGAAGCGGTCGCCCGGCTTCATGCGTGCGATGAAGCTCTCTTCGACCTGCCCCAGCCGCGCACCGCCGACGAATTCCACCGTCATGCTGGCATCGCTGACGATGGTGCCGATGTTCATGCGGTGGCGCCGCGCCACCGCCGCGTCCGGCACGCGCCAGCGGCCGGTGTCGTCTGCGGCCACGCGGCGGTATTCCGGGTAGGCGGCCAGCGACGGCCCGCCGCGCGTCACGAAGTCCAGGCACCACTGCCAGGCCTCGGGCGACAGCGCCGCATAGGCCGCCGTGCGCCGCACCTCGGCGTACAGCGCGTCGGGCTCGAAACCGCCACCCAGCGCCACCGTCACCAGATGCTGCACCAGCACGTCCAGCGGCTGATGCGGCGTGCGCCGGGACTCGATGTGGCCCGCCGCCACCGCGGCCCGCGCAGCCGCGCCTTCGATCAGTTCCAGGCTGTGCGTGGGCACCAGCGTGATGCGCGACGGCCGGCCCGGTGCGTGGCCCGAACGGCCGGCGCGCTGCAGCAGCCGCGCCACGCCCTTGGGCGAGCCGATCTGCAGCACCCGCGCCACCGGCAGGAAGTCCACGCCCAGGTCCAGGCTGGAAGTGCAGACCACTGCCTTCAGCTGCCCGGCCTTCAACCCGGCCTCGACCCACTCGCGCGTCTCGCGCGCAAGCGAACCGTGGTGCAACGCGATCTGCCCGGCCCAGTCCGGCCGCGCGTCCAGCAGCGCCTGGTACCAGAGTTCCGCCTGCGAACGGGTGTTGGTGAAGACCAGCGAGGCCGGGCTGCCGTCCAGCTCGGCCAGCACCTGCGGCAGCATGCGCAGGCCCAGGTGACCAGCCCAGGCAAAACGCTCGGCGGTGGGTGGCAGCAGCGTGTCGATCTGCAAGGCCTTGGGCAGCTGCGCGCGCACCAGCCGGCCCGGCCGGCCCGGGCCCAGCAGCGTGGCCATGGCTTCATCCAGGTTGCCCAGCGTGGCCGACAGCGCCCAGGTCATTGGCCATGCGCCGCGCGCCAGCACCTGCAGCCGCGCCAGTGCCAGCTGCACCTGCACGCCCCGCTTGTTGCCGAGCAGCTCGTGCCATTCGTCCACCACCACCAACCGCACCGTGCCCAGCACCTCCGCCACATCGGCCCGAGCCAGCATCAGCGACAGGCTCTCGGGCGTCGTCACCAGCGTGGTCGGCAGGCGCTTGTTCTGCGCGCTGCGTTCGGCGCTGCTGCTGTCACCCGTGCGCAGGCCCAGCGTCCAGCGCGCGAGCGGCGTGGTCCCGTCGCGCAGCGCCAGCAGCGGCGCCTCCAGCGCGCGCTGGGTGTCCGCGGCCAGCGCGCGCATCGGCGTGATCCACAACACCGTCAGCGGGGGCGCGGCCTTGCCCGTCGCCCGCACTTGGTCGGCCAGCGCCAGCAGTGCGCCCAGCCACACCGCATAGGTCTTGCCGGCACCGGTCGTCGCGTGCAGCAGGCCGGATTCACCGCGCTGCATCGCGGCCCACACCTCGCGCTGGAACGGGAACGGCGACCAGCCCAGGCCTTCCCACCAGGCTGCGAGCGCGTCCTCGGTCGGTGTCACGCCTTGGCTCCCGGCAGCAGCAGCGACAGCGTCTGCAGCGTGTCGGCCTCGCTCACCGGCTTGTCCTGCCGCCAGCGCAGCATGCGCGGAAAGCGCACCGCAATGCCGCTCTTGTGGCGCGGGCTGCGGGCGATGCCTTCGAAGCCCAGCTCGAAGACCAGCGTGGGCTCGACGCTGCGCACCGGCCCGAAGCTCTCGCGCGTGGTGCGGCGGATGATCGCGTCGACCTGCTTCATCTCCTCGTCGGTCAGCCCCGAATAGGCCTTGGCAAACGGGACCAGCGCGCGGGCCGGGTCTTCGGGCGGACCGTTCCACACGGCGAAGGTGTAGTCGGTGTAGAGGCTGGCACGGCGACCATGGCCGCGCTGGGCATAGACCAGCACCGCGTCCACCGCATACGGCTCGATCTTCCACTTCCACCACACGCCGTCCACCCGGGTGCGGCCGCTGCCGTAGGCCGAGGCCTGCGACTTCAGCATCAGCCCTTCGACACCCAGCGCACGCGACTGCGCCCGTTGCTCGGCGAGGCCCGCCCAGCCCTGCGCCGTGGGCACGCGCGGGCTGAGCCGCAGCGAAGGATGCGGATGCGCCGCGACCAGCGCTTCCAGCCGCGCGCGGCGCTCGTGCTGCGCCACCTGCCGCAGATCCTGCCCGCCCTGTTCCAGCAGGTCATAGGCCAGCAGCGCCACCGGCAATTCGCCCAGCAGCTTGGGCCCCAGCGTCTTGCGGCCGATGCGGCGCTGCAGTTCGGCAAACGGTTGCACCAGCCCGCCTCGCCAGACGACCAGCTCGCCGTCCAGCACCGTACCCGGCGGCAGCACCGCGGCCAGCGTGGCGACCTCGGGAAAGCGGTCCGTCACCAGTTCCTCGCCGCGCGACCAGAGCCAGGCCTGGCCCTCGCGGCAGACCAGCTGCGCGCGGATGCCGTCCCACTTCCACTCGACCAGCCAGTCGTCCGGCGAGCCCAGCTCCGCGGCCAATGCCTCTGGCGTGTCCACCGCAGGCGGCAGCGGGTGGGCGAGGAAAAACGGATACGGGTGACCGCCACGCGCGGCCGGCAAGTCCTCGCCGTCGACCACTTCGGCAACCGGCTCGACCAGGTGCGCCCAGGCTGTCTCGTCCGGCCGCGCCTGCGGGTGCGTGTAGCCCATCAGCCGCTGTGCAATCGTCTTGGCGTCCACGCCCGCCACCGCGGCCAGCGCCTGCGTGACCTGCAGCCGAGAGACGCCAACACGCAGCGCGCCAGTGATCAACTTGAGGTAGACGAACCGCTCGTCGTCCGGCAGCGTGCGCCATTGCAGCAGCAGCTCGGCCACGCGCTGTTCGTCGCCCAGCTCGCGCAGCGGCAGCAGGTGCAGGTTGATCCACTCGGCCAGCGGCCGGCGCAGTGGCGCTTCGGCCGGCGGCAGCAGCAGCGCAATCGTCTCGGCCAGGTCGCCCACGGCTTCGTAGCATTCGTCGAACAGCCATTCCGGCAGCGCCGCGGCCTGCTGGGCCAGCGTGCGCAAGACCTTGGTTGGCACCAGCTGGCGCGGCTTGCCGCCCGCCAGCACGTACACGGCCCAGGCCGCATCGGCCGGCAACGCGGCGCGCAGGTAGCGCTGCAAAGCGTCCTGCTTGGCGCGGGTGGACGTGGAGGCGTCCAGCGCGCGGTAGAGCGCGGCGAAGTCCTTCATGCGGCTTCGCCTTCGGTGGGGGCTTCAGGCGCTGCAGCAGTGTCGGCCTCGCTGCCGCCCTCGCCTTCATACTCGGTGCGAAAGCCTTCGGCCTGCAGACCCTGCTCGGTCAGCCAGCGGACCATCACCGGCACGCTGCCGTGGGTGACGATGACGCGCTGCGCACCGGTCGCCTTGATCGCGCTTTGAAGGCCCGGCCAGTCCGCGTGGTCGGACATCACGAAGCCACGGTCCACGCCGCGCCGCCGCCGCGCGCCGCGCACCAGCATCCAGCCGCTGGCAAAGGCGTCCGAGGCATTCGGGAAGCGCTTCATCCAGGGCGAGCCCAGCGCCGAAGGCGGCGCCACGACCAGCGCGCGCTTGAGCTCGGTGGCCGAGCAGTCCGATGCCAGCCGCGTCTCGGGCAGCGCCACGCCGGCGGCGCGGTAGGACTGGTTGACCGCCTCGACGGCGCCATGCACCACCAGCGGCCCGGTCGAAGCGTCCAGCCCCGCGAGCAGCCGCTGCGCCTTGCCGAAGGCATAGGCGCCCACCACACTGGGGCGCCCCGCCGCCGCGTTCTCGGCCCACCATTGCTGCACCTCGGCCATCAACCGCGCCGGGGTGGGCCAGCGGTAGATCGGCAGGCCGAAGGTGGATTCGGTGATGAAGGTGTGGCAGCGCACCGCCTCGAAGGGCGTGCAGGTCGGATCGACCTCGACCTTGTAGTCACCCGACGCGACCCAGACCTCGCCCTGCCACTCGATGCGCACCTGCGCCGAGCCCAGCACATGCCCCGCCGGGTGCAGCGAGATGCGCACGCCTTGCTGCGTGATGACCTCGCCGTACTCGACCGTCTGCAGCGTGATCTCGCCCAGCCGGCCGCGCAGCACGCCGGCGCTGGCCACATGCGCCAGGTAGTGGCCGTGGCCCACCCGGGCGTGGTCCGAATGGGCATGGGTGATGATGGCCCGCGCCACCGGCCGCCAGGGGTCGATGTAGAAATCGCCGGGTGGGCAATACAGCCCCTCGGGACGGGCGACAACCAGGTCCATCGAGCGACGCTAGCACGCCGCCGCCGGCTGGCGTGTCAGCGAAGGCCGACTCGCGCCCCCTGCACAGTAGGTGTTTTGCGAGCCTGCACCTGCCGCCTACGATGGCAGGCACGACAAACGCCAGGGAAGCCCATGCCACGTTTCGCCATCGCCTCGTTCGCCGCACTCCTGCTGAGCGTCTACACACAGGCCCAAGCCGCTCCGCCGGCCGAGATGCCGCTCAAGCCAGCCTTCGACTACGCCTTCCCTCTGCAGGAAATGGCCAAGCTGCGGCTGGCCCGCCTGGGCGACGGGCAGACGCCGACCGAATTCCGGCTGAACCAGTGGATCCACATGCGCGCACTGCTGGGGCCTGCGGACCGGCGCGTGACGGCGCCGAACAACGACACGCTGTATTCACTGGCCTGGCTGGACCTGGCCAACGGGCCGGTGCGGCTGTCGCTGCCCGATACCAAGGGCCGTTACTACTCGGTGGCGGTGCTGGACATGTACACCAACAACGTCGCGGTGCTGGGCCGGCGCACCGGCGGCACCCGGGCGCGCGAAGTGCTGCTGGTCGGCCCGCGCTGGCAAGGCCCGCTGCCCGAAGGCCAGCAGGTGGTGCAGAGCACGACCAACGACGTGCTGCTGCTGTCGCGCATGCTGGTGGACGGCCCGGCGGACCTGCCGGCCGTGCATGCGCTGCAGGACCAGCTGAAGCTGACGCCGCTGGCCCAGGCGCCCGCGCAGCCGCTGTGGATCAGCGCGCCGCTGGTGCCGGCCAGCGACACCAGCCCCATGGCCGCCGCGCGGCGCTACCTGGAAATGGTCAACGAAATGCTGGCGCGCAACCCGCCGCCCGCCTACGAGCAGGCCAAGCTGGACGCCTGGGCCGCCATTGGCGTGTGCGGTGCGCGGTGCCGCTGGAACCAGCTGTCGCCCGAGATCCAGCAGCGCTGGGCCACCGAACTGCCCGGCCTGCTCGCCGAACTCAAGCGCAATGCCAGCCTGGGCAAGCCGCAACCCGGCGGCTGGACCAAGCCGCTGGACACGCTGGGCGACTTCGGCACCGACTACCGCTACCGCGCCGACGTGGCACTGACCGGCTTGCTGGCCTTGATCCCGCCGGAGGACAGCAATGCCACGGTGAAGGTCGACGGCCGCGGTGAGCCGCTGAGCGGGCAGCACCGCTACCGCCTGAGCCTGCCGGCTGGCGGCATGCCGGTGGACGGCTTCTGGTCGCTCTCGATGTACCAGGAAGAGCCCGACGGCCGGCTGTTCTTCACCGACAACCCGCTCAAGCGCTACACGCTGGGCGACCGCACGCCGGGCCTGAAGCGAGGCGCGGACGGCAGCGTGGTGATCGAGGTCGGCAACAGCCAGCCCACGGACGCCGCTGCCAACTGGCTGCCGGCACCCACCGGCCCGTTCATGCTGGTGATGCGTGCCTACCAGCCCAGGGCGGAGGTATTGGACGGTCGCTTCCAGATGCCGGCGGTGCAGCGGCTGGATTGAGATCAGGAACGGCGTGGGAACAGCGCTTGCCCATGGGCTGTGTGCGGCGAGGTATTTCTCTCGTCATGCAGCCGCCGGTCGGAAGCTACCTGTCTTATGCGTAAAACATTGTGCGTAAAACAGGGATGTGCCTTCCGGTAACTCTTACTTCAAACTGGAAGCTTCAACGATGTACAAGAAAATCCTGGCCGCAAGTGCTCTTTTGGCCTCCATGAGCATGGCGCACGCCTTCGTGAACTCGGCGATTGCGCTGGATGGCTATTGCGACAGTTTCACCGACCTCACCACCGAAGGCCAGACCGGCGCCGCCGGCACCTGGCACAACGTGGACTGCAATGGCACCACGCTCACCACCGGCGGCGCGCAGGTTCGCACCGGCACCGACCTCCGCATCGGCTACGTGCTGGGCAGCAGCGGTGCGGCGATGCTGATGCCAAGCGGCAAGGAAGTGACCTGGTGGATCAAGGACGACAAGACCTGGACCGTGTATGACTGGCAGGGCGTGGTGCTCAACCAGGGCACCTGGACCGCGATGCCGCGCGGCACCCTGGCGCCGAGCGGCAGCGCACCGAGCGTGATCGGCCGCTGAACCCAGCCGCCTGACGCAAAAGGCCGCCTCCGATGGGAGGCGGCTTTTTTTTGGTTCTTCACCCAACTCCGGGGAAGGCGGCGCGGATTTTGAGGAAGAAATAGGCGTCGTCGCGGAAGCCGTAGGCCA
>NZ_JAJNKD010000011.1:0-209488 GCF_021043325.1 Ideonella azotifigens
GCTGCCCTGGCGCATCGACCTGACCACAGACTGAGCGGCGCCTGCCTCGCCATTGCCGCAGGGGCAAGGACGCGGTTTATTGACCGCTTACAAGTGACGATACCAATCTGGCTCGACTTTTATTTCGGTGCCAACCGAATCGCCCCATCCAGCCGAATCACCTCCCCATTTAACATCTCATTCGTAATGATTTGCTGAACCAGCTTCGAATAGTCAGCCGGCGTTCCCAAACGGCTAGGGAACGGCACATTCGCTGCCAGCGCATCCTGCACTTCCTTTGGCATGCCAAACAACATTGGCGTGCCGAAGATTCCTGGGGCAATGGTCATGTTGCGAATGCCATTGCGGGCCAGATCCCGGGCAATCGGCAGGGTCATGCCGACCACGCCACCTTTGCTGGCTGAGTAGGCGGCTTGGCCCATCTGCCCGTCGTATGCGGCGACGCTGGCGGTACTGATCAGCACGCCGCGTTCGCCGGTTGCGGCCTCGGGTTCGTTCTTGGCCATGGCTTCGGCGGCCAGGCGAATCATGTTGAAGCTGCCGATCAGGTTGACGGTGACGGTCTTGCTGAAGACGGCCAGCGGATGAGCCCCGTCCTTGCCTACGGTCTTTACCG
The DNA here is from genome assembly GCF_021043325.1 of Ideonella azotifigens. Taxonomy (NCBI): domain Bacteria; kingdom Pseudomonadati; phylum Pseudomonadota; class Betaproteobacteria; order Burkholderiales; family Sphaerotilaceae; genus Ideonella; species Ideonella azotifigens. Next base: position 617 of record NZ_JAJNKD010000011.1, read on the forward strand.
CAGGGGCGATACCCGCGCAGTTGATCAAGCCCATCAGCTTGCCAAGTTGCTGCGCCGCAGTGACAACCGCTTGGCCATCTGCCTCCTGGCTGACATCGCAGCGCACGAAAACACCGCCCAATTCGGCGGCCACGGCCCGGCCTTTGTCTTCCTGCAAATCAGCGATCACGACCTTCGCGCCTTCGCGCGTCAGCATGCGCGCGGTGCCTTCGCCGAGGCCGGAAGCACCGCCAGTGACGATGAATACCTTGCCTGCAATCTCCATGAAGAGTCCCCTTGTGGTCTGAGTTGGTTAACGTTGACGTAAACGTCAATTGTGCGTCAACGGCGGTGCTTGGAAATTGCTGGCTTTCCTGGGAGCCAAGCGGCCAAAGTGTCCACGGATTGAGCGCGCAGCAAAAAGCCGCCCAAAGGCGGCTTGCTGGGTTGCTGCAATGCAGCAACAACGAGCGCACAGTTGCCGCGCTGGTCAGTGGCTCAGCCCAGCGCTTCCAGCGCACGCGCGGTGATCTCATCCACCGTCCCGACGCCGGCGATCTTGGCGTAGCGGGGGGCTTGGGGGTCGCCTGTCTGCGCCCATTGGCTGTAGTAGTCGACCAACGGACGGGTCTGGGCCTGGTAGACCTCCAGGCGAGTGCGCACAGTGGCTTCTTCGTCGTCCTTGCGCTGCACCAGCTCCTCACCGGTGACGTCGTCCTTGCCGTCGACCTTCGGCGGGTTGAAGCGCAGGTGATAGGTGCGGCCCGAGGCCACGTGCACACGGCGACCACTCATGCGCTCGATGATGGCTTCGTCCGGCACGTCGATCTCCAGCACCAGGTCCAGCTTGACGCCCGCGGCCTTCATTGCATCAGCCTGCGGAATGGTGCGGGGGAAACCGTCGAACAGGAAGCCGTTGGCACAGTCGGGCTGTGTGATGCGCTCCTTGACCAGGCCAATGATGATCTCGTCGCTGACCAAGCCGCCGGCGTCCATGACCTTCTTGGCTGCGACGCCGAGTTCGCTGCCTGCCTTGACTGCCGCACGAAGCATGTCGCCGGTCGAGATCTGCGGGATGCCGAACTTGTCGCAAATGAACTTTGCTTGAGTGCCCTTACCGGCGCCCGGCGCCCCCAAAAGAATGATACGCATTGAGTTGCCTCTTTTCATGATTCTTGCTGGCCGCTGCAGGCGGCCTCCCGTGCTCGGCAAGGGCGCGGGCACGGGGCGTGGTTGGGCGCAGGATAGCATGGGCACCCCTGCGGGAGCCTGACACGGGGCTGGCAAAGACCTAGGGGGCTACCCCGAAAATCAAGCGGCGAAAAGTGCCCGAACGCGCGCCAGGTCCTCTGCCGTGTCCACGCCGGGTGCGGGTGCCGAAGCGGCCTCGAACACCGCAATGCGGTCGCCGTGCCACAGCACGCGGAGCTGCTCAAGCGATTCCAGTTGCTCCAGCGGAGAAGCGGCCAGCCCGGGGAAGCGCCGCAGGTAGCCGGCGCGGTACGCATACAGCCCGATATGCCTCAGCGCCGGCGTGCCTGCCGCAGGCAAGCCAGCCAAGCCGTCGCGAGCGCCATCGCGCCACCACGGCACGCAGGCCCGACTGAAATACAGTGCACGGCCGGCCTGGTCCAGCACGACCTTCACCACGTTCGGATTGCGGAACTCTTCCTCCGACAACAGCGCGTGCGCCGCCGTGGCGACCGCGCATTCGGTGCGCTGCTCCAGCAACTGGGCGCAAGCGGCGACCAGTGCCGGGTCGATCAAGGGTTCGTCGCCCTGGACATTGACCACCAGTGCATCACCGTCCAGCCCGAGCAGTTCGCAAGCCTCGGCGAGGCGATCACTGCCACTGGCGTGGTCGACCCGCGTGAGCAATGCGCGCACGCCATGCGCTTCGCAGGCCTGCACGATGCTGGCGTCGTCCGCCGCGACGACCACCTGGCTGGCGCCCGACTGGGCGGCGCGTTCGGCCACCCGCACCACCATGGGTTTGCCGCCAATGTCGGCCAGTGGCTTGTTGGGCAAGCGAGTCGAAGCCAGCCGGGCCGGGATCAGCACTGAAAACGCGGCCACCGGCTTCACTCCTCGGCAGGCAAGGCCCGCGCCTCGTTCTCCAGCATCACCGGGATGCCATCGCGCACGGGAAATGCCAACCTGTCGGCGGCGCACACCAATTCATGGGGGCGGAATTGCGCGTCGCGGTTCAGTGTCAACGGCCCTTTGCACACAGGGCAAACCAGCATGTCGAGCAGGCGGTGATCAGCGGTCATGGTCAGCAATCAAAGAGGCCAGCGCCGAGCGCAGCGCGTCGGTCAGCATGGCAGGAAGTTCAAAGTCTAGCGTGACGACCCAGGCACACGTGTTGCCGGTGCTGCCCGGAGGCAGCTTCGCGGCATCCTTTTCGGTCAACAGCACATCAGGCTCGTTGGTGGGCCAGGGCAGGGCGGCGAGGTCCGCGTGGTCGGGCAGTGGCAACTCGCGCAGTCGCAGGCCAGCTGCACGCAGCATGTCGAAGAAGCGGGACGGCGAGGCAATGCCGGCCGCAGCCAGGAGCGGGTTCTCCTCTGACTTTGCGCGCAGGTGCGCCAAGGTCGCCATCGAGCCCCCGGCGCCCTGCCACCAGTCCGACAAGGCCACCGCACCGCCAAGGCCGCGGCGCGCGCAGCCACCGGGCAGCGGCGTGGTCGGTGCGTCCGCGTTGTAGACCACCCAGCTGCGGGGTGGCAGGTGGCGCGGCAAACGCTGGCGCAATGGGCCGGCAGGCAGCAGCAGACGATTGCCGGCACCGCGGCCGTCGAACACGATCAGGCTCAGGTCATGCTGCAAACGCCAGTGCTGCAGCCCATCGTCGGAGACGATCAGGTTGACCGCGGGATGCGCCGCCAGCAAGGCCAGTGCTGCGGCCACACGGTCACGTGCCACAGCCACCGGTGCCCCAGTTCGCAGGTGCATCAGCAGCGGCTCATCGCCCACGAGACGGGCCGGTGTTTCTGCTGTGACCAGCCGCAACTCAGCATCCGCACGGCCATAGCCGCGCGAGACGATGCCAGGCTGCCAGCCCTGCGACTGCAGCCATTGCACAAGCGCAATCGTGGTCGGCGTCTTGCCGGCGCCGCCGACGATCAGGTTGCCCACAACGACCACCGGCACCGGCAGTGCAGGGCGCTTGCGCAGTTGCCAGCTCAGTCGGTTCAGCCCGGCCAACAACAGGTACAAGCCCGCCAGCGGCAACAAGGCCAGCGCCAGCCAGCTGGGCCGCGGGTGCCACCAGTGCTGCTGCAGCGTGGCAGCCGCCCGGTGGAGAAGCTTGTTCACTTCTGCGGACCTGGCCGGTTTGATCCCAACGCTGCCGAGCGGCCCGACCGGTTGCCGGTCAGCACTGTCACTGCGCTGCCGCAGGCGCGGTGCTGCCTGCAGGCAGTTGCGCGGCAAACGTCACCCGCACCAGGCCGACGCGGCGGGCGGCGTCGAGCACGTTGATCACCGACTGATGCGCGGTTGCGGCGTCGGCCGAGATGATCACGAACGGCTCCTTGCGCTCCGTGGCGCTGGCGCGCAGCGCAGCGGCCAGCAGCTCGATGCTCCGACCTTCAACCGTCTGACCGTCGACGCTGTAGCGCCCGTCAGCCGACACGGCCACCAGGATTTCGGCCGGCCGGTCGCGCACCGCGTCGGCATTCGCCGTGGGCAGGTTGATCTGCAACTCGGTGAATTTCGAGTAGGTGGTGGACAGCATCACAAAGATCAGCACCACCAGCAGGACATCGATGAACGGGATCAGGTTGATCTCAGGCTCATCGGAGGGCGGACGGCGGAACTTCATCGCGGCCCGGCCTCAGTGCGCCGCCCGCAGCGGCATGCGCAGCAGTTGCTGCAGCAGCCGCTCAGAGGCTTGCTCCATGTCGTGCAGGTAGTCGGCAATCCGGGTACGGAAGTAGCGGTGTGCCATCAGCGAAGGAATGGCAACGATCAGGCCGAAGGCCGTGTTGTACAGCGCCACCGAGATGCCATGTGCCAGCTGGGCCGGGTTGGTACCCGAGCCCGGAGCCTGCGCACCGAAGATCTCGATCATGCCGATGACGGTGCCCAGCAGGCCCAGCAGCGGTGCGACCGAGGCGATGGTCGACAAGGCATTCAGGTAGCGCTCCATGCGGTGCGCCGCGGTGCTGCCGGCGGTCTCCAGCGCCTGGCGCAGCGGCGCCTCGCTGATGCGCGGCTCGAGCGCTGCAGTCTTCAGGCCCGCGGCCAGCACGGCGCCCAGCAGCGAGTTGTCGGCCAGCTTCTGCAACATGTCGCTCGACGGCGTGCCCTGGCGGGCCACGGTGATGACTTCATCAATCAGGCCGTCGGGCGCCACGCGGGCGCGTCGCAAGGAACTGAGGCGCTCCAGCACCAGCGCAAGGGCCGCAACGGAGCACAGGATCAGCGGCCAAATCGGCCAGCCAGCGGCTTGTATGATCGACAGCAAGAGGTCCTCTGGCGCAAAGGCCTTGGGGGAAAAAGTTGGCGGCATTATGAACTGAAGCCACCGCCTGACCGGCCGCCCTTCGCCGCCTGTTGCGGAGTCGCAGCGCAAGACGTTTCCAGCTGTGACGGCCGCCCATTGGCAGGCATCTTCCGTGCCGAAAGTCGTCCACATTTTCTGTGGACAACTTTGTGGGTAACCAGGGGTTCAATGGCCCGGGAGGCCTCATTTTCCGGGCCGAGGCTTGCGGTGCTGAAAAATACGGCAGCGTTTTATTCAGTCAAATCATATGCTTGCGACGATATTTCTGTTTGATGACGGCCCGGCGGCCACCAAGGCGCGGAAGCGCGGTGACGTGGATATCTGCCCGCGAATGCACCAGCGTGGGACGCGCCGTGGCGAGTGACGGAGACTTCCGGCAGGGCGCCCCGGCTGCGGCCTCGGACTCACGAAACCGCGGCATTGGCGGGCCGGTATGGACGGTTGGCAGCCTGTTGCTGGCCGTTGGCGACGCCTTGGCGGCACGCTTCGGCGCGGTGGCTGTGCAGGGTGAGTTGTCCGGCTACACGCGGGCCAGCAGTGGCCACTGCTACTTCACGCTGAAGGATGCCAATGGCGCCACGGCCGGCATTCGCTGTGCCATGTTTCGCCGCAGTGCAGGCATGCTGGATTTCAATCCGCAGGACGGCCAGCAAGTCGAACTTCGCGGCCGCCTGGCGGTGTATGAAGCCCGGGGCGAACTGCAAATGGTGGTCGAGAGCATGCGCCGCGTTGGTGCGGGCGCGCTTTACGAAGAATTCCTGCGGTTGAAGGCCAGGCTGGAAGCGGCCGGGCTGTTTGCCGCCGAACGCAAGCGTGTCCTGCCTGGCCATCCAAGCCGGCTGGGCATCGTCACCTCGCTCGCGGGCGCGGCCCTGCATGACGTGCTGACCACGCTGCACCGCCGCGCCGCGCACGTCGAGGTCATCGTCTACCCGACCCTGGTGCAGGGCACGGAAGCTCCCGCTGCGGTGGCTGCTGCCCTGGCGCTGGCCAACCGTCGTGCAGAGGTGCAGGTGCTGCTGTTGTGCCGCGGCGGTGGTTCGCTGGAAGACCTGTGGGCGTTCAACGACGAACGTGTCGTGCGAGCGGTGGCGGACTCTGCTTTGCCCGTGGTCTGCGGCGTGGGCCACGAGACCGATGTGACGCTTGCCGACCTGGCTGCCGACCTGCGCGCACCCACGCCAACGGCCGCGGCCGAACTGGCGTCACCGGCCCGAGACGACTTGCTGTCCGCACTGCAGACACGGCAGCAGCGCATGGCCAGGCGGGTGCATCAGCGCCTGGACAACCATGCGCAGCGGCTGGACCAGTTCGCCCTGCGCCTGCAGCAACCTGCAAGATTGCTGGGGGTTCAGACCCACCGGCTGCAGCACCTGGCGCAGCGGCAGGTGCAGGCCGTGCGGCATGCACTGCGACAGGCGCAGGTGCGCACCGATCAGTTGGCCGGCAGGCTGCTGCGTGCGCTGCCGGCCCAGTGGTCGCGCCAGCACCAGGCCCTGGAAGCCAGGGCCGCCAGGCTGCAGGCGCTGGACCCGCGGCTGGTCCTGACCCGCGGCTATGCCTGGGTGCAGACCCAAGACGGCAAGCCGGTCACCTCCGCCGGCGCGCTGGTGGCCGGCCAGGCCGTCAGCGCGGTCTGGGCTGATGGGCAGGCCGAAGCCTTGATCACCTCGGTTCAGCCTGTGCTGCCCACCGGCCTGCCAGCGGCATTGCCGGTCAAGAAAAAGCGCAGGGCGGTCGCGCCCAAGCGCAGCGCCGGCGGCATTGCAGCCTCGCCGCCGGACGAGTCGGCGGCGTGACGCGCCGGGCAAACCCGCCCCGGCGGCAAGCCCTTGCAAGACCCCCCACGGTTGTCGCATCCCTTGCCTACAATCGACGAGGTACTGCCAACTCTTGCACAACACCCGGCGCGCACCGCCGCGCCGGCATACCTCGAAAGGAACTTGCATGGAACATACCCTGCCGCCGCTGCCGTTCGGTCTGGACGACCTGGCCCCCGCGATGAGCCGCGAGACGCTCGAATACCACCACGGCAAGCACCACAACGCCTATGTCGTGAACCTGAACAACCTGGTGGCCGGCACCGAGTTCGCCGGCGTGCCGCTGGAAGACGTGATCAAGAAGTCCTCTGGCCCGATCTACAACAACTCGGCCCAGATCTGGAACCACACCTTCTTCTGGAACTGCCTGAAGCCGGCCGGCGGCGGTGAGCCCAAAGGCGCGCTGGCTGACGCCATCAATGCCAAGTGGGGCTCGTTCGCAGCCTTCAAGGAAGCCTTCACCAAGAGCGCCGTGGGTAACTTCGGCTCCGGCTGGACCTGGCTGGTGAAGAAGGCCGACGGCTCGGTCGACATCGTCAACATGGGTGCCGCCGGCACCCCGCTGACGACGGGCGACACCGCGCTGCTGACGATCGACGTGTGGGAACATGCCTACTACATCGACTACCGCAACCTGCGCCCGAAGTTCGTCGAGACCTTCCTCACGTCGCTCGCCAACTGGGGCTTCGCGGAGGCCAACTTCGCGAGCTGAGTGCTCGGCGGCTGCTGCCGCACGGCAGCTGCCCGATGCACCACAAAGGCCGTCCCTGCGACGGCTTTTTCACAACTGCCAACGCCATGGCCGGCGACTGGCGGCGGGCGCGATCAGCCCGAGAATGGCGCGCCGGTCAGCTTGCTGCCGGCCTTCAGCCCACGCTTGGAAAACCAGCCCCGGTTCATCTCCAGCACCATGCGCACCGGCTGCTTCGAGCAGTGCGAGGTCTCGGTCTGGGGCGCCATGTCTTCGATGTTGACGATGCGGCCATCTTCGGCCACGAAGGCGGCGGACAGTGGCAGCAGTGTGTTCTTCATCCAGAAGCACTGCGTGGCTGCTTCTTCGAAGATGAACAGCATGCCTTCGTGCACCGGCATGTTCTCGCGGAACATCAGCCCGATCTGGCGCTCCTGCGGCGTGCGCGCCACTTGCGCGACGATGTTGTACATGCCGGCGCCCAGCGTGACAGTGGACAAGTGTTGTGCCTGTCCAGTCGACTGCGCCAGCGTAGACGGACTGATGGAAGCCAGCGCCGTCAGCGAAGTGATCGCCAGGCACCAGGCACGCAAGCTTGTGTGGATCAGGGTCATGTTTTCCAACCGGGGGTAAGTCTGGATTATCGAACGTCGGAGCGCCCGGAATGGCCGACGCAGAATCGAGCTTCACCGCTTCGCCAGAGCGCGCGCGTGCGAGCGCCCCGTTCGAGCACGGCCCGGCCCTGCCTACCGGCAGGCAAGAAGGGCTCGCATAGAATTTCAGGCATCCAAATTCCTCGACGAAAACCAGGGCCAAGCCTCGCGTTTTCTGGCTGGGAATGATCCATCACGACTCGCGGAGCAAGCGCATGTACCAGCACGTCAAGGTGCCCGAGGATGGGCAGAAGATCAGCGTCAACGCGGACTTCTCGCTCAACGTCCCGAACCACCCGATCATTCCCTACATCGAGGGCGACGGCACCGGCCTGGACATCACGCCAGTGATGATCAAGGTGGTCGACGCCGCGGTCGAGAAAGCCTACGGAGGCGAAAAGAAAATCCACTGGATGGAGATCTTTGCGGGCGAGAAGTCGACCAAGGTCTACGGCCCCGACGTGTGGCTGCCGGCAGAGACGCTGGACATTCTTCGCGAGTACGTGGTGTCGATCAAGGGCCCGCTGACCACGCCAGTGGGCGGCGGCATCCGTTCACTGAACGTGGCACTGCGCCAGGAACTGGATCTCTATGTCTGCCTGCGGCCGGTGCAGTATTTCAAGGGCGTGCCCTCGCCGCTGAAGGAGCCGGAAAAGACCAACATGGTGATCTTCCGCGAGAACTCGGAAGACATTTATGCCGGCATCGAGTACGAAGCCAGGAGCGACAAGGCCGTCAAGCTGATCAAGTTCCTGCAGGACGAACTGGGCGTCAAGAAGATCCGCTTCCCCGAGACTTCGGGCATCGGCGTGAAGCCGGTTTCCATCGAAGGCACCGAGCGCCTGGTTCGCAAGGCGATCCAGTACGCGATCGACAACGACAAGCCCAGCGTGACCATTGTTCACAAGGGCAACATCATGAAGTACACCGAAGGTGGCTTCCGTGACTGGGCCTACGCGCTGGCACAGAAGGAATTCGGCGCAGAGCTGATCGACGGTGGCCCGTGGTGCCGGCTGAAGAACCCGAAGAACGGCAAGGAAATCGTCGTCAAGGACTCGATTGCCGATGCCTTCCTGCAGCAGATCCTGTTGCGCCCTGCGGAGTATTCGGTCGTCGCCACGCTGAACCTGAATGGCGACTACATCTCCGACGCGCTGGCGGCGCAGGTGGGTGGCATCGGGATCGCACCTGGCGCCAACATGTCGGATTCGGTGGCCTGCTTCGAGGCCACGCACGGCACCGCGCCAAAGTACGCAGGCAAGGACTACGTCAACCCTGGCTCCGAAATCCTCTCGGCGGAGATGATGCTGCGCCACATGGGCTGGACTCAGGCTGCGGATCTGATCATCCGCTCGCTGGAAAAGTCGATCCTGAGCAAGAAGGTGACTTACGACTTCGCGCGCCTGATGGACGGTGCGACACAAGTGTCCTGCTCAGGCTTTGGGCAGGTCATGATCGCCAACATGTGAGTCCCGCCCGCGCCTCATCGGAGGCGGGGCGTTCTTTCCGAGCAGTCGCCCAGCAGGCTCAGTCGTCGTCCAACTGGGAGAACTGAGAGTCTTCGCCTGGCTTGGCCGGTGCAAGCAGGCCATGCCGGCGCAGCAGCGTGCGCAGCGTGTTGCGGGTGATGCCCAGTGCGCGCGCGGTGCGCACCTGGTTGGCGTCGGTGCGCGCGAACGCCGTCTTCACCAGTGTGGCTTCGACGCGCTGGAACACGTCCGACAGCCCGGCATTCAGCAAGGCCTCCAGGGCGGCTTCCAGTTGCTGCTGGCGGATGTCGGCCAGCGGCGCCTCAGCCTGCGCAGGCGCCATCGTTGCGTTCGGCGCCAGCCGGTCCACAGGCGCCAGTGCCCGGATCGCAGGTTCTTCCAGCGTTGCCGTCACGGCCGCCACCAGCTTCAGGTCGCTGACCTCGATCACGCCATGCCGGCAGACGATCAGCGCAAAGTGGATGACGTTTTCCAGCTCGCGAATGTTGCCGGGCCAGCTGTAGTCCAGCAGCGCAGCTTCGGCCTCTGCGCTCAGCACCGCATCCGCCAGCTTCAGGCGAGGGCCGTACTGGCTAACGAAATGGCGTGCCAGCGGCAGCAGATCCCCCGGACGATCCCGCAATGGCGGCAATTGCACGGTCGCGACGCTGAGTCGGTAATAAAGGTCGGCCCGGAAGCGCTGCGCCGCCACCGCGCCGCGCAGGTCGATGTTGGTGGCGGCCACCAGCCGCACGTCTACTGCCAGCGTCTTTCGCGAGCCCAGGCGCACGACCTGGCGCTCCTGCAGCACGCGCAGCAGCTTCACTTGCAGCGACAAGGGCAGGTCGCCAATTTCGTCCAGGAACAGGGTGCCGCCATGGGCGGCCTCGAACCAGCCAGCACGTGCCTGCGAAGCGCCGGTGAAAGCACCGGTTTCGTGGCCGAAGAGCTCGGCGTCGATCAGCGATTCGCTGAACGCGCCGCAGTTGACCGCAAGAAAAGGCCCGCTGCGAGCACTCATGGCATGCAGGTGACGGGCGACGAGTTCCTTGCCGGTGCCTGTCTCGCCGATCAGCAGCACCGACGCATCGCTGCGCCCGATGCGTTCGATCTGCTCAAGCAGCGCGCAAGACGCAGGGTCGTGGAAGAGCAGCGCCTTGGCGCGCACGGGGCTGGTGTCTGGCCCTTGCTCTGCGAGGGCCAGCCGCCGCGGGGAGAGCCGTTCAGTGGGTCCGGGCATGTTGCAGTGCAAAAAAAGTCAGATGAACTCCACCTTAGGCGCACAAAACGAGTGCGTCAAGACATGAAATCGAATTTGCATACGCGTGAATGTGCGGTTCAGCAACGTGTGTAACGCAAAGCTTTGCGGGATAAAAACCGGGCGGGCATCAGTTAGCCGGGCAATGTGCTGTTACGGCGACTGGCCGCCTTGTGAAGGTGGTTTGCACGACGCCAAGGACCGGGCAACGCGTGTGCCTGCCTCAGAAAGTGACAACGAAGACGCCGCCCTTTGAATGTGTCGATGAGGCGACACATCTCGTCAAATACCAGGGCCTGTGTTGTCCATACCCAAAATCAAACCTGGGTATGCGTTTGCCTGCTGTCCGCTGGTGAACGACGCCAGGGCAAAGCTGCGCCACGCCCATACCGGCAAGCCGGTATGGGACAGGGCAGGCGCCCGTCACCGGACACCTGGGAAAGCCGGCGAGCCGGACGGCCCGCCGCTCGGCTCGAGGGCTCAGCTGGCCACAGTTTGAGGCACGGGGACTTCGTCCACTGGCCGTATGTTCTGCGCCAACTGGCCTTTGGGCCCTTGCACCAATTCAAAACGGACACGTCCGCCTTGCTTCAGGGTGCGAAAGCCTTCCATCTGAATGGCCGAAAAATGCGCGAACACATCACCGCCACCCAACTCTGGTTCTATGAAGCCAAAACCCTTGGCATCGTTGAACCATTTCACGGTTCCAACCGCTTCCATTTGCAATTCCTCCTGACGCCTTTTGCAGGCTTGTGGTCGCTATTCTTGAGGCATGGCTTTGTCGATGTCAAATGGGCTGAGCGATGAGCCGAGCTCCGCCGGGGGCGTTGACGGCGGCCGATGCTGCGAAATGCGGCACGGCCCGGCGCTTTTTCACCGAATGGTCAGCGTCTTGATGCGACGACCATTGCCTAACGGCTGTGCGGTGTTGGTCATCTCGCTATACTCGATTCATGCCTGCGAAACGACCCGTTGCCCCTCTGCCATCCACGCCTTCGGTGATCAAGCCGGAAGACGGGCAGGGGGCCGTGGTGGCCGAACGAAAGGCCGCCCGCACCAAGCCGCCGCGCATGTACCAAGTGGTCTTGCTCAACGACGATTTCACACCCATGGAGTTCGTGGTGATGGTGCTGCAGGAATATTTCAGGCTTGATCTTGAGGCTGCCACCCTCATCATGTTGAAGATTCATCATGAAGGGCGTGCAGTGTGCGGCGTGTTCAGCAAGGACGTCGCCGCAACCAAGGTCGAGCTGGTGCTCGCCGCGGCACGACGCTCTGGACACCCGCTTCAATGCATTATGGAGGCCGCATGATTGCCCAAGAACTGGAAGTCAGCCTGCACATGGCGTTCGTCGAGGCACGCCAGCAGCGACACGAGTTCATCACGGTAGAGCACTTGTTGCTGGCCTTGTTGGACAACCCGTCTGCTGCTGAGGTGCTGCGAGCCTGTGCAGCCAACATCGAAGACCTGCGCAAGAGCCTGGTCGCTTTCATCCGCGAAAACACGCCCACCGTGGGCGGCACCGACGAAGTGGACACGCAACCCACGCTGGGCTTCCAGCGTGTGATCCAGCGCGCCATCATGCATGTGCAGTCCACGGGCGGCGGCAAGAAGGAAGTCACTGGCGCGAACGTGCTGGTGGCCATCTTCGGCGAGAAGGACTCGCACGCGGTCTACTACCTGCATCAACAGGGCGTGACCCGCCTGGATGTCGTGAACTTCATTGCCCACGGCATCAAGAAGTCCGACCCGCCCGAGCCTGCCAAGGGCAGCAACGAGGGCAGCGGCGGCGGCGAAGCCGAGAAGGAAGAAAGTGGCGAAGGAAAAGGCTCGCCGCTGGATCAGTTCACCACCAACCTGAACCAGCATGCCAAGGACGGCAAGATCGATCCGCTGATCGGCCGCGAGCATGAGGTCGAGCGTGTCATCCAGGTGCTGTGCCGCCGCCGCAAGAACAACCCGCTGCTGGTTGGCGAAGCCGGCGTGGGCAAGACCGCCATCGCCGAGGGTCTGGCCTGGCGCATCACGCAAGGCGAGGTGCCCGAGGTGCTGGGGGACGCCATCGTCTATTCGCTGGACATGGGCGCGCTGCTGGCCGGCACCAAGTACCGCGGCGACTTCGAGCAGCGTTTGAAGGGTGTGCTTAAGCAGCTCAAGGACAGCCCGAAGTCCATCCTGTTCATCGACGAGATCCACACGCTGATCGGCGCGGGTGCGGCCTCCGGCGGCACGCTGGACGCCAGCAACCTGCTGAAACCGGCGCTGTCCAGCGGCGCGATGAAGTGCATTGGCGCCACCACCTTCCAGGAATACCGCGGCATCTTCGAGAAAGACGCGGCGCTGAGCCGTCGCTTCCAGAAGGTCGACGTGGTCGAGCCGACGGTGGAGCAGACGGTCGAGATCCTCAAGGGCCTGAAGTCCCGCTTCGAGGAGCACCACAGCGTGAAGTACGCGGTCGGTGCACTGCAGGCCGCAGCCGAGTTGTCGGCCAAGTTCATCAATGACCGCCACCTGCCGGACAAGGCGATCGACGTGATCGACGAAGCCGGTGCGGCACAACGCATCCTGCCCAAGAGCAAGCAGAAGAAGACCATCACCCGCAACGAGGTCGAGGAAATCGTCGCGAAGATCGCGCGCATTCCGCCGGCCAGCGTTTCGAGCGATGACCGCGGCAAGCTCAAGAGCCTGGAGCGCGACCTGAAGAGCGTGGTTTTCGGCCAGGACCCTGCGGTGGACGTGCTGGCGGCTGCCATCAAGATGGCCCGCTCCGGCCTCGGCAAGTCCGACAAGCCGATTGGCTCCTTCCTGTTCAGCGGCCCCACGGGCGTGGGCAAGACCGAAGTGGCGAAGCAACTGGCCTACATCCTGGGCATCGAGCTGATCCGCTTTGACATGTCCGAGTACATGGAGCGCCATGCGGTGAGCCGGCTGATCGGTGCGCCTCCGGGCTATGTCGGTTTCGACCAGGGTGGCCTGCTGACCGAGGCCGTCACCAAGAAGCCGCATTCCGTGCTGCTGCTCGATGAAATCGAGAAAGCCCACCCGGACGTCTTCAACGTGCTGCTGCAGGTCATGGACCACGGCACGCTGACCGACAACAACGGGCGCAAGGCCGACTTCCGCAACGTGATCATCATCATGACCACGAACGCGGGCGCCGAGACCATGAACAAGGCGACCATCGGCTTCACGACCCAGCGCCAGCAAGGTGATGAGATGGGCGACATCAAACGCCTGTTCACGCCAGAGTTCCGCAACCGCTTGGACTCTATCGTCAACTTCCGCTCGCTGGACGAAGAGATCGTGATGCGTGTGGTCGACAAGTTCCTGCTGCAACTGGAGCAACAGTTGGCCGAAAAGAAGGTCGAAGTGACTTTCTCCGATGGCTTGCGCAAGCACCTGGCCAAGAAGGGCTTTGATCCGCTGATGGGCGCGCGCCCGATGCAGCGCCTGATCCAGGACACCATCCGCCGCGCGCTGGCCGACGAACTGCTGTTCGGTCGCCTGGTCGATGGTGGTCGCCTGGCGGTGGACGTGGACGAGGCTGGCGAGGTGCAGCTGGACATCCAGCCACTTGGCAAGAGTGGCGACAAGCCGCGTGCGGAAGCTGCTGCGGTCTGACGGCCGCGCATACCGGCCGGTTGAGACCGGCAGGCACATAATCAAAGGCGCCCTCGGGCGCCTTTGTCGTTGATGCGGCACTGCTTAGCGCACAGCGGCTGCCGGGTCCTGCTTGAAGTACCCGACGAACAGTTCGTGCAGCGCCGGGTGCTCCTCACGGAAGGCTTGCGGGCAGACGAAAAACGCCTCGGCGGCCACGGCGAAAAATTCTTCCGGCGCTTCCGCGCCATAGGGGTCCAGCAGCGTGGTTTCGCCCGCGTCAACGCGTTCGACGAAGCGCGCCATCTCAGGATCGAACACTGCGAGCCAGCGTTCGCGCGCGGCTTGGGCGCTTGCGGGCAAAGGCACGCCGTCGGGCTCACCCCCGCGCATGTCCAGCACGTGGGCGAACTCGTGGATCACGACGTTGTAGGCTTCTTCGGCGGACTCGCCGGCCGCTTCGACGTCCGGCCATGACAGCATCAGCGGCCCGCCAGCCATCGCTTCGCCGCTGAGCCATTCCTCGTATTCATGCACCACGCCGTCGTCGTCCATGAACTCGCGCTGGGCCATCACTTCATCCGGGTGCACGACGATGCCGACAAAACCGTCGTACATCGCCAGGCCCAGCTTCAGCACCGGCAGGCAGGCCTGGGCGGCAATCGCAACCGCCATCGCATCGTCCACCACCAGCCCTTGGGCGCCGGTGAATTCCTTTTGCGACAGGAACAGGCTGGCGAGCCCACGCAGCTCGATCAGGTCGTCCGCCGGGCGATGGCTCAGGAACGGGTAGTGCGCCAGCACCGCCTGCCACAAGGCATCGGGAATCGCGTAACGCCGCAGGGCGCGCTGCTCGCGCCAGTCGCGCAGCTTCTGCAGGAAGGCCATCGACAGATCGAGACGATTCAGGCGGGCAGGGGCCGGCGGTGCCAGCCTTGCGCGTCCCACAGCATCAGCTCGCCGCGGTCGGCGTCGCCATGGTCCAGCTCCCAGTCGCACAGCACATGGCGCTGCCAGCCAACGAACGCGTCGCTGCCAGGGCGGTGCGTGTGGCCATGCACCAGCAACTGCGAGCCGGCCTCTGCCAGCCAGCCCTGCGCCATGGCCGGGTCTATGTCCGCGTAGGTCTCGGGCTCGCGCGCTTGCGCACGACTGGCGCCTCGCATCTGCTGCGCGATCGCCATGCGCTCGGCGAACGGCCGGGCGAGCAAGGCGCTTTGCCACGCGGGCTGCCGCACCTGGGCGCGGAACTGCTGGTAGGCCTTGTCGTCCAGGCACAGCGCGTCGCCATGGCTCAGCAACACCGTCTGGCCAAAGCCGTGGAAAGCAACCGGGTCTGGCAGTTCGACGCAGCCGGTCTCGCGGAAGAAGCGCGCGCCCAGCAGGAAGTCGCGGTTGCCGCGCATCACATGGACCGGCTGCTGGCGGGCGAGGGCGGCGATGGCCGCAGCAACACCAGCCTCGTACGGCTGGTCCAGCATGTCGTCGCCCACCCAGGCTTCGAACAGGTCGCCGAGGATGAACAAGGCGTCCCCCTGCGGTTGCGCCAGCAGGCGCAGGAAGGCTCCGGTGGTGCGCGGCAGCGACTCGCTCAGGTGCAGGTCCGAGATGAAAACCGCCCGCTGGCAGGCGGGCGGCAGCTGGCGCAAGGCGCCCGGCGCCACCACGGCGCTGGGGGCCAAGGCTGCGTCAGACAATCTCGACGGCCTTTTCGATCGTCACCGCCTCGAGCGGCACGTCGTCGTGCATGCCTTTGCGACCTGTGCGAACTTTCTCGATCGCATCCACCACCTCGGTGCCAGCAACCACCTTGCCGAACACCGCATAACCCCAACCGCTGGGCGACTCGCTGCTGAAGTTCAGGAAGTCGTTGTCCTTGGTGTTGATGAAGAACTGGGCCGAGGCCGAGTGCGGCGCGTTGGTGCGTGCCATGGCCAACGTGTACTTCAGGTTCTTCAGGCCGTTGTTGGCCTCGTTCTGGATCGTTGCGTCGGTGGGCTTCTGGCTCATGTCGGCCAGCATGCCACCGCCCTGGATCATGAAGCTCTTGATCACGCGGTGGAACACGGTGCCGTCGTAGTGGCCCTTGTTCACGTAGGCCAGAAAATTGGCAACGGTGGCAGGCGCCTTGGCGTCGTCAAGTTCGATGCGCAGCACGCCGGCGGAAGTGGTCAGTTCAACAGTCTTGGTCATGGTTTCAGTTCTCCAACGTGGCTTTTTTGATCAGGATGGGTTCGTTCGGCACGTTCTCGTGTCCGCCCTTGTCGCCGACCGGCACGGCCCTGATCTTGTCGACCACGTCCATGCCGCTGACAACCTTGCCGAACACCGCATAACCGTCACGCCCGGGCTGGTAGTCCAGGCGCTGGTTGTCGACAACGTTGATGAAAAATTGCGAGGTGGCCGAGTTCGGCACACTGGTGCGCGCCATTGCAATCGTGCCGCGCAGGTTGGACAGGCCATTCTGGCTTTCCAGCTTGATCGGCGCGCGCGTCGGCTTTTCCTTCATGTCCGGCGTCATGCCGCCGCCCTGGATCATGAAGCTTTCGATCACACGGTGAAAGATGGTGCCGTTGTAGTGGCCAGCCTTCACGTATTGGATGAAGTTGTCCACGCTCTTGGGCGCCTTTTCCTTGTCGAGTTCGACGACGATGTCGCCAGCAGTGGTGCTGAGGCGGACGGTCTCTGCCAGGGCCGGCGCAATGCCTGCCACGGCCAGCGCAGCTGCCAGCGCCAGCGAGCGGGTCAAGGCGGCTGACCGGCGCGCTGCGAGGCCGGGCCGGGTGCTTGTTAAGGTCACGTAAAAGCTCCTTCGCTATACTCGCCCGATTGTACCGACCCCCTTTTTGAAGCGCCGTTCGTGGAGTGCCGTTTGTCCTCGCGGCC
Organism: Ideonella azotifigens; assembly: GCF_021043325.1. Lineage (NCBI taxonomy): Bacteria > Pseudomonadati > Pseudomonadota > Betaproteobacteria > Burkholderiales > Sphaerotilaceae > Ideonella > Ideonella azotifigens. The sequence goes on from NZ_JAJNKD010000011.1 coordinate 17,484, forward strand.
GGCGTGGTCCGCTCGCGGCGATGACCTTGCCCGGGCCTCGCGGCCGAACCTGCTCACGAAGCCTTGCCTTTTTCTTCGTCGATGACGCTGCGCATCTATAACACCCTGACCCGCCGGGTCGAAGACTTCTCCCCCATCGAGCCAGGCCATGTGCGCATGTACGTGTGCGGCATGACGATCTACGACCTATGCCATGTTGGCCATGCGCGGATGATGATGGCTTTCGACGTGGTCTACCGCTGGCTGATTGCCCGCGGCTACCGCGTCACCTACGTGCGCAACATCACCGACATCGAAGACAAGATCATCAAACGGGCGGTGGAGCGCGACATCAGCATCCGCCAGCTGACCGACGAGATGATTGCCGCGATGCGGGCCGACATCGGTGCCATTGGCGTCGCCTCACCTACGCACGAGCCCCGCGCCACCGATCATGTGCAAGGCATGGTCGACATGATCGGTACGCTGGAGCAAAAGGGCCTGGCCTACCGCGCCAGCACCGGCGACGTGAACTACTCGGTGCGCAAGTTCCCCGGCTACGGCAAGCTCAGCGGCAAGTCGCTGGACGACCTGCGTGCCGGCGAGCGCGTGGCGGTGGACGACGGCAAGCAGGACCCGCTGGACTTCGTGCTGTGGAAGTCTGCCAAGGCTGAAGAGCCGGCCGATGCCAAGTACGACTCGCCGTTCGGTCCCGGCCGGCCTGGCTGGCACATCGAGTGCTCCGCCATGAGCTGCGCGCTGCTGGGTGAGCGCTTCGACATTCACGGTGGCGGCATGGACCTGCAGTTCCCGCACCACGAAAACGAGATTGCGCAGAGCGAAGGCGCGCTGGGCCATCCGTTTGTCAATGTCTGGATGCACAACGGCTTCCTGAACGTCGACAACGTCAAGATGTCGAAGTCGCTCGGCAACTTCTTCACCATCCGCGATGTGCTGAAGCACTACGACGGCGAGACGCTGCGCTTCTTCATGCTGCGCACCCACTACCGCAGCCCGTTCAATTACAGCGACGCGCACCTGGACGACGCCCGCAGCGCGCTGCGCCGACTCTACACAGCGCTGGCCAGTGTGGCTGACGTGCCTGAGGTGGCGATGGACCTGGCCAATCCATCCGTGCAGGCCTTTCATGCGGCGATGGACGACGACTTCAACACGCCGGGCGCGCTGGCGGTGCTGTTCGAGCTCGCGGCCGAGCTGAACCGCAACAAGTCGACCGAAGTCGCCGGCCAGCTGAAGGCGCTTGCAGCCACGCTGGGCATCCTCCAGCAATCGCCCGCCACCTTCCTGCAAGCCGGCAGCCTGCTGGACGACGCGACGATCCAGTTGCGCATCGAAGAGCGCCAGACCGCCAAGCAGGCCAAGGACTTCGCCCGCGCCGACCAGATCCGCCAGGAACTGCTGGCCGCCGGCATCCTGCTGAAGGATTCGCCGCAAGGCACCACTTGGGTGAAGGCCTGACGTGCCGCATGCATCGAACCCGGGCGTGACGCCCGAGTACTGGGACGAAGCCTGCCGCCACCTGGCCAAGCGTGACCGCGTGATGAAGAAGCTGATCCCGCAGTTCGGCGAGGCCCGCCTTGAGAGCCGCGGAGATGCCTTCACCACGCTGGCGCGCTCCATCGTTGGCCAGCAGATCTCGGTCAAGGCCGCGCAGTCGGTATGGGAAAAGTTCGCCGGTGCCGTGGGTGGCCCGTCTCATGCTTTGGTTCCCGCGGATGTGCTGTCGCTGGAAGTCCCGGAATTGCGGGCTGTCGGTCTGTCGGCGCGCAAGGCAGAATACCTGAGGGATTTGGCGCGCCATTTCGAAGAGGGCAGCGTGCATGTGCCGCTCTGGCGGCAGATGGACGACGAGGCCATCATCGAGGAATTGGTCGCCATTCGTGGCATTGGCCGCTGGACGGCCGAAATGTTCCTGATCTTTTACCTGATGCGACCCAATGTGCTGCCGCTGGACGACGAGGGCCTGATGAAAGGCATCAGTTCCTGCTATTTCAGCGGTGAGCCGGTTTCGCGAGCTGAAGCCCGCGAACTGGGCGAGGGCTGGGCCCCCTACCGGTCGGTGGCGACCTGGTACCTGTGGCGAAGCCTGGATCCGCTGCCGGTCGACTACTGACAGCCACCGACACGCATCGTTCCCCCGATCTCTTTTTCCCCGCTAAGAAGGAACCCGAGCATGAGCAAGCGACACTTTCTGGAGTTCGAGCAACCGATCGCCGAACTCGACGCCAAGATCGAAGAGCTGCGCTACGTTCAGAACGAATCCGCGGTGGACATCTCCGAGGAGATCGATCGGCTGGACAAGAAGAGCCTGCAGCTGACCAAGGACATCTACACCCAGCTGTCGCCCTGGCAGGTCACGCAGATCGCGCGTCACCCCCAGCGCCCGTACACGCTGGACTACGTCAACGAAATCTTCACCGACTTCCAGGAAATGCACGGCGACCGTGCATTTGCAGATGACCTGTCCATCGTCGGCGGCCTGGCCCGCTTCAATGGCCAGGCCTGCATGGTCGTGGGCCAGCAGAAGGGCCGCGACACCAAGGAGCGCGCCGCGCGCAACTTCGGCATGCCGCGCCCCGAGGGCTACCGCAAGGCGCTGCGGCTGATGAAGCTGGCCGAGAAGTTCGGGCTGCCGGTGTTCACCTTTGTCGACACCCCTGGCGCCTATCCCGGCATTGGCGCCGAGGAGCGTGGCCAGTCCGAAGCCATCGGCCGCAACATCTTCGAGATGGCGCAGCTGGAAGTACCCATCATCACCACCATCATCGGCGAAGGCGGCTCCGGCGGCGCGCTGGCGATCAGTGTGGGCGACCAGGTCATGATGCTGCAGTTCTCGGTCTACTCGGTGATCTCGCCGGAAGGCTGCGCGTCCATCCTGTGGAAGACCTCCGAGCGCGCGTCTGACGCTGCCGAAGCACTGGGCATCACCGCGCACCGCCTGAAGGCCCTGGGCCTGGTGGACAAGATCATCAGCGAGCCGGTTGGCGGCGCCCACCGCGACCTGAAGCAGATGGCCTCGCAGCTCAAGCGCGGCCTGGTCGACTCGCTGCGTCAGGTGGCCGACCTGTCGACCGAAGCACTGCTGGAGCGCCGCTACCAGCGCCTGAAGTCCTACGGTCGCTTCACCGATACCACCGCGCGCTGAGCGCGCTGACGGAAAGGCTGGCCGGCATGGCGGCGCGGCCGCCGAGGCCGGCTTCAATTTCGACGCTGCCCGTGGTGGCGGTCGCCACCAGTGGCGGGCGCGACTCCACCGCCTTGCTGCACGCGACCTTGCGGCAGGCAGCCGGCAGCGGCCTGCAGGTGCTGGCCCTGCATGTGCACCATGGGCTGATGCCTCAGGCGGACGCCTGGCTCGCCCATCTCGCGGCGCAATGCCAGCGCTGGCGCAGCCGCCATCCCCATCTTCGTTTTGACGCCGCCCGGCTGAGTGGCTCGCCTTCGCCCGGGCAAAGCATCGAAGCCTGGGCCCGGCGAGAGCGCTATGAGGCGCTGGCCCGCATGGCTAAGGCGCATGGCGCAGGCCTGGTACTGCTGGCCCATCACCGGCGCGACCAGGCAGAAACCGTGTTGCTGCAAGCCATGCGCGGCACGGGGCCTGCTGGCTTGTCGGCCATGCCCGACCTGATTGAACGCGAAGGCATCGTCTGGGCTCGCCCGTGGCTGCAACAGCCGGCGCAGGCCATCGAAGACTATGTGCGGCGCCATCGGCTGCGGCACATCGAGGACAGCAGCAACCACGACACCCGCTTCGACCGCAATCGCTTGCGGCATCAGGTGTTGCCGGCGCTGAACCAGGCGTTTCCGCAGGCCGAGCAGCAGCTGCAGCGCTTGGCCGAGCAAGCCCAGGCCGCCGCAGCGCTGATCCACGAGGTGGCTGCGCAAGATCTGGCGGCAATGGGCGCGAGCCAGGCCGGGATGCCGATGCAGGCTTGGCTGTGTCTCTCGCCGGTCCGCCGGCGATTTTCACTGCAGGCCTGGTTGCAGCATCGTCAGGCCGATGTGCCGGACAGCCTGGTGGCGCGTCTGCTGGCGGAACTGCCGCGCGCCAGGCAGGGCAGGTGGCCGCTGGGACCCGATTCGGAATTGAGGCTTTACCGCGGCGTGCTGCAGCCGCTCAGCTTGCCGCTCAACAGGGTCGTCGAGGCCGCATCGCTGCAATTGCCCCAGGTGGTCGAGCCTGGCGAGTGGCACGCACCGGCTTGGCAAGGCCGCCTCAGGCTCAGCGCCGCCAGCGAAGGCGGCGTTCCGCTCGCCTTGCTGGCCGGCGCATGCCTCGCGGCGCGAACCGGCGGCGAGCAATTCCAGCGGGCACCGCGTAGCACGCTGCGTTCGCTGAAAAAACAGTTCCAGGCTGCGGCGGTGCCGGCCTGGGCGCGGCAGGCGCCGCTGCTGTACGGGGCGGGCGGTCAGCTTTTGTTCGTGCCGGGATTGGGTGTGGACGCCAGGGCGTTGGCTGCGCCGGGTGAGCCGCAGCTGCGGCCCGAATGGCTGGCCGAGCCGGCAGAGCCCACGTAAACGACAGCGCGGCAAGCCAGGCTTCGCCATTTGCCAAGCAAGCCTCTGCCCGGGAATTCGACAGATGGCAACCGCTAGAATGTAGGGTTTCGCGTGGCCATGCCGGTCACCGTCCACCGCATGCGCAGCCAAGCCTTCGCGGCGGCTTGTTCAGCTACTTTGGCATCCTCACATGGCTTTGATCGTTCACAAGTACGGTGGCACATCAATGGGTTCGACGGAGCGCATTCGCAACGTCGCCAAACGCGTTGCCAAATGGGCCCGCGCCGGGCACCAGATGGTGGTCGTGCCCTCGGCCATGAGCGGCGAAACCAATCGCCTGCTGGGACTGGCCAAGGAGTTGTCGCCCGCCCAGCAAACGCCCGCCATGCTGCGCGAGCTGGACATGATTGCCTGCACCGGTGAACAGGTCTCGGTGGGCCTGCTGTCGCTGGCACTGCAAGCCGAAGGCATGGACGCGATCAGCTACAACGGCTGGCAGGTGCCGGTGAAGACCGATTCGTCCTACACCAAGGCCCGCATCCAGAGCATCGACGATGCACGAGTGCGTGCCGACCTGGCCGCCGGCAAGGTGGTCGTCATCACCGGCTTCCAGGGCATCGACGAAGACCACAACGTCACGACGCTGGGCCGCGGCGGCTCTGACACTTCCGCCGTCGCCATCGCCGCCGCGCTGAAGGCGGCCGAATGCCTGATCTACACCGACGTCGATGGTGTCTACACCACCGACCCCCGTGTGGTGCCCGAAGCGCGCCGGCTGCACACCGTGAGCTTCGAGGAAATGCTGGAAATGGCGAGCCTGGGCTCCAAGGTGCTGCAGATCCGCTCAGTGGAATTCGCTGGCAAGTACCGCGTGCCGCTGCGCGTGCTGTCCAGCTTCACGCCCTGGGACATCAACATTGACGAAGAAGCCAAGTCGGGCACCCTGATCACTTTCGAGGAAGACGAAAAGATGGAACAAGCCGTTGTATCGGGCATCGCCTTCAACCGCGATGAAGCCAAGGTCACCGTGATGGGCGTGCCTGACAAGCCTGGCATCGCGTACCAGATCCTCGGCGACGTCGCCGAGGCCAACATTGATGTGGACGTGATCATCCAGAACGTCTCGCACGACGGCAAGACCGACTTCTCGTTCACCGTGCACCGCAATGATTTCCAGCGCACGATGGACCTGTTGAAGAACAAGGTCGCACCGGCCACCGGTGCCGCCACCGTGCTGGGCGACCCGAAGATCTGCAAGGTCTCCATCGTCGGCATCGGCATGCGCAGCCACGTGGGCGTGGCCAGCAAGATGTTCCGCACGCTGAGCGAAGAGGGCATCAACATCCAGATGATCACGACCAGCGAAATCAAGACTTCCGTCGTGATCGACGAGAAGTACATGGAGCTGGCGGTGCGCGCGCTGCACAAGGCCTTCGATCTCGACGCAGACAATTCTCCGGTCGCCGAGAACATGAGCTGAACTGGTGCCCCCGAACCTGCCGCTCTGCGGCAGGCCCCTCGAGGGGGTAAAGAAAACTTGGGAGCGGCCCGGCGTTTTCTTTAGAAACCACTGTTTTTGTGGCTAGAATGCGAGCTTAGGTTGGAGACGTGACCGAGTGGCCGAAGGTGCTCCCCTGCTAAGGGAGTATGGGGCTTAAAACTCCATCAAGGGTTCGAATCCCTTCGTCTCCGCCAACCTACGAGAGTAAAAACGGGTCCTTCGGGACCCGTTTTTCATTTCCGCGTCGAGTTTCATCGGCCGGCGGATTGAAGTACCTTTTCGAGTACCGCTCACGGTTTGCACCGGCTGCCGGCAGGGACGTTCAGTCCGCCGACAACACCACACGCCGCTTCAGGCTAACCTGCGCCTCCCCACTTCAAGGACAGGACAAGCCCCATGAGCAGCACGCTTCGAAGCATTCCCCTGCAACGCATCGACGGCACGCCGACCACGCTGGGCGAATATGCCGGCCAGGTGCTGCTGATCGTCAACGTGGCTTCCCAATGCGGCCTCACGCCGCAGTACAAGGGGCTGGAAGCGCTGTTCGAGCAGCACAAGGCGCAGGGCCTGCAGGTACTGGGTTTCCCGTCCAATGATTTCGGCGCCCAGGAACCGGGCACCGAAGCCGAGATCGCCTCCTTCTGCGACCTGAACTATGGCGTGAGCTTTCCGCTGTTCAGCAAGCTGCAGGTCAACAGCGCGCCGCGCCACCCGCTGTATGCCGCGCTCATCGAAGCCCAGCCAACGGCCCAGCCCTCGGGCGACGACAAGCTGACGACCGCGCTGACCAAGTACAACATGCGGCCCAAGGCGCCGACCGACGTGCTGTGGAACTTCGAGAAGTTCCTGATCGGCCGCGACGGCCAGGTCCTGGCCCGCTTTGCACCGGACGTGGCGCCGGACCATCCGGCGCTGATCGCCGCGATCGACGCCGCACTGGCGGCCTGAGCCCAACGCTCCACCGGGTTTCAGGCCGCTGCGCGCTATGCTGGCGCCATGGCGCTTGAAACCCTTGAAATGCAATCTGGCGACTTCCCCGTTGCCAGCATCATCGTGCTGCACGGCCTCGGTGCCGATGGCAACGACTTCGTCCCGATCGCGCAGGAACTCGACCTGTCCGTGGTCGGCCCGGTCCGCTTCGTGTTCCCGCATGCGCCGGTGATCCCTGTCACCTGGAACAACGGCATGCGCATGCGGGCCTGGTACGACATCCATGGCAGCGACCTGGTGCGGCGCGAAGACGAAGCCGGACTGCGTGCCTCTTTGTTGTCGGTGCAAGCTTTGGTGGACCGCGAAATCGAACGCGGCATCCCGGCGAACCGCATCGTGCTGATGGGCTTTTCGCAGGGCTGCGCAATGAGCCTGCTGACGGGCCTGCGCGCACCGAAGCGACTGGCCGGCATCGTCGGCCTGTCCGGCTACCTGCCCTTGTCAGACACGACCGCCTCCGAGCGCAGCAGCGCCAATGCCGACGTGCCGGTGTTCCTCGCGCACGGCCAGTACGACCCCGTCGTGCCGCTGGCGCGCGGGCAGGCGGCGCACGACACGCTGCAGTCGCTGGGCTACCCGGTCGAGTGGCACACCTACCCGATGGAACACTCGGTCTGCGGCCCGGAGATCGAAGACCTGAACCGCTGGCTGCTGAAAGTGCTGGCCTGAGCGGCTCAGATTGCCTCAGATTGCTTCAGCGCCGCCGATTGATCGGCGGGCCCAGCGTCAGCGTGGTGCCAGGTGGTGCCCAGCCCAGCGATGGGCTGTCGGCACAACCCAGGTATTGCTGCACGGCGTGCAGTGCCGTGCCGACCGCGTCGACCGCCTGGCGCAGCTCAGGCACCGAAACGCCGAGACGGCTAGCCCAGTAGTCGGCTTGCGCCGGATCGTGCGCACTCAGGTGCACCGGGTTCTTCAGGTCTTGCTCGTAAAAGGCGACGGGCATTGCAGTCTCCTGTCCCAACAAAGGGTGGCTTGTGTGGCGCCGAAACTGCTGGCGTGCGAAGTTTCAAAGCATTGCAGAAACGGCAATCGGCATGCCGGAAAACGCCGGCCCCGACTGCTTGGGCCGCTCTCTGCGCATGGCGGCAGCCAGTAGCGTAGCCACACCCTGGCGTGCTGCAAGTAGGCGAAGACCGACAGCACTTTGCGCGTTTGCCCCGCGGCCATTGATCGCCGCCACCCTTAGCGTGTTTGCTGCATCACAGCATTTGCGGACACAGCTCAAAGGGAGGAGCGTTCATGGGTCTCGAAACACGCAGCGCGCAACAGCGCGCGGCTCCACGTTTGCTGGGCGGCTCGCTGGCCGTCTGGCGCGGCCGGCCATCGCCCCTGGGCGCAAGCTGGGACGGCGCGGGTGTCAATTTCGCGCTCTACTCGCAGCATGCCTCGCGGGTCGAGTTGTGCCTGTTCGACCCCAAGGGCCGGCGCGAGATTGGCAGGGTGGAACTCACCGAACGCACCGACCATGTCTGGCATGGCTACCTGCCGGCAGCGCGCCCCGGCCTGCTTTACGGCTACCGCGTGCACGGCCCATATGCGCCCGCCAAGGGCCACCGCTTCAACCCGAACAAGCTGCTGCTGGACCCGTATGCCAAGCGCATTGCCGGCGAACTCGCCTGGTCGGACGCGCAATTCGGCTACCGCCTGGGCAGCCGCCGCGAAGACATGGCCATGGACACCCGCGACAGCGCCGGCGGCATGCCCAAGAGCATGGTCATCGACGATGCCTTCACCTGGGGCCATGACAAACCGCCACGCGTGCCGTGGAGCGACACGGTGATCTACGAGGCCCATGTGAAGGGCCTGACCATGCGCCATCCTGGCGTGCCGGAACAGCTGCGCGGCACCTACGCCGGACTGGCCTGCCCGGCGGTGGTCGAACACCTGAAGGCCCTGGGCGTGACCAGTTTGGAGCTGATGCCGGTGCACACCTTCGTCGACGACAGGCACCTGGTCGAGCGGGGCTTGCGCAACTACTGGGGCTACAACTCGATCGGCTTCTTCGCGCCAGACTCGCGCTACAGCGCCAGCGGCGAAATCGGCGAGTTCAAGTCGATGGTGCGCACGCTGCACGATGCAGGCATCGAGGTCATCCTGGACGTGGTCTTCAACCACACCGCCGAAGGCAACCACCAGGGCCCGATGTTCAGCTTCAAGGGCATCGACAACGCCAGCTACTACCGGCTGATGCAGGGCGACGAGCGGCACTACATGGACACCACCGGCTGCGGCAATACGCTGGACAGTGGCAGCACCGCCGCGCTGCGCCTCATCATGGACAGCCTGCGCTACTGGATCACCGAGATGCACGTGGACGGCTTCCGCTTCGACCTGGCCAGCGCGCTGGGTCGTGAACCGCATGGCTTCGACACCCGCAGCAGCTTCTTCGCCGTCATCCGCCAGGACCCGGTGATCTCTGGCGTGAAGCTCATTGCCGAGCCCTGGGACGTGGGCGACGGGGGCTACCAGGTCGGCGGTTTCCCCACTGGCTGGACCGAATGGAACGGCAAGTACCGCGACGTGATCCGCGCATACTGGAAAGGCGAGGGCGGTGTGATTGGTGAGCTGGCCTACCGGCTCAGCGGCTCCAGCGACCTGTATGCCGCCGGCGGCCGTGGCCCCAGCGCCAGCGTCAACTTCGTGACCGCACACGACGGCTTCACACTGCACGACCTGGTCAGCTACAACGACAAGCACAACGAGGCCAACGGCGAGGACAACCGCGACGGCGACTCCAACAACCACAGCTGGAACTGCGGCGCCGAGGGCCCGACCGACGACCCTGCCGTGCTGCAGCTGCGCGAGCAGCAGAAGCGCAACCTGCTGGCCACGCTGTTCTTTTCGCAAGGCGTGCCCATGCTGTGCGCAGGCGACGAAATGGGCCGCACCCAGCATGGCAACAACAACGCCTACTGCCAGGACAACGAAGTCTCCTGGCTGGACTGGGAACTGGACGGCCCAGGAGAGGCCCTGCTGGCCTTCACCCAACGTCTGGCGGCATTGCGCAGCGCGCATCCGTTGTTTCGCCGACGCACTTTCTTCCGCGGCATCGAGCTGGAGGAAGACGGGGCCAAGGACATGCAGTGGCTGCGGCCGGACGGGCTGGAAATGACCCACGCACAATGGGCCGAATCGCATGCACGTTGCCTGGGCGTGCGCCTCTCCGGCCGCGGGTTGGCAGAATCCGACGAAAAGGGCCGGCCCATCAACGACGACGACCTGGTGCTGCTGTTCAACGCCCACCACGAACGCATCGACTTTCAGCTGCCGCCATGCGACCCGCCCGGCTGGGAGGTGCTGATCGACACCTTCGAAGCAGATGGATTGCCCGCCGATGCGGTGCCGCGCAACGGCGGCGGCAGCTACCCGCTGCAGGGCCGCACCATGGTGCTGCTTCGCCACCAGGAGCGGGCGCAGGCCCTCAACGCCTGACCCACCTCGGCACGCCGGCCTACCTCCCCAACAAGCTCGCAGAGGCAGTCTCCTGCGGTTCGGCAATCACCGCTCCAGAACCTTGTCGGCAGCCTGTCGGCCGGCATGAGCAGGAACTGGTTTGTGTTTCCTTGCTTCATGTCACGATCCGGTCATCGACTTCGCCGCACAATAGGCACCACTGAGACGACAAACCGACTGCAGCACTGGGCAGAGACCGGAACCCGTTACCGGCGTCGAAGTACCCGTTGCACCACCGAAGTTGGTGTGAACGGAAGTCTGGGGTCACCTTTGGGTGGCCCTTTGCTTTTGTGGCGCCACATGCGTCACAGGCCAATGGGCACAGCCCGGCCTGTCTCTTTCGGGGTGGTACCAGGCCGGGCATGACGCAAGGCCGAGTTTCTCGGTAAGCTAGGCCGTTGAACGGATGGCTGCCGCTGTCCGCAGCCCGGAGAGAGCCCATGCCTGTAGAGACCGCGCACCCGTTTGCCGAGACCCTGGACGAGTTTGAAACCGCATCGGGCCGCAAAGGCCTGTTCTATTCGCTGCCGAAACTGACCGAAAAGTTTCCCGGCGTGAAGCGCCTGCCGGTGTCGCTGCGCATCGTGCTCGAAGCGGTGCTGCGCCACTGCGACAACAAGCGTGTCGCCCCTGAGCATGTGAAGCAGTTGGCCACCTGGCAGCCGCATGCGCCGCGCAACGAAGAGATCCCGTTTGTCGTCGCCCGCGTGGTGCTGCAGGACTTCACCGGCGTGCCGTTGCTGGCCGACCTGGGCGCGATGCGCAACGCCGCGGCCAAGCTCGGCCGCGACCCGAAGCTGATCGAGCCGCTGGTGCCGGTGGACCTGGTGGTCGATCACTCGGTGATGATCGACTACTTCGGTAGCAAGAAATCGCTGGACCTGAACATGCAGCTGGAGTTCCAGCGCAACCGCGAACGCTACGAGTTCATGAAGTGGGGCATGCAGGCCTTCGACACCTTCGGCGTCGTGCCGCCTGGCTTCGGCATCGTGCACCAGGTGAACCTGGAGTACCTGGCGCGTGGCGTGCACAAGACCGGCAAGAAGGGCGCGCAGGTCTACTACCCCGACACCCTGGTCGGTACCGACAGCCACACCACGATGATCAACGGCATCGGCGTGGTCGGCTGGGGCGTGGGTGGCATCGAGGCCGAGGCCGGCATGCTGGGCCAGCCGGTGTATTTCCTGACGCCCGACGTGGTCGGCTTCGAGCTCAGCGGCGAACTGCGCGAAGGCGTGACGGCCACCGACCTGGTGCTGACCATCACCGAAATCCTGCGCAAGCAGAAGGTGGTGGGGAAGTTCGTCGAGTTCTTCGGCGAAGGCACGGCCAGCCTCAGCGTGCCGGACCGCGCCACCATCGGCAACATGGCGCCCGAATACGGCGCCACCATGGGCTTCTTCCCGGTCGACGAGCGCACGCTGGACTACTTCCGCGGCACCGGCCGCAAGAAGAGCGAGATCGAGGCATTGGAGGCCTACTTCAAGGCGCAGGAGCTGTTCGGCGTTTCGCGCGCAGGCGACATCGACTACTCAGCCGTTGTGAAGCTCGACCTCGGCAGTGTCGTGCCATCGCTGGCCGGTCCGAAGCGGCCGCAGGACCGCATCGAGATCACGAACCTCTCGAGCAAGTTCACCGAGCTGTTCAGCGACCCGAACCCTGCGGTGGGTTTCAACCAGCCGGCGGAGAAGCTGGCCAAGGCCTTCACCACTTCGGACGAACAGCTGCAGATCCACAACGGCGACGTGCTGATCGCCGCCATCACCTCCTGCACCAACACCTCCAACCCCAGCGTGATGCTGGCGGCAGGCCTGCTGGCCAAGAAGGCGGTGGAGGCCGGGTTGAAGGTGGCGCCGCACATCAAGACCTCGCTGGCACCCGGCTCGCGCATCGTCACCGAATACCTCACCCGCGCCGGCCTGCTGCCCTACCTGGAAAAGCTGGGCTTCAACCTGGCTGCCTACGGCTGCACCACCTGCATCGGCAACGCCGGCGACCTCACGCCGCAGCTCAACGAGGTCATCATGACCAACGAGCTGGTGTGCGCGGCCGTGCTCTCGGGCAACCGCAACTTCGAAGCCCGCATCCACCCCAACATCAAGGCCAACTTCCTGGCCTCGCCGCCGCTGGTCGTCGCCTACGCGATTGCCGGCAACGTCACGGTGGACCTGATGACCCAGCCGCTGGGCATGGGCAAGAAGGGCAGGCCGGTATACCTGGGCGACGTGTGGCCCAGCAGCAGCGAAGTGCAGGCGCTGATGAATTACGCGATGGACCCTTCGGCCTTCCGCGACAACTATGCGCAGATCGCCGACAAGCCGGGCAAGCTTTGGGAGCGCATCCAGGGCGTCTCGGGCCAGGTCTACCAGTGGCCCGAGAGCAGCTACATCGCCCAGCCGCCGTTCTTCGAGCATTTCGAGCCCAAGCCGGCGTTCACCGCGGCCGGCGTGCAAGGCGCGAAGATCATGGCCTTGTTCGGCGACTCGATCACCACCGACCACATCTCGCCGGCCGGCTCGATCAAGCCTTCGTCACCCGCAGGCCAGTACCTGCAGGGCCGCGGCATCCAGCCAGTGGACTTCAACAGCTACGGCTCGCGCCGCGGCCACCATGAAGTGATGATGCGCGGCACCTTCGCCAACGTGCGCATCAAGAACCTGATGATCCCGGCCAAGCCGGACGGCAGCCGCGAAGAGGGCGGCTGGACGCTGCTGCAGCTGCCAGGCGCAGCACAAGGCTCGAAGGTCTTCATCTACGACGCCGCGATGCAGTACATCGCCGCGAAGGTGCCCACCGTGATCTTCGCTGGCGAGGAATACGGCACCGGCTCCAGCCGCGACTGGGCCGCCAAGGGCACGCAGTTGCTGGGCATCAAGGCCGTGATCGCGCGAAGCTTCGAGCGCATCCACCGCTCCAACCTGGTCGGCATGGGCGTGCTGCCGCTGCAGTTCAAAGGCACCGACAGCTGGGGCAACCTGGGCCTGGTCGGCGACGAGACCATAGCCATCGTGATCGACGGCGAACTCTCGCCGCAGCGCGACGTGATCCTGCGCATCACCAAGGCCGACGGCAGCATCGAGGACCTGTTGCTGACGCTGCGCATCGACACGCCCATCGAGGTCGACTACTACCGCCACGGCGGCATCCTGCCGTATGTGCTGCGGCAGTTGATCAAGGCCTGAAGCCGGACGACCGGCGCCTCATCGGCGTCGGTCGTCCCTGCATCACATTCAGGCTGGCAGCGGCCGGTTCGTTGGCAACACGAGCCGGCCTTCGTCATCGCCCGGCACGTGGCCGATGCCGCCCGCCGCCCAGACCTCGCCAGCCGTGACAATGCGTTCGCGCTGCGTGGACACGAAGTTCCACCAGATCAGCCGGTGGCCGTCCAGCGGCGCGCCGCCGATCACCATGACGCGCTGCGCCTGGCCGGTCGTGCCGGCCAGCTTCACCGGCTGGCCGGCGGGCAACACGGCCAACGTGCGCGGTTCGACCGTTTGGCCATCCAGCAACAGCGGCTCGGAAACCGGGTAGACCGCACGTTCCTCCGCGAGCGCTGGCAGTGTGAATTCGACGCCGGGCGCCAGTTGCAGGTCCAGGTAAAGCGTTTCGCTCAAGGTCTGCACCGGCGATTCAAAGCCCAGCGCCTTGCCGATCAACACCCGCAGCTTGTGGCCGCCGGGCAGCGTGTGCTCGGGCAGTTCCGAAGCGGCTGTGTGCGAAAACGCTGGCTCGCTTTCTTCGTGCGCCGCCGGCAGCGCGGCCCACAACTGCAGGCCGTGGTTCATGTAGGTCGCCTGCGCCAGGTCTTCCGGGCGGCGCTCGGAATGCACGATGCCGCGGCCGGCGCTCATCCAGTTGATCGCACCCGGCTCGATGCGTTGCACCGAGCCAATGCTGTCGCGGTGCATCATCGCCCCCTCGAACAGGTAGGTCACTGTGGCCAGGCCGATGTGCGGATGCGGCCCCACGTCATGCCGGCTCTCGGGCACCACCTGCACCGGACCGAAGTGGTCAAAGAACAGGAACGGGCCGACGGCTTGGCGCTTGGCCGAAGGCAGCAGGCGGCTGACGGTGAAACCGCCACCCAGGTCCTTGGTGTGACCCGTGAGCAGCAGGGGCGAGGAGTGGGGCGCTTCGTGGGGCGTGGCAGGGCTTTGCATCGCCCGATTTTGCTGCGCCGCCGCCCGAAACACCATCTCCCGGAAGGGTCAGGACGGCTTTGCGGGCCTACAGCCGCGGAATGGCCAGCACGCCCGCCTGGTGGAACTCCACCGTGCCGAACAGACCACCGCCGATCTTGCCCTTGATCAGGTACGGCACTTCCTTCTGGCCGCCCTTGTCGCGGACGAGTTCGCTGGCCTGGCGCAGCAGCGCCACGGTGGAGACTGTGAGCGGCAGCGTGACGACGGTTTCACCAAAGCGCGGCAGCGTGCCCTTGTCGTTGCTCACGCCACTGGCCAGCGGCTTGCCGTTCAGTTCCATGTCCACGGCCAGGCCGTCGTAGTCCAGCGAGATGTCGTTCGGGTTCTGCACCCGCAGCTTCACCACGAAGCGCGCTTCCAGCCCATGCACACCCAGGCTCTCTACGCTGGCCACCGTCACCTTGATCTTCTCCAGCTTGCCCATGCCGGCGCAGCCGCTCAGCAGTGTTGCCGCGGCCAGTGCCGAGGCGGCGAAACCGGCGAGGAGACTGCGGCGGGAGGAGGGCGACGAGAGGGGAAGCATCGACTGCATGGCGGACCTTGGTGCGGAACAAACGATGCTAACGCGCGCGGGCTCGTCGGCGTTCACCTGGGCCTGGTGTCTTCAGGACGGTGCCATCACCATGGCCTGATCCCCATCGTCATGTGCGGCCAGGTCTGCACCGGCGGCTTCCCAGGCGTTGATGCCGCCGATCAGCGGCCGGGCGCGGGTGTGGCCATGGCTGCTCAGCGTGCGTGCGCCGAGCGCGGCGGACACGTCGTTCGGGCAGTTGCAATACAGCACGATGTCGCGGTCGCGCGGCAGGCGTGGTGCGTGTTCGGCCAGGTCCGGCAGCGCAATGCGCATGGCACCCGGGATGCG
This sequence comes from Ideonella azotifigens, assembly GCF_021043325.1. Classification (NCBI taxonomy): domain Bacteria; kingdom Pseudomonadati; phylum Pseudomonadota; class Betaproteobacteria; order Burkholderiales; family Sphaerotilaceae; genus Ideonella; species Ideonella azotifigens. Next base: position 32,995 of record NZ_JAJNKD010000011.1, read on the forward strand.
TCGGCGGTCTGCCGCCTGGCTGCCGGCCGAGCGCACGTCCACGATCAGCGGTGGCTGCTCCTGCGCCATCAGTTCCAGCAACTCTTCGACGCTGATGCGCGGCATGTCCAGGTTCAACAGGAAGCGGCGGCGGCGCCAGTAGCGCAGCGCCACCGCGGCGGCCAGCAGCACCGCCAGCAAACCCAGCGCGTACATGCCGGTGTTGGCCAGCACACCGAGGATCTGCTCGATCTGGCTGCTGAAGACCCGACCAATGCCGAAGAACAGCCCCGTCCACAACAGCCCGGCCAGCGCGTCGTAAGCCAGGAAGCGGCGCCAGGACATGTGCAGCGCGCCAGCCATGGGTGCTGCCACCACCGAGATGCCCGGCACGAATTTGGCGGCCACCAGCGAAGCGCCGCCCCAACGCGTGATCAGCGATTCGCTCTGGCGCACGCAGGAGTCAGGCGACAGCGAGATGCGGCACAGCAGCCGCATCACGCGGTGGCCAAAACGCTGGCCGCCCCAGAACCACACCGCATCGCCCGCCAAGTTGGCCAGCAGCGAGGCCATCACCGTGCCGCTGCTGGAGAGGAGCCCGCCCGCCGATAGGCCGCCCGCCACCACCAGCAGCGGCGCCGCCGGAAAAGGCGCACCGGCACGCGCGGCCAGCGTGACCAGGAACACCAGCAATACGCCGTGTTGCAACAGCAGGGCGATCAGGTCTTTCACGGGGGGACTCACACAGGAACAGCGGGGAAGGGAAGCGACAGCCTTGATTGGAACAGCAAGCCTCAAGCCGCAGCGGCATCAAGGCCATCGACCAGGCGCTGCGCCAGCCGCGGTTCGCGCAGCTTTTCCAGCCACCAGTTCAGGGCCCGGCCCTGCGCCTCGCCGCGCCAGCCAAGGTACAGCAGGTTCGGGTCACGCGGCTGCGCCACCTGTTTCTCGACCAGCAAGCCCCGCGCCAGCAAGGAAGCCACGCGTTGCCGAGGCAGCCAGCCCACGCCCAGGCCTTCGCACTGCGCGCGGATCTTGGCCCGCATCGACGGTACCGCCAGCGTTGGCTGGCCGCCCAGCACGCCATAGCTGCGGCCGACCGACTGGCGCGAGCTGTCGCCGACGACGACCGAGCGGTGTGCCGTCACCTCCGCCGGGTCCAGCGGCTCTGCTGCCTGAGCCAGCGCATGGCGCGGCGAGACTGCGAACACCCAGGCCATGCTGCCCAGCTCCGCCCACTGCAGCCCGGCAATGACCGGTGGCTCATTGGTCGCGCCAATCACCAGGTCGGCCCGGCCCTCGCGCAGCGCCTCCCAGGTGCCGCCCAGCACCTCGTGCGTGATGCGCAACGACACGCCCGAAGCCAGCGCGTCGAAATCGCGGATCACCGGCAGCAGCGTTTCGAATTCCAGCAACTCGTCGGTGACGATCCAAAGCCGGTCTTCCCAGCCGCCGGCCACCTGCTTGACGCGACGTGTCAGCCTGGAAACGTCTTCTCGGATGCGCCCGGCCTCCTGCACCAGCAACTGGCCGGCAGGCGTGAGCTGCAGCCGGTAGCGGCGCCGGTCGAACAGCAGCGCGTCGAAGCGGTTTTCCAGCTGCCGCGCCGCGTGCGAGACGGTCGACGGCGCCTTGCCCAGCTTGGCGGCGGCGCGCGTCAGGCTGCCGGTGGCCTTGATGGCTTCCAGCAGCGCCAGTTCGTCCTCCGACAACATGTGCAACTCCTTCGAACGTTTGCGTCGAAGCGATGGTACGGCAGCGGCCCCTGAAAAACAGACCATGACGGCACGGCATCCCGCCGAGCAACCCAAACAGGAGCTTCACCATGACCCGTTTCACCAACAGCACCGTCCTCGTCACCGGCGGCACCAGCGGCATCGGCTTCGCCACCGCCCAGGCATTTGCCAACGAAGGTGCCCGCGTCATCGTCACCGGCCGCGACCAGGCGCTGATCGACCAGGCCCTTGCGCAACTCGGCGCTACCGCTCAAGGCCTGCGCAGCGATGCTGCCAACCTGGCGGACGCGAAGGCGCTGGCTCGCACCTTGGCCGAACAACATGTTCGATTGGACGCCATCTTCATCAACGCTGGCACCGCCCAGTTCGCCAGCCTGGCGGACGCTGACGAAGGCCTGTGGGATCGCATCTTCAACGCCAACGTGAAGGGCGCCTTCTTCCAGATCCAGGCGCTGGTGCCGCTGCTGAACCCGGGCGCGTCCATCGTGCTGAACGGTTCGATCAACGCCCACATCGGCATGCCGAACTCATCGATCTATGCCGCCAGCAAGGCCGCGCTGATCTCGCTGGCCAAGACGCTGTCGGCCGAACTGCTGCCGCGTGGCGTGCGGGTCAATGTGGTCAGCCCCGGCCCGGTGAGCACGCCGCTGTACGGCAAGCTGGGCATGGACGCCACCACGCTGGACACCGTCGCCGCGCAAATCCAGAGCCAGGTGCCGTTGGGCCGCTTCGGCCTGCCAGCCGAGATTGCCTCGACCGTGCTGCACCTGGCGGCCAAGGAATCGGCCTTCATCGTCGGCACCGAAATCATCGTGGACGGCGGCATGAGCCAGCTTTGAGCGCTCTACGGTTTTCAACACCCTAGAACGACTGTTGCGGCCAGTCTGCAAACCGGCAGGCATTCACCCTGGCGCGGCAGGCCGCGCCTTATGATTTTTTCCGAGGCTGGCGCTTGCCGGCCTGCTCAAGGAAACAGGGTGAATGAACAAAGAGAAGTACTTGGCGCGGTTCGGCTACACCGGTCCGCTTGAGCTGAACCTGGAAACGCTGGCCGGCCTGCAACTCGCCCATCTGTTGGCAGTGCCTTTCGAGAACCTGGACATCCACGGCGGCCCGCCGCTGCACCTGGACCCGGAAGGCCAGTACGACAAGATTGTCGAGCGCCGGCGCGGCGGCATCTGCTACGAGCTGAACGGCTTGTTCGGCTGGCTGCTGCAGGCACTGGGCTTCGAGGTGGTGTTCCTGTCTGCCCAGGTGCATGGCGCAGACGGCAAGCCCGGGCCGGCTTTCGACCACATGGCATTGCAGGTGACGCTGGACGGTTCGCGCTACCTGGTTGATGTCGGCTTTGGCGACTCGTACATGCAGCCGCTGCGCATTGGCAGCACCGACACGCACCGGCAGGGCAAGGACGTCTACCACCTACAGCCGGAGGGCGAAAACCTGCTGCTGATGCGCGCCACCGATTCGAGCGAAGTCGCGGCGCCCAAGCCCAGGCCGGTGTTCCTGCTGTCTTTGCAGCCGCAGCCACTGGCGGCCTTCGAAGCCATGTGCCGCTTCCACCAGAGCTCGCCCGCGTCGCACTTCAGCCGCAAGATCATCTGCTCCAAGGCCATTCCTGGTGGGCGCATCAGCCTGAGCGACCACATCCTGATCACCACCGAAGGCTCACGGCGCCGCACCCAGCGCCTGGCCACAGAGGTCGATCAGGCGCGCGCGTTGATTCAGTACTTTGGCGTGGTGCGCTGAGCAGGTCGCAAGGTCAGATGCCTTCGGTGGGTGGAAACTTTCCCCATGAGCCACGCGACATCCAATGAATCGAAGGTTCTGCTTTATTTGACATAATATACATTGTCGCGTATTCATGGCCGTTGCCTCGCGGCAAGGCTGCCGGTCTGGCCGCAAGTTGCCGAAGGTGCTGGTGCGGCTGGTCGGGCGGGCTGGCCTCCAACCTTCGAGATGGACAGTCTTGCTTGACTCGGTGAGCAGCGATGCGGATACTGTATGAACATACAGTATCAGGCATTCACCATGCAAACCCACTACCGCGAGAACTACCGCCCCGCACGTTCCATTCGCTTGACGCGCCTGGCTTACCTGCTTTGGGGATGGCTGTAGTCGCCATTGGTGATCGTTGGCAGCACTTGCTTGCCAACGGTGGCAGCCTGTCGCTGTGCGGCGGTTCAGGCCAGCCGGACGCCACCAGTCCGTCCGTTCGTTTCGTGCTGCAGCCGGGGCTGCGAGCCGTGGGCTGTCAGTCAGCCAGGAATTCGTCGCTCAGTTCCATGTCGGGTTCGTGGTCGATCTCTGCGTCGAAGTCGGCCACGCCGCCAATCTTCGGGATCAGCGGACGGTCCAGCGGGCGGCACACGCGGCGTTGCAGGCGGTTCAGGCGGTCTGAACGTTCGATGGCCTGGAGGATGACTTCCGGGTCGGTCATCATCATGAACGGGTTGCTCAGGCTCTGGATGTCGCGCATGGTGGTGGGCTCTCTAGGCGGGCTCCGGTGTGGAACCCATGGAACGCACTGTAGGGCGACGCTTGTCAGGACATAAGTCGGAGCGCCGACAAAGCCTCTGTCGGTATTCATCTGACAAGGGTGTCAGCGGCGCCGGGCGGCGGGGGTGAGGAAAGGACCCGAGCGCCGCCAGTTTTCGCAGGCTCAGCCTGGCTTCGCCGCCAGCGCTTCGAGGTCCTTGGCCAAGCCTTCGTGGCCGGCCTTGCGTGCGTAGTCGCTGGCGTGGCGGTCGCCCCCATCCACCAGTTTCGGGTCGGCGCCACGGCTCAGCAGCAGCCTGGCACTGTCTATCGTGCCGTAGCCCGCGGCCATCATCAGCGGCGTGTTGCCATTCGGCCCGCGGGCTTCCAGCTCGGCGCCATGGCTGAGCAGCAGGATGATGGCGGCCTGTTGCCCGCCCGAAGCAGCGTAGTGCAGCGGCGTCCAGCCTTTGCGGTTCACGGCAGCACCCAGCGCGATCAGTTTTTTCATCGCGTCGATCTGGCCCTTCATCGCGGCCATCATCAGCAGGGTTTCGCCCTGGGCATTGGTGCCCTCAGGGTCGAGACCAGGCCAGCCCAGCAGCAGCTCGGCAGCCTTTTCCGAATCGTTGCGGAAGGCCATGTACAAGCCGTGCTGGCCCTTGGGGTTGCGGGAATTGACGTCGAAACCGGCGCGCAGCAGCTTTTGCAGGCCCTCCGGTCGATCCAGCTCGATGTAGAGGAAAAAGTCGCTGTAGCTGTCGGCCTGGGCGCCCTGCCCGACCATCAGTCCGGTGGCGGCCATCGCGGCAAGCCCACCGTGCTTCAACAATTCGCGCCGCTTCATGCCGTGGTGCCTCGACCTTCCTTGTTCACCGGCGCCACCGAGACGCCGAAAAGGCGCTCGAAGTTGACCCGGGTCGCGTCCGCGATCTGCTCGACGCTGCATTGCTTCTGCCTGGCCAGCTCGGCCGCCACATGCGGCACCAGCGCAGGCGTGTTGGTCTTGCCACGGAACGGCACCGGTGCCAGGTAGGGGCTGTCGGTCTCGATCAGGCAGCGGTCCAGCGGCACATAGCGTGCGACCTCGCGCAGGTCTTCGGCATTGCGAAAGGTCAGGATGCCGGAGAACGAGATCAGGAAACCCAGGTCCAGCGCGGCGCGGGCCACGTCCATGGTTTCGGTGAAGCAATGGAACACGCCGCGCGGCGCGGGCTGGCCCGCGCTGGCGGCTTCGCGCAGCAGCGCCACCGTGTCCTCGCTGGCCTGGCGGGTGTGGATGACCAGCGGCAGGTCGGTGGCCTGCCCCGCGCGGATGTGCACCCGGAAGCGCTCGCGCTGCCAGGCCATGTCGGCAATGCTGCGGCCGTTCAGGCGGTAATAGTCCAGCCCGGTTTCGCCAATGGCGATGACCTTGGGATGCGCGGCCCAGCGCAGCAGCAAGGCTTCGTCGGGCTCGGTCTCGCCTTCGGTGTCGGGGTGCACGCCCGCGCTGGCCCACCACTGCGGGTCGGTCTCGGCCAGCGCCACGACCTGTTCGATCTCCTCGACACGGGTGCTGATGCACAAGGCCGCGCCGACCTGGGCTTGCGTCATCGCGGCGCGGATTTCCGGCAGGCGCTCGCGCAGCTCAGGAAAGATCAGGTGGCAGTGGGAGTCGACGAACATCCGGATGGGAAACGGTACGAGGCGGGAAGTCAGATGGTCTGGGTCGGCTTGGACGATGAGATCGAGGTGCCGAGGATTTCCTCGATGCGCACCTTCAGCATGCGCGTCTTCTCATCACTCGGGAAACGCACACCCACCCCCTGGGTGCGGCCGCCGGAGGTGTTAGGCGGCGTGATCCAGCCGACCTTGCCGGCGACCGGGTAGCGCTGGGGGTCGCCAGGCAGCGAAAGCAGCAGGTAGATGTCATCGCCGAGCTGGTAGTCGCGGGTGGTTGGCACGAACAGGCCGCCATCGGAAAACAGCGGCACATAGGCGGCATACAGCGCGCCCTTTTCGCGGAACACCAGCTGGATGACGCTTGGGCGCCCGCCTCCACTGGTGCTGGGGGTGGCAGGCACGGCGGGCAGCGAGGCAGATCCGGGGGGAGTCTGCGGGCTGCGGCTGTCAATGTCGCTCATGGGGCTAGTGTAGGCAGGTTTCAGACGGGCCAGGGCCGGGATGCCGGGTCAAGCGCGGATGCAGTCGGGCTTGCATCACGAAGCTTCAAGCAGCGCCGGCCCGGCTCGCGCGTTTGCGCAGCAAGGGCTGCAACTGGCCCAGCAGGGATTCCAGCACCAAGCCGGCCTGCCAAGGATGGTCTTCATGGCGACGCACGCGCTGCAGCTCGCGGCTCCATTCGGACAGCGCCGCCCAATCGGCCACCGCCGGCAGGGCTTCGGTGGGGAAATAACGTGGCACGCCGCCACAGCTGCGCGCCATCAGGTCATGGCACAGGCACTGCAAGGTGTGCAGCGCCTGCGGCAGCGGCCAGCTGGCCAGCATCGCCCAGTCGCCTTGCGCCAGTTGGCGCGGCAGGCCGGCCCAGGCGTCGCCGGACAAGCCTTGCGAGGCCAGCTCCAGTGCGCCCAGCGGCTGGCCTCCGGCGGCGCGCAGCAAGGCCTGCGGCTGTGCCAGGCCTTGCTGGCCCAGCCAGGCCAGCGCGCTGGCTTCATCGGGCGGCGCCAGCCGCGAGCGCTGGCAGCGGCTGCGCAGCGTGGGCAGCAAATGCTCCGGGTCTTCGACCGCCAGCAACACCTTCGTGCCGGGCGCCGGTTCTTCCAACGTCTTCAGCAAGGCATTGGCGGCCACTGCGTTCATTGCATCTGCCGGGAACAGCACCAGCACCTTGGCCTGGCCACGGGCATTGCTGGTGTGGCTCCAGTCGATGGCCTGGCGCACTGCCTCGACCTTGATCTCGCGGCTCGGTTTCTTCTTGCTCTTGCTGCCATCTTCCGCCGCAGCGCCCTCTTCCTCTCCCGACCATTCCAGGCGCTGCTGCCAGGCCTCAGGCATCAGCACCTTCAGGTCCGGGTGGGTGTGGGCCAGGGCCAGGTGACAACCGGCGCACTGGTCGCATGGCCCGGGTGGCTGTTCGCACAGCCAGGCCTGGGCCAGCCGCAGCGCAAGTTCCAGCAGGCCGGCGCCAATGCCGCCTTGCAGGATCAGCGCATGGCCGCGCTGGCCATCGCGCAGCTGGCGCAGCGGCTCGGCCAGCCAGGGCAGGTCTTTTTCGGTGCGCATGGGTCAGCCTACCTTGTCTGCCACGGCCTGCAGCACCTGGGCACGCACCGCGTCCATGGACGCTGCCGAATCGACGCGCGCGAACCGGGCCGGCTGCTCGGCGAAACGCTGCGCATAACCTTCGCGCACACGTTCAAAAAATGCCAGGTCCTCGCGTTCCAGCCGGTCTGGCGCGCGGGCCGCGGCGCGGCGCGCGGCGGCCACGTCCGGCGGCAGGTCGAACCACAGCGTCAGGTCCGGTTGCCGGCCATCCTGCACCCAGGTTTCGAGCTGGCGCAACACCGCCAGGTCAAAGCCGCGGCCGGCGCCCTGGTAGGCGAAGGTGGCATCGGTGAAGCGGTCGCACAACACGGTTTCGCCGCGCGAGAGCGCCGGCAGGATGCGCTGGCACAAATGATCGCGCCGAGCGGCGAAGACCAGCAAGGCCTCGGTCAGCGCATCCATCGACTGGTGCAGGAACAGCGCACGCAACTGCTCGGCCAGCTCGGTGCCGCCGGGCTCGCGGGTCAGCAGCACGCGGTGGCCACGTTGCTGCAAGGCCTCGTGCACGGCTTCGATGTGGGAAGACTTGCCGGCGCCGTCAATGCCTTCGAAGCTGATGAAAAACGCGCCTGAAGAAGTCACCGGCTGCCGCCTCGCTGAAACTGGTTCACCGCCCGATTATGGTCGGCCAGGCTGCCGCTGAAGACGCTGCTGCCATCGCCTCGGGCAACGAAGTACAGCGCGTCGGTCTTGTCGGGCTTGGCGGCGGTCAGCAAGGCACGGGCGCCGGGCATGGCGATGGGCGTGGGCGGCAGGCCACGGCGGGTGTAGGTGTTCCAGGGCGTGTCGGCCAGCAGGTCGGCCTTGCGCAGGTTGCCGTCGAAGCTGGCGCCCAGGCCGTAGATCACGGTCGGGTCGGACTGCAACGGCATGCCGATGCGCAGCCGGTTGTTGAACACACCGGCGACCAGCCCTCGGTCGCCCGCCTGGCCGGTTTCCTTTTCGACCACCGACGCCAGCACCAGCAGCTCAGCGGGGGACTTCAACGGCGAGTCCGGTGCCCGCTGTTCCCAGGCCTGGGCCAGGCGCTGCTGCATCGCGGCGCGGGCGCGCTTGAGCACCGTGATGTCGCTCACGCCCTTGCTGTAGGCATACGAGTCGGGGAACAGCCAGCCTTCGGGCGTGTTCTCGGACAAGCCCAGCGCGGCCGCGGCCTGCGCGTCGCTCATGCTGGCCAGCGTATTGCGCAGCCCGGGCGCCTTGGCCACGGCCTCACGCACCTGGCGCAGGTTCCAGCCATCGATGATGCGCAACAGCTCAAGCACCTGCTCGCCGCGCACCATCTTGTCCAGCAGCGCTTTCGGGCTGACCCCAGCCTCGATCTCGTAGCTGCCCGCGCGAATCTTGCGCGACTGGCCGGACCAGCGGAACCATTGGTAGAGCAACTCGGCGGGCACGTCCACACCGGCCTGCACCCATTGCTCGGCCACTTCGCGCGGCGAGGTGCCGGGCTCTATCGACAGCTCGACCCGCGTGCCGCGCAAGGGCAGCGGCTGCTCGGTCCACCACCAGGCGGCCCCGGCGGCGGCCAAGCCGGCCAACAGCAGCAGCGCCAGCAACTTCTTCATCAGTTTCATGGGTGAGGCGCAAACCCTGGCGCTTGCTCTGGCATGGGCGCGCATGATAATCGTCTGCATGACTGTTGCTGCTTCGCCCCCCTCTGAAACAAGCCCCGCCGCCGCTGCGGCCCTGCCTGCCTCGCTTCGCACGGGCGGTGCGCTGCCACTGGCCGACTGGGGCCTGATCCGGGCCCGGGGAGCCGACGCGCTGAGTTTTCTGCAGGGGCAGTTGACCAACGACTTGGCGCTGGCCGGAGCCGACCAGGCCCGCCTCGCTGGTTACTGCTCCGCCAAGGGCCGCCTGATGGCCAGCTTCGTGGCCTGGCGCGCCGCGCCCGATGAATGGCTGCTGGCCTGCAGTGCCGACCTGCTGGCGCCTACGCTCAAGCGGCTGTCCATGTTCGTGCTGCGCGCCAAGTGCCAGCTCAGCAATGCCTCGGCCGAGTTGCCGCTGTGGGGCCTGGCAGGCGACGCAGCCAGCGCTTGGCTGGGCAACGCATTGCCGCCCCAGGCCTGGGGCGTTGCGGCGATGGCTGATGGCCAGGCTGTGCGACTGCCGGACGTAGACGGCGTGCCACGTTGCCTCTGGGCTGGGCCCGCGGTTTCGGCACCCACCGGACTGGCGCCCTCGTCGGCTGATGCCTGGCGCTGGCTGGAAGTGCAAAGCGGCGTGGTGCGCATCGTCGCTGCCACGGCCGAAGCCTTTGTGCCGCAGATGGTGAATTTCGAGATCGTGGGCGGCGTGAACTTCAAGAAGGGCTGCTACCCCGGCCAGGAAGTCGTGGCGCGCAGCCAGTACCGCGGCACGCTGAAGCGCCGCGGCGCGCTGCTCGCCGGCAGCGCCGAAATGCAGCCGGGCCAGGAAGTCTTCCATGACGCCGACCCCGGCCAGCCCGCCGGGCTGGTGGCGCTCAGCGCCTCGCTGGGCGGGCAAAGCCTGGCGTTCGTCGAACTCAAACTGGCCGCGCTGACGGCCGAAGGCGCGCTGCACCTGGGCGCTGCGGACGGCCCGCTGCTGCAACCGCAAGCCCTGCCGTACCCGCTGCTGCAGGATGAAAGCTGAACCGGCGGCTGCCGGCGCGCCACCGGCCTGGTTCATCTATTACCGCGTTCCGGAACCCGAGCTGGCCACGGCCAGTGCGCTGGTGCGTGGCTTCCAGCAACGCCTGCGCGGCGACTGGCCCGGCCTGTCGACCGAAGTCATGCGGCGGCCAGAAGCCAACGACGGCTGCGTCACGCTGATGGAGGTGTACCGCCTGCTGCCCCAGGTCTCGGCAGCGGACGCTGCCGGCCTGCCGCAGGCCATCGAAGCGGCAGCCAGCGTGCTGGCGCCGCACCTGGCCGGCCCACGCCACACCGAACGTTTCGTGCCATGTGCCTAGCCGCCATTGCGCTGGATCAGCACCCGCGCTTTCCGCTGGTGGTCGCGGCCAATCGCGACGAGTACCTGGACCGTCCGGCCAGCATGTTGGACTGGTGGACACCGCCTGGTGACGGCCCGGCCGTGCTGGCCGGCCGCGACCTGAAGGCTGGTGGCACCTGGCTGGGCATGACGGCCGCCGGCCGCTTCGGCCTGGTGACGAATGTGCGCCGGCCCATGCTGACCGAGCCCGGCGCACCCTCTCGTGGCGAGATCGTGCTGCGCTGGCTGGGCAGCACGGCGCGAGCTGACCGCTTCTGGCCGTCGGTTGCGATGGCCGGCTACGCGCCCTTCAACCTGATTGCCGCGGACTTCCAGCGCGGCGAATGCTTCTGGGCCAGCAACGAACACAGCCACCCTCGCCGGCTGGACCGTGGCGTGTTTGGTCTGAGCAATGCCGCGCTGGACACGCCCTGGCCCAAGGTCCAGGCGCTGAAGGCGCGGCTCACGCAGGCCTTGTCGCAAACCGGCCCGGTCGAACAATTGCGCACCCAGCTGTTCGCCGCGCTGGCCGACAACAAGCAGGCGCCCGACGCCTCGCTGCCGCAGACCGGCGTGCCGCTGACGGTCGAGCGCATGCTCTCGCCCGCCTTCATCCACAGCGCCGATGGCCGCTACGGCACACGCTGCTCCACCGTGCTGATCACCGAACGCGTCGGCACCCGGCTGATTACCCAGGTCTTTGAACAGACCCACAGCCCCGGCCAGGCCAGCAGCCCGCCGGTGCAGCGCCAGTTGCTGGACTGGCCGCCGGTCCAGAGCAGCTTCGCGCCGCTGCTGGTGCCGATACAGCACTGACGGCGAGCTGCTGCGTCAGCGCAGCGCCCGCACCATCTCCACGTGCTGGATGCCGGCTTCCTCGAAGACCGGCCCGCGCGACGTGAAGCCGGCCCGGCTGTAGAACGGCGCGGCGCTGGTCTGGGCGTGCAGCATGACCTCGTGGTCGCCGCGCTGGCGGGCGGCCTGCATCAGCGCGTCCAGCACGGCGCGACCGACCGCGCCACCACGCACCGGGCGGCGCACCGCCATGCGGCCGATCTTGGCCACGCCGGGCACGTGCTCCAGCAGCCGGCCAGTGCCCAGCGCCATGCCCAGGCGGTTGTAGGCGACCGCGTGCACACAGTGCGCATCGCCATCGTCCCATTCCATCGCCGCCGGGATGTTCTGTTCCTGCACGAAGACTTCCTGTCGGATCTCGCTGGCGGCCTGTCCCAGCGTGGCCCAGTCGCCCACCTGCACCTCCACCATGGCCTCGCCAGCCTCGAAGCCGCGCAGGATCTCGCGCAGCGTGGCGGGCACGGCCAGCGGCGTGCGGGCCTGCGCGTCGGCAAACACATAGACCAGCTCAGTCGTGACCAGCAGTTGCTCGGCACGGAACACCGCGGCAGTGAAGCCCAGCGAGCTGTTGCCGGTGCGCTCGTGGCGCACGCCGACTTCCAGCAGGTCATCGAAGGTCGCCGCGGCGTGGTACTCGACCGTGGCCTTCTTGACGAACAGGTCACCGCCCAGCAGTTGCATGGCGGCCTGGTACGGCAAGGCCAGCGCGCGCCAGTAGGTGCCGACGGCGGTGTCCACGTAGTTCAGGTAGTGGCCATTGAAGACGATCTGCTGCATGTCCACTTCGGACCAGCGCACGCGCAAGCGTTCGAAGCAGCGGAAATCGGTGCGTTGCAGGCGGGGGGTGCTCATGATGAAAACGCCTCTTTCAGGGCAAGGCCTGCGGCGGCCTGGGCAGCATCGGCTTCGCGGATCTGCCGGCCGAGCTTGATGAAGTCGTGGGTCACGCCACGGTACAGCTCCAGCGCGACCGGCACGCCTGCCAGCCGCAGCCGGTCGGCATAGGCCACGCCTTCGTCGACCAGCGGGTCGCACTCGGCGAGGATCATGCAGACGGGCGCCACGCCTTCCAGCTCCGGCGCCAGCAGCGGCGCGAAGCGCCAGTCTTCACGCTGCGCGTGGGCGATGTACTGGTTGAAGAACCACTCGATGCTGGCGGCGTCCAGCAGGTAGCCTGCGGCGAAGCGGCGGTGCGAATCGGTGTTGGCGTAGGCGCCGGTGCCGGGCGTGATGAGCAACTGCAGCGCCAGCTTCAGGCCCTGGTCGCGTGCCATCAGCGCACAGACGGCCGACAGCGTGCCGCCGGCGCTGTCACCACCCACCGCGATGCGCGAGGCCTCGAGACCCAGTTCGGCAGCGCCCGGGCCGGCCAGCCAGCGCAAAGCGCCGAAGCTGTCGTCCACGGCGGCAGGAAAACGATGTTCGGGCGCCAGCCGGTAGTCCAGCGACAGCACGGCGGCACCACTGCGCAGGGCCAGCTGGCGGCACAGGCTGTCGTGTGTCTCGATGCCGCCGATGGTGAAACCACCGCCGTGCAGGTACAGCAGCACCGGCAGCTTCTCGGCGCTGGGCGCGTAGAGCCGCGCGGCACACTGCACGCCAGGCGCTACAGGCACCTGAATGTCTTCGACCCGCGGCAGCGGCGCGCGCGGCAGGTCCAGGATCTCGGAGCCAATGCCGTAGGCCAGGCGTGCATGCTCTGGAGACAGCGTGTGGAAAGCCGGCCGGTTGGCGCGGCGGATGCGCGCCAGCAAGGCGCTCATCTGCGACGTGAGATGAGGGACTGTGGGTGGCTTGGAATGCAGTGTCATCTCGGGGACAGGAACTCAAGGTTTGTCTTGTGGCACGAGGCGTGCGGCCGCCAGCATACTGGCTGCACCCCAACCTTTCCTGATGGCAGGCCATGGCGCGCATCCTCTACCTGACCCAGATCGACATCGACTTCGGCGTGCTCTCGCTGCTACAGTCCGAATGCGAGCGGCTGGGCATTGCCAAGCCGCTGGTGGTAACCGACCCCGGGGTGCGCGCTGCAGGTGTGCTGGACCAGGCGCTGGGTGCGCTGGGCACCCTGCCCCACGCGGTGTTCGACGCCACGCCGCCCAACCCGACCGAGGCTGCCGTGCGCGCCGCGGTGGCGGTCTACAAGCAGCATGGCTGCGACGGCCTGGTGGCCGTGGGGGGCGGCTCCAGCATCGACCTGGCCAAGGGCGTGGCGATCGCCGCCACGCACCCCGGCCCGCTGAGCCAGTACGCCACCATCGAAGGCGGTGCCGGGCGCATCAGCACGGCCGCGGCGCCGGTCATTGCGGTGCCGACCACCGCGGGCACCGGCAGCGAGGTCGCGCGCGGCGCGATCCTCATCGTCGACGATGGCCGCAAGCTGGGCTTCCACAACTGGAACCTGATGCCCAAGTCCGCGCTGCTGGATCCGGCGCTGACACTGACGCTGCCGCCTTCCTTGACGGCAGCCACCGGCATGGACGCCATCGCCCATTGCCTTGAGACCTTCATGTCCGGCGCGGTGAACCCTCCCGCCGACGGCATTGCACTGGACGGCCTGGCGCGCGGCTGGGCCCACATCGAACGCGCCACCCGCAACGGCCAGGATCGCGACGCCCGCTGGGCCATGATGAGTGCCAGCATGCAGGGCGCGCTGGCCTTCCAGAAAGGCCTGGGCTGTGTGCATTCGCTCAGCCACAGCCTGGGCGGCAAGAACCCTCGCCTGCACCACGGCACCTTGAACGCGGTCTTCCTGCCGGCCGTGATCCGCTTCAACGCCTCGGCCGACTCGATGCGGCGCGAGAACCGGCTGGCTCGCATGGCGCACGCCATCGGCCTGCCCGGCTGCGACAGCCAGGGCACCGAGCTGGCCGAGGCTGTGCGCGAGCTGAACGCCCGCCTGGGCCTGCCGACGGGGCTGGCGCAGATGGGGGTGTCGCCCGAGATCTTCGAGGCCGTGATCGACGGTGCGATGCTCGACCATTGCCATGCAACGAACCCTAGACTCGCAACCCGCGAAGACTACCTGCAGCTGCTGCACGACTCGATGTGAGGCTGAGGCCAATTGCGGCCGAAACGTTCTGATACAGGTCTGATACTTGCTTGGAAAACAGGTATCACTAAACCTACAGGACGTTGTTGATGCAGTGCGCGGTAACGGGGCGGCGGCTGGGTGCCGCCGGGGTGGGTGTTGCCTGTTGGGCAACAGCAAGTGCATGGGCGCAGGCTGTTTCGGACGCTGCCGCGACGGCGGCTTCCGGTGTGGCATCGGGTGCCGCTTCAGCGCCTGAGGGCGTGGCCGCCGCGTCGGGTGCGGCCGCCAGCGCGGTCGCCACCGGCGTGCCCCTGCTGACGCCGGTCGCCCAGATCAGTGCCGGCGACACCGCCTGGATGATCAGCGCCACCGCGCTGGTGCTGCTGATGACGATCCCCGGGCTGGCGTTGTTCTACGCCGGCATGGTGCGCAAGAAGAACGTGCTGGGCACGATGGCCCAGGTGCTGGCGGTCTGCGCGCTGGTCTCGCTGCTGTGGTTTGGCTGGGGCTACAGCCTGGCCTTCATGCCCGGCTCGCCATGGCTGGGCAGCGGCATCGCGACCTTTCTGTCCACGGTGCAGTTCCACAAGATGGCAGGCCTGGTCACCACTCATCCACTGGCGCCGACCATACCCGAGTCGGTGTACGTGATGTTCCAGCTGAGCTTCGCGATCATCACGCCGGCACTGATCGTCGGAGCATTTGCCGAGCGCATGCGGTTCGCAGCGCTGCTGTGGTTCATGGGCCTGTGGTCCATCCTGGTGTATTCGCCGGTGGCGCACTGGGTCTGGGCGAGTGATGGCTGGCTGGCCCAGCGTGGTGCGCTGGACTTTGCCGGTGGCACGGTGGTGCACATCAATGCCGGCATTGCAGGGCTGGTGGCGGCCTTCATGCTGGGCAAGCGCAAAGGCTACGGTCAAGTGGCGCTGATGCCGTCCAACCTCGCGTACACGGCCATCGGCGCGTCGCTGCTGTGGGTGGGCTGGATGGGCTTCAACGGTGGCTCGGCCGGTGCTGCGGACGGGCGCGCCGGCATGGCGATGCTGGTCACGCAACTGGGCGCCGCAGCGGCAGCGCTGGCCTGGATGCTGGCCGAGTGGATCGTGCGGCGCACGCCCACCTTGCTGGGCCTGTGCAGCGGCGCGGTGGCCGGCCTGGTGGCCATCACGCCGGCTTCCGGCTTTGTCAGCCCGAGCAGCGCAGTGCTGATCGGCGTGGCCGCCGGGGTAGGCTGCTACTGGGGCGCCACCGGCCTGAAGCGCCTGCTGGGGGCGGACGACTCGCTGGACGTGTTTGGTGTGCACGGCGTGGGCGGCATCATCGGTGCGCTGATGACCGGCTGGCTGGCCGACCCGGAAATCGGCGGTGTCGAAGGCAGCGTGCTGACACAAGGTCTGGCGGTGCTGGCCACGCTGGTCTACAGCGGCCTGGCGAGCGCACTGATCCTGAAACTGGTGGACTGGGTGATCGGCCTGCGCATCACCGAGAAGCAGGAATCCGACGGGCTGGACCTGAGCCAGCACGGCGAGCGCGTCGAGTGATCCAGAGGTGGTTCACGAGCGCGCAGCAAGGCAGTTTTCTTCTTTTGACGACAACTTAGCCGGAGGTGTGAAGATGCTGGAGAGCGAAAAGCTGGCCATTGCCGCCCACCTGCATGTGGTGATGCGGCGCAAGATGGGCCGTGTCACCGACGTGGAGTGGCTGGTGCGCAGCCCCGAGTACGCCCGCGAGATCATCCGCGTGGCGCTGGCCGAGGTGGCGCACCCGGAGCTCGTCGAATGGGGCCAGCGCTTCCTGGCCGCCATGTTCCCGCCGCCGGCCGAAGCGAGGCCCCTGCCCGCACGTGCCGTGGCCGAGCGACACACGCCTTCCGGCTTCGGCGAGAGCCGCTTTGGGCGCAGCGCCAGCGCACCCACCGCCCCGAGCGCACCACCGCCGGCACGCTACGTGGGCAGCCTGCGCTAACAGGCCCGCGCTGACGAAAAAGGCCCGGTTGCTGTTTGGCAACCGGGCCTTTTGTTTGGCTTGACGACCTTGACCGTCGTCACCGCAGCGCGGCCGGCGCCGAGCCGCCTCAAGGCAGCCGCGCCAACCCGCCCGGCGGGTGGTTTGCCGTACCCGGCGAACCGGGTGCCCCATTCTTAATGGAACTGCTCTTCTTCCGTGGAGCCGGTCAGTGCCTTGACGCTGGAGCTGCCGCCCTGGATCACGGTGGTCACGTCGTCGAAGTAGCCGGCTCCCACTTCCTGCTGGTGCGAGACGAAGGTGTAGCCTTGTTCGCGGGCCTTGAATTCGGGCTCCTGCACCATGTCGACGTAGTGCTTCATGCCTTCGCCGTTCGCATAGGCGTGGGCGAACTTGAAGGTGTTGAACCAGTTGATGTGAATGCCGGCCAGCGTGATGAACTGGTACTTGTAGCCCAGGGCCGACAGTTCATCCTGGAAGCGTGCGATCGTGCGGTCGTCCAGGTTCTTCTTCCAGTTGAAGGACGGCGAGCAGTTGTAGCTCAGCAGCTTGCCTGGACTCTTGGCATGCACGGCCTGTGCGAACTCACGGGCGAAGCCCAGGTCCGGCGTGCCGGTTTCGCACCACACCAGGTCGGCATAAGGCGCGTAGGCCACGCCGCGGCTGATGGCCTGCTCCAGGCCGTTCTTGACGCGGTAGAAGCCTTCCTGCGTGCGCTCGCCGGTCAGGAAGGGCTTGTCGTTGGCGTCGTGGTCGCTGGTGATCAGGTTGGCGGCTTCGGCGTCGGTGCGGGCCAGCACGATGGTGGGCACGCCCATCACGTCGGCGGCGAAACGCGCGGCCAGCAGCTTCTCAATGGCTTCCTGCGTCGGCACCAGGACCTTGCCGCCCATGTGGCCGCACTTCTTCACGGCCGCCAGCTGGTCTTCGAAGTGCACGCCGGCAGCGCCCGCGGCAATCATGTTCTTCATCAGCTCGAAGGCGTTCAGCACGCCGCCGAAACCGGCTTCCGCGTCGGCCACGATGGGCAGGAAGTAGTCGACGAACTGCTCGTCGCCCGGGTTGATGCCGCGTGACCACTGGATCTCGTCAGCGCGCTTGAAGGTGTTGTTGATGCGGCGGACCATGGTCGGCACCGAGTCGTAGGCGTACAGCGACTGGTCCGGGTACATGGTCTCGGAGGTGTTGCCGTCGGCGGCCACCTGCCAGCCCGACAGGTACACCGCTTCCAGGCCGGCCTTGGCCTGCTGCATCGCCTGGCCGGCGGTGATCGCCCCGAAGGCGTTCACGTAGCCCTTCTTGGCGCCACCGTTGATCTTGTTCCACAGCGTTTCGGCGCCGCGCTGGGCCAGCGTGTACTCGGGCTGCAGGCTGCCGCGCAGGCGCACCACGTCAGCAGCGGAATAGCCACGCTTGACACCCTTCCAGCGAGGGTTTTCGGCCCAGTCTTTTTGCAGGGCGGCAATCTGTTGTTCGCGGGTCAGCTTCGTCATCGGGAGCTCCATCAGGTAGGTCGAATCGGGGTCGATCGGGTGTCAGAAATTGAGGTCAACAAGGTGACAACCTGGAGACAAGTGTGCGCGCCGAACTCGCCGGAGGGAAGACTTATGTCTTATATAAGACTGAAGTTTGTTTTCAATAAAATCAATGACTTAAGTTCAACATATCGCAATGTGAGAGTGCAGATTTCACTATGAAAAATGAAACTCACCTTTGAATTCTCTTGATTCCACATCGTGAAAGAGCCTTTTCGCGATGGGAAATCCCCGGCAGTGGATGCCGATGCAAGCCCCCGATGCGTGCCCCGGGCAACGCGCTGCTCTTTATGATGGCCGCCGTCGACCTGATCGGCAGGGTCGGAACCCCTTCGGCGATCCCCGTTCAGGTTCCTTAGAAAGCGCTGCCCGATGTCCGGCTTCCCGTTCCTGTCCCAGACCACCTTCCTGCAGGTGCCACCGCTCGCCAAAGGCCACACCTTCGGCTTGGCAGGCGTCGCCTGGGATGGCTGTGTGACCAACCGCCCTGGCGCGCGCTTTGGCCCGCGCAACATCCGCCAGGCCAGCCACATGCTGTGCGACGGCACGCACCCGCTGTTCGATGTGGCGCTGGACGGCTGCCTGGGCGACGCCGGCGACCTGCCCCTGCCCAACACCAGCCTGGAAGGCATGCGCGCAGCGATGATGCCGTTGATCCAGCCGCTGATTGCCAGCCACCACATGGCCTGGCTGGGCGGTGATCACTCGATCACGCTGCCACTGCTGCGCGCCTACCGCGCCCAGGTCGGCCAGCCGCTGGCCGTGATCCATTTCGACGCCCACTGCGACACCTGGGAAGACCACTTCGGCGAGCCCAGTGGCCATGGCACCTGGGTCTACGAGGCCATCCAGGAAGGCCTGGTGCTGCCCGAGTGCTTCACGCAACTGGGCATCCGCTCTGCCGGGGTGCGCGAAGCGCGCGAATACGTGCGAGACCAGGGCGGCCAGATCTTCACCGCCCGCGAGCTTCGCGGCCTGGAGAACCCGACGCAGCTGGCGCCGGTGCTCGGCGCCATCCGCGAGCGCCTGGCCGCACACGGGCACCCACCCCTTTACCTCAGCCTGGACATCGACTGCCTGGACCCGGCCTTTGCGCCCGGCACCGGCACGCCCGAGCCGGCCGGCATGACGACCAACCAGGTCTTCAGCATCCTCGAGGAACTGGCCGACCTGCCCTTCATCGGCATGGACTGCGTGGAGGTGTCCCCGCCCTTCGATCAGAGCGAGCTGACCAGCCTGGCCGCCTCGCAAATCGTCTGGACCTACCTCTGCGGCCAGCGCAGGCGCTTGGGCATCTGACTCGGATTGGCAACGTCGTCTGAGCTAACTTTAGCCCCTAGCCAATCGGGGCGGAGGTCAGTGGTAGTCGTCTTCCAGCTGATGCCGGATGGCGAGCACCTGAACCAGACCTGCATCGACGATCTCGAACAGCGCAACATAGCCGGCCGCACCGAATGGAATCAACAACTCGCGCAGGAAAGGGCTCTCGGCGGCCTTGCGGTAGATGAATGGGGTGCGTCGCAAGCTGTCGATCGCGCTCACGATTGCTTCATAGGCGATGTCAGCATGCGTCAGGTCCTCCACCGTCTCGGCCTTGTCGACCAAATGGTCGTAGAGGCGAATGAGGTCGGCGCGGGCCTGGGCCAGGTAGCGGACTGCGAAGCTCAACCGAGGATCCGCTTTCTGGCGGCCTCAAGCCGGCCTTTCAGTTCTGCGTGCACCTCGTCCGCGGAATACGAGACGCCAGTGCGAGCGAAGTCCTGACGCGCGGCCAAGCCGCGGGCAATGAACTCGGCGCGGTTGCGTCGACGGTCGATGGTCTCTCGCACCGACGACTCGATGAAACCTGACAAGGATTCGCCTTCCTGCAGGACACTTTCGGCAGCTTCGCGAAGCTCGGCTTCGACGCGCAGCGAGGGGAACGTTGCGGACTTCATGGGTGGAATGGATTGCGTTGCACTTGCGACGCAGTGAGTGTAGTCCGTTCCAGGCCCAGCGGTCACAACGGCAAGGCGGTGGTCTTCTTGACCGTCCGCAGCACCAGCATGGAGTTCGACCGCTCCACGCCCGGCAGGTGCATCAGCACCTGGGTGTGGAAACGCTCCAGGTCTTCGGCGTCGCGGTAGGCGAAGCGGATCAGGTAGTCGTTCGAGCCGGCCACGTAATAGCAGTCCAGCACCTGCGGCTCGGCCCGCACAGCCTGCTCGAAGGCTTCGAGCAGGCTGTTGCTCATGGTTTCGAGGTTGATGATGGTGAAGCTGGTGCCTGTCTGGCCCACGGCCTTGGGGTTCAGCAGCGCCACGTACTGCGCGATCACGCCTTCATCTTCCAGTTGCTTGACCCGCCGCAGGCAGGCCGAGGGCGACAGATGCACCCGCTGCGCCAGCTCCACGTTGGTGAGTTTGCCGTCGAGCTGCAGCTCCGACAGGATGGCCTTGTCAATCGCGTCCAGATGCATCAGTTGCATACCGGCCTGTGATGAAAATTGCGGCGATTTGGAGATGCTTCGCATATTGTTTCAAGATTCTACTTCTGCTTCGCATGAAATTGCGCCGCGAGGCCTGCTGCCTCACCAACGCGCAAGCACATTGCGCGCCGGCTTGGCTAGACTGCTCCTCGTTGCTGAATGCCACTTGAAGCAGCGCCGAAGCGTGATGTGGATCACGCCGCCGCTGCCAAGTCCTTGAGGAATGACGATGACCGCCGACCTTGACGCCTACTGGATGCCCTACACGGCCAATCGCCAGTTCAAGAAGGCACCGCGCCTGCTGACCAAGGCTTCCGGCATGCATTTCTGGAACGACGAAGGCCGGCAAATCCTCGACGGCGTCGCCGGCCTGTGGTGCGTCAACGCCGGCCACGCCCGGCCGCGCATCGTGCAGGCGATTGCCGAGCAGGCCGCCGAAATGGACTACGCGCCGCCGTTCCAGATGGGCCACCCCAAGGCTTTCGAGCTGGCGCGCCGCGTGGCCGACCTGGCACCCGGCGACATGAACAAGGTCTTCTTCACCAACTCCGGCTCCGAAGCCGTGGAGACGGCGCTGAAGATGGCCCTGGCCTATCACCGCGTGCGCGGCGAAGGCCAGCGCACCCGGCTGATCGGCCGCGAGCGTGGCTACCACGGCGTCAACTTCGGCGGCATGTCGGTCGGCGGCATCGTCGGCAACCGCAAGATGTTCGGCACCATGCTGAGCGGCGTGGACCACATCCGCCACACGCACGACTTAGGCGCCAATGCCTTCAGCGTCGGCCAGCCAGCCCATGGCGCCGAGCTGGCGGACGACCTGGAGCGCCTGTGCGCGCTGCACGACCCGTCGACCATCGCCGCGGTGATCGTCGAGCCCGTCGCCGGCTCCACCGGCGTGCTGATCCCGCCGCAAGGTTACCTGCAGCGCCTGCGCGAGATCTGCGACCGCCACGGCATCCTGCTGATCTTCGACGAGGTCATCACCGGCTTCGGCCGCACCGGCAACCCGTTTGCCGCGCAGACCTTCGGCGTCACGCCAGACCTGATGAGCTGCGCCAAGGGCCTGACCAACGGCGCCGTGCCGATGGGCGCGGTGATTGCCCGCCAACACGTGTACGACGCTTTCATGCAAGGCCCGGAACAAGCGATCGAGTTCGCCCACGGCTACACCTACTCGGCCCACCCGCTGGCCTGCGCCGCCGGCCTGGCCACGCTGGACACCTACGAGGAAGAAGGTCTGCTGACCCGCGCTGGCGAGCTGCAGTCTTACTTCGCCGAGTCGCTGCATTCGCTGAAGGACGCGCCGCACGTGATCGACGTGCGCAACATCGGCCTGGTCGGCGGCATCGAACTCACACCGCGTCCCGGCGCACCGACCGCACGCGCCTTCGACGTGTTCCTGGACTGCTACGCCGCCGGCGTGATGGTGCGCACCACGGGCGACACGGTCGCGCTGTCGCCGCCGCTGATCATCAGCCGAGAGCAGATCGACCAGATCGTCAGCACACTGCGCAACGCGATCAGTCGCGTGGCCTGAGCACTTCCGCTCCCATTCTTCCAACCCTGCGGTAACTGACTTTCAGAGGGCTTTGCCTAGCGCCTACCTTATGACCTTCCTCAGCGTCGACCGCGATCTCGCCCGCCATTCGTATTACGCCGCCACCGCCCCGCGCACGCAGGGTTTTGCTGCGCTTTCCGGCGACCTCGAAGCCGACGTGGCCACCGTCGGCGGCGGCCTGGCCGGGTTGACCGCCGCGCTGGACCTGGCCAAGCTGGGCCGCAAGGTCGTGTTGCTGGAGGCCAGGCAGGTCAGCTGGGGCGCCAGTGGGCGCAACGGCGGCCAGGCCATCCACGGTCTGGCTTGCGACCACACCGAGATCGAAGCCCAGCTGGGCCTGGAGGACGCCCGCAAAGTCTGGGGCATGACGCTGGAAGCGCTGGACCTGCTGCGCCAGCGCATGCGCCATCACCAGATTGATTGCGACTGGCGCGACGGTTACCTGGGTGTGGCCACCAGTGCACGCAAAGGCGCGGCGCTGGCCGAATGGGCCGAGCGCATGGCGCGGGTCTACAACGCCAGGTTCACACCGGTGCCGCACGAGCGCATTGGCGACTGGATCGCCAGCCCGCGCTACCACTCCGGCCTGCACGACCCGCACTCCGGCCACCTGCATCCGCTCAAGTACGCGCTGGGCATTGCCCGCGCTGCAGCCGAAGCCGGTGTGCAGATCTTCGAGAACTCACCCGTCACGGCGATGACGCCCGGCGCCACGGTCACGCTGCACACCGCAGGCGGCCAGGTGCGCGCGCCGCAGGTGCTGCTGGCTGGCAATGTCTACCTGCAGGGCGTGGCCCAGGCGCTGGAGCAGCGCATCATGCCGGTCGGCACCTACATCGTCTGCTCAGAGGCGCTGGAACCTGGACTGGCCGCGTCGCTGGTGCCTTCGGGCTCGGCAGTCTGTGACACCAACTTCGTGCTGGACTACTTCCGCCCGACGGCCGACCACCGCATGCTTTACGGCGGCCGCGTCAGCTACAGCACCGTGACGCCGCCCAACCTGGCCGAGACGATGAGGAAGCGCATGGTCGGCACCTTCCCGCAGCTGAAAGACGCCAAGGCCGAGTTCGCCTGGGGCGGCTTCGTGGACATCACGATGAACCGCGCGCCCGACTTCGGCCGCCTGCCGGACGGGCACCAGAACGTGTACTACCTGCAAGGCTTCTCCGGCCACGGCCTGGCGCTGACTGGCCTGGCTGGCCGGCTGGTGGCCGAAGCCATGACCGGCGACGCCAGCCGCTTTGACGTCTTCGCACGCATCAAGCACCATGCCTTCCCGGGCGGGCGCTTGTTGCGCACTCCGGCGCTGGTGCTGGGCATGGCCTGGTACCAGCTGCGGGACTTGCTGGGTTGAACCCCACTCATTCAGGAACATCGGCATGAACGACATGACCTTGCCCTCCTCGATCACCGCCGCCCACGACGCCGCGGCCGCACCGGCACGCAAGCCCGTGGTGCTGGTGCCCGCGTGCAACCGCATGCTGGGCGAGCACCCTTTCCACATCGCCGGCAAGAAGTACCTGGATGCCGTGCGCCTGGCCGGCGGCCAGCCCTTGATCGTGCCGTCTGCCGAGGCCGATGAGATCGACGCGCTGCTGGATCTGGCCGACGGCGTGTTCCTGACCGGCTCGCCATCCAACGTGCACCCCAGCCACTTCGGCGAAGAAGTGCTGAACCCGGCCCTGCCGCTGGACCCGCTGCGCGACAGCTGGACGCTGCCCTTGATCCGCCGCACGCTTGCGCGCGGCATCCCGCTGTTCGCAATCTGCCGCGGTGCGCAGGAGACCAATGTGGCGCTGGGCGGCTCGCTGCACCAGGCCGTGCACGACGTGGCCGGCCACCATGACCACCGCGCGCCCGATGGCGAACCGGCTGCCGTGCAGTACGGCCCGGCGCATGCGGTGCAGGTGCAGGCCGGCGGCGTGCTGGCCAGCCTGTTCGGCAGCGGCGACTTCCCGGTCAACTCGGTGCATGGTCAGGCGGTGAACCGGCTGGCGGACGGCCTGCGGGTCGAAGCCCGCGCGCCGGACGGGCTGGTTGAAGCGTTTTCAGTCGAAGGCGGCGCTGGCTTCAGCCTGTGCGTGCAATGGCACCCGGAGTGGCAGGCTGCGCAAAACCCGCAATCGGTCGTGATGCTGAACGCCTTTGGCGATGCTTGCCGCCAGCATCAGGCTGCACACCATCCGGCCGCCATTCAACCGGGCGCAAACAAGGCCTGACCCAACAGAACCCCGGGGCCCGCGCGGCCCGGCGCCGGGCGCAGCAGTCTGCCAGGCGACATTCCGCGCGCAATGCAAAAGTCAAAGCAGGTGCCACCATGGCCAGCAGAGAACAATTCAATTTCAGCGAGCTGGAGAACTGGCTCAACCAACACCGTGTCACCGAGATCGAGTGCCTCGTGCCCGACCTCACCGGTGTGGCGCGCGGCAAGATCCTGCCACGCCAGAAGTTCACCGAGGACCGCGGCATGCGGCTGCCCGAAGCCATTGTGGCGATGGGCGTGACCGGGGAATTCCCGGAAGAAGGCCCGTACTACGACGTGATCCACCCGACGGACCGCGACATGCACCTGCGGCCTGACCCGGCCACCGTGCGCATCGTGCCCTGGGCCACCGACCCGACCGCGCAAGTCATCCACGACTGCTACGACCGCGACGGCAACCTGGTGCCGTTTGCGCCGCGCTCGGTGCTGCGCCGCGTCTGCGACCTGTTCGCCGCCGAGGGCTGGGAACCCGTCGTGGCGCCGGAGCTGGAGTTCTACCTGGTCGCCCGCAACACCGACCCCGACATGCCGCTGAAGCCGCCGGTCGGCCGCAGCGGTCGCAGCGAAACCTCGCGCCAGGCCTATTCGATCGACGCGGTCAACGAGTTCGACCCGCTGTTCGAAGACGTCTACGACTACTGCGAGAAGATGGAGTTGAACGTGGACACGCTGATCCACGAGGTCGGTGCCGGCCAGATGGAGATCAACTTCTTCCACGCCCACCCGCTGGGCCTGGCCGACGAAGTCTTCTTCTTCAAGCGCACGGTGCGCGAGGCCGCACTGCGGCACGACATGTTCGCCACCTTCATGGCCAAGCCGATTGCCGGTGAGCCCGGCAGCGCAATGCACGTGCACCAAAGCCTGGTCAGCAAAATGACCGGCAAGAACATCTTCAGCAATGAAGACGGAACTGCCAGCGACGAGTTCTATTGGTACATCGGCGGCCTGCAGAAGTACATCCCGGCGGCGATGGCGCTGTTCGCACCGTACGTCAACAGCTACCGCCGCTTGTCGCGCAACACCGCCGCGCCGATCAACATCCAGTGGGGCTCCGACAACCGCACCGTCGGCATCCGCTCACCGGTGGCTTCGCCTTCGGCACGCCGGATCGAGAACCGCGTGATCGGTGCCGATGCCAACCCCTACGTGGCACTGGCCGCCACGCTGGCCTGCGGCTACCTGGGCATCAAGAACAAGATCGCACCGGCCGCGGAATGCAAGGGCGACGCCTATCTGGGCGAATACCAGCTGCCACGCAGCCTGGGCGAAGCGCTGGAGCTGCTGCGCCAAGACACGGACCTGGCCGAAGTGCTGGGCAAGGACTTCATCACCGTCTACACCGAGGTGAAAGAGATCGAGCACGCCGAGTTCATGAAGGTGATCTCGCCGTGGGAACGCGAGCACCTGCTGCTGCACGTCTAAGAAGCTGCAGACGAACCGAACGGGCCCGCTCATGCCGCCAAAACAGACTCACTCGTCGTTGCAAATGCTCGCTGTAGCCCGAGCTACAGCTGCGCTTTGCGCCTAGATTGAGCCCGTTTTGACGACCCGCTCGAACCCGCCCGGTCCGCCCGCAGCTTCTGCCCAAAAACACTGCACGGTCGCCTCACGAGGGCGGCCGTTTTTCAAGGAGCCTCCCATGCAAAACAACATCGTCATCCAGGCGCCCGCCGTGGCGCAAAAGCGCACGACGCGCGAATGGCAGCAAGCCGATTCGGCGCACTTCCTGCACCCGTTCACAGACCACCACGGCCTGAGCAGCAAGGGCTCGCGCATCATCACTAAGGCAGAGAACATCTACCTCTGGGACAGCGAAGGCCACAAGCTGCTGGACGCCATGAGCGGGCTGTGGTGCGTCAACGTCGGCTACGGCCAGCAGGCGCTGATCGACGCGGCCACGCGGCAGCTGAAAGAGCTGCCGTTCTACAACGCGTTTTTCCAGACCGCCACGCCGCCTTCGATCGAAGCGGCCGAGCTGATCTCTTCGGTCACGCCGCCCGGTTTCGAGCATGTGTTCTTCACCGGCTCGGGCTCCGAAGGCAACGACACCGTGGTGCGCATGGTGCGCCGCTACTGGGACATCCTGGGCCAGCCGGAACGCCAGGTGATCATCGGCCGCGTCAACGGCTACCACGGCTCGACGATGGCCGGCGCCTCATTGGGGGGCATGAGCGGCATGCATGCACAAGGTGGGTTGCCGATCCCCAATATCGTGCACATCGACCAGCCCTACCAGTTTGAACACGGCCGTGGCATGGACCGTGACGCCTTCGGCCTGAAGGCCGCAAGCTGGCTGGAAGACAAGATCCTCGCCGTCGGCCCTGAGAAGGTTGCGGCCTTCATTGGCGAGCCGGTGCAAGGCGCTGGCGGCGTGATCATCCCGCCGAAGAGCTACTGGCCCGAGATCCAGCGCATCTGCGACAAGTACGGCATCCTGCTGGTGTCCGACGAAGTCATCTGCGGCTTCGGCCGCACCGGCAACTGGTTTGGCTGCGAAACCATGGGCAGCAAGCCCGACCTGATGACCTTCGCCAAGGGCGTGACCTCGGGTTACATCCCGCTGGGTGGCGTGGCCGTCGGCGGGCGTGTTGCCAAGGCGCTGATCGAGCAAGGCGGCGAGTTCCAGCACGGCTTCACCTACTCGGGCCATCCGGTGGCATGCGCAGTGGCCGTGGCCAACATCAAGCTGATCCAGCAACTCAAGCTGGTCGAGCATGTTCGCGACGACGTCGGCCCGTATCTTGCACAGCAGTTTGCAAGCTTGCGCGACCATCCATTGGTCGGCGAAACGGAGACATGCGGACTGATGGGTGCGATGCTGCTGGTGAAGGACAAATCCACCGGCACGACCTTCCCAGGCGAGGTGGACATTGGCATGGTGTGCCGTGGCCATTGCTTCGCCAACGGCCTGATCATGCGTGCGGTGGGCGACCGCATGATCATCGCGCCACCGCTGGTGATGACCCGCGCTCAGATCGACGAAATGATGGCGCTGATCCGCCGCTGCCTCGACCTGACGCTGGCCGATGCCACGAAGAACGGTTGGATCTAAGGGTGCCCCCAAGCCTGTCGCTTCGCGTCAGGCCCCCCTGCCCCGGGCGTTACCGCGCCCACGTGCTGCGCCAGCTTTTTTCGTGTTCGCCCGGGGCGTCACTGCCCTGTTCGTCTCCTAGACTGCAAGCTGAAGCTTGTGCACCGCTGCCCCACCGGCGTGTGCCCTGAGTTTGACAACCCGCATCTGTGACCCCCGGAGGAATATCTTCATGAAGTTCAAGTCTGTGCGTTCGGTTCTGTCGCTGGCCATGGCCGCGCTCTCGCTCTCATTGGTCGGCGGCGCCGCCATGGCCCAGGAAGAGGAAAAGGTCCTCAACATCTACAACTGGTCCGACTACATCGCCGAAGACACGATTGCGAACTTCGAGAAGGAAACCGGCATCAAGGTTCGCTACGACAATTTCGACAACAACGAAATCGTCCATGCCAAGCTGGTTGCCGGCAAGACGGGTTACGACGTGGTCGTGCCTTCGTCGAACTGGGCCAAGCTGCAGGCCGAAGGCGGCCTGCTGCGCAAGCTCGACAAATCGCTGCTGCCCAACCTGAAGAACCTGGACCCGGCAATCCAGGCCCAGCTGGCCAACATGGACCCGGGCAACCAGTACATGGTCGACTGGCTCTGGGGCTACACCACCGTGGGCATCAACGTCGACAAGGTCAAGGCCGCGCTGGGCAGCACGCCGATGCCGGACAACGTCTGGGACCTGGTCTTCAAGCCCGAGTACATCTCGAAGATGAAGTCCTGCGGCGTGTCCTTCCTGGACTCGGCCACCGAAATCGTGCCGGCCGCGCTGCACTACCTGGGCAAGCCCTCGTTCAGCAAGAACCCTTCGGACTACGCCGCTGCCACCACGCTGCTGAAGTCCGTGCGCCCCTACGTCACGCTGTTCAGCTCCTCGGGCTACATCAATGACATGGCCAACGGCTCGGTCTGCCTGGCGCTGGGCTGGTCGGGTGACATCAACATCGCGCGCCAGCGCGCCATCGAAGGCAAGACCGGCCAGAAGCTCGAGGCCCTGATTCCGAAGACCGGCGGCCTGCTGTTCTTCGACGTGATGGTGATCCCGGCCGACGCAGCCCACCCTGGCAACGCGCACAAGTGGATCAACTACATCATGCGCCCCGAGGTCGACGCCGGCCTGACCAACAAGGTCTTCTACGCCAACCCGAACAAGGAGTCGCTGAAGTTCGTCAAGCCCGAGGTCGCGAACAACCCGACCGTGTTCCTGTCACCTGCCGACCTGCAGAAGATGGCCGCACCGGACTCGTTGAACAACGACCTGCGCCGCCTGATGACGCGCACCTACACCTCGTTCAAGACTGGTCTGTAAGGCGTCCGCCCGCATCATGACGAACTCCCCCGCCAGCGTCTCTCGCCCGACCAGCACCGTCAGCACTTCCGCTGCCGACAGTACCTACCTCCAGATCCAGAATGTGGTGAAGGACTTCGGTGGCTACAAGGCCGTCAACAACGTCAGCCTGGACATTGCCAAGGGCGAGATCTTCGCGCTGCTCGGCTCGTCGGGCTGCGGCAAGACGACCTTGCTGCGCATGCTGGCGGGCTTCGAGACGCCCACGTCCGGCCGCATCATCCTGAACGGCCAGGACCTGGCGGGGCTGCCGCCTTACGAGCGGCCACTGAACATGATGTTCCAGTCCTACGCGCTGTTTCCGCACCTCACGGTGTGGGACAACATTGCCTTCGGGCTGCGGCGCGACGGTCTGCCCAAGGAGCAGGTCGCCGAGCGCGTGGAAGCCATGCTGAAGCTGGTGCAACTGGGCAAGTTCGCCAAGCGCAAGCCGCACCAGCTCTCCGGCGGCCAGCAGCAGCGGGTGGCGCTGGCTCGCAGCCTGGCCAAGCAGCCGCAGATGCTGCTGCTGGACGAGCCGCTGGGCGCACTCGACAAGAAGCTGCGCGAGGAAACGCAGATCGAGCTGGTCAACATCATCGAGCAGGTCGGCGTGACCTGCGTGATGGTGACGCACGACCAGGAAGAAGCCATGACCATGGCCTCGCGCATCGCGGTGATGAGCGAAGGCCGGTTCCTGCAGGTCGGCACGCCGGGCGAAGTCTATGAAACCCCGCAGACCCGCTTCGTCGCCGACTTCATCGGCAACGTGAACCTGATGGACGGCACGGTCGAGGTCGACGAGGCGGACCACGTGATCATCGCCAGCCCCGACTGCAAACACTACGTCGGCCACGGCATCACCGGTACGCTGGGCATGCCGGTCACGGTGGCGCTGCGGCCGGAGAAGATCGTCATCGACCGCAACCCGCCGCCCGATGAGTTCAACCGCGTGCAGGGCACCATCGAGGAAATGTCCTACTTCGGCAGCTTCACTGTCTACCGGCTCAAGCTGGCCAGCGGCGAGATGCTCAAGGTGAGCATGGCCAATACCGTGCGGCAGCGCGAAGACGCGCTGACCTGGGGCGACAGCGTCTGGGCGCACTGGTCGCGTTCGTCCCACGTGGTGCTGACCCAGTGAGCGCCGCCGTGTCGACCCCTGCCGCCGCCCCAACCGCGCCTGCCCGCAAACGGCCCAAGTGGCTAACCGGCCGCTTCGGCGTCATTGCCCTGCCCTACGGCTGGCTGCTGGTCTTTTTCCTGCTGCCCTTCCTGATCCTGGTCAACTTCAGCGTGTCCGAAATGGGCGCGGTGGTGGCCAAGGACCTGGTCAGCTACAAGGACGGCCTGCTGACGCTGACGCTGAAATTCGGCAACTACGTCTTCATCACCGAAGACGAGCTGTACTGGATGACCTACGTCGCCAGCCTGAAGTACGCGGCCATCACCGCCGTGCTGTGCCTGCTGATCGGCTACCCGTTCGCCTACTTCATGGCCCGCGCCAAGAGCACGCTGCAGCCCACGCTGCTGATGCTGGTGATGCTGCCGTTCTGGACCTCGTTCCTGCTGCGCGTCTACGCCTGGAAAGGCCTGCTGAGCGAACACGGCTGGGTCTCGGACTTCCTCATCGGCACCGGGCTCGATCAGGTGCTGGCCTGGGCCCACCTGATCCCCGCGCCGGGCAAGCTGATGAACACGCCGTTCTCGCTGGTGCTGGGCATGGTCTACACCTACGTGCCCTTCATGATCCTGCCGCTGTACTCCAACCTCTCGAAGATGGACGTGCGGCTGCTGGAAGCAGCGGCCGACCTGGGTGCCACCGCCTGGGTCGCGTTCTGGAAGATCACGGTGCCGCTGTCCAAGGCCGGCATCATCGCCGGCACGATGCTGGTGTTCATCCCCTGCGTCGGCGAGTTCGTCATTCCCGAACTGCTGGGCGGCCCCGAGACGCTGATGATCGGCCGCGTGGTGTGGGACGAGTTCTTCTCGAACAACGACTGGCCCATGGCCTCCAGCGTGGCCGTGGTGATGATCCTCTTGATCATCGTGCCGCTGGCCTTCTTCAGCAAATACCAGGCAGAAGCCCAGGAGGCCCGCTGATGCTGCGCACCTCTCCTGCTTTCAACCGCGGCTTCGGCCGCGCCTGGCTGGTCCTCGGCTACGCCTTCCTGTACCTGCCCATCCTGGCGCTGGTGCTGTTCTCGTTCAACGACTCGCCGGTGGCCAACGTCTGGCGCGGCTTCACGCTGAAGTGGTACAGCGCGCTGGCCCGCGACGGCGAGATGCTCAGCGGCCTGTGGCTGTCGGCCAAGATCGCGTTTTTCACCGCCTGCGGCTCGGTCATCCTGGGTACCTTCGCGGCCTTCGCGCTGGTCAAGTACAAGCGCTTCTTCGGCCGCACGCTGTTCTCCGGCATGGTCAACGCGCCACTGGTGATGCCCGAGGTCGTGGTCGGCCTGTCGCTGCTGCTGATGCTGGTTTCGGTGCAGCGCATCACCGGCTTTCCCGAGCGCGGCGCCAGCACCATCTGGCTGGGCCATTTGCTGCTGGGCATGGCCTACGCCACGGTGGTGGTGCAGGCCCGGTTGCAGGAGCTGAACCCCTCGCTGGAAGAGGCTGCGATGGACCTGGGCGCCCGCCCGCGCCAGGTGTTCTTCCTGGTCACGCTGCCGATGATCTCGCAGGCGCTGATGTCGGCCTGGCTGCTGACCTTCACGCTGTCGCTGGACGACGTGGTGCTGTCGGCCTTCCTGTCCGGCCCCGGCTCCACCACCATGCCGCTGGTGATCTTCTCGCGTGCCCGGCTGGGGCTGAACCCCAGCGTCAATGCGGTGGCCACCTTGATCGTGCTGGTGGTCTCCATCGGCGTGATCGCGGCCAGCTACCTGATCGCCCGAGGCGAGCGCCGCCGCCAGCAGGAGATGGCCGCCGCGGCGCGCAACTGAACCTTTGCTTTTTTCGCCGGTTGGCCGCTGCCTGAGGAGGCATGCCAGCGCGGCCCGGATCGGTCCCACCCGGACCTGCAGCTCACGTCGAAAACCCAGATAGAAGGAATCCACGATGAACGTTCTCCGCCCCTCCCTGCTGGTGCTCGCACTGGCCGCTGCCTTCCCGGCAATGGCGCAGTCCAACGAGGAACTGCTGAAGGAACTGCAAGCCCTGAAGGCCCGCATCGGCCAGCTGGAAGCCAAGCTGGGCGCCACGCCGGCGCCGGCTGCGCCTGCCACGCAGCCGCAATGGGGCATGACGCCCGAGCAGGCGGCCGAGTTCAACCGCATTGCCGCCAAGACTGAAGCCATCCAGGACAACCTGCAGGACAAAGGCTTCATGGGCCTGAAGATCTCCGGCTACATCGAGCCCACCTACGTCTGGAATCAGCGCCAGAACCGGGCAGGCTTCCAGTTCCTGAACCAGCAGTCCGACGGCTACGCCTACGACACCTCGTACTTCGGCGCCGCCTCCATCGACTTCCTGAAGGAAACCGACAGCGGCACCATCTGGCACCTGACGCTGGCCCCGAACCGCGGCGTGGGCGCGGCCATCGACGGCGCCAGCATCGTGCAGGAAGCCAGCGTCTCGGTCGCGCTGACCGACCAAAACACCCGCTTCATCGCTGGCCAGATCCCAGACTGGTCCGGCTACGAGTACCAGCAGCCCACGCTGAACCCGCTGACCAGCCACAACCTGCTGTATGACTTCACGCTGCCTGTCGGCTACACCGGTGCCGGCCTGGACTTGAAGGACGGCAAGTGGTGGGTGCGCACCGCCATCGCCAACCTGAACGCGCCTGTCCACCAGGCGGGCGACAAGTCCGCCGTGTGGGCGCTGCGGCTGGACTACGCCAAGGGCGAGTACGACGGTTGGGGCTTTGCCAGCGTGGTCGGCAAGACCCCGAACTTCAACACCGGCACCAACACGATGTCCTTCATCGCCGAGGCGGATGGCTACTTCACCCGCGGCGACCTGACGCTGCAGGGCCAGCTCGCCTATGGCCAGCAGAAGGAAGGCGCCATCACGCCGGCGGCCGATGGCAGCTGGCGCGACTCGCGCTGGTTTGGCGCTTCCGGCCTGGTCGGCTTCATGTTCACGCCGCGCCTGCAGGGCCTGGTGCGCGCCGACTACATCTACAACCGCAAGAACGGCGGCGGCCTGTTCGGCTACAACGGCTACTCCGGTGCCGACGAAAACGGCGACCTGGCCTATGGCAACGACGGCCGCAACGGCCTGGGCCCGGACCTGAGCGGCGACCTGGACAAGGGTGCCAACCGCTACGCTGTGACCATCGGCGGCAAGTACGCGGTCGACACGGCCACCACCGTGAAGCTGGAATACCGCCTGGACGGCGCCGACCGCCCGGTCTTCGAAGACGTGCGCAACGGCACGTTCAAGAAGACCAACAACATGATCGCCACCTCGGTCGTCGTCGCGTTCTAAGCTGCACAGAGCGCAGGGCGAACACACCGCCTCGCGCCTGCAAGCCATACAAAGGCGGACCACCGCCTTGCCTGCAGGGCCGCTGACTTGGCAGAAAGCCGACGGCGGCCCTTTCTTTCTCGACACTCCGGAGACTTCAGATGAGCACCCCCATCAACTGGACCGAACGCGCCACCTCGCTGCAGTTCGACGGCCGCGCCGTGATCAACGGCCAACGGGTCGCCGCTTTGGATGGCCAGACCTTCGCCAAGCACTCGCCCGTGGACAACCGCCTGCTCGGCGCCGTCGCCCGCGGCCAGGCGGCCGACATCGACGCCGCCGTGAAGGCCGCCCGCGCCGCCTTCGACGACCGCCGCTGGGCCGGCCAGCCACCCGCCGCGCGCAAGAAGGTGCTGCAGCGCTTCGCCGAGAAGATCCTGGCCGCCGGTGAAGAACTGGCGCTGCTGGAGACGCTGGACATGGGCAAGCCGGTGCAGTATTCGCTGGGCGTGGACGTGTCGGCCACCGCCCGCTGCATTGCCTGGTACGGCGAAGCCGTGGACAAGGTCTACGACGAGATCGCCCCGACCGGCGACAGCGCGCTGGCCCTCATCACCCGCGAAGCCATGGGCGTGATCGGCGCCATCGTGCCCTGGAACTACCCGATGATCATGGCCGCCTGGAAGCTGGGCCCGGCCCTGGCCGCCGGCAATTCCGTCGTGCTCAAGCCCAGCGAAAAGAGCCCGTACACCGCCGCCCGCCTGGCCGAACTGGCCGTTGAAGCCGGCCTGCCGCCAGGCGTGTTCAACGTCGTGCCTGGCTACGGCCACGAGGCCGGCGAAGCGCTGGCGCTGCACATGGACGTGGACGCCATCGGCTTCACCGGCTCGACCCGCGTGGGCCGCCGCATGCTGGACTACGCAGGCCGTTCCAACCTCAAGCGCGTCTACAACGAGCTGGGCGGCAAGTCCGCCTTCCTGGTGTTCGAAGACTTCAAGGACATCGCCCGCGCCGCGCAAACCGTTGCCGGCAGCATGTTCTTCAACCAGGGCGAAAGCTGCAACGCACCCTCGCGCGTGCTGGTGCACGACAGCGTGGCCGACGAGTTCGTCAAGCTGGTGGCTACCGAGGCGCCGAAGTACGCCGCGGGCGATCCGCTGAGCGGCAAGGCCGAGCTGGGCGCGCTGGTCGATGAAACCCAGATGCGCACCGTGCTCGGCTACATCGACGCCGGCAACACCGAAGGCGCACGCTGCGTGGCCGGCGGCCGCCAGGCGCGCAGCGAAACCGGTGGCTACTACGTCGAGCCCACGGTGTTCGACGGCGTGACCAACGACATGAAGATCGCCCGCGAGGAAATCTTCGGCCCGGTGATGAGCATCATCCGCTTCAAGACCGAAGCCGAGGCCGTGGCCATGGCCAATGCCTCCAGCTACGGCCTGCAGGCCAGCGTGTGGAGCGACAGCCTGAACCGCGCCCACCGCGTGTCCCGTGCGCTGCGAGCCGGCACCGTGCACGTCAACCAGTACGACGAAGACGACATCACCGTGCCCTTCGGTGGCTACAAGCAGAGCGGCAACGGCCGCGACAAGTCGCTGCACGCGTTCGACAAGTACACCGAACTGAAGACGACCTGGATCCGCCTTGACTGACCTCCACCAGCGCCTTGCCACGCAGGGCGTTCACACGCTGATCGCCCAGTTCGCAGACGTGCACGGCACGGCCAAGGGCAAGTACGTGCCCTTGGCGCATCTGGACGATCTGCTCAAGACGGGCGCTGGCTTTGCCGGCCCGTCCATCTGGGGCACGGCCTTGCCGCGCACTGGTGCGCGGGCCGAGTACTACGCGCGGCCGACCGAGGACAACATCCAGGCGCTGCCGTGGATGCCCGGCTACGCGCTGGCCACCAGCAGCGGTTTCGTCGACAACCAGCCTTTCGAGGCCTGCCCACGCCAGGTGTTGCAGCGCGCCACTGGGCGGCTGGCCGAACGCGGTTGGAGGCTGAAGACCGGCATCGAGCCGGAGTTCTTCCTGCTGAAAGCAAAGGACGGCCGCTGGCTGCCGGCAGATGATGCGGACCGTCTGGACAAACCCAGCTACGACCTGAAGTCCATGCCGCGCCAGGCCGCCTTCCTGCAGGCGCTTGGCCAGGCGCTGACCGACGCCGGGCTGGACGTGTTGCAGCTGGACCACGAAGACGCCCACGGCCAGTACGAGGTCAACTTCGCGTTCGACGAAGCGCTGGCCAGTGCCGATCACCTGATGCTGTTCAAGCTCGCCGCGCACACGCTGGCCGAGCAGCACGGCACCGTGTTCTCGATGATGCCCAAGCCGTTTGCGAACCAGCCGGGCAGCGGGCTGCACTTCCATGTGTCGCTGTGGGATGAGGCGAACCGCTGCGTGTTTGCGCCGGTGGCGGACGAGCCCGGCGCGCTGCTCTCGCCGCTGGCGCGCCACTTCATTGGTGGCGTGCTGGCGCATTCGGCAGCGCTGTGCGCGCTGGCCGCCCCCACGGTCAACAGCTACAAGCGGCTGGTGGTCGGCGAGTCGCTTTCAGGCACCAGTTGGGCGCCGGCCTACGTTGCGCACGGGCCGAACAACCGCACCGCGGTCGTCCGCACCCTGCCCGGCCGTTTCGAATGGCGGCTGCCGGACGCCAGCGCGAACCCGTACCTGGCAACGGCTGCGCTGATCGCCGCCGGGCTGGACGGCATCGATCGCCAGCTGGACCCGGGCCCGGACTGCACCGAGGACTTGTTCGCGCTGTCGCTGGGCGAGATCCGCGCGCGTGGCATCGCGCTGCTGCCGCAGTCGCTGGACGAAGCAGCCGACGCGCTGGCGGCAGACGAGATCGTCTGCGCTGCGCTGGGCCCGGTGCTGAGCGCAGAGTTCATCCGGCTGAAGAAAGCCGAGTGGCTGGCCTACGCCCGCCACGTCAGCGACTGGGAACTGCAGCGCTACGCGACGATGTTCTGATCGCCGCGAAGCGCGACGCGATGCAGCCTCACTTGATCGTGCTGAGGTAGGCGATCAGGTCCGCCCGCTCCTTGGCGTCTGGCAAGCCGTCGAACTTCATCTTGCCGCCGGGCACGGCCTTCTTGGGCAGGGTCAGGTAGGCGTCCAGCTGTTCCTGCGTCCAGGCGATGCCGCTGGCTTTCAGCGCGTCCGAATAGGCGAAGTCCGGCAGGGCGGCCGCCTTGCGCTGGAAGCTGCCAAACAGCGACGGGCCCTTCTTGTTGCGCCCTTCCTTCACGCTGTGGCACTCGGCGCAGTTTTCGGCGTACAGCTTGCCGCCCACCGCCATGTCGCCAGCGGCCCGGGCGGCCGGCAGCATGGCGGCCAGCGCCAGCATCGCGGCCGGCGCCGCCCATGAGGAGAGATGTCGGGTCATGTTGGCGGCTCTCACGTCAGAAACTGGTCCAGGCGAACAGGAACAGCGTGTTGTTGTCCGAAGCCTTGCGGCCGCTGCCGTCGTAGTTGCGGGCGGCACCGTTGTACTCGCTGTAGGCGGTGTACTGCGCACCCAGCCGCAGGTTGGCCCACGGCGCCAGCCACGAACCTTCCTTGCCCCAGGGCGTCCAGTCGGCCTGGAAGGTGGTGCCCTGGGTGTTGGGCTTGTTGTGCGCGTTGGCGCTGTACAGCGTGGCGTCGCTGTCGCCCGTGGTCAGGAAGCGGCCGACCGAGAAGCCCCAGGTCTGCAGCCAGGTGTACGAGGCATTGAGCTTGGTTTCGCGCAGGTAGCCACCGGCATGGCTGGCCTCGCCGGCTGCGAGCATCGCGTCGCGGCTCTGGCGCTCCCAGATGTGGCTGCCCTGCACGGTGAAGATGTGGTCCCGCGTGCCCAGGAACTGGTACTGCGCGTCCACGCCCAGGTCGTGATAGCGGTTGGTTGGCCCACCTGACAGGCGGTCAGGCTGGATGCCGGCATTGAAGCCGAACACACCCGCCGACCAGGCCTGGCGCTTCAGGTCCTTGAACCAGGCCAGGCGCCAGTAGGCGGTGTTGCCGGCCACGCGGCCAGGGTCGTCCGCAGTGCCCAGGCTCATGCGCTCCTGCGCAGTGCGCGAGAGGCCGCGGTAGGCGCCCAGCTCGGCATACCAGCTGTTGTCGTAGAAGGCATAGCCGGTGAGGCCCAGCACATGCTGCTCCAGCCCGCCATTGATCAGCGTGCCGGTCTCCACGCCGCCGAAGCCCAGCGGCGAGCCGGCATACGGGAAGCTCCACACCGGCAGGGTGTTGAACGGGTCCTGCACGCCGGGGTTGTTGTTCAACGTGGCGCCCAGGATCAGGTCCTTGCCGCCAATGTCGGTGACGTGTGCAAAGCGCAGGTCCATCTGGTCCAGCGAGCTGCTCTTGCCCACGCCGTCGTAGGTGATCTGCATGAACGAGCCCAGCTGGTCGGCCAGCTTGCCGGCGATGAACAGTGAGGCTTCGTCCAGCGTGCGGTTGTCGTTCAGGCGCGAGCCCGGCGCGGGCGCTTCGGCCTGGTCCTTGCCGGTGTGGGTGAACGAGCCCACCACCATCCCGGACAGCGGCACCTTGCCGGACTGGCCGTCGGTATCCGTGTAGCCGCCCATCTTGAACTTCACGCCAAACGGCGTGAGCTGCGGGCCGAAGCCGCCCACGTGGCAGGCCACGCAGTCCTGCCCGGTCTGGCGGGCATAGCTGGGCACCGCCTGGCTGCTGCCGGCGGCCATCAGCCCTGCAGCCAGGCCCAGCAAGGCCGCGCAGCGGCGAAACGAACTTAACAAGGTCATGGAGACTCCCGGAGGTCAGGCAAAAGATGGGGTGGCCTCGGCCTGCGCCGAGGCATGAAGGTGTGCAGTTCGCGCCGACTGCGCAGCCGGGCGCTCAGCTGCGAGCGCGCGCCCAGGGCCACATGGCGCGCAGCACGCCGTCACGCAGCGCCAGGTGGTGCCACAGCGCCGCGGCAGCATGGGCGCCAACCATGGCGGCCAGGATCCAGGCCAGCGTGCCGTGCCAGTCTTCCAGCGTGTCGGCGAGATCGGGGTCAGGCGCCAGCAAGGTGGGCAGCGTGCCCAGCAGTGGCAGCACCACCGGCTTGCCGGCGGCATTGGTGAGGGCCCAGCCGAGCAGCGGCAAACCCAGCAGGAAGACATAGAGCAAGCCGTGGATGCCCGAGGCCAGCCAGACCTGCCAGCGCGGCCGATCGGGCAGCACTTCCTGCAGTCGCCAACGGCTGCGCATCACCAGCCGAGTCAGTGCGAGGGCCCAGACGAGCAGTCCCATGACCCGGTGCAGTTGCAGCCAGGTCGCGCGCACCGCCTTCTCATCGATCAATTCCCGGCCGAGCACCAGCGCGAAGACGGCCAGCAAGGCCAGCGCGGAAAGCCAATGGGCAGCCGCCAGCGGACGAGGTTGGCGCGCCAGCGGTGCCGCGGCGGCCCGCTGTTCGGAAGACGGAAAGGCCATGCAGGACCCCTGAATCGGACAGAAGCCCTAGGCTAAGAGGGGCCGCCCTTCAAAAGCCTGACAGTCGCGCCTGCCGCAGGAATGACTCAGTCGTGCAGCGGCGGGAATTCCAGCCGCACCCGCAGGCCGCCCGCGGGCCCGGTCTCGCCCAGCGCCAGCGTGGCCCCGTGCCGCAAGGCCACTTCGCGCACGATGGCCAGGCCCAGGCCAGATCCGCCCCGGGCTGCGCCAGGCGCCTGGTAGAAGCGTTCCAGCACCCGCTCGCGTTCCTCGGCGGGGATGCCGGGGCCATCGTCTTCCACCACCAGCCAGGCGCCACCGCCCTGCGCCACGCCGCAGCTGGCGGTGACGCGGCCACCGGCAGGCGCATGGCGGATGGCGTTGTGGACCAGGTTGCCGATCAGCTCGTGCAGCATCCAGGCCGAACCCTGCACGGGCGCCGAAGCGGCGTCGAAGCCCAGGTCGATGCCGGCCTGCAGCGCCGGGTCCAGCCAGATCGAGGCGTCGTCTTCCAGCAGGTCGCGCAAGTCCACGCGATGGAAGGCTTCGGGCACTGCGGCCTCAGGGGCCGAGCGGGCCAGGGCCAGCATCTGCTGGGTGGAACGCGCCATGCGCTGCAGCGCGCCCGTCACCGCGGCGAGCCGGCTGCGTTGTTCCGGTGTTGCCTCCTTGCCGATCAGCTCCACCTGGGTCTGCACGCCAGCCAAGGGCGTGCGCAGCTGATGCGCGGCCTGCGACAGGAAGGCCTGCTGCGCCTGCGCCGCGGCGCGCACATGCGACATCAGCCGGTTCAGCGCCGCCACCAGCGGGCGCAGCTCCGCGGGCAGCGTGGCCTCGGGCAAGGCGCCCAGATCGTCCGGCGAGCGCTGCCCCACGGCCTCGCTGAGCCGGTCCAGCGGCCGCATCGCCGCGTCCACGCCCAGCCACACCAGCGCCAGCGTCAGGCCCAGCAGGACCAGGTTGGGCATCAGCGTGCCGAGCAGCACCTGCCGGGTCTGCGCCTGGCGGCGCTCGGTGGTTTCGGCCACCACCACCATCACCGGCCCCAGCGCCGAAGGGTGAGGAAAGCTGATCACCCGCACATCGTGGTGGTCCCAGCGCCGGTCGGTGTAGCGTGGCTGGTCGCGCTCGTCGCGTTCCACCAGCGCCGCCTGCGCCGGGTCCCCGCTGATCACGCCACCGTGCTCGTCCAGCACCAGCGCATACAGCCTGTCCTGGCCGTCAACCCGCTGCATCGCCTGCACGGTGCGGCTCAGGTGCAGGCCCAGGTCGTCGTCCCGGGCGTCGTCGGCATCCACGTCCAGCCGTGTGGCCAGCGCGATCGCCACGCGGCGCAGTGCCAGGTCCTGGTTGTCGCGCGCCCGGTTCAGGGCGCTTCGATAGTCATATGCCGCGCTGAGCACCAGCACCACCAGCAGCGGCCACCACAGCAGCCTCAGCAGGCGGCCGCGCAGGCTGCGCGGAGAGGCGGGCCGCAGATTCATTCGGTGTCCATGCGGTAGCCCACGCCACGCACGGTGCGGATCGAGACGCCGCTGCCGGCCAGCTTGTTGCGAACGCGCGAGACGTAGATCTCGACCGCGTTGTCGGTGATCTCCTTGTCCCAGCAACTCAGGCTGTCGGCCAGCTTGCGCTTGGGCAACACCCGCGGCATGGCCAGCATCAGCGCCAGCAGCAGGTCCCACTCGCGGCCGGTCAAGGCCAGCGGTGCATCGGCCAGCGTGGCCTCGTGGGTGGCAATGTCCAGCAGCAGCGGCCCGGCGGCCACCCGCGAGCTGGCGGCGGACTGGCTGCGGCGGATCAGCGCCTGCACGCGGGCCAGCAACTCGGGCAGCAGGAAGGGCTTGATCAGGTAGTCGTCGGCCCCATCGTTCAGGCCGCGCACCCGGTCTTCCAGGCCGTCGCGCGCGGTCAGCATCAGGATGGGCACCTTGTTGCCGCTGGCGCGCACCCGGCGCAGCAAGGCCAGGCCGTCCATGCCCGGCAGCCCGATGTCGAGGATGACCAGGTCGTGCACGCCGTGGGCCAGCGCGTCGAGCGCGGGCTCTGCCGCTTCCAGGTGGTCCATCTCCATGCCGGCCTGGCCCAAGGCCTCGCGCAGGCCCGCGGGCAGCAGTTCGTCGTCTTCCACCAGCAAGATGCGCATGCCCGGCATCCTATTCCTCCGGCCGCAGGCGCCGCCTTGGCCTGGGTTAACCTGCCGCGCATGTTCCTGAAGTTACCTGTGCGCGCGCTGGCGTACGCCAGCCTGGCGTCCAGCATGGTCCTGGTGGGCAGCTATGTGGGCCTGTCGAAATCCCTGGTCGCCGTCTTTCCCGTGTTCCTGCTGGCCTGGCTTCGCTTTGGCATTGCCGCCGTGGCCATGGCCGGTTGGGTGCGGCGCCCGCACGCCGAGCAGCGGCTGAGCCGGGGCGACCGCAAGCTGCTGTTCTTCGAGAGCTTCCTGGGCAACTTCCTGTTTTCGATCTGCATGCTGTTCGGCGTGCAGGCCACCTCGGCGGTGGCGGCCGGCGTGGTGATGGCGGGCATCCCGGCAGCGGTGGCGCTGCTGTCGCGCTTCTGGCTGGGCGAGAAGCTGCAGTCGCGGGTGATGGCCGGCATTGCCTGCGCGGTGGCCGGCATTGCGCTGCTGGCGCTGGCGCGCGGCAGCCAGCCGGCGCAGCAGGCGCCCTGGTGGGGCTACGCGCTGCTGCTGGGCGCGGTGTTCTGCGAGGCCTGCTACGTGGTCATCGGCAAGCGGCTGACGGCCCAGGTCTCGCCCAAGCGCATCAGCGCGCTGATCAACCTCTGGGGCCTGGTGCTGGTCACGCCGCTGGGCTTGTGGCAGGCGATGCGTTTTGACTTCGCCGGCGTGGCGGCTTCGGCCTGGGGCCTGCTGCTGTTTTACGCGGTGGCTGCCAGCATGGTCACCGTGTGGCTGTGGATGGTCGGGCTGCGCCATGTGCCGGCCCAGCAGGCGGGGGTGTTCAGCGTGATGCTGCCGCTTGCCGCCACCGCGGTCGGCGTGTTGTGGCTGGGCGAGTCGCTGGGCCTTGCCCAGGCACTGGCCCTGGGCCTGGCGCTGGCTGGCCTGCTGCTGGCGACCTGGCCAGGGTCTTCCCCAGGTAGTCGCCAGCCCGCGGGGTGAGGAAACCTGACTGTCAACATTGACAGCTGTGTTCTCCCAGCATGCTCTGCTGTAATAAGGCATGACTTCTACGGGTGCTAGCGCAACACCCAACACCTTGAACGCCAGGTCCGACCCAAGCCTGCAGCCCACTTCGCTGGCCGGCTGGCTGGCCAGCCACAGGGAGCGCCGCATGGCGCTGTCCCTGCTGTGCATTTGCGCGCTGCTGTTCGCTTGCGCGGTGCCGTTTGCGAAGGAGCCGCTGGGGCAGCTCTGGCCCTTCATCCCGGCCTATGAGGCGGCGCTCGTCGTCACCGACCTGATCACCTTCGTGCTGCTGCTGGGCCAGTTCCGGCTGACCCGCTCGCGTGCACTGCTGGTGCTGGCCTGCGGCTACCTGTTCACTGCCAGCATCACCACGCTGCATGCCTTGACCTACCCCGGCGTGTTCAGCCCCGCCGGCCTGCTCGGTGCGGGGCGCCACACCACGGCCTGGATCTACATGTTCTGGCACGGCGGCTTTCCGCTCTATGTGCTGGCCTACGCGCTGCTGCGCGGCAGCCGGCGGGAGGCCTTGCCGCATGGCCGCTCACCGCTGCTGGCCAGCCTGGCAGGCTCTGGCCTCGCACTGCTGGCGGCCGGCCTGGCTGTTGCATGGACCACGCTGGGCCAGGACAGCCTGCCCGCGCTGATGACCGATCAACACAGCTACCTCTCCAGCCTCACGCTGGTCGTCAGCACCGTCTGGCTGATCTGCCTGGTCACACTGGGCACGCTGATCTGGCAGCGCCGTCCGCTCACCGTGCTGGACCTGTGGCTGGTCGTGGTGATG
This sequence comes from Ideonella azotifigens, assembly GCF_021043325.1. Classification (NCBI taxonomy): domain Bacteria; kingdom Pseudomonadati; phylum Pseudomonadota; class Betaproteobacteria; order Burkholderiales; family Sphaerotilaceae; genus Ideonella; species Ideonella azotifigens. The sequence continues at coordinate 75,283 of NZ_JAJNKD010000011.1, forward strand.
GCGGTATGGCTGCTGGACGTGGGGCTGTCGGCGCTGTTCAACGCGGCCCGCTTCGACCTGGGCTTTTACGCCGGCCGCATCTTCGGCCTGATGGGGGCCAGCTTCGTGCTGGGCCGGTTGCTGCTTGAAAGCAATGTGCTCTACACCAAGCTGGCCCATGCCCATGACCGCATGCGCAGGCGCAGCGCCGAGCTGAACGCCTTGACCGAGCAGCTGCAGGCGGCCAACGCACAGCTGGCCGCGGGCAACCGGCAGCTGGAAGAACAAAGCCGCTTCAAGTCGGATTTCCTGGCCAACATGGCGCACGAGCTGCGCACGCCGCTGAACGCGGTGATCGGGTTCTCCGAGATGCTGAAGGCCAGCATGGCCGGGCCCTTGAGTGACCGGCAGCGCACCTTCGCCACCCACATCTTCCAGAGCGGCCACCACCTGCTGGCGCTGATCAACGACATCCTGGACCTGTCCAAGATCGAGGCCGGCAAGGTCGACATCGAGCTGGAAGCGGTGCCGCTGCAGGCCTTGCTGACCGAAACCCTGGCGATGGTCGATGAACGCGCCCGCGCCCGCCAGGTCAGGCTGCTGCTGGCCAAGCCCGGCCCGCTGGGCATGCTGCAGGCCGACCGCCGCCGGCTCAAGCAGCTGCTGCTGAACCTGCTGTCCAACGCGATCAAGTTCAGCCCCGATGGTGGCCAGGTCAGCGTGCAGGTGCAGTGGGCCGACGCCGACCGCGCCAGCAGCGCCCTGCCCGGCTTCCGCGAAGGCCTGCGCATGCAGCCGCCGGTGCAGACCGAGGCCGCTCCCGCGCGCCCTGCGCGCTATGTCGAGATCTCGGTCACCGACAGCGGCATCGGCATCAGCGCCGCCGACCTGCACAAACTGTTCAAGCCCTTCACCCAGATCGCCAACTCGGTGACCCGCCAAGCCGAGGGCACCGGCCTGGGCCTGGTGATGGTGCACCGGCTGGTGGAGCTGCACAACGGCATGATCGCCGTGACCAGCGAGGCCGGTCGTGGCAGCTGTTTCACCGTCTGGCTGCCGTTGCGGGACGAGACGGCCCATGCGGCGCAGCAAGCCTGGGCGCCTGGAAGCAATCGGTCCAGCGACACGGTTCACCGGCTGGCACTGGTGGTGGAAGACAACGCCGATGCCGCGGCGCTGATGCGCGTGCAGCTGGAGGAACAGGGCTTCGAGGTGCGCTGGGTCCATTCAGCCGAAGAGGCGCTGACGCTGGCCGCCGAATGCACGCCGGACCTGATCACGCTGGACATCATGCTGCCCGGCATGGACGGCTGGCAATTCCTGGCCCACATGCGCACGCTGCCGGCCTGGGCCAGCGTGCCTGTGGTGGTCGTCTCGGTCGTGGCCGACCATGGCCGCGGCTATTCACTGGGCGCCGCGTTGGTGCTGCAAAAGCCGATTGCGCGTGACGCGCTGGCCCGAGGCCTGGAGCGCATGGGCCTGGCGGTAGACGCCGAGCGCAAGGCCACGGTGCTGGTGGTGGACGACGACCCCATCGCCGTCGAGCGACTGGCTGGACAGCTGCGCCAGCGTGGCTGCGTGGTGCTGCGCGCGCTGGGCGGGCAGGAAGGCATCGAACTGGCGCAGCGCTTCCGGCCGGACCTGATCGCACTGGACCTGGCCATGCCCGAGGTCAGCGGCTTCGACGTGGCCGAGGCATTGAAGAACCACCCGGCCACGCGGCACATCCCGATCGTTGCGGTGACCGCGGGCGACCTGAGCCTGGCCGACCGGCAACAACTCAACGGCCGCATCCAGGGCCTGGTGACCCACGCCGACTTCGCGCATGGCGAGTTTGTCGGGGAAGTGCAGCGGGCCTTGGCCCGGCCGGCACTGTAGAGGTTCTGCCGCGGTTGCTGGGCTTCGACAGGCTCAGCCCGAACGGTGGGTGCTATCCGAACGGGGGACTTTGAACCGTTCGCCCTGAGCCTGTCGAAGGGTAGCGATGAGCATCCACAGCCCCCGCCGCTCAAACAAAACCCAAGGACCTTGCGCTGCCGTAGTTCACCAGGTTCGGCAGGATCTTGTCGAGCTGCGCGTCCTTTGCGCCGAACCAGTGCAGCAAGGTGGCGGCGTACTGGTCCACAGAACTGCTGGGGATCCAGCGGCCTTGCAATTCCCAGCTGTCCACGCCCACGTCGTCCGGTCCGCCCAGCACCAGCTCCGGATACCGGCCATAGGCCTGGCCGCCCTTCACTGCCCCGCCCAGCACCAGCTGATGGTTGCCCCAGGCATGGTCGGTACCCGAACTTGCGTTCGGCGCGAAGGTGCGGCCGAAATCGCTTTGCGTGAAGGTGGTGACCTTGGGGCCCAGGCCGATGGCGGTGATGGCCGTCTGGAAGGCCGCGAGCGCCACGGCCAGCGTCTTCATCAGGCCGGCGTGCGTGCCGTCCAGCGAAGTCTGGCCGATCTGGCCGTTGTGGTTGTCGAAGCCGCCCTGGGTCACGAAGAAGATCTGGCGATTGCCCTGCACCACGGCATTCTGCGCAATCAGCCGGGCCGTCTGGTACAGCTGGGCAGCCAGCGGTTCGCTGACCACGCCGTTGACCATCAGCGCCGCGAATGCGCTGTCCACCGCCGGCACCGAGTTCGCGTCGCCCGGCTTGGAGGCGACCAGCGTGCCCAGTCGCTGCGAAACCTCGAAGGCATCGCGCTGCTGGCTGCTGTAGGCATCGCGCAGGCCCACGCCGCTGGTCTGCGCGTACAGCGCGTCGATGGCCGCCTTGCGCAGCGCGTTGGGCTCCCACGTGAGGTCCGAGGGCTGCAGGCCGTAGGCACCGAAGACGTTGCCTGCCGTGGGCAGCACCAGTGGCGTGCGGGTGTCTTCCACGCCGAAGCGGCCGTTGCTGCCAATGGCAATCACCGGGTTGATGGTCTTCAGGACCTGCGAGCTGCGGCCGCCCCAGCCGGTGCGGTAGTCCGAGTCGCCGGTGCCGGTTTCCCACAGGGCCTGCTGGTCGGAGTGGGAGAACAGGCTGTCGGGAATCAGCGAAGAGCCTTCGGGCTCGGCGCGGTACTGGTCCTTGGTGAGCGGGCCCACCAGCGGGCCGACGTTGACCACAGGCGCCAACTGGCCCTTGGCCCACCAGGGCTGCAGCGCGGCCATGGCTGGGTGCAGGCCGTAGTCGCTGCCGGTCAGCGCCACCAGCTGATCCTTGGGCAGCGCCAGCTTGCCGCGCACGCCAGCGTACTGGTTGTAGCGGCTGGTGTCGCTGGGCACGACCATGTTCATGCCGTCGTTGCCGCCATAGAGGAAGACGCAGACCAGTGCCTTGTAGTCGGCCGCATAGGCCGGGCCCATGCTCAGCAGGTTGGCCACGCTGCCGGCGCCCAGCGATGCAGCCAGCATGCCGCCGGAGCGGCGCAGCCATTGGCGGCGGGCGGGAGAAAAGGAATCGTGATGATCGTGCGACATGGGGATGTTTCCGGATCGTTGACGGGGCCGGCTCACAGGGCCACCTGGTAGTCGGGCGAGGCCATGATCAGGTAGGCGGCAGCGCGCACACGCTTGGACTGCCAGTTCTGGCTGTCGCGCTGCGAGGTCCACCAGCCCACGGCGTCGATCACCTTCTGCCGCGGCGTGGCGGCCAGCGGCTGGCCCAGCATCACCAGCGACATGCGGTCGACCAAGGCGGTGGCATCAGATGCGCTGGTGAGGAAGGCATCGACCTTGATCTTGGTGCCGATGGCGTTCGGGATCGTCGCGTCCGGCGTCGAACCGTCCCAGTCGAACAGGTAGGTCAGGTAGTTCAGGCGGTTCAGTGCGCCATTGGCGTTGTGGATGCCGAACTCCGGGCCGACCAGCTTGCTCGTGCCGGCCACCGGGTAGCGCGGTGGGTAGTAGCTGAACACCGAGGGCGGGTTGAACATGTGCTGCTTGAGCGACTCGCCCCACCACCAACTGAGCGACGCGCCGTCGCTGAAACCGTTCATCACGCGCAGCGCGCTGGTGAAGAACAGCGCGGGCGAGCGCAGCTTGCCGCCATTGGCCGGGTTGACCGTGGTGTCGCGCGCTTCCGGGTCCAGCAGCACCGCGGCCACGGTGGCGGCCAGGTCGCCCTTCACGCCGGCGCCGAAGCTGATGGTCTTGTCGCCATCCACGTACTTGAACTTGCCGTTGTTGAAGGCGGTGGCCACGTGCTGCACGTACAGCGGCGTCGGGTTGCTGCTGACGAGTTGCTGGATCAGCTGCTTGGCCAGGAAGGGGCCGATGTTGGCGTGGCCCATCACGCTGTCGAGCACGCGTTCCAGCGCGGTCGCGGCGTCGGCGCCTGCCGGCACGGCCACACCGCCCAGCAGCGTGCGGGCGCTGCTGTTGCGCAGCGCCGGGGCCGGCACCATGTCGCCGCCGTAGTACTGGCAATTCGCGCCGGTGGGCCAGCAGCCCCAGCTGGCGCTGCCGCCCACCGGGTAGGTCCAGCCGGTCAGGGCAAAGGCGTAGTTGCGCACCATGTCGTTGTCATAGACCGGCTGGCACTTGCCGCCCACGTAGTTGCCGTTTTTCTGCAGCTGGCAGGTGCCCAGCGAAAACAGCTGCAGCATCTCGCGCGCGAAGTTCTCGTTCGGTGCGGTGGGCGAGTTGTTGACGTGGTCCAGGTAGTCACCCATCACCGGCGACAGCACGACCTTGCGCAGCACGTCGCGGTAGTTGCCGAAGGCCAGCGTCAGGAAGTTGTTCTGGTAATTGCGAATGCCGTAGGTGCCGCTGACCTCGTAGCCGCTGACCACCAGGATCTGGTGCAGCGCCAGCGCCACACGCTGGCGCAGCTGGTCCGTCTGGCCGGTGGCGTTGCGGTAGAAGTCCCAGATCAGCGGGTCGGTCGAGTAGTAGTCGCGCCAGCAGTTCGGGTTGCCGGACTGGGCCGGCTGGTCGCAAAAGCTGACCTCGCTGACGTTCTTGTGGATCGCATCGCCGTTGGCAGCACCCGAGGTGTAGCGCGAGCTGGAAAGCGCCATCTGGTCCTTCAACCAGCCCGGCAACCCGCGGCTCTGCAGCGTGGTGATGAGGGCCTCGTTGGCGCCCATCGTCGCCTGCTGGGCGAAGCGCACCGCGTCCAGCTGCGAAGGCGCGGTCAGCTGCGAAACGGCCAGCGCGCTGCGGCGGGCTTCGGCAGCAGCTGCCTCGTTCGAACTGCCCTCGCTGGCACTGCCGCCGCAGCCGGCGAGCCCCCAGCTGATGGCGACGGCACCGAGGACGGCGCTGGCGCGGCGCCATGGCAACTTGGAAAGCGCAGGCGAGCGCCGGCACACGCTGGCGTCTACGCCAGCGTGGCGAACAGGAGTCGGCATGTCAAAGTCCCTTCGGGCCGTGCAAAGCAGCCCGTTGTCAGTGGCAAGGTAGGCGGGTCAGGTCACCGGAAAAGCAAACCCGGGCAACAGACAAAATTCTGCCGGGGTCGCCTTCGGGAAGCTGTGAGCAGTTGATGCGCCGATCGCATCAACTGCCCCGCCAATCAGCAGTTTCTGTGCCGTAAGGAAACTGACGATTTATGTCAGGCCACCAGAACCTCACGGCCCCGTGCTGCCCAGCACGCGGCCTGCAATGCCTTGCAGCTTCGCCACCATCGCCGGGTCGCGCACCGCAGGCGCGGTGATCAGCGCGTGGTCCAGTGCCCGTCGGCAGGCGCATCCCGCGCCGTGGCTGTCGCCGGTGATCTGGCCGGTCAGTGCGGCGACCAGCGAGCGTGCCGTGTCGGCGTTGCCCAGCAGCACCTTGACGATGGCGTCCACCGTCACGCTGTCGTGCTGCGGATGCCAGCAGTCGAAATCCGTCACCATCGCCACCGAGGCATAACAAAGCTCGGCCTCGCGCGCCAGCTTGGCCTCTGGCTGGTTGGTCATGCCGATCACGTCGCAGTTCCAGCTGCGGTACATGCGGCTTTCGGCCAGCGTGGAGAACTGCGGACCTTCCATCGCCAGGTAGGTGCCGCCATCCGCATGCGGCACGCCTTGCGCCGCCAGTTGCGCCAGCACATGCCGGCCCAGCCGGTGGCAGGTCGGCCTGGCCATCGCCACGTGCGCCACCAGGCCGGTGCCGAAGAAGGACGATGCCCGGCCCACGGTGCGGTCGATGAACTGGTCCACCACCACGAAGGTGCCCGGCGGCAGGTCCGCCCGCAGCCCGCCCACCGCGCTGACCGACAGCACGTCGGTCACGCCCAATTGCTTCAGCGCCGCGATGTTGGCCCGGTAGTTGACCTCGCCCGGCGGCACGCGGTGGCCGCGGCCGTGGCGCGGCAGGAAGACGAGTTGCGCGCCGTTCAGGCGGCCGGCCAGCAATTGGTCAGAGGGCGCCCCCCAGGGCGTGTCGACCGTGACCCAAGCGGTGTCCGTCAGGCCAGGCAGCTCGTAGAGCCCGCTGCCACCGAGCACGCCGAGCACCTGAGCGGTCATGCGGCCTCCGTGGCCAATTCCGGATGTGCAATGCGCAGCACTGCCTCTGGCGTTTCGCCCTTGAGCTTGTGGTCCGACCACACCTGCCGCCAGCGGCGCGCGCCCGGCGTGCCGTTCCACAGTCCCAGCATGTGGCGGGCAATGTGCGCCCACGGCGTGCCGGCTTCAGCATGGCGCTCGGCCATGTACAGCGCCATCGCGCGTTCGATGTCGATGCGGTCGCGCTCGGCTGCCGCTTCGCCGAAGAAGCGCCGGTCCCAGTCGGCCATCACCCAGGGGTTGTGATAAGCCTCGCGGCCGATCATCACGCCGTCCACGAACTGCAGCTGATGGGCGATCTCATCCGAGGTTTTCACGCCGCCATTCAGCACGATGGTCAGCTGCGGAAACTCGCGCTTGAGCTGGTGCACCAGTTCATAGCGCAGCGGCGGAATCTCGCGGTTTTCCTTCGGGCTCAGGCCCTTGAGCCAGGCATTGCGCGCATGCACGATGAACACCTCGCAGCCGGCCTCGGCCACGGTGCCCACGAAGTCGCGCACAAACGCATAGCTCTCTTCCTTGTCGATGCCAATGCGGTGCTTGACCGTGACCGGCAGCGCCGCCTCACCCGCCCGCCGCGGCTGGGCCGCCTCCACCATCGCCCGCACGCAGTCCGCAACCAGCGGCGCCTCGGCCATCAGGCAGGCACCAAACGCGCCGCGCTGCACCCGCTCGCTGGGGCAACCACAGTTCAGGTTCACCTCCTGGTAGCCCCACTGCCGCGCCAGCTCGGTGCTGTATGCCAGCTCGCCCGGCTCACTGCCCCCCAGCTGCAAGGCCAGCGGCTGCTCCGCCGCATCAAAGTCCAGGTGCCGCGGCTGGTCCCCATGCCGCAAAGCCCCGGTTGTCACCATCTCGGTGTAGAGCCGGGTGTGGCGGGTCAGCAGCCGATGGAAGACCCGGCAATGCCTATCGGTCCAGTCCATCATGGGCGCCACCGAGAGGCGCCAGGGGCTGTGAGTTGCGCCGGGCTCGGCGCTGGTGTCGCGGTTCGTCATGTGGGTGTGATTATCCAAGCAACGCCTCGGCGCACTCGGCCTGGCTCGACTTGCCCGAGGCGAATGCCCGGTTTCGCGGGCTCGTGGCCCGTGCGTGCGCAGATGACTGCCGCCACAAACCACCCGCGACCGTCACAGTCTGTTCATGCTGGAGGCGGACAGTCGGAGCATGCAATACAGCCCACCCACGCCTGCGGACCTGCGCCGCTTGAAGGAAGAACTCGGCATGACCGGGGTCGAGATGGCCGAGTTGTTTGGCTTGGCCGGCGGCCAGCAATGGCGCAAGTACACCGGCGGCCAGGCGCCGCGCGGCATGGGCCTGCACATGCTGTTCTTTGCCGCGGCCAGGCTGGCGCTCACGCCCGAGGAACTGGAACGGGTGGCCAGCCGCATGCACGCGGCTGGCGCCGAGATCAAGCTGGGTGCCGCGCCAGGCGCTCAAGCCGAGCCGGCCGCACCTGACACGCCACCCACGCTGGCAGCCCAGCTCGCGATGCTCGCCTGCACCGCAGACTGATCGGGATCCGGGTTCAGCCGCTCAGCTCCGCCCTTCCCGGTCGTCCGGGTTGTTCTCGTTGGCCCAGGTCATCGCCGCCTGCAGGCCGGCATCTGCCGCCTCTTCTTCGGTGCCATACAGCATGCCGGTGTCGCCGGTGGCCGAGGCGTCGGCCTCAGGGTCGTCTTCGGTGACGCTGAAGTGGGCCTCGAAACGCCCGTCCGGCTGCGCCTGGCTGAAGCCACGCAACGTGAAGTGGCCGAGGTAGCCAGTCTGCAACTTTTCCATTTGACGCTCCCGTTTTGACTTTGGCAGCCACCAGTATGCGACGCCGGTTGGCCCACCAAGGTGACAGCCTCGGCGCCGGCAGGGACGCGTGCCACCGCATGGCCGGGCGCGCCGATTGCCCGCCTCCGCCACATGCCTACGGGGAGCCGATCAAGCCATGCACTGCCAGCAAGACCTCGCCATTTCCCGCCGTGACCTGCTGATTGCCGGCGCTGCGTCCACGGCCAGCGTGGTGCCCGCGGCAGACGCCGCTGCCGTGCCCACGCCAGCACCCTCGCCGCCCGCCTCCGGCGTGCCCATGTCCAAGGTCAGCTTGCAGGTCAACGGCCAGACGCGCACGCTGGAACTGGACAACCGCACCACGCTGCTGGACGCGCTGCGTGAGCACCTGCAGCTGTTCGGCACCAAGAAAGGCTGCGACCACGGCCAGTGCGGCGCCTGCACGGTGCTGGCGGATGGCCGCCGGCTGAACTCGTGCCTGACGCTGGCGGTCATGCACGATGGCGCCAAGGTCACGACCATCGAAGGCCTGGGCACGCCGGAGCGGCTGCACCCGCTGCAGGCCGCCTTCGTGAAGCACGACGGCTACCAGTGCGGCTACTGCACGCCGGGGCAGATCTGCTCGGCCGTCGGCATGCTGGACGAGGTGGAACGCGGCATACCCAGCCACGTGAGCGCCAGCCTGACCGAGCGCCCGATGCTCTCGGCCGAGGAACTGCGCGAGCGCATGAGCGGCAACATCTGCCGCTGCGGTGCGTACTCGAACATTGCCGATGCGATCACCGAGGTCGCGCAGCAGCAAGGAGGCCAGCCATGAAGCCCTTCACCTACGAACGCGCCCGCACCGCCCCCGAAGCGGCAGCGGCCGCGGCGCACCACCCCAACGCCAAGTTCATCGCCGGTGGCACCAACCTGCTGGACCTGATGAAGCTGCAGATCGAGGTGCCTTCGCACCTGATCGACGTCAACGGCCTGGCGCTGGACCAGATCGATCCGACACCCGAGGGCGGCCTGCGCATTGGCGCGCTGGTGCGCAACACCGACCTCGCGGCCAACGAACGGGTGCGACGCGACTACGCCGTGCTGTCCCGCGCGCTGCTGGCCGGCGCCTCAGGCCAGTTGCGCAACCGCGCGACCACCGCCGGCAACCTGCTGCAGCGCACCCGCTGCCCCTACTTCTACGACGCCGCCCAGCCCTGCAACAAGCGCCAGCCCGGCAGCGGTTGCAGTGCCATTGGCGGCGTGACGCGGCAGCACGCCATCGTGGGCACCAGCGCGGCCTGCATCGCCACGCATCCGAGCGACATGGCCGTGGCCATGCGCGTGCTGGACGCGACGGTCGACACCGTCCGCCCCGACGGCCAGGCCCACCACATACCGATTGCCGACTTTCACCGCCTGCCCGGCGACACGCCGCAGATCGAAACCGCGCTGGTGCCGGGCGAGTTGATCACCAGCGTCACGTTGCCCAAGCCGCTGGGCGGCCTGCACGTCTACCGCAAGGTGCGCGACCGGGCTTCGTATGCGTTTGCGCTGGTCTCGGTCGCTGCGGTGCTGCAGCCGGACGGCAGCGGCCGCGTGGCGCTGGGCGGCGTGGCACACAAGCCCTGGCGCGTGGAAGCCGCCGAAGCCGCACTGCCGCAAGGCGCCAAGGCGGTCACTGCCCAGTTGCTCGCCGGCGCCAAGCCCAGCGACGACAACGCCTACAAGCTGCAGCTCGCCGAGCGCACGCTGGCCGCGGTGCTGGTCCAGGCCAAACAAATGGGAGGCTGAGCGATGAAATTCGACACCCCTGCGGGCACCAACCCGATCGACCAGCTGAAGGTCGTCGGCCGTCCGACCGACCGCATCGACGGCCCGCGCAAGACCACCGGCACCGCGCCGTATGCCTATGAGCGGCCCGACGTGGCCGCCAACCCGGCTTACGGCTACCCCGTCGGCGCCACCATTGCCAAGGGCCGCATCACCGCGATGGACCTGAGTGCCGCGCGGGCCGCGCCCGGCGTCATCACCATCGTCACCGCAGGCAGCGCCGGCCAGCTCGGCAAGGGCAAGCGCAACACGGCCAAGCTGCTGGCCGGGCCCGAGGTGCAGCATTACCACCAGGCTGTGGCGCTGGTCGTTGCGCAAAGCTTCGAGCAGGCCCGCGCTGCAGCGCAGCTGGTCAAGGTCGAATATGAAGCCGCCGAAGGCAGCTTCGACCTGGCCGCCGCCAAGGACTCGGCGAAGAAACCCACGCCCAAGCAGGACCCGGAGCCGGACAGTGCAGTGGGCGACTTCTCTGGCGCCTTCGCCGCCGCGCCGGTCCAGCTGGACGCGACCTACCGCACGCCCGACCATGCCCACGCGATGATGGAGCCACACGCCACGCTGGCCGCCTGGAAGGGCGACGAACTGACCGTGTGGACTTCGAACCAGATGATCGACTGGGGCCGCACCGACCTGGCCGCCACGCTGAAGATGCCCAAGGAAAGAGTGCGCCTCATCTCGCCCTACATCGGCGGCGGCTTTGGCGGCAAGCTGTTCCTGCGGGCAGACGTGCTGCTGGCCGCGCTGGGCGCCAAGGCCGCAGGCCGGCCGGTCAAGGTGATGCTGCCGCGGCCCTTCATGTTCAACAACACCACGCACCGGCCGGCCACCATCCAGCGCATCCGCATCGGTGCCGGGAAGGACGGCAAGATCAACGCCATTGGCCACGAAAGCTGGTCCGGCGACCTGGCCGAAGGCAAGCCCGAAACAGCGGTCAACCAAACCCGCCTGCTCTACGCCGGCGCCCACCGCATGACCGCGATGCGACTGGCCGTGCTGGACCTGCCCGAGGGCAACGCCATGCGCGCGCCCGGCGAGGCGCCGGGCCTGATGGCGCTGGAAATCGCCATGGACGAAATGGCCGAGAAGCTGGGGCTGGACCCGATCGAATTCCGCGTCATCAACGACACCCAGGTCGACCCCGAAAAGCCGGACCGCCGCTTCTCCCAGCGCCGCCTCACCGAATGCCTGCGCACCGGAGCCGAGCGCTTCGGCTGGGCCAGGCGCTCGGCCAAACCCGGCCAGCGGCGCGAAGGCCAATGGCTGATCGGCATGGGCGTGGCCGCGGCGTTTCGCAACAACCTGCTGATGAAGTCCGGCGCCAGGGTGAAACTGGACTCGCGCGGCATCGTCACCGTCGAAACCGACATGACGGACATCGGCACCGGCAGCTACACCATCATTGCGCAGACCGCTGCCGAGATGATGGGCGTGCCGCTGTCGCAGGTGAACGTGCAGCTCGGCGACTCGGCCTTCCCGGTCTCGGCCGGCTCAGGTGGCCAGTGGGGTGCCAACAGTTCCACCGCCGGCGTCTATGCCGCCTGCGCAAAACTGCGCGCCACCCTCGCGGCGCGACACGGCTTCAACCTCGCCGAAGCCGTGTTCACCGACGGCGAGATCCGTGCCGGCAACCGCCGCATGACGCTGGCCGAGGCCGCGGGCAAGGACGGCGCCGTCGCCGAAGACACGATGACCTACGGCGACCTGGACAAGCGCTACCAGCAGTCCACCTTCGGCGGCCATTTCGTCGAAGTGGCCGTGGACGCCGCCACTGCCGAAATCCGCATCCGCCGCATGCTGGCCGTCTGCGCCGCCGGCCGCATCCTGAACCCCAAGTCCGCCCGCAGCCAGGTCATCGGCGCGATGACCATGGGTGCAGGCGCCGCGCTGATGGAAGAACTCGCCATCGACCACCGCAAAGGCTTCTTCGTCAACCACGACCTCGCCGGCTACGAAGTCCCGGTGCATGCCGACATGCCCCACCAGGACGTGATCTTCCTCGACGAAACCGACCCCATCTCATCGCCGATGAAAGCCAAGGGCGTCGGCGAACTCGGCATCTGCGGCGTGGCCGCAGCGATTGCAAACGCGGTCTACAACGCGACGGGTGTGCGGGTGCGGGAGTATCCGGTGACGCTGGACAAGTTGCTGGCGGGCTTGCCGGGGGAGGCATAGTGCGGAGGGCAAGCCAATCTGTCTGGCTGCATGACCTGCGGTCGAATCAGGCCCGCGGCTTTGGCGTAGGCGCCACTCGCTTGCGGGATGCGGGGGCTGGCGTGACCGCCGACGATAGGCAGCGCGCGACATTGGCTGAGACGAGGTCGCCGATGGTCTTGCGGGTGGCGCGGCGGACGCCGTTGCTGTCCAGCAGGGACTCCAGGGATTGGGCGACGCCGCACACCTGGTCGATGGTGCGCAGCGCGAATGCCGCGTCCACGTCGCAGGCCTTGGCCAGTGCAAGCAGCGATGCGCGCGATGGGTGGCGGGCCTCGCCCATCACCGATGTCTGGTGGTAGCCGCCAGGGCCCTGGTTGAACGTCATGTTGGCAGCGCATCGGCAATGAAGCCGGGCAGTTGCAACAGGTACTGCGGGAACCCTGAGTAGGTTTGCGGCGTCAGCGGCACGTTCAGTCTGGAAAACTCGATCCGCTTCTCAAGGGCAGCCCGCGAGTATTCAAACAAAACCTGGGAGCCGTTTTGCGCGAGCGTGCCCAGCGCCCACTCCTGCCCCCAACCGCGGAAGAAGACTTCGACCTTCTTCATTGCGGCCTGGCCTTTCGCACGCGAACACGGGTGGCACCGGCCACCCGCTCCAGCTCGGCAATGGTGACATTTGCCTTCGGCGCAAACGCCTGTGCCAGGTCGCCGATCACACCCAGGGTCTGAGCCACCTTCACCATCGAGGTCATCGTGGTGTTGCCACCCGACTCCAGCGCCTTGACGGCGTTGAGGGCGACGTGAGCCCGCGTGGCGAGCTCTTGCTGGGTCCAGTTCAGGGCCTGGCGCTGCTGCCGCAGCCGCGCGCCAAGCTCATCGAGCACCTGGCCGGCTGAAGCAAGGCGAAAATCGATCATGCTTTGGCCATATATGGGCCCATAAAGAGGCCCTTATCTTCAAAATATGGCCAATTGTAGACCTTATATAGGCTGTATGGCCAAGGCGAGCGACATTGGCACTCGCCTCGGGCTCACAGATACCTGTTGACCAGGTTCTCCATCGCTTCCTGCCGGCCCGAAACCGGCAGCACGTCCTGGTTGCGCGAGAGCACATGTTCGGACAGCGCCTCCAGCGTCACCTTGCCCTCCAGCACCTGTTGGCCAAACGGTTCGCGCCAGCCGGCATAGCGTTGGTCGACGGCGCCGGCCAGGCGGCCTTCCTCAAACATGCGGGCTGCGATTTCCAGTGCGTGGGCGCAGTGGTCCATCGCGCCGACGTGGCCGTGGAACAGGTCGACGGCGTCGATGGACTGGCGGCGGACCTTGGCGTCAAAGTTCAGGCCGCCTGTGGTGAGGCCGCCGCCCTTGAGCACGTGGTAGAGCGCCAGCGAGGTGTCGGGCAGGTTGTTGGGGAACTGGTCGGTGTCCCAACCGAGCTGGGCGTCGCCGCGGTTCATGTCCAGGCTGCCGAAGATACCCAGCGCCTGCGCGGTGGCAATTTCATGCTCGAAGCTGTGGCCGGAGAGCGTGGCGTGGTTGGCTTCGATGTTGACCTTGACCTCTTTCTCCAGCCCGTAGCGGCACAGGAAGCCGTAGACGGTGGCGACGTCGAAGTCGTACTGGTGCTTGGTCGGCTCGCGCGGCTTGGGCTCGATCAGGATGGTGCCTTCGAAGCCGATGCGGTGCTTGTACTCGACCACCAGGTTCAGGAAGCGGCCGAGCTGGTCCAGCTCGCGCGGCAGGTCGGTGTTGAGCAGGGTTTCGTAGCCTTCGCGGCCGCCCCAGAGCACGTAGTTCTCGCCGGCCAGCAGCTTGGTGGCGTCCATCGCGGCCTTCACTTGCGTGGCGGCCATTGCGAAGATTTCCGGGTCCGGGTTGGTGGCGGCGCCAGACATGAAGCGCCGGTGGCTGAACAGGTTGGCCGTGCCCCACAGCAGTTTCACACCGGTGCGCTGCTGGTGCGCCGCGAGCTTCTCGACCATGCGCTCGAAGTTGGCCAGGGTTTCGCGCGGCGTGGCACCTTCGGGGGCCACGTCGCGGTCATGGAAGCAGTAGTACGGCACGCCGAGCTTGCTGAAGAACTCGAAGGCGGCCTCGGCCTTCAGCGCGGCCAGCTCCATCGGGCTGCCGCCGCTGAACCACGGGCGCTGGAAGGTGTCGCCGCCAAACGGGTCCAGCCCGGTCCAGACGAAGCTGTGCCAGTAGCAGGCGGCAAAACGCAGGTGCTCGGCCATGGTCTTGCCCAGCACCAGACGGTCCTTGTCGTACCAGCGGAAGGCCAGCGGGTCTTCGCTGGCAGGGCCTTGGTAACGGACGGGCGCCACGCTGGCGAAGTAGGAGGAATCGGTGCTCATGGTGGCTTGCTTTCTGCCCGCGGGCGGACGTGAAGGAAGAAGGACGAAAAGGGACGGTTCAGTGCGTCGGCACTGCGGCATGCAGCGCCGGGTACAACGAGGTGAATCGCGCGTAGCGGGCCAGCAGGCGCTCGCGTTCTGCCGGGTCCGGCAACCAACGCTGGGCCACGGGCGGCGCGATGCACACCTGCGCCTCATCCCCGCCCGCGGCCAGCCAGCCGAGCCGCGCGGCGCCCAGTGCGCCACCGGCTTCGCTGCCCGCATGGCCGACCAGCGGCAGGTCCAGCGTGGAGGCCAGCATCTGCGCCCACAGCGCACTGCGGGCGCCGCCGCCCACGAGCGACAGCTCACCCACTTCGGTGCCGGCTGCGGCCAGCGCGCGCCAGCCGTCGCGCAGGCCAAAGGCCACGCCTTCCATCACCGCGTGGGCGATGTGGGCCGGGCCGTGTTCATGCGTCAGGCCGGTCAGCGAGCCGCTGGCGTGCGGGTTGTTGTGCGGCGTACGTTCGCCTGACAAGTAAGGCAGGAACAATGGCGCGGCGGCCTTCTCGGCTTCGCTCAAGGTGGCGGCCTGGGCCAGCAGCGTGGCCACGTCGGGCTGCCCGGTGAGCTTGGCGGCCCAGGCCAGGCAGCTTGCGGCAGACAGCATCACGCTCATCTGGTGCCAGCGGCCCGGCAGCGCGTGGCAGAAGGCGTGCACAGCGGAAGACGGGTTGGGCCGGAAGCGGTCATTGCAGACGAACAGCACACCCGAGGTGCCCAGCGACAGGAAGCCCTGCCCTGGCTTGACCGCGCCAATGCCGACCGCGCTGGCCGCGTTGTCGCCACCACCACCGGCCACCAGCACGTCCGCCGGCAGGCCCCAGCGCTGCGCCAGCGAAAGCCTCAGCCGGCCGCTGACTTCGCTTCCTTCCACCAACCGCGGCATGTGGCTGCGGCTCAGTCCACAGGCAGCCAGCAGCTCGTCCGACCAATCCCGCCGCGCCACGTCCAGCCACAGCGTGCCGGCCGCGTCGGACATGTCGCTGACCTTGTCGCCGGTGAGCTGCAGCCGCAGCCAGTCCTTGGGCAACAGCACGCTGGCAATGCGCTCGAACAACGCCGGCTCGTGGCGCGAGAGCCAGACCAGCTTGGGCGCCGTGAAGCCCGGCATCGCCAGGTTGCCGGCGATGGCCGGCAGCTGCGGCTGCGTCTGCATCAGCCATTCGCATTCGGCGCCGCTGCGGCCGTCGTTCCACAGGATGGCCGGGCGCAGCACCATGTCGTTGGCGTCCAGCACCACCGCGCCGTGCATCTGGCCGGACAGGCCGATGGCGCGCACGCGGCGCATGGCCTCGGGCTGCGCAGCGGCCAGGCGCGCCATGGCTGCGTCGGTCGCGGTCCACCAGTCGCCCGGCGCCTGCTCGGACCACAGCGGCTGCGGGCGCGAGACCTGCAGCGGCTCGCTGGCGGTGGCGAGCACCTGGTGGCGCTCATCCAAAAGCAGCAGCTTCAACTCGGACGTGCCGAGGTCCATGCCAATGAACATCGAGGGCTTTCTTGAGGTGCCTGTTTCAAGCCGCAGGCACGGGGTAACGAAGTCGTGGGACTCAGGTTCCAGTCGCCAAAACCGGTTGCAGATCGGGGTTGCGTGCAGTGCGGTGCGCCGGCTGGCGGCCGCCGATGATCATGCCCAGCACCTCGTCCTGCGTGACATCGGCCACCGCCTCGGTGCCGACGACGTGGCCGTTTTTCATCACCGTCACGCGGTCGCAGACCTCGAACACATCCGGCATGTCGTGGCTGATCAGGAAGATGCCGATGCCTTGCGCTTTCAGGCGGTGGATGGTGTCGATCACCATGCGGGTCTCGGCCGGACCGAGGGCGGCGCAGGGCTCGTCCATGATCAGGATGCGGGCGTTGAAATACAGCGCGCGGGCGATCGCCACCGTCTGCCGCTGGCCGCCGCTCATGGCTTTCACCGGCCGGTGCAGCTGCGTGAAATGCGGGTTCAGCTTGGCGATGATCTGCCGCGCCTCGTGCTCCATGCGCGGCGTGTCCAGCGTGCCCCAGCGCGTCATCAGCTCGCGGCCGAGGAAGAGGTTGGCGGCGGCGTCCAGGTTGTCGGCCAGCGCCAGGGTCTGGTGGATGGTCTCGATGCCGGCGGCGCGGGCGTCCCGCGGGCTGGCGAAGGCCACCGGCTTGCCCTCGACCCGGAACTCGCCGCTGTCTGGCGCGTACACGCCTGAGAGCATCTTGATGAGGGTGGATTTGCCGGCGCCGTTGTGCCCCAGCAGGCCAACGACCTCGCCCGGCCGCAGGTCGCAGCTGACGTCGTCCACGGCCATCACCCCGCCGAAATGCTTGCTGACGCGGTCGACCTCGACCAGCCGCGGCAGCCCGGAAAAGTTATCGCGCATCACCGGCTGCTCCTGCGGTTGTAGACCACGTCAAACCACACCGCACCGATCAGCACCAGGCCGATGCAGATCTGCCGCTTGGCGCTGGACACGTCCATCAGCACCATGCCGTTGTCCAGGCTCTGGATCAGCAGCGCACCCACCACCGAACCGGCGATGGAGCCCACGCCGCCGGCCAGCGAAGTGCCACCGATCACTGAGGCGGCAATCACATACAGCTCGGCCATCTGGCCGATCGAATTGGCACCGGCATTCAGTCGAGCGGTGGTGATGACCGCGGCCAGCGCCGCCAGCGCACCCATCAGCATGAACAGCGTGAGCATCACGCGCAGCGTGGGAATGCCCGAGAGCAGCGCAGCGTCAGGGTTGCCGCCCATCGCGAACACATAGCGGCCGAAGCGGGTGCGCGTGGCGACGAAGCTCATCGCCAGCACCACCGCGATCAGGATCAGCACCGGCACCGCAATGCCCTTGCCCACCCGCTCCTGCTGCGCATTGAACGCGGTGTAGCTGTTCATCACCCACACGAAGCCGATGATGGCGCCGCACTGCAGCAGCACGCGCAGGCCGTCGGCCCACAGCGCCAGTTGATCGGCGCCGTAAGCCGTGCGGCTGCGGCGCACTTGCACCCGCTGCCAGACCACGAACACGCAGGCCAGCAGGCCCAGCACGCTGCTCCAAAGCGGGCCAATGGCGCCCGAAAGGCCGCCGCCCAGCAACTGGTAGTCAGGGGCCAGCGGGGCCAGCGTCTGCCCGTCGGCCACCAGGAAGGCGGCGCCGCGGTACATCAGGTAACCCGCCAGCGTGACGACGAACGCCGGCACTTGGCGGTAGGCCACCCACCAGCCCTGGAACGCGCCCACCAGCAGCCCACCGGCCAGGCCGGCGACGATGCTGAGCGGCCAGCCCCAGCCGGCCTCCGGCGGGAACAGCACCACCTGGGTGTAGGCGATCAGCATGCCGCTGAACGCCAGCAGCGAGCCGACCGAGAGGTCGATCTGCCTCGCCACGATCAGGAACACCATGCCGCAGGCCATCACGCCAGTGACGCAGGTCTGGATCGACAGGTTGTACAGGTTGCGTGGCGACAGGAAGGTGCCTTCGGTCAACAGCCCCAGGCCCACCCAGACAGCCAGCAGCACCAGCAGCATCGAGGTGAAGCGCGGGTCGAAGCCGGTCTTCTGGAAAAAGCCCTGCAGCGAAGGCCGCAGGGTGGACGCCGTGGGGCGGCTCAGGGTGGTCATGGTGGGTGCGTCTTGCTTGCTTCGCTCAACCGTTCAACGGCAAGCCTTGGGGCCGCTGGAAGCGTCCACGCCGCCGCAGACCTGGGCCTTGGTCGCCCAGCCGGCCGAGACCACGTAGTCCAGGTTGTCGGTGGTGATGGCCACGGGCTTCAGGAAGACCGACGGAATGGCCAGCTTCTTGGTGCCGCCGCTCCAGATGGCTGCGCCCTGCACCGCCGCAGGGGCCGTGCCCTTGGCCATCGCCACTGCGAAGCGGGCCGCGGCCTCGCCCAGCGTACGCGTGTCCTTGAACACGGTGACCGTCTGCTCGCCACGGGCCACGCGGTTCAGCGCGGCAATATCGGCGTCCTGGCCGGAAACCGGGATGCCACGCAGGTTCTGCGACTTCAGCGCCGCGACCGCGCCGCCGGCCGTGCCGTCGTTCGAGGCGACCACCGCGTCCACCTTGTTGCTGTTGCGCGTGAGGATCTGGTCCATGTTCTTCTGCGCGATCTCGGGCGACCAGCCTTCGGTGTACTGCTCGCCGACAACCTTGATCTTGCCGCCTGCAATGGCCGCCTTCAGCACCTCCAACTGGCCAGCGTGCAGGAAGTCGGCGTTCGGATCGGTGGGCGAGCCCTTGATGAACACGTAGTTGCCAGCCGGCTTGGCCTTCAGCACCTCGCGCGCCTGCATGCGGCCGACCTCGACGTTGTCGAAGGTCAGGTACAGCACGCCGGTGTCCTGGATCAGCCGGTCGTAGGCCAGCACGGGGATGTGCTCTTCCTTGGCCTTGCGCACTGCGGGCAGCACCGCGTCGGCGTCATAGGCCAGCACGATCAGCGCATTCGCACCGCGCGTGATCAGCCCTTCCACGTCCGCCAGCTGCTTCTCGTTCGAGCCCTGCGCGTCCGCACTGATGTACTTCGCGCCCAGCTTCTCCAGCGCCGCCTTGATGGCGCTCTCGTCGCGTTTCCAGCGCTCTTCCTGGAAGTTGGACCAGGACACGCCAACCACAATGTCCTTGGCCTGTGCCAGCGCCGAAGCGCCCAGCAGGCCTGCCAGCAGCAGCCGCGCCGCAAATGTGTTGAGGGTCATCTGTCTGTCTCCTTGACCACCGTCAGCGCGACGGCAGCACGTCTTCGCGAAGCTCCGCAAACGAAGCGCCGATCGGTTCGCTTATTTAGTTTGATCGACGAACAAACAATATCTTCGGATCGTGACCGCGTCAAGACGCGCGGGCTGGGGGTTTTCCGGGGGCATGCCTCGTTCGGGCTTGGCTGCGCAGCGGACCACTCGCAGAATCGAACTTCATGCGCGGCTCGGCTGTCCTGCGAGCAATGCCCTCCCCTCGTTCAACGGAGCCCGACCGATGCACCAAGGCGCTTGCCACTGCGGCGCAGTCCGCTTGACCCTGCCCTCCACGCCGGAGGTGGCCACGGCCTGCAACTGCTCCCTCTGCCGCCGCAGCGGCGGCCCCTGGGTCTACTTCCCGCTAGGCACGGTGAAGATCGAAGGCCACCCCGAGTGCACCACCGAATACATCTGGGGCGACCGCACGCTGCGCAACATCCGCTGCCGCACCTGCGGCGTCGTCACCCACTGGGAACCCATGGACCCGGTTGCCTGCCCCCGCCAAGGCATCAACTTGGGCAACTTCGATCCGGCGTTGATTGCGGCGGTAAGGGTGCGACGGTTTGATGGGGCGGAGACGTGGACGTTTGTTGATGAGTGAATCCGGAAATGAACTCGCGGGGCGGCTGCCCCTCGGCAGGGTCTGAGAAAAATTCTCAGCCACGAGGCCCTTCGACGATGATGCGCCATTCACGACGCAGCTTGAGAGAGGGAAAGATGGGGTCCATCGTTTACAGCTTCTTGAATGACAGTCTGCTGTTTGACCCGGGACTGATTCGGGAGCAATTCAAAAGTCTTTCAGAGGCGGCTCTTGCTGTGGAACTTCTGCGCTACAGGGAGTACTGCCTGCAGCATCGAGACACCCTGGTCGAAGAAGCTGCACCCGAAGACGGCAAGCTCCGGGTCTACGTTGGCGCCGATGTAGATAGACGATTTCTCAAGCAGGCGGCGTTCTACCTTGACACAGTTGTTTGCGCTGATCCTCTATTTGCTCTCACCCATCCCAAACATGAATCGACGGCAGCCTTTACAGCCGCATTTGAAATGCCAGATCCAAGCAGTTTGGATCGGCGGTCAATCGCGGAAGCAGCACAGCAGATGCTGGAGGCCAGGCCCTTGGTCGCAGCAGGCTATGTCCTCTTCTTGCCGACTTCACTCGAAGAGGAGGCTCCCTCGTCTCTTCCGATCTACGCGCCAGACGACGGATTCGAGGGAATCTTACCGCGTCACATCCTTGATTTGTACAAAGCGGCTGCGACGGTACGATCAATGCGCCCCTCGTCCCGAGGTCTGCTCATCCTGAATCATCTGGAGGTGGGCCGGCGCATCCACATTGACTTTGAGCCCGGTCGATCCGGAGGTTCATTCGTCTACAACCTCGTCGAGCAAGAGGTCCTTCAAGTAGACCGCAAAGCTGGTACGGTCCAGGTGGCGATGAGAATGCCCGCGGATCCTCCGACCAAAGAGTCGTTCGATGCATGGGTGGCGCAATCCATCAATAGTTCGGCTCGTAATCACTTCGATGCGCTGGCCCGCACAGTGCGCTGGTCCTCGCAAGTCGGAGCTCAATGTCTCGTTCGTTCGGGCATTTCGGCATCAGTTTTAGAGGCTACCGGCGATGTATCTGGCAGCAGCATTGATTCATCGACGGCAACTGGGGTTCTCAATCTCAACGTTCCGTTTTTCGATGGCGTAAGCATGGCGAACCTGATGGCAGCTCGCGCAGACGAAGAGGTCTTCAGACGATTCAGAAAGCAACTCGAAAAGCACTTTCGAGAACTGAGGCTCGAACTCGATCCTGAGAAGCGCCGCCTTAAAACTGAAAATGCCATGCACGAGCTTGTAGATATTCAGTTGACCGAGGTGGACAGTACGATTCGACGTCTTAAACGTAAAGCCGTGCTCAGCGGCATTGGGGGACTTGCCAGCTTCGCCGCGGCCATCCCTACTTCCGGTACCAGCCTTCTTGGCTCCCTTTGCGCGGGCTACGCTGGGTTCAGAACGTATGAGGAGTACCGCGTCTCGACCAAGGAAAATCCCGCCTACTTCTTGTGGCGAGCAAATGGAAATGCGCCATTTCGCTGAACTGGCTTCTCAGGCCGGACCATCCACCGACGCTGATTTTTCACCCAAGTTGAGGTGAATCAATCGCTCGGAAACCGGCACCCCGTCCTCGCCCAATTCGCATCCACAAACGACGCCGGCGCCGACAAGTCCAACAGCAGCCGCTCGTAGCAAGGATGCCGCTGCAGCAGCACCGTGCCGGCCTGCTGGATCGCCTCCAGATTCCCCGCCGTGATCTTCCAGCTGGTTGGCACGTTCTTGACCTTCTCGCGCAGGGCGCGTTGCTCGGGTGTGGCGACGGGCAACTGGTCGAAGTCGATCATCACCGGGTAGACGCGCAGGCCGGTGAATTTGGGGTCGCCGGTGGCGCCGCCGGATGCGGCGTTGAACTGGGCCATCAGCACTGACATCTGGCTGGCGATGCTGGTGGTGGCGGAGTCGATGGGCTGCGAGGTGACGGCGCTGATCATCGGGATGATGCCGGGGCGCGTGGCTTGCAGTGCGAGGTCGTTGGCCGGTTCGGCACGTGCGTTGATGACGATGACGACGACGGTGCGCAAGGCGCCGCCATTGATGGCGGCGAGCAGGCTGCCGGGGGTCATCGTGGTGCCAGGCAGCGGGTTGGCAATGAGGTGCGGGCCGTCTGGCGCGGAGAGGACTTCCATCAGGCCGTGCACCGCGAGGTTGTCGGCCATGCCGCCGTCCAGCAGGTAGACGTAGGGGATGCGGCGGCGCTGGGCGAAGTCCGGCGGGTCGCTGGGGCCTGCGGTGTCGTTGGAGCGGCGCAGGTCGACGGCGTAGCGGGCGCGCTTGAAGGCTTCGAGGTTGATGAAGGGGCTGTAGGTCTTGCGGACTTCTTTTTCGGGCCAGCTGGACGCGGGCTTGGCGGGGCAGCCGGGGCCGGAGAAGTTGGTCAGCGCGATGGGGGCAACGGCGATGGGCACGGCAGACGAGGCGGCCACGCCGACCGAGAGTTTCTGGTCGTCCAGGCTGGCGCAGATGTCGTCGAAGCGGCCGGGCGTGAAGGCGAAGACTTCGCCGGTGGACATCTCGGTGGCGTTCAGGATCAGGTAGGGCTTGCCGGGCTGGTTGACGGCGGCGAAGGTCTTGCCGTGGAACAGCTCGCGGTCGAACATGTCGCGGATCGCGTCGGTGCGGGACTCGCCTGCAAACGAGCGGCCGAGGATGGCGAACGGGTTCAGGAAATCGGCGGCGATGATTTCCATGTTGTCGGGCACCAGGAAGTTCTGGCGGAAGTCTTCCAGGCCTTCCTTGCCAGCCAGCGCGAAGTGCGCGGCAATGACGCTGCCGCCGGAGACGGAAGAGACCACGCCCACGTCGTCGGCCAGGCTGTGCGGCGCGCCACCGCCGGTGCTGATGGTCTGGTCGCGCAGCTCGCGCAGGATGGTCCAGCCCAGCGCTGCAGCGCGCGAACCGCCGCCGGAAATGGCAATCAGCACCAGCGGGCGCTGTGCGTCTGAAACATCGATGCTGCGTCGCTCGGGGTTGGGCTCGGCGGTGGACAGTGGCGTGTTTTCGAACCGGGTGCTGGCGCAGCCGGTGCAGAGCACAGCCGCGAGCAGCCAGGCGAGGCGATGAGAAGAAGGCAGCAGCATTGCGTCAGGCCTTCTTCGGTGCGGTGGATGCAGTCTTGACGGCGGGCTTGGCCGTGGCGACCGCTGGGGCCGCAGGCTTCGGGGCCGGCGTGGGCACAGGAGCCGACTTGGCGGCGACCGCCGGCGCAGGCGTGGGCGGCGGGACGGGCGAAGGTGCTGGCACAGAGGCTGGTTTGGACACAGGCAGTGGCGCCGGCAAAGGTGCTGCCAGCGTGGCTGGTGCGCGGGTGAAGATCACCACGCAGGGCCGCATCAGCGAGGTCCCGGAGAGCACCACGTCCACACTCTCGGGCACGCAACCCTGCGTGTCGACCGTGACGGTGTATTCGTCGGATGGCAGCAGCAGCGTGTGGTTGGTGAAGCCGACGCCGTTGCCGTCCGCTCGGACCGGACATTGGTCCGGGCAAATGACCAGCATGTACTCGATGGACATGGCCTGCTCCCTGGCACCAGAGTACTGCATCCTGGCACGCGACCCTGGCCATGTCTGCCACCCATGTGGGGGGCTTCGGCAGGAAGGTGTCAGGCGGCTCTCAGGCCAGCAAGGCGTCGTGCAGCACCGCGCCGGCAGCGCCCACCGCGCAGGCGTTCAGCCCGAAGCGGCACAGCCGGACTTCGGTGCTGTGGAAGGCGTAGCGGCCTTGCAGGGCCTGGAAGCTGGCGCGGGCCGTGGCGAGGTACGGTGCGCCGAGTTGGCCCATGGGGCCGCCGAGCACGATGACGGCCGGGTCCAGCGCGTTGCAGATGTTCTGCATCAGCATGCCCAGGTAGCGGCCGGCGCGTTCGGTGGCGGCCACGGCCGCGGGTTCGCCGGCGGTGACCTTCGCCACCAGCTCGGCAATCGGCAGGATGGGCGCGGTGGCGCCGGTCAGGTCCAGGCTCACGGCGCGCTGCGACACGAAAGCCTCGGCGCAGCCGCGGCTGCCGCAGCGGCAGGGCGGGCCGTCCAATTGCAGGATGGTGTGGCCGACTTCGCCGGCGCTGCCGTCATGGCCCAGGTGCAGGCGGTCCCCCAGCACGATGCCGCCGCCCACGCCAATGCCCAGGCTGAGGTAGATCAGCGAATCGGGGTGGATGCCCTCGCCCTCGCCGAAGACGTATTCGGACAGCGCCGCGGCATTCGCCTCGTTGAGCACCTTCACCGGCGCTGCGCGAACCCCCGCCTCGGCCAGCAACGCAGCCAGCGGCGCGGCAATCTCCTGCCCGGCCCAGCCGAGGTTGGGCACCACGCCAATGCGCCGGCCGGCGGCGTCCACCGTGCCCGGAATGCCCACGCCCACGCCCAGCAGCCGCCGGCCTTGCTGGGCCAGTGCCTTGTCCTGCTGGGCCAGCATGGCAGACAGCGCGGCCAGCGTGGCCGGCAGCTCGCCCGGCGCGTAGGGCTGCAGCTGTTCGGCCAGCACGCGGCCCTGCAGGTCGCAGGCGACGACGTTGAGGTAGTCCACGCCAATCTCGGCGCCCAGCAGCGCGAGGCGGCTGTTGTCCATCTCCAGCGGCGTGGGTCGGCGGCCGATGGCGCCGGACACCGGCACCTCGGCCTCGCGGATCCAGCCGTCGTCAATCAGCTCCTGCACCAGCAGGCTGACGGTGGACTTGGTGAGGCCGCTGCGCTTGGCCAGGTCCGCACGTGAAAGGCCGCTGCCGGTCTTGACCAGCCGCAGCAAGGCAGCGCTGTTGATGCGCTTGAGCAGGCTTTGGTCGCCAGTGGCGACACCATCGGAGCGGGGCTGGGAAACGTTGGCCATTAATTAGTTCGAATCATAGACTTATTCGCCGGCAGCAAGTGGCAGCGAATGGGCGGCGTGGCCGCGCGCAACGGTAACCGTCTTGTACACGACACGCTGTTGTCAAACACAAGGCCTAGCCTGCGCGCACTTTGCCAACCCTCAAGGCCAGCCACATGACCGAAACCAATCGTCGCCAGTTCCTGCATTTGCTCGG
The DNA here is from genome assembly GCF_021043325.1 of Ideonella azotifigens. NCBI lineage: Bacteria > Pseudomonadati > Pseudomonadota > Betaproteobacteria > Burkholderiales > Sphaerotilaceae > Ideonella > Ideonella azotifigens. The sequence goes on from NZ_JAJNKD010000011.1 coordinate 100,211, forward strand.
GGCCACCGGCGCCGCCACCGCTGGCGCGCTGCCGCCCAGCATCGCGCGCGCGCTGGCAATTCCCGCCAACAGCAAGACCGGCACGATCAACGACGTCGAGCACGTCGTGATCCTGATGCAGGAAAACCGCTCCTTCGACCACCACTTCGGCACGCTGCGCGGCGTGCGCGGCTTTGCCGACCCGCGCGCGGTCACGCTGCCCTCGGGCCAGCCGGTCTGGTACCAGAAGGACGCCGACGGCAACCTGGTGATGCCCTTCCGCCCGCCGGTGGACAACCTGGGCCTGACCTTCCTGCCGGACCCGCCGCACGGCTGGAACGACACCCACGCCGCGTGGAACCTCGGCCGCCAGGACCAGTTCGTGCCGAACAAAGGCCTCTCGGCGATGACCTACCACCAACGCGCGGACCTGCCGTACCACTACGCGCTGGCCGATGCCTTCACCGTCTGCGACGCCTACCACTGCTCGCTGATGGGCCCGACCGATCCGAACCGCTACCACCTGTGGAGCGGCTGGGTGGGCAACGACGGCGCGGGTGGCGGCCCGGTCATCACCAATGCCGAGGCCGGCTACGACTGGAAGACCTACCCGGAACGCCTGGAAGCCGCCGGCATCAGCTGGAAGATCTACCAGGACGTGGGCGTGGGCCTGAACGCTGCCGGCTATTGGGGCTGGACCAGCGACCCGTACATCGGCAACTACGGCGACAACTCGCTGCTCTACTTCCACCAGTACCAGAACGCGCAACCGGGCACGCCGCTGGCCGACAAGGCCAAGACCGGCACCAACATCGACGCGCAAAACCGCGACCCGATGCAACTGGTGGTGCAGTTCCGTGACGACGTGGCCAACAACCGGCTGCCGCAAGTGTCGTGGATCGTTGCCCCCGAGGCCTACAGCGAGCACCCGAACCACCCGGCCGATTACGGCGCCTGGTTCATCTCGCAGTTCCTGGACGCGCTGACGGCCAACCCGGACGTTTGGAGCAAGACGGTGCTGTTCATCAACTACGACGAAGAAGGCGGCTTCTTCGATCACATGGTGCCACCCACGCCGCCGATGAACGACAAGCTGGGCGCCTCCACCGTCAGCATCAAGAACGAGATCTTCCACGGCGACGACAGCCACCCCAAGGCGCCTTACGGGCTGGGCATGCGCGTGCCGATGATCGTCGTCTCGCCGTGGAGCAAGGGCGGCTGGGTCGACTCGCAGGTCTTCGACCACACCTCGGTGATCCGCTTCCTCGAAGCCCGCTTCGGCCAGGGCAACCCGGCACTGACCGAAACCAACATCACCCCGTGGCGCCGCACGGTGACCGGCGACCTGACCAGCGCCTTCAACTTCGCCAAGCCCAACGTCAAGCTGCCGGCTCTGCCCAGCACCACCGCCTACCTGCCGCCGGACCTGGTGCGCCACGACAACTACGACGTGGTGGCACCGACCGACCCGACGCTGCCGGTGCAGGAAACCGGCGTGCGCAACGCGCGCCCCCTGCCCTACGTGCTGCATGCCAGCGGCGCCGTGGCGGCCGATGGCAGCTACCAGGTCGGCTTCAACAACCTCGGCAGCCAGGCCGCCGTGTTCCACGTGCGCGACGCGTTGCATGGCAAGGACGCACCCCGCAGCTACACCGTGGGCGCCGGCAAGTCGCTGAGCGGCAGCTGGGCCGCCAAGAACAGCCAGTACAAGCTGGCCGTGCACGGCCCGAACGGCTTCTACCGCGCTTTCCAGGGCAGCACAGGTGGCGACGGCAAGGCGCTGCTGCAGGTCGAGGCGCAGTACACCGCGGCCGATGAACAGCTGCTGACGCTGAACATCACCAACACCAGCCCGCGCTCGGTGGAAGTGCGCTTGGCCGACGCCTACGGCCGCAAGAGCCAGAGCCTGAAGCTGCATGCCGGCGCTTCCGGCACGGTCAGCTGGAACCTGGTGAAGACCTCGGGCTGGTACGACGTGAGCGTGCGCGTGGACGGCGACACCGGCTTCCTGGTGCAACTGGCCGGCCACATCGAAAACGGCAAGCCGAGCATCAGCGATCCGATGATGGGTGGCTTGCAATTGAAAGCTTGATGAAGCTCCCAGCCTTGTGAGAACACAAGGCTGTTCAACAAGCAAAAGGCCTCGCCGCAACGCGAGGCCTTTTTCGTTCCAGATCAGCCCGGCTCTCGGAGCGGATCCGTTCAAAGACCTGGCAAGGTTGGCGCACAAACAAATGGGGTCAGAGTCAATTTATCTTGAGATACCTCATTGCGGCGCCGCTTGAGTGCCCAGATAAATTGACTCTGACCCCATTTGTTTGAACCATGGCGGGGGCCGCTTCAAGGCTCGCCCCCTGCCCGTCAGTCCAGTTCGCGCAGCGGATGCACGTGCGCCGGCCACGGGCTGGCGAAGAACGGGGCGATCAGTTCGGGCGTCACGTCCGCGATGTGCGGCGGGTTCCAGTGCGGGTGATGGTCCTTGTCGACGGCCAGTGCGCGGATGCCTTCGACCGTTTCGCTGGCAGTGCCGGGTCGCAGCTGGAAGCAGTGGCGCACGAGGTCGCGCTCCAGGCGCAGGTCGTCGGCCAGCGTCATGTTGCGGGCGCGGCGCACCAGTTCCAGCGTCACGGCCATCATCATCGGCGAGCGGTGGTGCAGCGTGGCCAGCGTGGCTTTGGCGAACTCGGAGTCGTCTGAGGCCAGCGAGGCTTCGATGGCGGCCAGCGTGGGCAGGCTGAAGTGCAGGTCGATGGCGCTGCGGTGCGCGGCCAGGCTGCCCTCGCCTGCCGTCTGCGCATGCGGCTTCAGCGCGGCGGCAATGCGGGTGGCGATCTCTTCGGTGGTGTGCGGAATGTCGGCCGGGCCGCCCGGCACGGCTGACGGCTGGGCCAGCGCAGCGACCAGGGCCGGCAGTGCGGCGGACGGCACCAGGGCGTCCGCCAAGCCCAGCGAAATCGCGTCCGCCGCAGTCAGCGTCTGGCCCGTCAGCGCCAGGTATTCGCCGGTATGGCCGGGGCAGCGCGCCAGGAACCAGCCGCCGCCCACGTCCGGGAACAGGCCGATGTGGGTCTCGGGCATGGCCAGCTTGCTCAGCTCGGTGACCACGCGCACGCTGGCGCCCTGGCTGATGCCCATGCCGCCGCCCATGCAGATGCCGTCCATCAGCGCGATGTAGGGCTTGGGGTAGCGGTGGATCAGGTGGTTCAGCGCGTACTCCTCGGTAAAGAAGTCTTCGAGCTGCGGGTTGCCGGCAAGGGCCGCCTGGTGGAAAAAGCGGATGTCGCCGCCGGCGCAGAAGGCCGGCGCCTTGCCGGCGCGCCCTGCGCCCTGCACCAGCACGGCGCTGACGCTGCGGTCCTCGCGCCAGTGCAGCAGCAGCGTGGTCAGGTCACGCACCATGCCCAACGACAGCGCGTTCAAAGCGTTGGCCCGGTTCAGCGTGATGACGCCAATGTCGCCCAACTGCTCGGCCAGCACCTGGCCGCCGGAGACCAGCTCGGGCAGAGACGAAGAAGAAGCGGATGCGGTCATGGAACAGTGTCTCCGCGGGCGTCGAGGCCCGTCTTGATGATGCAATGAGGACCCGCCGAGCTGCAGCGGGCAAGGCGGCCATTGTGCCGCCCGCAGGCTCAGGTGCCCCGGCGCGCACGCATTGCCAGTGCCTCGTTGCCGGCGAGCGCCAGCAGCACCATCAGTCCACCGGCCAGCACGCTGGGCGGTGGCTCTTCGGCCCCGCTGGCCCAGGCCCAGGCGACGCCGAAGAGGATTTCCAGCAGCCCCAGCAAAGCAGCTTCCGGCGCGCTCAGCACCCGCCCGGCCGCCACGGCCAGCGCACAGGGAATGGCCAGCTGCACCAGGCCCAGGCCGCCAAGCAGGGCCAGGTCATGCGCACCGGCCTGCAGCGGCCAGGCCCAGGGCAGGCAGACCAGCGCCGAGAGCGTGGCGCCCAGCATCACGGCAGGCCGCATGTCGACCCGCGCGCCGGGGTGCTTGCGCTCGTTGGCCTGCAGCAGCGTCCACATGCTGGCCGCGGCCAGCGGCGGCACCATGGCCAACGCACTGCCCAGCAGGTGGCGCGGCTCGGCGCCGGCCAGCTGCGGGCCGTACATCCAGGCAATGCCGGCGCCCGCCAGCGCGATGGCGCCCCAGGTGCGCCGCGGCAGGCGATGGCCCAGCGTGACACGGCCGATCAGTGCGGCAAACAGCGGCCCCAGCGCTTCGGCCACCAGCACGTTGGCCACCGTGGTCAGCGCCAGCGCGACCATGAAGGCGGTGAACATCACGGCCCAGCACAAGGCTGACGCCCACAAGGCCCAGCCGCCTTGCGTGAGCGAGCGCCGCAGCGCCTCACGCCCCATCAGCCACGGCAACAGCAGCGCCAGCGACGCGGCCGCACCGGCGCTACGCCAGAAGGTCTGCTCGGCCGCCAGCCCGGGCGCGTCGAGCTGGCGCGTGACCACGCCAGCGATGCTCCACATCAAGGTGGCCAGCATCATCGTCGCCACGGCTCGGCCGTGACCCATTGCTTGTCTTGGTTCCATCACTGCTACGCGTCAAAAAGAACAAAGCCGCCCGAAGGCGGCTTTCACAGCGAGACCGCAGAGCGGGGCCGGCGCCGGGCCGCCCCAAGGCGGCACCGCCAACCCGCTCGGCGGGTGGTCTCAGGTATTTCCTGGGACCGGGTGCCCCATTCAGCCCCTGGAGGCGCGCTTGCGGTCGTGTTCGCTGAGGTGGCGTTTGCGCACGCGGATGCTCTTGGGCGTGATCTCGACCAGCTCGTCGTCCTCGATGAACTCGACGCCGTATTCCAGCGTCAGGTCGATCGGGGGCGTGATCTTGATCGCATCTTCCTTGCCCGAGACGCGGAAGTTGGTCAGCTGCTTGGTGCGGGTTGCGTTGACGACCAGGTCGTTGTCGCGGCTGTGGATGCCGACGATCATGCCTTCGTAGACCGGATCGTTCGGCTTGACGAACATGCGGCCGCGGTCGTCCAGCTTGCCCAGCGCGTAGGTGAAGATTTCACCCGCATCCATCGAGATCAGCACGCCGTTCTTGCGGCTGGCGATCTCGCCCTTGTGCGGCTCGTAGCCATCGAAGATGTTGCTGATCAGGCCCGAACCACGGGTCAGGTTCAGGAACTCGTTCGAGAAACCGATCAGGCCACGCGCCGGGATGCGGTATTCCAGGCGCACGCGGCCGCGGCCGTCCGGCTCCATGTTGACCAGCTCGCCCTTGCGCTCGCCCAGTGCCTGCATCACGCCGCCCTGGTGGGTTTCTTCCACGTCGGCGGTGACCAGCTCGATCGGCTCGTGCTTGACGCCGTCCACGTCGTGGAACACCACGCGCGGCTTCGAAACCGCCAGCTCGTAGCCTTCACGGCGCATGTTTTCCAGCAGGATGGTCAGGTGCAGTTCGCCGCGGCCCATCACCTCGAAGATGCCGTCTTCGTCGGTTTCCTTGACGCGCAGCGCCACATTGCTCTGCAGTTCCTTCTGCAGGCGGTCCCAGATCTGGCGGCTGGTGACGTACTTGCCTTCGCGGCCAGCCAGCGGGCTGGTGTTGACGCAGAAGTTCATCGTCAGCGTCGGCTCGTCGACCTTCAGCATCGGCAGCGGAGCCGGGTTGGCCACGCTGGTGACGGTGACGCCGATGCCGATCTCGTCAATGCCGTTGATCAGCACGATGTCGCCCGGGCCGGCTTCGGTGACCTGCACGCGGTCCAGGCCCTGGAAGGTCAGCACGTTGTTGACACGGCCCTTGGTGGCCTTGCCGTCCGGGCCTTCCATCACCAGCACGTCCATCGCCGGCTTGATCGTGCCCTGGCTGATGCGGCCCACGCCGATGCGGCCGACGAAGGTGGAGTAATCCAGTGCCGAGATCTGCAGCTGCAGCGGAGCTTCCGGATCGCCTTCCTGGGCCGGCACGTGACGCAGCACGGTGTTGAACAGGGCCGACATGTCCGGGCCCCACTGTTCACCGGGCGCGCCTTCGGTCAGCGAGGTCCAGCCATTGATGCCGGAGGCGTAGACGACGGGGAAGTCCAGCTGCTCGTCGTTGGCGCCCAGCTTGTCGAACAGGTCGAAAGCAGCGTTGATGACGGCGTCCGGCTTGGCGCCCGGCTTGTCGACCTTGTTGACGACGACGATGGGCTTCAGGCCCAGCGCCAGCGCCTTCTTGGTCACGAAGCGGGTCTGCGGCATCGGGCCTTCCTGGGCGTCGATCAGCAGCACCACGCCGTCGACCATGGACAGCGCACGTTCGACTTCACCGCCGAAGTCCGCGTGGCCCGGGGTGTCGACGATGTTGATGTGCGTGCCTTCCCAGCTGACCGCGCAGTTCTTGGCCAGGATGGTGATGCCACGCTCACGTTCGATGGCATTGCTGTCCATCACGGTGTCGATCACCTTCTCGTGGTCGGCGAAGGTGCCCGACTGACGCAGCAGTTGGTCAACCATGGTGGTCTTGCCATGGTCCACGTGGGCAATGATGGCAATGTTGCGGATCTGTCGGCTCATGGGAGAGGTCTTTCTAAGAAACCAGCAAGGCCTGCACCTCGACGGGGCTGAGCAGGCGGTCGGCGATCAATTCGCCAGCAAGAATGTGGCCACTGCCCAAAAAGGCAGCGGAGCAATCGGGGCCAAGAAACCTCGGGAGCGGCCCCTCGGCTCCTTGAGGGCCGTAAACCCGCACGGCCGGGGTGTCCGGAAGCGCCACGCGACGGCGCAATCCGGTGAGAAAACGGGCCGCTTCGGTGTCCGGCAGGCTCAGGGCCGGCCAGTCAGCGAGCAGCGTATCGGGCCGCTGCAGCCTTGCATCGCGTGCATCGGCATCCTCCTCGGCCAATTGAGTCAGCGTCACGGCCTGCGCCAGGCCCAGCCCGCCGCTGTGTGTGCGGCGCAGTGCAGCCAGGTGGGCACCACAGCCCAGCAGCTCGCCCAGGTCCTGGGCCAGCGTGCGCACGTAGGTGCCTTTGGTGCAGCGCACGTCCAGCGTGAGCAACAACTCGTCAGGCTGCCACGAGACGATGTCCAGCCGATGAATCGTGACCCGGCGCGCTGCACGCTCGACCTCGATGCCGGCGCGGGCGTATTCGTACAGCGCCCGACCATCCTTCTTCAACGCCGACTGCATTGGCGGAATCTGGTCGATCGGGCCCAGGAAACTGGCGACAGCATGAAGCAGTTGCTCGCCGGTGACATTGACCGGGCGCTCGGCGAGGATCTCGCCTTCGCGGTCGCCGCCCACGGTCGTCTGGCCCAGCCGCAGCGTGGCCAGGTAGCCCTTGTCGGCATCCAGGCTGACCTGCGAGAACTTTGTCGCCGCACCGAAGCAGATCGGCAGCAGGCCGGTGGCCAGCGGGTCCAGCGTGCCGGTGTGGCCGGCCTTTTCGGCGCGGTACAGCCACTTGACCTTCTGCAACGCATCGTTGCTCGACAGGCCGATGGGCTTGTCGAGCAACAGCACGCCGTGCAGGGCACGACGTTGGATGCGGGGCTTGGCGGAATTCATCGGCGTTGGCTTGGAAAAAGAGAAAACTCGGTCAGTCCTGCGGACCACCGGGTTCGTCGTCCTTGGCCCGGGTGGCGTTGGCACGGTTGATCAGGCTGCTGAGTTCGGCAGCGCGCGAAGTCGTCTGGTCGAACTTGAAGTGCAGCGTTGGCACGGTGTGGATGGCCAGGCGCTTGAACAAGCCGTTGCGGACAAAGCCGGCAGCCTCGTTCAGCGCGATCTCGGTCTCAACCGGATCGCCCACCAGCAGCGAGAACAGCACCTTGGCATGCGCGTAGTCCGGCGTGACCTCGACCGCATTGATCGTGACCATGCCGATGCGCGGGTCCTTCAGGTCGCGGATCAGCTCGGCCACGTCGCGCTGGATCTGGTCGGCCACGCGGAAGCTGCGGTTGGGGATGTTGCGTTTGTGTCGCATCTGGATGTGCTCCGGAAGTAAAAACCCCGCCGTTTCCGGCGGGGTTCTAGGGTGAAACCCGACCCCGCTTTTACAGCGTGCGTGCCACTTCCTTGACCTCGAAGAATTCCAACTGATCACCTTCCTTGATGTCGTTGTAGTTCTTGAGCTTGATACCGCACTCGAAGCCTTCCTTGACCTCGCGGACATCGTCCTTCTCGCGCCGGACGGATTCGACTTCGCCGGTGTAGACCACGATGTTGTCGCGCAGCAGGCGGAACTTCGCGTTGCGGCGAACCAGGCCGGAAGTGACCATCGAGCCGGCCACGGTGCCGATCTTGGAGGCCACGAAGACCACGCGGATCTCGGCCGTGCCCAGCGCTTCTTCGCGCTGCTCCGGTGCCAGCATGCCGCCCATTGCTGCCTTCACCTCATCCACGGCGTCGTAGATGATGTTGTAGTAGCGCAGGTCGACACCGCTGTGCTCGGCCAGCTTGCGGGCTTGCGCGTCGGCACGGGTGTTGAAGCCGATGATGATGGCCTTGGAGGCGATCGCCAGGTTGACGTCCGACTCGCTGATGCCGCCCACCGCGGCGTGCACGATCTGCACCTTGACCTCGTCGGTCGACAGCTTGAGCAGCGAAGAAGCCAGGGCTTCCTGCGAACCTTGCACGTCGGCCTTGATGATCAGCGGCAGCGCCTGGGCAGCACCTTGGCCCATGGTCTCGAACATGTTCTCCAGCTTTGCAGCCTGGCGCCTGTTCAAGGTCACTTCGCGGTACTTGCCCTGGCGGAAGGTGGCGATTTCACGGGCGCGGCGTTCATCCGACAGCACCATGAAGTCATCACCTGCCTGCGGCACTTCGGTCAGGCCCTGGATTTCCACCGGGATCGACGGGCCGGCTTCGGCCAAGGCCTTGCCGTCTTCGTCCAGCATGGCACGCACGCGGCCGAAGCTGGAGCCTGCCAGGATCACGTCGCCACGCTTGAGCGTGCCGGACTGGATCAGCACGCTGGCGACCGGGCCGCGGCCCTTGTCCAGGCGGGCTTCGATCACGATGCCCTTGGCCATTGCCTGCGCCGGCGCCTTCAGCTCCAGCACTTCGGCCTGCAGCAGCACCTGTTCCAGCAGCTCGTCGATGCCGACGCCGGTCTTGGACGACACGCCCACGAACGGCGATTCGCCACCGAACTCTTCCGGCACGACCTGCTCGGCCACCAGCTCGCCCTTCAGGCGTTCGGTGTTCGAGTCCGGCTTGTCGATCTTGGTCATGGCCACGACGATGGGCACGCCCGCCGCCTTGGCATGGTGGATCGCTTCCTTGGTCTGCGGCATCACGCCATCGTCCGCCGCGACCACCAGGATCACGATGTCGGTGGCCTTGGCGCCACGAGCCCGCATCGCCGTGAAGGCCGCGTGACCCGGGGTGTCCAGGAAGGTGATCATGCCGCGCGGCGTTTCCACGTGGTACGCGCCGATGTGCTGCGTGATGCCACCCGCTTCGCCAGCGGCCACGCGGCTGCGGCGGATGTAGTCCAGCAGCGAGGTCTTGCCGTGGTCGACGTGGCCCATCACCGTCACGACCGGTGCACGCGAGAGCGCCTCGCCGGAGGCTGCGGCTTCTTCCTCTTCCGAGAAAGCTTCCGGGTCATCCAGCTTGGCGGCCAGCGCCTTGTGGCCCATTTCCTCGACCAGGATCATGGCCGTCTCTTGGTCCAGCTGCTGGTTGATGGTGACCATCTGGCCCAGCTTCATCAGGGCCTTGATCAGCTCACCCGCCTTGACCGACATCTTGTGTGCCAGGTCGGCGACCGAAATGGTCTCCGGCACGTGCACTTCCTGGATGGTCGGCTCGATCGGCGCCTGGAAATTCGAGACGTTGCCCATGTCGCGGCTGTCGCCACGGCGGCCGCCGCGCGGTGCACGCCAGCCCGGACGGTTGCTGCCGGCGTCGGTGCGCGGCTTGGCCGCGCCAACGCCACGCTTCTTCGCGTCGTCTGCCCAGCTGGAAGACAGCTTCTCGGACTTGACCGACTTCTTGTCGCCCGGCTTCGCAGCGGTGGCGGCCGTGGTCGCGGGTGCGCCAGGCGCGCCCTTGGCCTTGTGGATCGTGCCCTTGATGCCTTCCTTGGGCACTTCGACCGGCTTGGGCGGCTCCTCCGGCTTCTTCGCGATCATCACCTTGCTCTTGCGATTCATCATGTCGCGAATCGCAGAGGCTTCGGCTTCGGCTTTTTGGCGGCGCGCGGCCAGATCGGCCATGCGCTTTTGCTCTTCGGCCTCGGTGTCGGCCGCCTTCACCACGCGCAGCGCGGGCTTGGGCGGGGCAACCGGCTCGGCAGCCACCGGTGCCGGGGCAGGCGCAGCCACCACGGCAGGTGCGGGAGCAGGTGCTGGCGCGGGGGTACGGGCGGAGCCCTTGCCGGAAGGTGCCGATGCAGACGCTGCGGCCTTGGCCAGGGCTGCAGCAGCCTTGGCTTCAGCGGCGGCCTTGGCAGCGGCTTCTTCGGCGGCCGCGGCAGCTTCGGCGGCGGCCTTAGCGGCAGCGGCTTCAGCGGCGGCCTTGGCCTCGCGCTCCTGGCGCTCCTGCTCTTCACGCAGGCGGCGCTTTTCGGCCAGCTCTTCTTCCTGCCGGCGAATCTGCTCGGCCTGCAGGCGAGCCTCTTCCTCGCGACGCGAGAGGTCGGCTTCCTCGGCAGCAGCGGCGGCCACCCCGTCATCTTCGACACCGCCCGGCATGTCGTCGCGCTTAACGAAGGTGCGCTTCTTGCGCACTTCGACCTGGATGGTGCGGGCCTTGCCACTGGCGTCGGCCTGCTTGATCTCGCTGGTCGACTTGCGGGTCAGCGTGATCTTCTTGCGGTCGGCGCCAGCAGTGGAGCCGTGGGAGATGCGGAGATAGTCGAGCAAGCGCTCCTTGTCCGATTCGTTGAGCGAATCGTCAGGCGAAATCTTGGCGACGCCGGCCGACTTCAGCTGCTCGAGCAGCGTCCCGGCGGGCCGGTTCAGCTCCGCGGCGAGTTGGGCGACGGTAGTCACAGCCATTCTTGAGTTTCCTTGATCTTGGTGCCGTGTGCGGGACGTGCGGGTAGGCTGGGCGCTCAGGCGTTGAACCAGTGTTCACGCGCCTTCATGATCAGCGCCTTGGCCTGCACGTCGTCCACACCGGTCATCTCGACCAGTTCATCGACGGCCAGGTCGGCCAGGTCATCACGGGTGTGCACACCACCATCGGCCAGTTGGCCGATCAGAGCGGGGTTGAGGCCGTCGAGGTCACGCAGATCCTGCGAAACATCGTCGACCTTTTCTTCACGGGCAATTTCCATCGTCAGCAGCGCATCCTTCGCACGATTGCGCAGCTCGCTGACGGTGTCTTCATCGAAGCCTTCGATTTCCAACATTTCCTGCAGCGGCACATAGGCCACTTCCTCGAGGCTGGTGAAACCTTCCCCGATCAGCATGTTGGCGACTTCTTCGTCCACGTCGAGCTTGTCGACGAACAGCGCGCGGATAGAGCCCGACTCTTCCGCCTGCTTGGCGGCCGATTCCTCGGCCGTCATGATGTTGATGCGCCAGCCGGTCAGCTCGGAGGCCAGGCGCACGTTCTGGCCGCCACGGCCAATCGCGATCGCCAGGTTTTCCTCGTCGACCACGACGTCCATCGCGTGCCGCTCTTCGTCGACCACGATGGACTGCACGTTGGCCGGCGCCAGCGCGCCGATGACGAACTGCGCCGGGTCTTCCGACCACAGCACGATGTCGACGCGCTCGCCGGCCAGTTCGTTGGTCACCGCGGTGACGCGCGAACCGCGAACGCCGACGCAGGTGCCGATCGGGTCGACCCGCTTGTCATGCGAAACCACGGCGATCTTGGCGCGCGAGCCGCTGTCGCGGGCGCAGCTCTTGATCTCCAGCAGGCCTTGCTCGATCTCCGGCACTTCCTGGGCGAACAACTCGACCATGAAACCAGGCGCAGAGCGCGACAGCATGATCTGCGGGCCACGGGCGAGCGGGTCGATGCCGGCCATGAAGGCCCGCACGCGGTCGCCGGAGCGCAGGTTCTCCTTGGGGATCATCTCGCCACGCTTGAGCCGGCCTTCGACGCGGCCCGACTCGACGATGATGTCGCCCTTGTCCAGGCGCTTGACGGTGCCGACGAAGATCTTCTCGCCACGGGCGAGGAAATCATTCAGCAACTGCTCACGCTCGGCATCGCGGATCTTCTGCAGGATGACCTGCTTGGCCGCCTGCGCACCGATGCGACCGATGGTCACGGACTCGATCGGCTCCTCGATGTGGTCGTCCACCTCGATGTCGGGAATTTGTTCCAGCGCTTCGAACAGCAGGATTTCGGCATCGGGGATCTGCAGGCCGGCTTCATCCGGGACCACGTGCCAGCGGCGGAAGGTCTCGTAGTCGCCGGTGTCACGGTCAACGGTGACGCGGATGTCCACTTCACCACCGTGCAGCTTCTTGGTCGCAGACGCCAGCGCGGCCTCCACCGCGCCAAACACCACATCGCGCTCCACGCTCTTCTCGCGCGAGATCGCGTCCACCAACATCAGCATTTCGCGGTTCATTCTTGTTGACCTCCGTCGTTCGAGTCGCCGTCCGCCGTCTGCGGCACAGCCGGGGTGGCTTTGCCACGCCGCCCCTTGAAATCCAGCACCGGCACCAGCCGGGCCTCGCGCACTTCGCCCAGGCTGAAGTCCAGTACCTGGTCGACCTTGCCATCGTTGAACACCAGCTGCCAGCCGGCTTCATCCGTGGCGGTGGCCTGCTCGCCAGCCGACGGCGCGACCTGCTCGGCCTCCGCGGCTTTCTGCAGCACACCTTCGTATTTCTTGCGCCCCTGGAACGGCAGCTTGAGCGTGATCTGCACCTGCTCGCCAACAAAGCGCTGGTAGTGCGCGGCCGTCTTCAGCGGCCGGTCAAGCCCGGGGGAAGACACTTCCAGCCGTGCATAGTCGACGTTCTCGACTTCCAGCACATACTGCAGTTGGCGTGTCACCGCCTCACAGTCTTCAACCGTGACAAACTCATGTGGCCCGGTGGGGTAGGCCCGACCGGGCACCCGGTCGATCAAAACGCGCAGCAACCCGCCTGCCGATCGCTCGACATCAACGAGTTCATAGCCCAATCCGGTCACCGTACGATCAACGGCCTGGCTCCAGCTCATCAGGGTGCGAATACCTTCCAGTAAGAAGCAAAAAGGCGCTTGAAACGCCTGACCGCCAGAAACACGCAGCGGAAAACCGCAGCTGAAAACACAAACGCCAAAAAAAATGGGCTGGAAAAATCCGCCCACTCTTTCTAGCGCTTCGGTGCAATTCTAGCGAAGAGTCTGATTGTAGCTCGAAGGCAGACCTTCGGCAAGCCGCGGGCCTGACTGCATGCGAGAATTGCGGCAGCATATCGAAGAACACTGCGGAACAGGCACAGCCTGCCGCAACCTTACCGTCCACGGAGACCGCATGGGATTTCTCGCCGGCAAGCGCCTGCTGATCACGGGCCTGCTTTCGAATCGCTCCATCGCCTATGGCATTGCCAAGGCCTGCCACCGCGAAGGCGCCGAACTCGCGTTCAGCTACGTTGGCGAGCGCTTCAAGGATCGCATCACCGAGTTTGCAGCCGAATTCGGCTCCAGCCTCATATTCGATTGCGACGTGGGCGACGACGCCGCAATCGAGCGCCTGTTCACCGACCTGAAAACCGCCTGGCCCGAAGGCTTTGACGGATTCGTGCATTCGATCGGCTTCGCCCCGCGCGAAGCCATTGCCGGCGATTTCCTCGACGGGCTGACCCGCGAGAACTTCCGCATCGCGCACGACATCTCGGCCTACAGTTTCCCGGCGCTGGCCAAGGCCGCCCTGCCCTCGCTGCGCCCGCAAGCCGCGCTTTTGACCCTGAGCTACCTGGGCGCCATGCGCGTGGTGCCCGCCTACAACACCATGGGCCTGGCCAAGGCCTCGCTGGAAGCCAGCGTGCGTTACCTGGCCGCCAGCCTGGGTCCCAAGGGCATCCGCGTCAACGGCATTTCGGCTGGCCCGATCAAGACGCTGGCCGCTTCCGGCATCAAGGGTTTTGGCAAGCTGCTGGAAATCTTCTCGAAGAACGCCCCGCTGCGCCGCAACGTGACGATCGAGGACGTCGGCAACGTCGCTGCCTTCCTGCTGTCGGACCTGTCAGCCGGCGTGACCAGCGAGATCACCTACGTCGACGGCGGCTTCAGCCACGTGATGAGCGGCATGCCGCTGGACGAATAAGCCGGCGCCCTGCCGGTCCACACGCAAGCCCGGCCGAGGCCGGGCTTTTTCATGCCCGGCCGTCGCCTTCCGCCGATGGCGCATCCTGCTCGGCCCAGTCTTGGGGCGGCAAGGTACTGGGCGGCTGGGTGTCGATGACCTGATCGGCCAGCGCCACCCGGTTGCGGCCGGCCTGCTTGGCACGGTAGAGCGCCTGGTCCGCCCGGGCAATCGCCTGCGCCAGCGGTTCGCCCGGCTGGGCCTGGCAAAGGCCGAAGCTGATGCTGACAGGCAACAGCGTGGCCGCGCCAGGCAGCCGCAGCGAACGTGCCTGCACCAGCGCCCGCAGGCGTTCGGCCACCATGCGTGCGGCCGGCAGCTCGGTGCCCGGCAGCAGCACCAGGAATTCCTCACCGCCCCAGCGCCCGAGCAGGTCGCCTTGCCGCATGCCGCTCTGCAGCGCCTGGCTGATGGTGCGCAGCACCAGGTCACCCACCTCATGACCATGCTGGTCGTTGACGGCCTTGAAGTGGTCCACGTCGCCCAGCAGCACACTGAGCGCGCTCAGCGGCGAGCTGGCATCGTTGAGCCGCGCCAATTGATCGTGGGCCAGTTCGGCTAGGCTGCGGCGGTTCAGCAAGCCGGTCAGCGGGTCGAGACTGGCCATCTCGCGCAGGCCGGACTCGGCCCGCAGCACCAGGTTGTAGTAGATGGCCGACAGGCCGGCCAGCATCGTCAGCGTGGCCGCGGCATTGAACATGCGCAGCGCCTGCAGCCAGCCACCCGGCAGTACCTGCGGCGGCGGTCCGCGGTGCGACAGCAGGTCCAGCCCCAGGTAGAGCAGCACGCAGGCGGCGCAGCCCAGCCACTTGGTGCGCCGCGGCATCAGCGTGCTGACCATCAGCGTGGGCAGCATCAGCAGCAGGTAGTAGTGAAAGCCGCTGTCCCAGCCCAGCCAGTAGCAGGCCACGCAGGCATGCAGCACCACCTCGATGCCGGCCATCGCCTCGCACAGCCTGCGCCAGCGCGGCTGGCGCATCAGCAGCGTCATCAGCAGGTACAACAGACTGCTGATGACGTTGAAGACCGCCAGGCCGGTGACGCCCGCCGCCAGGAACAGGACCACGAAGGCCGCGTGCACAACGGCTGCCATCAGCATGCCCGAGACGATCAGGCGCCCACCCTGTAACAGCGAGGTGACCAGTGCACGCATCACCCGGCCCAGCCCATGCGACCGGTCAGGCCAGCCCGCCCGCACAAAGCGTCAGATCGCTTCCTGGCGCACGCAATCCACGTAATAGCGGCGTTCACCCTTGTCATTGTCTTCCGCGACCAGGCCGTGCACATCGGTGTCAAAGCCAGGGAACTTGGCATTGAAGGCCTGCGTGAAACGCAGGTAGTCGACGATGCGGCGATTGAAGACCTCGCCCGGGATCAGCAGCGGAATGCCGGGCGGGTACGGGGTCAGCAGCGCGGTGGTCACGCGGCCTTCGAGCTGGTTGATCTCGACCCGCTCGGTCGCGCGGCGAGCGATGTAGGCGAAGGCCTCGCTGGGCTTCATTGCCGGCTCCAGGTCCGACAGGTAGACCTCGGTCGTCAGGCGCGCGATGTCGCCTTCGGCATAAGCCTCGTGCACGGACTGGCACAGATCCTTCAGTCCCATCTTCTCGTAGCGCGGATGCGCGGCGCAGAACTCCGGGAGGATCCGCCACAGCGGCTGGTTGCGGTCGTAGTCGTCCTTGAACTGCTGCAGCGCGGTCAGCAGCGTGTTCCAGCGGCCCTTGGTGATGCCGATGGTGAACAGGATGAAGAACGAATACAGGCCGGTCTTCTCGACCACCACACCGTGTTCGGCCAGGAACTTGGTGACGATGGACGCCGGGATGCCGGTCTTGGCGAACTTGCCGGACATGTCCAGCCCCGGCGTGATGATGGTGGACTTGATCGGGTCCAGCATGTTGAAGCCGGCCGCCAGGTTGCCAAAGCCATGCCACTCCTCGTTGGCCTTGAGCACCCAGTCGTCGGGCTTGCCAATGTCGTGTGGCGCGAGCTCGTCGGGGCCCCAGACGGTGAACCACCAGTCGGCCGCGTATTCCTTGTCGACCTTGCGCATCGCGCGGCGGAAGTCCAGCGCCTCGCGGATGCTTTCTTCGACCAGCGCGGTGCCGCCGGGCGGCTCCATCATCGCCGCGGCCACGTCGCACGAAGCGATGATGGCGTACTGCGGCGAGGTCGAGGTGTGCATCAGGTAGGCCTCGTTGAACAGGTGCTTGTCCAGTTGCACCGTCTGCGAGTCCTGCACCAGCACCTGCGAAGCCTGGCTGATGCCGGCCAGCAGCTTGTGCGTGGACTGCGTGGCATAGACCATGGCCTCCTTCGGGCGCGGGCGGTTCTTGCCCATCGCGTGGTAGCTGCCGTAGAACTTGTGGAATGCGGCGTGCGGCAGCCAGGCCTCGTCGAAGTGGATGGTGTCGACCCAGCCGTCCAGGTGCGACTTGATCGACTCGGTGTTGTAGAGCACGCCGTCGTAGGTGCTTTGCGTCACGGTCAGGATCTTGGGCCGCACGCTGGCCGGGTCCACGCCCTTGAGCAGCGGATGGCGGGCGATCTTCTCCTGGATCGAGGCCTTGGTGAACTCGCTCTCGGGGATCGGGCCGATGATGCCGTAGTGATTGCGCGTGGGCGTCAGGAACACCGGCACAGCGCCGGTCATGATGATGCTGTGCAGGATGGACTTGTGGCAGTTGCGGTCCACCAGCACCACGTCGTCCGGCGCCACGGTGTGGTGCCAGACCATCTTGTTGCTGGTGCTGGTGCCGTTGGTGACGAAGAAGCAGTGATCGGCATTGAAGATGCGCGCTGCATTCTTCTCACTGGCCGCGACCGGGCCGGTGTGGTCCAGCAACTGGCCCAGCTCTTCCACTGCGTTGCAGACGTCGGCCCGCAGCATGTTCTCGCCAAAGAACTGGTGGAACATGCGGCCAATCGGGCTCTTCAGGAAGGCCACGCCGCCGGAATGCCCGGGGCAGTGCCAGGAGTAGGAACCGTCCTGCGCATAGTCCATCAGCGCGCGGAAGAACGGCGGCGCCAGGCTGTCGACGTAGCTCTTGGCCTCGCGGATGATGTGGCGGGCCACGAACTCCGGCGTGTCCTCGAACATGTGGATGAAGCCGTGCAGCTCGCGCAGGATGTCGTTCGGAATGTGCTCCGAAGTGCGCGTTTCGCCGTACAGGTAGATCGGGATCTCGGCGTTGCGAAAACGGATCTCGCTGATGAAATTGCGCAGGTTCAACACTGCCGGCACCGGCTCGTCGCCGGTCTGGAACTCTTCATCGTCGATCGACAGGATGAAGGCGCTGGCGCGGCTCTGCTGCTGGGCAAACTGCGAGAGGTCGCCGTAGCTGGTCACGCCGATGACCTCGAAGCCCTCTTTCTGGATCGCGTCGGCCAGCGCGCGAATGCCCAGGCCGGAGGTGTTTTCCGAGCGGAAATCCTCGTCGATGATCACGATGGGAAAGTGAAAGCGCTGCATGGCGGCGGCCCCGGGCGGAACAGGAAAAAAACGAAGGGCGAAGTGTAGGGCTGAACGATGACAGCACACGCGAGTTCACTGTCGCGTCGCGCGCAGACGACTGCTGTCGTCCTGCTCGCCACCGCCCTGCCACCGAAGCAAGCGACGAACCCGCAGCGCCGTGCGGCACCAAAATCCCACACCGTGCTTTTGAAAACGCCCACAAATCCGCTATGATCGTGGGCTGCCCTGCGGAGGGGTGGATGAGCGGTTTAAGTCGCACGCCTGGAAAGCGTGTGTGGGTTAATCCCCACCGCGGGTTCGAATCCCGCCCCCTCCGCCACGCGAACTTGCTTTGAGCCGTCCAAACGGTTCCCGGTCGCCCCTTTGAGGCGCCTGGAAAAGACAATGTTCTACAGATGAACGGCCCTGACGATGTCCAGGGCCGTTTCTTTTTGTGCGCCAGCGCCGCCAGGCCCATCACTGCCATGGCGCCCGGAGCATGACGGCGCCGGACATCAGCAGCAGTTCGAACAGGCCATGGTCTTTTGATCTCAGCCCATCAGCAGCCGCGCGCCGATCGCCAGCAGCAGCGCGGGAGGCATCACCAGCGCCCCCACCTTCAGGAATTGCAGGAAGCCGACATCTTCGCCTTCGCGGCGCAACGCGGAGAGCCAGAGGATGGTCGCGAGCGAGCCGGTGATGGACAGATTGGGGCCCAGGTCGACGCCGATCAGCAATGCGTCAACAACGATCTGCGGCGGGTGGGCGTGGGCAATCGTCGTGCTGGCAATGAGGCCGGCTGGCAGGTTGTTGACCAGGTTCGAGCCCACGGCCAGCAGCACCCCTGCGCCCGCAGCAGCGCCACGTTCCCCGGCCTGGACGCTGTCTTGCAGCGCCGCGGCCAGCATGGGGGTCACACCGGCCTTGTTCAGCGCCTCCACCAGCACGAACAGGCCCGCCACCAGCGGCAGCACGGACCAGGAGATGTCCCTGACCACAGCCCAGGGCGTTGATCGCCCGCGAAGCAATACCGCGGCGGTGGTGAGCACCCCCAGCAGGCAGGTGGGCAGCCCCAGCGGCTTGTCCAGCAGGGAGACGGCCGTGAGCGCCACCGCCGTCGCTGACAGCCCCAGCAGCGCCGTCCAGCCGCCCGGTGAGAGGGCATCTGGCGGGGGCGCCACATCGCAGCGCTGTTCCAGATGCCGGCGCTGGCTGAACCGCAGTGCCACGTAGGTGGCCGAAATCGACAGCAGGGACGGCAAGGCGAAGCTGGCAAGCCATTGCCCGAGCGGAGGCACGTGATCGCCATACATCACCAGGTTGGCCGGGTTGGAGATGGGCAGGACGAAGCTGGCTGCGTTGGCGATGAACGCGCAGATGAACAGATACGGCAGCGGCTCCGCCCTGGCCTTGCGCGCCGCGGCGAAGACGGCCGGGGTCAACACCACCGCGGTGGCATCGTTGGACAGAAACGTCGTCACGACGATCCCGACTCCGTAGACCAGCAGAAACAGCCGGCGTGGCGAACCCGCCGCATGGTGCACGGCATGACCAGCGACCCAGTCGAACAGGCCCTCGCGCCTGGCCGTTTCAGACAACAGCATCATCCCGGTCAGGAAGAGGTAGACATCGTTCCCGTTGGCAATCGCACGCAGCGCATCGGGCACCGGCAGCAGGCCGAACACCACGATCAGCACAGCACCGGCAGCGGCCCAGACGGCTTCCGGCAGCTTGAAGGGTCGGATCAGCACGCCCAGGGTGGCCAGTGCTGCAATGGTCGAGATGGCAAGGTTGGCGTTGTTCATCGGGCCGGAGGTTTGCGCGAGTCGCTGCGCTTAGGCAGCCATGGGGCATGGCTTCAAACGTTCGCCGACGGTTCACCGCACGGCGAAATGAAAAAGCCGCCCGGAGGCGGCCTTGGACTCGGCGGAAGCCGAGATCAGTGGATGACGGCGATCTGTTCGCGCGCTTCACCCTTGTAGGTGTACAGCGTCAGGGCGCCGTTCTTGATGTCGCCCTTCTCGTCGAAGGCGATGGTGCCGGTCACGCCCTTGTAGCCGCTGGTCTTGGCCAGCACCGGCAGGTACTTGGCCGGTTCCGCCGAGCCGGCCTTGACCATCGCGTCGACCATCACCATCGTCGCGTCATAGACGTACGGGGCGTAGATCTGCACGTCCGCGCCGTACTTCTTCTTGAAGTCGACCTTGAACTTCTCCATGCCGACCTTCTGCGAGCCTTCGACGCCGCCGGCTTCCGCGCACACGACCTGGCCGTCAGCCATCGCGCCTGCGGCCAGCTTGGGGAGCTCGCCCGAGCAGATGCCGTCGCCGCCCATGAACTTGGCGGTGATGCCGAGTTGCTTCATCTGGCGGATCATCGGGCCGGCCACGGCGTCCATGCCGCCGTAGAACACGACGTCAGGCTTGGTGGCCTTGATGCTGGTCAGGATGGCGGTGAAGTCGGTTGCCTTGTCGTTGGTGAATTCGCGCTTGGCAATCTTGCCGCCTGCCCCCTTGACACCCTTCTCGAACTCGTCGGCCACGCCCTGGCCGTAGGCCGTGCGGTCGTCGATCACGGCAATCGTCTTGCCCTTGAGTTCCTTGACGGCGTACTTGCCCAGCGTGCCACCCAGGTGCACGTCGTCAGCCACGACGCGGAAGGCGGTCTTGAAGCCTTGGCGGGTGTACTTGGGGTTGGTGGCAGACGGGGAGATCTGCGGAATGCCGGCGTCGGAGTAGACCTTGGACGCGGGGATGGTGGTGCCCGAGTTCAGGTGGCCGATCACGCCGTTGACCTTGGAGTCGACCAGCTTCTGCGCGGCAGCGGTGCCTTGCTTGGGGTCGCCCGCGTCGTCTTCGGCCAGCAGTTCGAACTTGGCCGTCTTGCCGCCGATCTTCACGCCCTTGGCGTTCAACTCGTCGATGGCCATGCGCGCGCCGTTTTCATTGTCCTTGCCCAGGTGGGCAATGCCGCCGCTGGTGGGGCCGACGTGACCGATCTTGACCACCAGGTCTTCGGCGTAGACCGAGCCGGCGAGCAAGGCAGCCGCAGCTGCAACGATCACATTCAGTTTGACTTGCATAGGTTCCAACCTCCGGTATAGAGATATGTCGAGATACGTGAGTTGAGTGCTCCCAACTGGCGAGACACGATACTCCAAAAAGGCCTGGTTTCCGCCCGGCGCAGGCTCCGGGTTGCCCCGGGTCAACCTGGGCGCGCAGCCCTTTGGTCGGCGTTCACTCGCAAGCTGCATGCCAATGCAGCGCAATGTGCAAGGCCAGGGTCACTGAGGGTGATGACTCAGCGTGCAGCCGCTGGTTTCGTAGTGCTTCCAGCGGCGACGGCCGGCCAGGCGTTCGTCGTCTTCGCTGCCCACCAGCTCGGCCACCTTGTCGAAGCCTTGCAGCCACGCCGGTTCGTCGGCGCCGAGGTTGATCGCGCTGTCGCAGCGCAGGCCGGGCACCGGGCGGTCCAGCAGCCAGATCGGCGTGAGCTCCAGCGGCACGTCGGCCGGCGCATCACCGCGCACGCGCAGGTGCGGCAGGAAGGACAAGGCCTCGTCGGCCCACAGCGCCTGGTCCAGCCGGTTGAGCAGCGCGGGTGGGCCGAACACGGCCACCCGCGCGCCTTCGCGGTGCTTCTTGCGCAGCAGGCGCAGCGCCAGGGCCAGCTTGTCGCTGACCCCGGTGAGGAAGGCGACCTGGGTCAAGCCTTGGCAGCCCGCGCCAGCACGAAGTGCGTCAGCAGGCCGACCGGGCGGCCGGTGGCGCCCTTGGCAGCGCCGCTGCGGTGCGACACGCCGGCGATGTCCAGGTGGGCCCACGGGTACTTCGCGGTGTAGCGCTGCAGGAACTTGGCCGCGGTGATGGCACCGCCGGCACGCGAGCCGACGTTGGCCATGTCGGCGAAGTTGCTCTTCAGGCCCTCGTCGTATTCCTCGTCCAGCGGCAGGCGCCAGCACGGGTCCTGCGCGGTGACCGAAGCGGCCAGCAGGTCGGCGGCGAGCGCCTCGTCGGACGCGAACAGGCCGGCGTTGTGGTGGCCCAGCGCGACGACGCAGGCGCCGGTCAGCGTGGCGATGTCGACCACGGCCGCGGGCTTGAAGCGCTCGGCGTAGGTCAGCGCGTCACACAGGATCAGCCGGCCTTCGGCGTCGGTGTTGAGGATCTCGATGGTCTGGCCGGACATGCTGGTGACCACGTCACCCGGCTTGGTGGCCAGGCCGCTGGGCATGTTCTCGCAGGTGGGGATCAGGGCCACGACGTTGATCTTGGGCTTGAGCTCGGCGACGGCGCGCATGGTGCCCAGCACGCTGGCGGCACCGCACATGTCGAACTTCATCTCGTCCATGTCGGCGGCCGGCTTCAGCGAGATGCCGCCGGTGTCGAAGGTGATGCCCTTGCCGACCAGCACGATGGGCGCGTCCTTCTTGGCCGCACCGCTGTATTCCATGACGATGAAGCGCAGCGGCTCCTGCGAGCCCCGCGAAACCGACAGGAACGAGCCCATGCCCAGCTTCTCGACAGCCTTCTGGTCCAGCACCTGGACCTTCAGGCCGTGCTCGCGGCCCAGGCGCTTGGCTTCTTCGCCCAGGTAGGTGGGCGTGCAGATGTTGGCCGGCAGGTTGGCACAGGCCCTGGCCAGGCCGATGCCGGCGGCAATGCCTTCGCCGCGCACCAGGCCGGCCTTCAGTGCAGGCAGCTGGGCCTTGTCGGCCAGCAGCGTGACCTTGGCCGGCGCGGACACCGTTTCGGCGCTGGGCTTGGTCGCGGTGTAGCTGTAGGCGGCCTGCTCCAGCGCCAGCACCAGGGCTTCGGCGTGGGTGTCGGCCACGGTTTCGCCGGCCAGGCTCACGGCCAGGTGCTTGACCGCACGGCCCTTGAGCGCAGCCAGGCCAGCGGCCACGGCGGCGCGGAAAGCCTTGGCGGACGCGTCGCGCGCGCCGGCCAGCACCACGCGCTGCGCCTTCACGCCCGGCACGCCGTGCAGATACAGCGTGCGGCCGGCCTTGCGCTCGAAATCGCCTTGCTTCACGGCGCTTGCCAGCAAGCCATCCAGCGCCTTGTCGCCGCTGCCGCCCTTGCCGTCAACCGGCAGGACCACGATCAGTGCGTCCGCGGCCACGGCACCCGCGCCGCCTTCGGCGATGGCCAGAGCTTGAAAGTTCATAATCGGTTCCGAGAAAAAGGTGAGCTTTTGATGTTATTCGATTCGTCCGTGCGCAAGGAGCTGTCGCGCAGCTTCGGGGCCACGCTGGTGGTCATCCTGACCATCGTCGTCACGATGATGCTGATCCGCACCCTCGGCCTGGCGGCCAACGGGGCGGTTTCGCCGCAGGATGTCGTGATGGTGCTGGGCTACAACGCCATCGGCCAGTTGCCGCTGATCCTGGCGCTGGCGCTGTTCGTCTCGGTGGTGCTGAGCCTGGGGCGCATGTACCGCGAAAGCGAGATGGCGATCTGGTTCTCGGCCGGCATCGGGCTGGCGCGTTTCATTCGCCCGGTCATGCGCATGGGCTTGCCCGGCATGCTGGGCATTGGCGTGCTGGTGCTGGGCGTGTGGCCCTGGGGCAACCGGCAGATGCTGGAACTGAAGGTGCGCTATGAGCAGCGCTCGGATCTGTCGCGCGTGGCCCCGGGAGCTTTCCAGTCATCGTCCGACGGCAGCCGTGTCTTTTTCATCGAGCGCAACGGCGACACCACCAGCATCGCCCGCAATGTCTTCCTGCTGAACAACAAGGACGACATCGAATCGGTCACCACCGCGCACAGCGGCCATGTGGAGCGCACCGGCGATGAACGCGAGCTGGTGCTGGATGTGGGCCACCGCAACGAGCAGAACAGCAAGACCGGTGAACACACCCGCATGAACTTCGACCATTTCCGCACCCAGATCGACAACGGCCGCATGCCGGCGCCGCAAACCCTGCCGCCCAAGGCTGTGGACACGCTGGACCTGCTGCAGGACTTCAACCTGGCCAACCAGGGCGAGCTGGTCTGGCGCCTGGGCCTGCTGCTGGGCTCGGCCAACCTGCTGCTGCTGGGCATTGGCACCGCGACCACCAATCCACGCCGGCCGAACAACTGGAACCTCTTGTTCGCCCTGCTGGCCTTCATGGTCTATTTCAACCTGGTGAACCTGAGCCAGGCCTGGGTCTCGGCCGGCCGCATCCCCTCGGTGCAGGCGCTGATCGTGCTGCACGGGCTGGCGCTGTTCCTGGCGCTGGCACTGATCTGGTGGCGTGACCACGCAACCGTGGTGCACCTGCGCAAGCTGCGCAACGGCAATGCCGGCGGTACCGCGGCCGCAGGGAGCGCCGCATGAAGACGGTCCGCAAGCTGCTGTACCAGGACGTCTTGTGGTCGGTGTTCTTCGTCGCGCTGGCCTTCATGTCGCTGTTCTATTTCATCGACTTCCTCGACGAGCTCGCCCGCGTTGGCCGCAATGGCTACACCATGCCGCGCGCCGCGCTGGCGGCGCTGCTGTCCATGCCGGGCCGCTTCTATGAGTTGTGCCCCATCGCCGTCCTGATCGGCACCATTTACGCGATGGCGCGGCTCGCGCAGTCGTCTGAGTTCACCATCCTGCGCACCGGTGGGCTGGGCCCTGGCCGCGCGCTGACGCTGCTGCTGGTGCTGGGCCTGCTGATGGGCGCGGTGACCTTTGTGGCCGGCGAATACGTCGCGCCCTGGGGCGAACAGCATGCGTCGGACCTACGGGCCAAGCCGCGCGGCGGCGCGCCGGTCGGCAAGGCCGGTGCCTGGCTGAAGGAGCACCGCAACACGCCCGAGGGCGAGCGCAGCTACTCGATCAATGTCGAGTCCAGCGCGCCTGGTGGACGCATGCGCGAGGTGCGCATCTTCGAGCACGACGACGAAGGCCGGCAGATCAGCCGCATCGAGGCCGGCAGCGCCACGGTGCAGACGGTTCGCTCGGGCCGCAGCAGCGGCTCTGTCTGGCACCTGCAGGACGTGCAGATCACGCGCTGGCCCACGGCCTCGGGCATGCCGGTGGTGACCGAACAGAAGGACGCGCTGGACTGGCCGACGACGCTGAGCATCGGCCTGGTGACCGCGGCGATCTCGCCGATCGGCAGCATGTCCACGCTGGACCTGTGGCGCTACAGCCGCCACCTGAGCGACCAGGAGCAGACCTCGCAGCGCTACGAGCTGCAGTTCTGGAAACGCGCCTTCTACCCATTTGCCTGCATCGTGATGGTGGCGCTGGCGCTGCCGTTTGCCTACCTGCACGCGCGGGCCGGCGGCATCAGCCTGAAGGTCTTTGGCGGCATCATGCTGGGCATCAGCTTCGTGCTGCTGAACAACGTCGTCGGCCACCTGGGCCTGCTGCACGACTGGACGCCCTGGCTCGCTGCCGCCGTGCCCAGCCTGATCTACCTCGGCTTGTCCTTGGCCGCCTTCTGGTGGCTGGTGCGCTACCGATGAAAGCGACTGCCATGCATGGCCTGATCCTGATGGCCCACGGTGCGCGCGACGCGAACTGGTCGGCCCCGCTGGAAGCCAGCGCCGCGCGCTGCCGCGAACTGCTGCCCGGCTGGCAGGTGGCCATGGCCTACCTCGAATTCATGGCACCCGACCTGCCGGGCTGTGGCCGCACCCTGGTGGAACAGGGCTGCACCGAAGTGGAGGTGCTGCCGCTCTTTCTGGGTGCTGGCGGCCATGTGCGCAAGGACCTGCCGCTGCAGATTGAGGCGCTGCGCCAGGCCCATCCCGCGGTGCAATGGCGGCTGCATGCCGCCGTTGGCGAATCGCCGCTGGTGGTCGAGGCCATGGCCCAGGCCGCGCTCGCGATGGCACTTGACCCGACCCGCCTGCTTCCGGACGACACGACTGCATGAACCTGCACCAGTTCCGATTCGTCCAGGAGGCGGTGCGCCGCAACCTGAACCTGACCGAGACCGCGAAGGCGCTCTACACCTCGCAGCCCGGCATTTCCAAGGCCATCCTGGAGCTGGAGGAAGAGCTGGGCGTGGACATCTTCGTGCGCCACGGCAAACGCCTCAAGCGCGTGACCGATCCCGGCCAGCAGGTGCTGAAGTCGGTGGAGATCATCCTGCGCGAGGTGGCCAACCTGAAGCGCATTGGCGAGGAGTTCTCCAAGCAGGACGCCGGCCGGCTGTCCATCGCGGCCACGCACACGCAGGCGCGCTACGTGCTGCCCGAGCCCATCATGCTGCTGCGCAAGCGCTTCCCCAAGGTCGTCATCAGCCTGCACCAGGGCTCGCCGGAGCAGGTCGCCCGCATGCTGCTGGACGACTCGGCCGACATTGGCCTGGCAACCGAAACACTGACAGACATCGACGAGCTGGTCACCCTGCCCGCCTACGAATGGCAGCACGTGATCGTGATGCCGCAGGACCATCCGCTGGCCCAGGTCGAACGGCTGACGCTGGAGCAGCTGGCCGAGGTGCCGCTGATCTCCTACCAGCCGGCCTTCACCGGCCGCAAGCGCATCGACCACGCCTTTGCCCAGCGCCGGCTGACGCCCAACATCGCGCTGGAAGCCATCGACTCCGACGTCATCAAGACCTATGTGCGCGCCGGCCTGGGCGTGGGCATCGTGGCCGAGATGGCAATGGCCGGCGAGCCGGCCGGCGGCGAGTTGGTCAGCCGCCCCGCCGGCTACCTGTTCGGCCAGAACACCACCCGTGTCGCCTTCCGCCGTGGCGCCTACCTGCGCGGCTTCGTGCTGAGCTTTGCCGAGCTGCTGTCCGACCGGCTGAGCCGCCCGCTGATCGAGCGGGCCATGAACAGCACCGGCGATTCCTACGAGCTCTGAGCCCTTCCCTCTCACTGCCCATGACCATCACCCGCGACTTCGCCGCTCCGCCCGTCACCACACGCCTGCCCAAGGTCGGCACGACGATCTTCACGGTCATGTCCGCGCTCGCCCAGCAGCATGGCGCGGTCAACCTCGGCCAGGGCTTTCCTGACTTCCAGGGCGACCCGGCGCTGGTGGACGCGGTGGCCGCGGCGATGCGCGCTGGCCACAACCAGTACCCGCCAATGCCCGGCCTGATGTCGCTGCGCGAGGCGGTGGCCGGCAAGATCGAATCGCTGCACGGCGCGTCCTACGACCCGGACCGCGAGATCACCATCACCGCCGGTGCCACCCAGGCCATCCTGACGGCGGTGCTGGCGCTGGTGCACCCGGGCGACGAAGTCATCGTGCTGGAGCCCTGCTACGACAGCTACGAGCCTGCGCTGACCCTTGCCGGCGCGACCACCGTGCGCGTGCCGCTGGACCCGAAGACGCTGCACGTGGACATGGCGCGCGTGGCCGCCGCGCTGACGCCGCGCACCCGGGCCATCATGATCAACACGCCGCACAACCCCAGCGGCACCGTGTGGAACGCCAGCGAGCGGAGCCAGCTGCGTGACCTGCTGCGCGGCACGAATGTGCTGGTCATTTCGGACGAGGTCTACGAGCACATGGTGTTCGACGGCCAGCCGCACATCAGCGTCTGTGGTGACCCGGAACTGGCCGCGCGTTCGCTGCTGATCTCCAGCTTCGGCAAGACCTTCCACGTCACCGGCTGGAAGGTCGGCTACGTGGCCGCGCCGGCCGAGCTGATGGCCGAATTCCGCAAGGTGCACCAGTTCAACGTGTTCACCGTCAACACGCCGATGCAGCAAGGCCTGGCGCAGTACCTGGCCAACCCCGCGCCTTACCTGGACTTGCCGGACTTTTACCAGGCCAAGCGCGACCTGTTCCGCGCCGGCCTGGCGCCGACCAAGTTCAGGCTGCTGCCCTGCGAAGGCACGTATTTCCAGTGCGTGGACTATTCGCGCATCAGCGAGATGGAGGACGATGCCTTCTGCCGCTGGCTGACCGAGGAGATCGGCGTGGCGGCCATCCCGCTGTCGGCCTTCCACGAGCGGCCGACCGACCAGCGCATCATCCGCTTCTGCTTTGCCAAGCAGGAGGCCACACTGCAGGCCGCGCTCACGCGCCTGCAGGGGCTCTAAAACCTCGGCTTGCGAGGGGCAGGCGCGGCAGGCGCCTCGGGCCCATCCAGCGACATCGGCTCGCTGTCCGGCGGCACCGGGTTGAACTCGAAGTGGGTCAGCAGGCTGTCGGGCGCGTCGTCCAGCACCAGGTCGGGCTCTTCGGCCCGGTCACCGTCGCTGCTGCCCGCCGGCCCGCCCACCAGGCCCGCCGGGCCACCAAAGTCGCCCAGCGGCAGCAGCAGGTCCACTTCGTCGGTCTTGCCGCCGCCTTGCTGCAGCAGGTCGCGGGCAATCGCGTACATCAGCAGCAAGTCCTTGTAGGCCGGCAGGTCGAACAAGTCCTGGGTCTCGTCCTTGCGGAACAGCATGCCTTCGAGCACCGCCATCGCGTCCAGCGGTGACGGCCAGGCGGTCTCCAGTTCCTGCACCGCATAGGGGTAGTCTTCCAACACCCGGCCGTACAGCGGGCCCATGTCCCAGTCGGGCGCATAGGCGTTGAAGCGGCGATTGAAGCGGGCACGGATGCGCTCGTAGGCGCTGCGGTCGCCCTGGCGGCGATAGATCTCCAGCAGCTTGGTGTACGGCACCGGGCTTTGCCCGCCGGTGCTGCGCAGGTAGGACATCAGCAGGTCGATGGCGGCATCTTCCTGGCCCAGCGCGATGAAGAAGTCGGCCTGCTGCTCCAGGTCCAGCAGCTCTTCCACCGACACCTCGCGCGGCGCTTCCTCGGCCTGCACCAGCGGTCCAAACGGCGCCGTGCGCCCAGGCTGGAAGGTGGCAGCCACTGCCGCCGCCGTGGCCGTGGCGACCGCAGGTGTGGGCACCGACCAGGGGCTGGGGGCGGTCGGCGGGTTGACGCCCTCGCTCCCGGGCAAGCCGGGCTCGGAGGCCGCATCGGCGTGGCCATCCAGCGCCAGCGCGTGGCCCTGGGCCGGCTCGGCCGTGGGTTCGTCCAGCAATGCAGAAGCTTCGGCTGGCATGGCGGCCGGCGGCACGGGAGCGAGCAAAGGCCCGTCGGCTCGCGAGGGCGACCACCATTCCGGCCCCAGGGCCAAGGCCCGCAAGCGGCGCCACAGCAGCAGCGCACCGCCTGCGCTGAGCAGCAGCAGCCCGGCCAGCCACGGCAACCAGGCGGCCCGCTTCTCCGCACCCTGCAGGCGCTCGCGCAAGGCCTGGTTGTCGGTTGCCATGGCCTTGCTGTTGCCCTGCAGCGCGGCAATGGCGGCTTGCAACTGGGTCAGCTGGGCCGTGCTGTCGCCCGGCGCGCCGCTGGCTGCGGCCCCAGGCATGGCCAATGCCGCAGCGCCCGCAGCCTCGCCCATGAACACGGGTTCTTCGATGTCCATCTTCAGCATCGGGCCGCCGCTGGCCACTTCCAGCTGCAGCCGGGCGCCCCCTTGGTCCATGCCGGGCACCCGCTGGACAGCGGCCGCGCGGCCCTTGCCAGCGCCATCGTTTTGCCGCTCACGCGCCGCAGCCGCACGCTCGCGCCGCGGGCCCTTGGGCGTTTGGACCTTGGCGCCTGGCTCGGCCGCAGCGCCGCGGCTGGTGGACTGGGAACCCGAAGCCGCTGCTGCGGGCGACACGCCTGTGGCGGACACGGCGGAAGGCAGCCGCACAGGCGCCGCGCCGGCAGCGTTTGCGAGGCCCAGCGGCGGATCTGCCAGCGCAGTGAACTGGCGCGTGAAGCGGCTCTTGCAACCGGCCGTGACACGCACCAGCAGCACCGGTTCTTCGACCGGCGAGGTGGTGGTGATGCGGGCCAGCCATTGCTGGCGGCCGGACTGGCCGACAACGGCAGGCTGGGCCTGCACCTGGACCCGCACTTCAGCGTCCGGCAGGCGCCGGTCGCCCGACAAGACTTCGGCACTGATGCAGTCGGCGACGATCGCCTCTTCGTCTTCCAGCGTCAGCGGGAGCAGCAGTTGCAATGGCTGGCCCATCACCGCCTGAAAGGCCGGGGGGCCAAAGCTGGCGCCGTGGGCAGACAGGCTGGCCGACAGCGTGCAAAGGCACAGGAGCGCGGGGACTCTTTTTCTTGTCATGCCTGCTGCGTATCGAGTTGTTTTTGACTCTATCACGCAGGGTTGCCCTCATCTTCTCGGGGCTCGCCCGCACTGTGCTGCACACACCACTGCAACATCACAGATGCCAGAATCTGCGGAACTAGTTGGCATTTACAGCGGCTGGTGTTCGATGGCCGGCCCTTAACAAAATCAGAAATGAGCCGGTCCGGCCTTCCATAGATTCAAAACCTTGCGGGAGATTCCATGCCGTCCGAACTGCTGACACAGTGTGAAGGCCAGACCCTGGTGCTGACGCTGAGCGACCCCGCCACGCGCAACACCTTGTCGCCGCAGGTCTACTCGGCGGGGGTCGAGGCACTCAACGTGGCGGCGGATGACCCGACGCTGCGGGCCGTCATCGTGCGCGGCGATGGCGAGCACTTCTGCGCCGGCGGCGACCTGAACCGGATTGCCGGCGCACGCGAACGGCCGCCGCAGTTGCAGGCCGAATCCATCGACCAGTTCTGCGGCCTGGTCGAGGCGCTGGGACATTTCCCCAAGCCGGTGATCGCCGCGGTAGAGGGCTTTGCGGCCGGTGGCGGCATGGCGCTGGCGCTGGCCTGCGACCTGATCGTCGCGGCCGACGATGCGCGTTTCGTGATGTCCTATGCCAAGCTGGGCCTGTCGCCCGACGGCGGTGCCAGCTGGCACCTGGCGCGGGCACTGCCACGGGCGCTGGCGCTGGAACTGATGTGGCTGGCCGAGCCCATCGGTGCGCAGCGGCTGCATGCGCTGGGACTGGTCAACCGCCTGACCGAAAAAGGCCAGGCGCTGGCCACCGCGCTGGCGCTGGCCCGCCAACTGGCCGACATGGCGCCCAACGCAGTGGCCAGCAGCAAGGAACTGGTGCAACAGGCGCCGGCACGGCGCTTGCGCGAGCAGATGGAAGCCGAGAAGCGCGAGTTCGTTGCCAACCTGTTCCACGACAACGGCGGCGAAGGCATTGCCGCTTTCCAGGCCAAGCGCAAACCTGAATTCCGCTGAGCGTCTACTCGCGCTCGCCACCAACCGCCACCATGCCCACCGCCCTGCCCGATCCCCTGCCCGCTTTCACCCCACCCGCCCGCCGGCGCCTTTACCTGATGCGCCACAGCTCGGTGGACTACTTCCTGCCCGACGGCTCGCCGCTGGACCCGCATAGCGTGCCACTGAGTGCGACCGGCCGAGCCCAGGCGGACGCCGCGGGCCGCTTGTTTGGCGAGGCCGGCGTGCGCTTCGACCGGGTACTGGTCAGCGGCCTGCCGCGCACGCGCGAAACCGCGCAGCGCGTGCTGGCCGCTGCCGGCCAGTCCATCACGCCGGTGGTCGACACGCGGCTGCAGGAAATCCGCCCCGGGCGGCTGGAAAACATTCCACGCGACGAACTGCACGCGGCCTTCACCGAGCTGTTCAACAACGACCCGCAGATCGAGCAGCACCGCTTCCTCGGCGGCGAGACCGTGGGCGAACTGCTGGACCGCATCCTGCCGGCCTTCGATGAACTGCTGGCAGACAGCGGCTGGCAGACCGTGCTGCTGGTGCTGCACGGCGCCGTGAACCGCGGGCTGCTGTCACGCGCCCTGTGTGGCCAGCGCACCTTCTTCGGCCGGCTGGAGCAGGCGCCGGGCTGCATCAACGTGCTGGACATCGGCACCCAGGACATCGTCGTGCGCACCATCAACCTCGCGCCCACCCAATGGCTGCAGGAACGCGAGCGGCTGACGACGATGGAAAAGCTGCTGCTGCAGTACACCGGCAAGCCGGTCTGAAACTCAAGTGCCGTAACCCGGCATTTGACGATCCAGTCGGCGCAACAGTCCGGGCCAGATCAGCTGGCTGCCCATGCCGCGCGTGACCTGCGCGGCCTGCTGGCGCGCGGTCGCGATGATCTCCGGCGCCACGTGCACCAGGCTCCCGCCGCCGGCTTGCGCACGCACCTGGATCGCGCAGGTGGTCTCGAACAGGTACATCGCCTGGAAGGCATCGGCAATCGTCTTGCCCACCGTCAACAGGCCATGGTTGCGCAACATCAGGAAGCTGTTTTCGCCCAGGTCGCGCACCAGCCGCGGCTTCTCGTCGTCGCGCAGCGCCACGCCTTCGTAATCGTGATAACCCAGGCTGCCGAGCACGAAGATGGACTGCTGCGACAGCGGCAGCAAGCCCTCGGCCTGGGCCGAGACTGCAATACCATTCAGGGTATGCGTGTGCAGCACGCAGCCGACCTCATGGCGAACCGCATGCACGGCGCTGTGGATGGTGAAGCCGGCCGGGTTGACCGGGTATGGCGAGTCGCTCAGCTTGTTGCCTTCGTGGTCCACCTTCACGAGGCTGCTGGCGGTGATCTCCTCGAACAGCATGCCGTAGGGGTTGATCAGGAAGGCGCCATCTTCCCCGGGCACGCGGGCGCTGATGTGGGTGAAGACCAGGTCATCCCAGTGGAACAGCGCAACCAGCCGGTAGGCGGCGGCCAGGTCCACGCGGGTTTGCCATTCCGCTTCGCTGCAGCTTGGCCTCAGGGTTTCCAGACGAGCATTCATTGTTTGTCTCCGTGGTGACGCGGTGCCCAGGGGAAACCGCAACATGGACAATACCGACAACGATCATGTCGCCGTTGTCACGTCAGGGACAAATGATGAATACCCCCATTCTTACAATCGAAGAGCGCCACAACATTGATTCAGCTTCATGGTTTTCCTCGCTTTCGCACACCCTGCGCTCTGCCATCATGGCGCGAGCCTTTGTGCGGCGATTGCAGGACGGCACACCGCTCGCCGCGCGCGGCGGGCCGGCCGAAGATTGGGTCGGGGTGGCCAAGGGTGCAGTGCGGGTCAGCACGGTGTCGCTGTCTGGCAAGCAGGTTTCGCTGACCTACGTCGAACCAGGCACCTGGTTTGGCGACATCGCGTTGTTCGATGGCCTGCCGCGCACCCACGACGCGACGGTCCATGGCGCGACCACGCTGGTCGGTGTCACCAAGGCGGATTTCAAGGAGCTGCTGTCGCAGCACACGGAGTTGTACGAGGCGCTGCTGCGCCTGAACTGCCGCCGCCTGCGGCTGATGTTCAACCTGTTCGAGGACCTCAACACCCGGCCGCTCTCCGCACGCCTGGCCAAGCAGTTGCTGCTGCTGGCCAACAGCTACGGCATCGCGCAGGGCGAGGAGATCCGCATCGGGCTGCAGCTGGCGCAGGAAGACCTGGCGCAACTGCTGGGCGCCTCGCGCCAGCGGGTCAACCAGGAACTGAAGGAACTGGAACGCGAGGGCGTGCTGCGGGTGGAACCCACGCGCCTGGTCGTGCTGCACAGGGACAAGCTGCTGGCCGCAGCGCAACGCTGAGCATCCGCCGGGTTCGCCCTGCGGCGCAGGGATGAACAACGCATGGACCTCCAACACAACATCGGCACCAAGCCCGTCGCGGCCAGCCACCAGTTCGACATCGGCGCACTCGAAGCGCACCTGGCGCAGCACCTGCCGGGCTTTGCCGGACCGCTGACGGTCGAGCAGTTCAAGGGCGGCCAGTCCAACCCGACCTACAAGCTGATCACGCCGCAGCGCGCGTATGTGATGCGCTCCAAGCCGGGCCCGGCCGTCAAGCTGCTGCCGCAGGCGCATGCCATCGAACGCGAGTTCCGCGTGATGAAGGCGCTGCACGGCAGCGCGGTGCCGGTCGCCGAGATGCACCTGTTGTGCGAGGACGAAGCGGTGATCGGCCGTGCGTTCTACGTGATGGCGTGCGTGGACGGCCGCGTGATGTGGGACCAGGCCCTGCCCGACCTTTCTCCCGAGCAGCGTGGCGCGGTCTATGACGAGATGAACCGCGTGATCGCCGCGCTGCACAGCGTGGACGTGGGCGCCGTCGGCCTGGCGGATTACGGCAAGCCGGGCAACTATTTCGAGCGCCAGATCGGCCGCTGGAGCAAGCAGTACCAGGCCTCGGTCACGCAGGACATTCCGGCGATGAACCGCTTGCTGGAATGGCTGCCGGCCAACATCCCGGACAGTGCGCGCGACGCGGCGGAAGTGTCCATCGTGCACGGCGACTTCCGGCTCGACAACCTGATCTTCGACGCCGCCGAGCCGCGCGTGAAGGCGGTGCTGGACTGGGAGCTGTCCACCATCGGCCACCCGCTGGCCGATTTCAGCTACCACTGCATGGCCTGGCACATCCCCCCCGGCACCTTCCGCGGC
This sequence comes from Ideonella azotifigens, assembly GCF_021043325.1. Classification (NCBI taxonomy): domain Bacteria; kingdom Pseudomonadati; phylum Pseudomonadota; class Betaproteobacteria; order Burkholderiales; family Sphaerotilaceae; genus Ideonella; species Ideonella azotifigens. The sequence goes on from NZ_JAJNKD010000011.1 coordinate 134,061, forward strand.
ATTGCCGGGCTGGACCATGCCGCTTTGGGCATCCCGTCCGAGCGCGAGTACGTGCGCCGCTACTGCGAGCGCACCGGCCGCGCGGACCCAGAAGCCGTCGTGCGGGACTGGAACTTCTACCTGGCCTACAACCTGTTCCGCCTGGCGGCCATCGTGCAAGGCATTGCCAAGCGGGTCGAGATGGGCACCGCTGCCAGCGAGCAGGCACGGGCCAACGGCGCGGCTGCGCCCCAACTTGCCGCGCTGGCCTGGGGCTTCGCCGCCAAGGCCTGATCCGGCCTCGGCCGCAATCGCCTTCCCTTTCAGTTTTCTCGCATCGCAAAAGCGCCATCGGCGCCATCAAAGGAGACCGCATGGACTTCGCCTATTCCCCGCGCACCCAGGAGCTGAGGGACGCCGTCTCGACGTTCATGGACCAGCACGTCTACCCCAACGAAGCCCGCTACGGGACCGAGCTGGAGGCCAACACGCAGGCAGGCAAGCGCTGGACGCCGTTGCCCGTCATCGAGGAACTCAAACCCAAGGCCCGCGCCGCCGGGCTGTGGAACCTGTTCCTGCCCGAGAGCGAGCTGGGCGCCGGCCTGCTGAACCAGGAATACGCGCCGCTGGCGGAGATCATGGGCCGCGTGCCCTGGGCCAGCGAAGTCTTCAACTGCTCGGCGCCGGACACCGGCAACATGGAAGTGCTGGTGCGCTACGGCAGCGCCGAGCACAAGGAACGCTGGCTCAAGCCGCTGCTGGCCGGCGAGATCCGCTCCGGCTTCGCGATGACCGAGCCGGCGGTGGCCTCGTCGGACGCGACCAACATCGAAGCCCGCATCGAGCGCCAGGGGGACGACTACGTCATCAATGGCCGCAAGTGGTGGACCAGCGGTGCGGGCGATCCGCGCTGCAAGGTGCTGATCTTCATGGGCAAGACCGACCCCGACGCGCCGCGCCATTCGCAGCAGTCCATGGTGCTGGTGCCGATGGACGCGCCAGGGGTCAAGGTCATGCGCGCGCTGAGCGTGATGGGCTATGACGACGCGCCGCACGGCCACATGGAGATCGACTTCCAGAACGTGCGCGTGCCAGCCAGCAGCATCCTGCTGGGCGAAGGCCGCGGCTTCGAGATCGCCCAGGGCCGCCTCGGCCCGGGCCGCATCCATCACTGCATGCGGCTGATCGGCCTGGCAGAGCGTTCGCTGGAACTGATGTGCAAGCGCGCCAGCAGCCGCGTCGCCTTTGGCAAGACGATCGCCCAGCAAGGCGTCACGCAGGAGCGCATTGCCGAGGCCCGCTGCATGATCGAGCAGGCCAGGCTGCTGACGCTGAAAGCTGCGTGGATGATGGACGTGGCCGGCAACAAGACCGCCAAGGCCGAGATCGCGATGATCAAGGTCGTCGCGCCCAGCATGGCCTGCCAGGTCATCGACTGGGCCATGCAGGTGTACGGCGCCGCCGGCATGTCGCAGGACTTCCCGCTGGCCAGCTACTACGCAGGCGCCCGCACGCTGCGCTTTGCCGACGGCCCCGACGAAGTGCACCGCAACGCGATTGCCAAGGTCGAACTGGGCAAGTACCGCGTGTGATGGGGCCACCGGCGGCAGCGTGCCGCCTTGGGCTCAATCCTCCGCTGGCGGATCGCTGGCGGGACCTTGCCGGCTCGCCAGGTCCTGCTGGCTGAGGTCGAGCTGGCTGGCGTTGATCTGGCTGGCACCCATCTGGCTGGAGATGGGCTGCGACGCAAACCCGCGCGCGCCCAGCAGCGCCGCCTGGAACGCCTGCCGCGCCGACGCGATGGCCGCCACGTCCGGCGTCGCCAGGGACTGCCGCCAGACCAGCCGGCCTCGGTGCACCAGCAAGGCCCAGCCCAGCGGCGCCGGTTTCTCGCGCGAGCCCGGCTTGCGAGCCGTTGCGGCCAACCGCTGCAGTTCGGCCTGCGCCCAGCCGTGCAGTGCGTCCCCCGTCGGCCCGGCCAGCCACTCGGCCATCCAGGCCGACTGATTGGCCACGCCGGCAAAGTCGCCGCGCAGCGGCCCGAGCTGCGTCGCATCCAGCCGCTCGCCCATCGCCAGCCAGCGCATTTCCTCCGGCATCTCGCCATCGAAACGGGTCTGCACCGTGCCGGTGGACTGTTCGAACAGCGCGCGTTCCAACGCCTCAAGCAGGGCCTGCGGCATCAAGGCACCGTAGACATGCGGCGCAATGCCGGTCTCGCTGCGCAGGCGCAGCTCCATGCCGCTGAGGTAAGGCCGCTGCGATGGTCCCCATTCGATGCGCAGCGGCAAGCCTTCGCGGGCCGGCTCGATGACGAAGCCGTCTCGCTCGTGCGTGAGCTTGAGCACCAGGCCCTCGCTGGCGCACCATTGTTTGACGGCGCTCTCGGCACCGGAGGCGCCGCCGAGAAGCCATTGCCGAAGCGTCCTGCTCATGCTTTGGATTAGAGTGCGTTCAGGCTGACACCGCCCGAGGAGACGCGCTCATGATTGAAGTGTATTCGTGGCCCACCCCCAACGGGCACAAGGTCCACATCATGCTGGAGGAGTGCGGCCTGAAGTACCGAGCAATCCCGGTCGACATCGGCGCCGGCGACCAGTTCCAGCCCAAGTTCCTGGCCCTCAGCCCGAACAACAAGATCCCCGCACTGGTCGATCCCGATGGCCCGGACGGCAAGCCGATCTCGCTGTTCGAATCCGGTGCCATCCTGCTCTACCTCGCCGGCAAGACCGGCCGCTTCCTGCCAGCCAGCACGCATGGCAAGTACGAGGTGCTGGAGTGGCTGATGTTCCAGATGGGCGGCGTGGGCCCGATGCTGGGCCAGGCCCATCACTTCCGCGTCTACGCGCCCGAGAAGATCGCCTACGCGGTGGACCGCTACACCAACGAGGCCAAGCGGCTCTACGGCGTGATGGACAAGCGGCTGGCCAACTCGCGCTACCTGGGCGGCAATGAATACAGCATTGCCGACATCGCCGTCTTCCCCTGGCTGCGTTCGTGGAAGAACCAGGGCATTGACTGGAACGACTACCCGCACCTCAAGGGTTGGTTCGACGAAGTGGCCAAACGGCCCGCAGTGATGCGTGGTGTCGAGGTGCTGGCGGACCGCCGCAAACCGGTCACCGACGACAAGGCACGCGAGATGCTCTTCGGTGCCACACAGTACAAGCGCAAGTAAGCGCGGCTGACAGGACCTGTGATCTTGCGAACGCAGACCACGCAACACGCGAGGCTGGCGGCGCGACATGAATGTCGATGCGGCGCTCGGCCGGTGCGGCGGCCCATGTCGCTACTTGCCTGCGCCGGATGGCGCCCGCAAGGTACCCGCCTTCCGATAGTGGTTGGCGAGGTAAACGGTGCCAGGGTCCTTGGCAGGAAACTCGAGGCGGTCACGAACCTGGGCCACGAGGGCATGCGCGGCATCGGCCGACCGGGAGCCAACAGCATCGAACCGGCTGTTGATCTCATCGGCAACGTCGATGTGACTCAAAACGACGACACTCAGGTCCCGCGGAATGTGAAGCCTGTGGCGGTCGATGGTCTCGCTCAACGCCAACACGCTGGGACCGAGACCCAGCGCCAACAACGCGGTAGGACGCGAGGCCTTGTCTTCCCAAACCCGGGCGAATGCATCCTCGACCAACTCAGGCGCACCCTCCTGGGGTTTCGGGATGCGGCCCAACTCGATCAACGGCATCTCTCGGTCCTGCCTTCTCAGAGCACGACGAAGGCTGACGAAGTGGTGGCGAAGACCTTCGAGAGGCTGGACCGCACCGGGCCAGGCGAGAAGCGCGATCCGTCTGTGGCCGGCGTCGACAACCTGCTCGATCGCCATGTCCAGTGCCCCGCGCCAATCTGACGCAACAGCATCGAGATCAACCCCGGTCACGCGCGCGCCATCCACGACGACGGCGCCGCAGCGCTCCCTGAGAAACGACAGCAGCCCGAGCGGGATCGCGTCGAAGTAGGACTGGAGCACGCAGGCATCGAACCGGGTACTCAGACGCAGCACCTCCAGCGCTTCTTCAAGCCGCTCATAGACCAGTTGCACGCAGCGCGCTCCTGCCGCTCCCAGTTGCTCCTGGACCCGTCGCGCCACCTGGTGGCTTCGTTCGCTTTGGACACGGGCGGAAAGCACCAAGACCCGCGCACCAGCGAGAGGCGAACCGCGCCCCTGGCCCGGCTTGTGAACGAAGGTGCCGCGCCCGACCTGAAGCTGCAACAGGCCTTGGCGCGCCATTCTGCCCAGAATTTCCTGGACGGCCGCCTGACCCACCTTGTACTCGCGCATCAGCTGGCGCACCGGTGGCAGGCGATCCCCATGGGCCGCCAGGTCGACACGGGTGCGCAAAGCAACTTCAAGATCTTGCACGTTCATGGGCAGGTATATGTTGCGGGTACAAAGTATCGTACCTAATCTATGGCCACACTGGAGACAACAATGATCAAGTCCTTTGAATTTTCCAAATCTGCGGCCGTGCTGGCACTCGTTGGTCTCAGCTCGCTCGCCCATGCCGAGTGGCCGCTCCGCCCGATCCAGATCTACGTCGGCTTTTCGCCCGGTGGAGCAGCGGACATCTTGGGCCGAGCGCTCGCCGAGAGCATGTCGAAGACCCTGGGACAGCCTGTGATCGTCCAGAATCGCGATGGCGCCAGCGGCACCATCGCGACGAACGCAGTGGCGAAGAGCCAGGCCAATGGGTACACGCTCGGTTTCGGTCCGGTGGGCCCGCTGGTCCTCCAGCCTCATCTGAAGCACCTGCCCTATAAGCCGGAGGACTTGACCGGCGTTTGCCAGACCTTCGTCAACAACTATGCATTGGCTGCGCCAGCGAATACGAAGCTGAAGAGCGTCCGTGAGGTCGTGGCAGCCGCCAGCGCCGCACCGGATGGGATTGCCTATGGGACGGGCGGCATCGGCTCGTTTCCTCACCTTGCAACCATCCAACTGGCCCAGAAAGCGAAGGTCGACCTTCGCGCAGTCCCTTACCGAGGTGATCCCCCACTGATCCTGGCGCTGAAGGCTGGGGAAGTTCAGATTGGAACGGTGTCCGTTGGCCAGGCTCAGGCTCAAGGACTCCCCATGCTGGGTGTCTTCTCTCCCAACCGGCTGCCCGAGGCGCCCGGCGTGCCCACGATGACGGAGCAGGGCTTCCCCGTCGTCGCACAGCTCTTCGGCGGCCTGTATGCCCCCAAGGGCACGCCACCCGCCATCCTCAAAGCTCTTGAGAACGCCTGCCAGATCGGTACGAAAGATGAGAAGTACCTCATCTCATCCAAAACGACGCAACAGGACGTCGTCTTCAAGACGGCAGCCGATTTCAGCGCCGCGATCGCCCACGAATCCCAAATCCAGCAGAAGGCCGTCAAGTCCGCAGACCTGAAGATTGAATGAGGCAAGCATGAACCAGCGTCCCAACATCCTTTTCATCATGGCCGACGATCACGCCTCCAAGGCGATCGGCTGCTACGGCCATGGCATCAACGCGACGCCTGGCATCGATCGCCTCGCCCAAGAGGGAATGCGGTTCAATCATTGCTACGTCACCAACTCGATCTGCACCCCCAGCCGCGCGACCATCCTCACCGGCACCCACAACCATGTGAACGACGTCGTCACGCTCGATAGCAAGTTCAACAATCGCTTGCCGCACGTCGCGAAGCATCTGCGATCGAACGGCTACCAAACGGCAATGATCGGCAAGTGGCACCTCGGCGAAGGCAAGGCGCACGAACCCAGCGGCTTCGACCATTGGTCGGTCCTTCCCGGCCAAGGTGAGTACCACGACCCCGTGTTTCTCGAGCCGGCTGGAAAGACATACGAGTCCGGCTATGCCACGGACATCATCACGGAAAAGGCGTCGCGCTTCATTCGCGAGCGTGATCGATCAAAGCCCTTCTTCATGATGTGCCACCACAAGGCACCACACCGCCCCTGGGAGCCGCATCCGCGTCACAAACATCTTTTCCAGGAACGAATTTCCGTACCCGACACCTTCTCCGACGACTACAAGAATCGTGCGCGCGCTGCAGCCGCGGCAAAGATGCGCGTTGCAGATGACATGACCTACCGCGACGTTGGTGTAGTCCAACCGGAAGGGGGACGTGAGGTGGGCGAGCCGCAGTTCCCCGGGGCACAGATGCGCAAGCTTCCGAATCCCCAGAACATTCGCGACGTGCGACTCATCGACAAGGACACCGGTGAGGTGTTCACTTTCCAGAATGAGGCCGCCTACACGGACTGGAAGTTCCAGCGCTACATGCAGCGCTATCTCCGCACGCTGGCTGCCGTGGACGAAAGCGTCGCCACCCTGCTCCAACTGCTTGACGACGAAGGCATCGCAGAGAACACGCTGGTCATCTATACCTCGGATCAGGGATTCTTCCTCGGTGAGCATGGCTGGTTCGACAAACGTTTCATGTATGAGGAATCTTTCCAGATGCCGTTCCTCGTTCGCTACCCGCGTGAGATCCCGCCCGGGACGATCTGCAACGACATTGCATCCAACGTTGATTTCGCTCCCACCTTCCTCGACATCGCCGGCATTCCTGTTCCCACCTACATGCAGGGAAGGAGCCTTCGTCCGCTGCTGAAGGGCGCGACACCCACGGACTGGTCCCAAGTTGCTTATCACCGCTACTGGATGCACCGAGACGCCATTCACAATGCCTATGCGCACTACGGCATCCGAACCCAACAGTACAAACTGGTGTATTGGTACAACCAGGGGCTCGGCGCACCGGGTTCGCAAGGCGGCGGCGAGGCGCCCGAATGGGAACTGTTCGACTGCAACGCGGACCCACTTGAGCTGATCAACGTCTACGACGATCCAGCCTATCGCAGCATCGTGCACGAGATGACGGCCCTGCTCGACCGGACGATGGCAGAGATTGGCGACGAGCCTCGACATGCGGCATCGAGTATCGCGGCCTGAACGATGACCTCACCTGACGCCATTTGCGCGAAGCGCCTGCGCCCACTCGTCGGAGATCTGAGGCAATTTGCGAGCGTTCGCCGAATGACACTCGACGAAGGTGCGGAACGCGGTGTACGCGCCCTTGCGTTCAGCACAGGCGGCGGCCTGGACTTCTGGGCGATGACAGATCGCTCCTTCGATATCGGTCCCTTGTGGTTCAAGGGCATACCGCTGGCCTGGCAATCCCCATCCGGCTTCTCCAATCCTATGCTGACGCGGTCCGAGCATGACGCTGGGCATGGGGTCGGTCGCATGTTGTCGGGACTGCTGATGACTTGCGGACTCGACCACGTCCGCCAGCCGGACTCGCCCCATCCGCTGCACGGACATTTCCCGATGACGCCCGCCCGTTTGCTGACAAGCGCGGAAAGCTGGGATTGCGCAACGCCCACACTGATCGCGGAAGCCGAGGTCATCCAGTACCGGCTGGGAGCCGAATGCTTGCGCCTCAAGCGCTGCATTGCGGCGCCGATTGGCGATACGGCGCTGACCATCCAGGACACCGTGACCAATGACAGCTCGCATGTACAGGTACACGACATCCTGTATCACTTCAACCTCGGGCATCCGCTGGTGACAGACGGCGGCACCGTCGAATTGAATGGCCGCGCCCTTCTCGGGCCGATCCAGATGGCTGATCAGAATGGGACCGGCGAAGCGCGTTGCATCTCGAGTGGCAACGCCTCGACCGCCCAGGTCCGAATTCTGTCTGCAGGCCGTGGGACCAAGGCGATCTGTCTCGATGTTTCGTTCGGGACCGCATCGTTGCCGTATCTCCAAGTATGGCAAGACCTCAGGCCAGCCTGTGGCCTGCTGGCGATCGAGCCGTGCGCAAGTGGCCGCCTGCCTGGTGGCCGCAGCGAGCAAAGCACTCGGCTGGAGCCGGGTGAATCGCGCAACTACAGCATCACGCTGCGCTTCTCCGAAATTGATCAAGTCCGCACGACAAACTGAAACCGGCGGACCCGCTCCACCGCTCTCCGGGACTCCCCATGAAGACCGTCTTTCTCCTTTTCGATTCGCTGAACTACCTGGCCTTGGAGGCATTTGGCGGGACAGAAGTGGCAAGTCCGAACTCCCGTCGGCTGGCCGAACGCGGCATTCGCTTTGACAAGCACTTCGCAGGCAGTCTTCCCTGCATGCCAGCGCGCCGTGATCTTCACACGGGCCGGCTTTCATTCCTCCACCGTTCGTGGGGCCCTCTTGAACCCTTCGACGCATCGATGGCATCAATCCTGCGCGAGGGCGGCGTTTACACGCATCTGATTTCAGACCACTACCATTACTTTGAGGAAGGTGGGGCGACGTATCACACGCAATATTCCACCTTTGACTTCATTCGTGGCCAGGAGTCCGACCAGTGGAAGGCAATGGTCCAGCCGCCCCTCGAGCGCTTCCGCGAGCAATATCACGCAGTGCAGACACGCTTCACTGAGGATGACCGATATCTGCCCAACCTCGTGAATCGGGAGTTCATCAAGGATGAGCGCGACTATCCCATTGCTGGATGCTTCGACTCAGCCTTCGAATTTCTCGATCGCAATCGCACCAGCGAGAACTGGATGCTGCACCTGGAGTGTTTCGATCCCCATGAACCCTTCACTGCACCCGCTCGCTACCGAGAGCATTACCCCACGCGCTACGCCGGCCCGATCCTGGACTGGCCCAAGTATGACCGGCTGAGGGAAACCCAGGAGGAAGTCGCCGAGCTACGCGCCAATTACGCGGCCCTGGTGACGATGTGCGATGCCTACCTGGGTCGGCTGCTGGACTACTTCGACAAGCACGACCTTTGGCGCGACACCGCGCTGGTACTCACCACGGATCACGGCTTCCTGCTGGGAGAGCACGACTGGTGGGCAAAGAACCGCAGTCCGATGTTCAACGAGATTGCGCATTTGCCCTTGATCGTCTACCACCCGGACTATGCCCACAAAGGCGGCACGCGCGTGTCGGCGCTGACCCAGACCACGGACCTGATGCCGACATTGCTGGATTTCCACGGCCAGGCGGCACCGTCGACGGCGCTCGGCCGCTCGCTGCGCCACGTAATGGAAGGCGATACGCAGCACCACGACGCGGTGCTCTACGGGATGTTCGGTGCAGCCACAAACATCACCGATGGACGCTATACCTATTTCCGCTATCCCAGCGACATGCGCAAGCAGGACCTCTTCGAGTACACGCTGATGCCGACGCACTTGCGCGGCTTTTTCTCCGCCGCATGCCTGCAACAGGCGGAACTGGTTCAGCCCTTCAGTTTCACCCGCGAGATACCCGTGCTGAAGGTGCCCGCTCGCAGATTGCCAGATGGACAGGTCAATCCCATGGGGACATACGAGGACTGCACCACGGTGCTCTTCGACCTGGCGCGCGACCCGGGACAACTTCACCCCGTGCAGGACAGCCAAGTCGAGGCACGACTGATGTCGACCATTGCTGAAAAGCTGACCGAACTGGATGCGCCCGAAGAAGCATTCAGCCGCATCGGACTCAAGCCCCCGCGCCGGCCCTCGTAGGCCGGTCGCAAGGCAGTACGGCAAAGAGACACTGGTGATGGCTCGACTTTTTGACAGCAGATGGCGAGGCGAAGGCAAGGATCCCGACTACAGGTACACGCTGGCCAACGAGCGAACCTTTCTCGCCTGGATCCGGACGGCGATGGCCGTTCTTGGCAGTGGCGTGGTTCTTGAACAGTTCTCGTCGCACCTCGGCCCCCGCGCTTGGGTCCTTGCATTGGCGTGCTTCCTCACGGGGCTGGCCGCGGTCATGAGCATCGGCGCTTACTGGCAGTGGCGGCGCAATGAAATCGCCATGCGGCACGAACGCGCCCTTCCCTCCACTCGATCGGTACTCGTGCTCGCAGCAGGCTTCCTCATCACGGCAGGAGTCATCACGTTGATGCTTGCGACGGCATAGGCATGGTTGACTGGCGAGATCCCGGCCTGCAGCCTGAAAGAACCTCACTCGCCTGGCGGAGAACCGCGCTGGCATTGAGCGTCAATGCGCTGCTGATCCTGCGGACCGCATGGTTGGATCATCGCGCGCTTCTGGTCGTCACCGGAATGGTGACGCTTGCGCTCGCCCTCATCGCCCTGATGCTGTCGCAGACGCGCGGACGCCGGCTGCTGCGTGTTGGGATCCGCAGCATGCATCCCGACGGACCGGGCCTGCTGACGTGCGCAGCAGCACTCGCTTGCTCAACCGCTCTGCTTTGCATGTGCACGAGTTCGCATGCCTCTCATCGCCAGGTGAGTTCACAAACACAACAGGTACATGTTGTGAGTACAAGGTATTGCCAAGAAGATTGAACCAGCGTACCCGAGCCCAGGTCAATGGGCCAACTCAAACACTAGGAGACAAGATGAAAAGGACGCTGGCTTTATTGCTTACCGGATGTTCAGGCGCGGCCCCTGTACTGGCCCAATCTGCCGTCACGATCTTCGGCATCGTGGATATGCGCCTGAGCCACATCAAGAACTCGGGGGCCCCGGCGTTCAATGGCGTGAGCCATTCCGGAATCGGCCCGAGCCGTTGGGGCCTGCGCGGCACGGAGGATCTGGGCGGGGGTCTTTATGCGGGTTTCCATTTGGAAGCGCAGATCAAACCGGACACCGGCGAAAGCAATACGACCTATTGGAATCGCCAAGCCACGGTGAGGCTGGGCAGTCGCAGCCTGGGAGAACTGCGTCTGGGTCGCGATGTCGTGCCGAGCTACCGGATCACGACCCAGTACGATCCATTCACTGCGAATGGCATCGGCTCCAACATCAACATTCTGTCGGCGGGACCGAACCCGAACCATGCGCCGGCCGCACTAAGAATCAAGACCTTCAATCAGGCGAGCAACGCCATCGGCTACTTCTTGCCCGGGGAAGCGAAGGAGTATGGCCTGTCCGGGCAGCTGATGTTCGCTCCTGGAGAAGGCGGGACCGCTGACAAATATTCCGGTGCCTATTTGGAATGGAAGCACCAAGGCTTCAGTGTCGGCGGGCACTTTGCACAGATAGATCCCGCGACAGGCGGCTCGATCGTCAAGTACACAACCAAGGGAATTGCAGCCGCTTACCAGTTCTCCACCGGCACGAAGCTGATGGCGATGATTCAGGACGAACGGTCGAAGCGCAGTACTGCCGTCCCCTACGAAGAGCGCTGGTGGCAGATTGGCGCTGTCCAGAACGTCGGTGCCGGAGACATCCGGCTTTCCTTCGTGAGACGCAATGCAACCGGCACCGTGAAGGAAAGTGCAAACGACGCAACCCTGTGGGCGGTCGGCTACGTGCACCGCCTCTCCAAGCGCACGGCGGTTTACACGATGTATGCGAAGCTCGACAACAAGGGCGCGGGCACAACCTTCCTGCCGAATGGAGCGCAGTCGATCGCACCAGGGGGCAACTCGGCTGGACTGGACTTTGGCATCCACCACAAGTTCTGACCCCCATAACTCTGGCCCTGGATCAGGTGACTTTGGAGACGGCAATGAAAAGCATCACCTCGGGCAATTCCCCCCAAACACCCGCTGCCTCCGCAGTTGAGATGCGATGGATACCCGGCGGTTCGTTCACGATGGGGGCCGATGGTTTTTATCCAGAGGAGTCTCCCACCCGCCGGGTCCAAGTTGACGGCTTCTGGATCGACGAGACGCCGGTCACCAATGCGCAGTTCGCCAGATTTGTCGACGCCACCGGTTACATCACGCAGGCCGAGATTGCGCCGCGCCCTGAAGATTTTCCAGACGCTGATCGTGAGCAACTGCGAGCAGGTTCGCTGCTCTTCGTGCCTCCCGGTACCCAGGTTCGCCTTGACGATGTGAGCCAATGGTGGGCCTGGTGCATCGGTGCATCCTGGCGAACACCGTACGGCCCTGACTCCGATCTCCGCGACCTGGGCGATCACCCGGTGGTCCACATCGTTCACGCGGACGCGGTGGCCTATGCCAAGTGGGCTGGCAAGGTTCTTCCGTCCGAGGCGGAGTGGGAATTTGCCGCGCGTGGCGGGCAGGACGGCTTGGCATATGCCTGGGGCAGCGAACTGACTCCAGGCGGAAAGGTCATGGCGAACTACTGGCAGGGACACTTCCCCTGGCTCAACTCTCTCGAGGACGGCTATTTGCGGACTTCGCCGGTGCGTTCCTACCCGGCGAACGGCTACGGGCTCTTCGACATGATCGGCAACGTCTGGGAATGGACCGACGACTGGTATGCCGCCGGTGAAGACCTTCCCTTCAAAGCCTCGGCGTGTTGCGCGACGCGCAATCCGCGCGGAGCGACCGAAGCGCAAAGCATCGACCCTCGCGGCGGGCCCGCACGGATGGGGCGTCGCGTTCTGAAGGGGGGTTCGCACCTCTGTTCAGAAGACTACTGCCAACGATTTCGCCCGGCTGCTCGACATCCCCAGGCCATCGACACGAGTACTTCGCACATCGGATTCCGCTGCATTCGCCGTAGCGCTGTAGCGCTGTAGCGCTGTAGCGCTGTAGCGCCCTGATCGAAACACACAAGGAGACACAGATGCGCAAGCGCGATTTTCTCGCAAGATCGGCAGCCGCTTTCGCAGCAATGCCGCAGGCCGGTATCGCTGCCAAGGGACGCAAAAGGCAGCTCAACCTGCTGTTCATCACGGTAGACGACATGAATTGGTCCCTGCCCGGTTTCATGGGCGGAACGCAAGACCTGACCCCCAATCTGGACCGACTGGCACGACGTTCACATCTGTTCGTCAACAACCGGGCCGCGGCCCCGATCTGCCAGCCGTCAAGACAAGCCATGATGTGCGGCTTGAAGCCGCATCACAGCGGCGGCATCGGCTTTGTTCCCATCAATGAGGGCATCCCGACGCTCACAACCGTGCTGCGCGAGCATGGCTATTTCACGAGCTGTATCCACAAGCTGGAACACATGCAGCCTGCCAGCTGCTTTCCGTGGGACATGAAGGTTCCCGGCAAGGATCGCAATCCGGAGGTCTACGACCGGGCGCTGCGGGAGGCGATGTCCAAGGCAGCAGAAGCGAACAAGCCCTTCTACATCAACTGCAACCTGAACGATCCGCATCGCCCCTTCTATGGCAGCCCGCAGGCAGCGGAGCTGGACCATGGCGAGCAAGGTCCGTACAAAGTGCCGCGGGAGATCAAGGCCGAGCAGGTCACAGTGCCTGTGTGCCTCGAAGATTTGCCGGAGGTTCGCAAGGAGTTGGCCCAGTACTGGAACAACGCCCAGCGACTGGACATCACGATCGGCCGCATTCTGCAGGCCCTGGACGAAAGCGGCCAACGCGACAGCACGGTGATCCTGTTCACATCCGATCACGGCATGCCCTTCCCGTTCGCCAAGGCCACCTGCTGGGATGCGGGCACGCGCACGCCGTTTCTGATCGCCTGGCCTGGCATGGGCACGCCGTCAGTCTTCGAGGACCTGACAAGCAACGTCGATCTGCTTCCCACCCTGCTGGACATCCTGTCCATGCCCAAGCCCCGCACGCTGGACGGCTATTCTTTACTGCCGAGGATGGAAGGACGGGGCGGAGCGCAGCGACGCTTCGTGACGACCGAGGTCAACACGACGGTCACAGGCATGGCCTATCCCAGTCGCGCTGTGCAGGACGAACGCTACGCCCTGGTGTTCTCACCCTGGTCGGACGGCAAGCTGGAGCTCAAGGTCGATGGCATGTTGGGACTCAGCTATCCGGCAATGTCCAAGGCAGCCAAAGGCAATCCCGCCCTGAGCCGCCGGCTCGACGAGTACGTCCTCGGCGTACCTCTCGGTTTCTACGACCTCAAGCTCGATCCGGGCCAGCGCAACAACCTCGTGAAGGCGCCTGAGCATCGGGATCGCATTGCGACCATGGCCCAAGCTTTGGTCGAAGAAATGAAGCGGACCGGGGATCCCCAACTGGACAACGTGTTGGCTCTGCTTGCGGGAAAACCGACGCACGTCCCACAAGAACCCGAACGCTGGCGAAGCAAGGCGTACGGCGGATCGAACGACACCATCAAGCGATAGATGCAATCACGAAGAGACAGGACCGCAGACATATGACGCAAATGACTTCAAGGCGCACCATGCTGGCTGGCTTGGCCTCGACGCTGGCTGCCGGATGGGGCCTTCAGGGCTGCGCCACGAACACGGCCACGCTGCCAGCGCGGCGCCCGAATCTCCTCGTGGTGCTGGCGGACGATCTCGGCTTTGCCGACCTCGGCGCATACGGCAGCGAAATCCCGACGCCCTACCTCGACGCTCTCGCTGCCGAGGGCCGTTTGCTGCCTCACCTGCTCGTCGCGCCGGTCTGTTCGCCCACGCGCGCCAGCCTGCTGAGCGGGGCAGATCATCATCTGGCGGGGGTTGGCGGCATTCAGAACATGCTGGCTCTCGAGCCAGACCTTTTCAAGGAGCCTGGGTATGAGGGCTACCTGAACGAACGCTCGTTCTGTGCCGCTGAACTGCTGCGCGATGCGGGCTACCACACCTACCTGTCAGGCAAGTGGCATCTCGCTCGCAAGCCTGAGCAGGGTCCGGCGCATCGCGGCTTCGAGCGATCGTTCTGTCTGATGACGGGTGCCGCGCCGCACTGGGCGCCTGTGCCAGGCAAGGAGACAGTCCCCGACCACAATGCCATCTACCTGGAGGACGATAAACGCGTCTCGCTGCCGCCGGACTTCTATTCCACGAAGACCTACACCGATCGCATGATCGAGTTCATCGACGCCGGCAAAGCCGATGGCAGGCCCTTCTTCGGCTACCTCGCCTACACAGCACCGCACTGGCCTCTGCACGCTCCAGACGAAGACATCGCGAGGTTCAAGGGAAAGTACGACGTGGGCTATGAAGCGATTCGCGAAGCACGCATCGCACGGCAGCGCAAGCTCGGCCTCTTCCCGCCCCAAGCACCAGCGGCACGCTCACAGCCTGACTCGGCACACGCCCCCCTCTGGGAGAATCTGACGCCCGATCAGCGCCAACTCGAAGCGCGCAAGATGGAGATCTATGCGGCCATGGTGAGCAACCTGGACCGAAATTTCGGCCGACTTGTCGAACACCTCCGCAAGATCGGCGAGTACGAAAACACGATGATCCTGTTCCTCTCCGACAACGGCGCTTGTTCAATGGCGGAGAACATCGTCGCCCAGACGAACATGGACAACAGCCTCCAAAACATCGGACGCCCTCGCTCCAACGTAGCCTATGGCGAACGCTGGGCCGAAGTCAGCTCCGGGCCGCTGCGGTGGTTCAAGTGGGAGACAACCGAAGGCGGGGTGAGATCGCCCGGCATTCTGCACCTGCCCGGCCAGACCCACGCGCTTCCGGCACTTCGCGAGACGGTCCACGTGACGGACATCCTGCCCACCCTGCTCACCCTCGCGAAGGCTCCGAACCCAGGCGACCACTACCATGGCCGCCCTGTCCATCCGCTGAGCGGCGCTTCCTGGCTGCCGGCCCTGCAGTCAGCCCAGGCGCAGGCGATCGCGCCCGAGCGCTTGATCTTCGAGGAGCATCTCGGCGTTCGCAGTGCCCGCCAAGGCCGCTGGAAACTGTTGACGACCTTCACCCAGCCAGCGGATCTGAACCGTTGGGAACTCTACGACCTTGAGGTCGATCCGGGCGAGACGGCGGACATCGCGGCCGTGCACCCGGAAATCGTGCGCAGGCTGCGCGCAGCGTACGAGCAATACGCAACGGCCAACGGCGTGCAGGCAAAGGGGGCAGAGCTGTTGCCGAAGGACAAGAAGATGCGCGAAGGTGCACCGACAGCTTCCGTATCGGCCGGTTCGTGATCCGGCAGGGCGTTCGACACGAAACGCATTGCCATGCAGTTGAACCGGCCCTGATGCCGGGCTCCATTTTGGGCCCGATGTTTGAAGAGAACTTTCGACGCGCGCTGCAAATCAGCAACGGCAGCTTCGCGCCGTTCGTCACGCGCCCTGTCCGTCGATGAAGACGGGGCCATCCCGCGTGCGGGAGAAATCAGAATACAACCAAGCATGTTCAGAAAGTTAAAGACGATTGGCGGCCGTCTGGCCATCGGATTCGGCGCCATCAGCCTGATTGCGTTGGCTCTCGCCACCTTTGGCTCGCTACGTCTCAGACAAACCGCGGACGCGGTCTCCTCTCTCGTTGAAGACGACATTGCGAAGTACGAGCGCGTCGCGAAAGTGCGCGAAGACATCAACTTCGTTGCGCGTACCGTGCGGAACGTGACAATGCCGGGAACCGCCGATGGTCCAGCACGCCCCGATGCGCTCAACCAGCTTCACGATGCGCAGGTGGAGATCAGGGACCTGCTCAAAGAGTTGAAAGGGAGCATTGAAGGCGACAGAGGCAGGTCGCTGGTCATCGCCATTGCTGACGCGCATCAGGCCTGGGACGCGGCGATGGACAACGTGCTCACCTCGACCAAGCAGGGCAAGTTCGAAGATGCCAACGAGGCGTTGCTGACCAAAGTTCGCCCCAAGCAGGTGGCGTTCATCAGGGCACTCGAACAGCTTTCAGGCCTGCAAAAGGAATTGATGCAAGCGTCGTCCGCCAAGGCCCGCGAACTTGCCAGCAGAGCGGCCTCGGCCATGATGGCCATGGCCGCCGCCTCGCTGTTGATCGCATGTGGCGTCGGCTGGGGCCTGCTCAATCTGCTGCGCCGCGAACTTGGTGGCGAGCCCTCAGCCGCACGAAAGGCTGCCCAGGCAATCGGAGCGGGTGAGTTGGACATTCCGATAGACGTCCATTCAGGAGATCAATCCAGTTTGATGGCTGCGATGTCTCAGATGCAGAGGGGCTTGAGCCACATCGTGACGCAAGTTCGCAACAGCAGCGACAGCATCGCCACTGGATCAGCTCAGATTGCCAGCGGCAACGCTGACCTGAGCCAGCGCACGGAGAAGCAAGCGGGCAACCTGCAACAAACGGCCGCTTCGATCGACGAACTCTCTGGGACCGTAAGGAACAGCGCGGTCGCGGCTGGGCAAGCCAATGAACTGGCGCGGGAGGCAGCCTCCACGGCCACCAAAGGAGGCGCCTTGGTCAGTGAAGTGGTGGCCGCGATGCAAGGCATCAAGGAGTCCTCACGCGAGATTTCCGAGATCATCGCTGTCATCGACGAAATCGCGTCTCAGACCAATATCTTGGCGTTGAATGCCGCCGTCGAAGCCGCTCGCGCCGGTGAACATGGCAGAGGATTCGCCGTTGTGGCCGGCGAAGTCCGAGCCTTGGCTGGGAATTCAGCGAATGCCGCGCGGCAAATCAAGGCGCTCATCGAGTCCAGCGCAGATCGCGTGGAAGCTGGCACTCGTCAGGCTGACGAAGCGGGCGCAGCGATGAACGTCATCGTGACACAGGTCCAGAGAGTCAGCGTCATGATCGGCGAGATCACGGACGCAGTTGGACAGCAATCGGCAGGCATCAGCGAGATTGGCGATGCGCTGAGCCAGATCGATCAAGCAACGCAGCAAAACGCCGCACTCGTCGAGCAAAGCGCTGCGGCCGCTGACAGCCTGAGCATGCAGGCAACCCGACTGTCCGACTTGATGTCGGCCTTTCGCCTGGCGGCCTGAAGGCCCGGCCAGCAATGTCTCCCGCGTGTCCTGTGAATCGCAGGAGCGGGGATCCACGCGACGGCCGCACAGGAAGGAAGCTGCGGCTTCCAGCGTCTCGCGAAGCACATTGGCGACGTCGGCATTGGCTCGCCGAAGTTGGGCCGAAATATACTGACCTTGCCACCGGAAACCGTCTCCCTTGCTGAGTGATTCAATCCGAGCAAGGAGAACGGAAATGACGAAGAAAAAGCCGATGCCCAGGGCGCGCTACACGTTGGAATTCAAGCAAGAGGCGGTGCGCCTGGTCGAGGGCGGCCAGAGCATCGCCGCGGTAGGCAGAACACTGGGCGTGGTGGACCAGACGCTGCACAACTGGGTCAAGGCCCGACGCGAGGGCAAGCTCAAGCGCGCGGACGCCAAGCCCGTGAGCGCAGAGCAGATGGAAATTGCCCGGCTGCGCGCTGAGCTGGCACGGGTCAAGATGGAGCGCGACATCCTGGAAAAAGCGACGGCGTACTTCGCAACAGCATCGAAGTGAAGTACGCCTTCATCCAACGCAACCGGCGGGTGTGGCCGATCTCGGTGCAGTGTCGGGTCCTCAAGGTGAGCGTGGCCGGGTACCACGAGCACTTCGTGCGCCGTGCCAGCGAGGCCCAACGCCGCCACCTCAGCGACGAAGCGCTGCTGGTGCACATCAAGGCCATCCCCGCCGAGACCCGGGGCGGCTACGGCTGGCCACGCACGTGGAAGGAACTGCTGGCCCGGGGCATCCGGGTGGGCAAGGACCGGGTGCAGAAGCTGATGCAACTGCACGGTATCCGAGCCAAGGGCAAGCGGCGCTTCAAGGTGACCACCGACAGCCAGCACGACCTGCCCATCGCACCGAACCTGCTCAACCGAGCGTTCGAGGTGGCCGAGCCCGACAAGGTGTGGGCGGGCGACATCACCTACATCGCCACCGACGAGGGGTGGTTGTTCCTGGCCGTGGTGATCGACCTGTTCAGCCGCCAGATGGTGGGCTGGTCGCTGCGCCAGGACATGACACGCGAGATCGTCATCAATGCGCTGCGCATGGCCTGGTTCAAGCGCCATCCGAGCAAGGATGCGGGACTGATCTTCCACAGTGACCGCGGCAGCCAATACGCCAGCCAGGACTTCCGGGATGTGCTGGCCGAGTACGGCATCACAGCCTCGATGAGCCGGCGGGGCAACTGCTGGGACAACGCTTGCAGCGAGACGCTGTTCGGGTCGTTGAAGGTAGAGCGGCTGCATGGCCAGCGGTTCAAGACAAGACGCCAGGCCAAGGATGAAGTGCTGGCCTGGATGCTCTGGTACAACCGAAGCCGTCTGCACTCCACGCTGGCCCATGTCAGCCCGATGCAGTTCGAAGAAAACTGGCTGGCCCATCAATCACGGCAAGCCAGCGCGTAGAACAGTTATGGGAGACGGAATCCAGGGGCAAGGTCGGGCGACACGAGTGTCTATAAGTCGTTGACTTTTAAGGGACTATGACTTAACAAGGTGATTTGTGACGACCACATTTGGCCTGCCCGGAGGGACTCGAACCCCCGACCTGCTGCTTAGAAGGCAGCTGCTCTATCCAGTTGAGCTACGGGCAGTGTGAAGCCGCGCATTCTAAGGCGGGGGGCGGCGGCCCGCGACTTGCGAGCAATGGATGAACGACAACCCGGGACATGGTCCCGCTGACCGGAGACCTGCCCTTGGCCAAGATTCATCCTGGTGTCGGCCCGCAATTCGGGCAGGTGGTGGTGCTGTTTGGCGCCAGCGGTGACCTGGCGCGGCGCAAGCTGCTGCCGGGGCTGTACCACCTGTGCAATGCCGGCTTCATTCCGAGCTGCCGCATCGTCGGCGTGTCGCTGGACGACATGGACGCCGATGGCTTTCGCCAGTTGGCCCGCAAGGCGCTCGACGAATTTGGCAGCCGGCGCGTGAGCGATGCCGACTGGCAGGCCTTCGCTGGCAACCTGGACTACGTGGCGCTGGCCGACGGCGCGGCCGCGCTGCAGGCCGCGGTGGCGCGAGCCGAAGAGGCCATGGGCGTGGAGTCCCGCAGGCTGCATTACCTCAGCGTGCCGCCAAGTGCCGCGCTGTCGGCCGTGCGCATGCTAGGCCAGGCCGGGCTGGTGGAGCGCTCGCGCATCGTGATGGAAAAGCCGTTTGGCGTGGACCTGGCCAGTGCCGTCTCGCTGAACAGCCAGCTGCACGAGGTCTTCGCCGAAGAGCAGATCTTCCGCATCGACCATTTCCTGGGCAAGGAGCCGGCACAGAACATCCTTGCCTTCCGCTTTGCCAACGGCTTGTTCGAGCCGATCTGGAACCGCAATTTCATCGACCACGTACAGATCGACGTGCCCGAGACGCTGGGCCTGGGCCCGCGCTCGGGCTTCTACGAGCAAACCGGCGCCTACCGCGACATGGTGGTCACCCACCTCTTCCAGATCCTGGCCTTCATGGCGATGGAGCCGCCTACCGCGCTGGAACCGGCACCCATCAGCGAGGAGAAGAACAAGGTCTTCCGCAGCATGCTGCCCATCCAGCCCGAGCACGTGGTGCGTGGCCAGTACGCTGGCTACCGCCAGGAAGAAGGCGTGGACCCGACCAGCGAGACCGAGACCTTCATCGCGCTGAAGTGCTTCATCGACAACTGGCGCTGGGCCGGCGTGCCGTTTTTCCTGCGCACCGGCAAGCGCATGGCCGAGGGCCAGCGCATCATCTCGATCGCCTTTCGCGAACCGCCCAAGAGCATGTTCCCGCCCGGCTCGGGCGTGGGCGCGCAGGGCCCGGACCACCTGACTTTCGACCTGGCCGACGCGTCGAAGATGTCGCTGTCGTTCTACGGCAAGCGCCCCGGCCCGGGCATGCGACTGGACAAGCTGAGCCTGCAGTTCGCGATGCACGACACCGGCATGCTGGGCGACGTGCTGGAGGCCTACGAACGGCTGATCCTGGACGCGATGCGCGGCGACCACACGCTGTTCAACACCGCAGAAGGCATCGAGCGGCTGTGGCAGGTTTCCACCCATTTGCTGGAAGCGCCGCCGCCGGTGCGGCTCTATCCGCCCGGCTCCTGGGGCCCGAAGTCCATCCACCAGCTGATTGCGCCGCATGCCTGGCGGCTGCCTTTCGAGCGCGCCTGGCGCGACCCGAACAAGGCGGGCAGCTGAGGCTGCACGAAGCAGCCCAAAGCAGCCGTTACCATCGATGCTCAACTTCACAGGAATGTCATGGCTGAGACTTTCAAGCCGGGCGACGTGGTTCGCCTGAAGGCCGGCGGGCCCAAGATGGTCGTCGAGTATGTGCAGGACGACAGGAAGCTCGCTTGCGTATGGTTCCTGGAGGGCAACACGAAGCGCGACCTGTTCCCGGGCGAATGCGTGGAAACGCCGCCAGCGAAGGAAGCCTGAATCGCAGGAAAACTGAGGACCTGAAAGCGGTTCAACGCATCCCGCGCTGAACCGGCAAGCCTTGCAAAGAAGATGCAAGGCTGAAGAAGAAATGGTCGGGGCGGCGGGATTCGAACTCGCGACCCTCTGGTCCCAAACCAGATGCGCTACCAGGCTGCGCTACGCCCCGACAAGCTCATCAGTATAGCCCAGAAATCAAGCTTTCAGGCCGCACTTCGTTTCACGACGATGCCGTCTTCATCGGCATATAACCACTCGCCCGGCCTCAGCCACTCGCCGGCGATCTGCACCGGCACATCGCGCAGGCCCTGGTCGCGGCGCTCGGTGGGCATCGGAATCAACCCCAGCGCGCGGATGCCGACCTGGCAGGCGCGCATCTCGGCTGCATCCCTCACGGCGCCGAACACCAGCACGCCGGCCCAGCCGTTTTTCTCGGCCGCCTGCGCCAGGTTGCCGCCCAGCAGCGAGCGCTTCAGCGAGCCGCCGCCGTCCACCACCAGCACCCGCCCCTCGCCAGGCGACATCACCGCCTCGCGCACCCGGGAGTTGTCTTCCAGGCATTGCACGGTGCTGATGGGGCCGGCGAAGCGCGTCAGGCCCCCAAAGTCGCGGAACAGCGGCGGCAGCACACGCAGCTCGCCATTGCTCGGGTCCTTGTCGGCGTCGCACAGGTCACAGGTCGAAAACGCGGGCGTCTCAGTGGGCATGGCGGGTCCTTTGGGAGATGGAAAAGGCTCAGGCGTTGTGAATCTTGCGAATGGGTGGCTTCACGTCCTCGCCGCGGGCTGGCAGCATGGTCTGGTGCTCGCGGGCGGCATTCAGGATGATGGAGGTGCTGGTTTCGGTGAGCATGCAGAAGCGGGTCACCACCGCGTCCAGGTGGGCCACGTCGATCACCGCAATCTCCAGCACCCAGCTGTCCTCGCCAGTCACGTTGTAGGCATTGACGACCTCGGGCGTCTGCTGGATCAGCTTGACCACCCGCGCGTACTCGGCGCGCCCCACGCGGATGACCGCGCGAATGCCATAGCCCAGCGCCTTCAGGTCCACCGTGGCGCGGTAGCCGGTGATCACCCCGGCGGCTTCCAGCTTGCGCACACGCTCGGTCACCGCCGGCTGGGACAGGTGCACGCGCCGGCCCAGCTCGGTCATGCTGAGCCGCGCATCGGCCTGCAGTTCGGCCAGGATGCGGGTGTCGTAGGCGTCCAGCGCGAGCGGTGCGACGACGACGGGCTGGGTCAGGGGTGCGTTCATGGTGTTCAAAGCCTAGCATGCGAAACACCTTGAAAACCAAACCCCACCCGGCATCAGACCTTGGCTTTCCCATCGAATGCGGCACGCGGCCTCGCTACGATGAGCGCATGTCGACCACCACCGTCACCCCCGCCCGCTCGGCCGGTGCCACCTTCAGCCCGCTGATCCTCGCCTGCCTCGCCGCCACCTGGCTGGTCTGGGGCTCGACCTACCTGGTCATCAAATACGCGCTGCTGAGCTTCCCGCCGTATTTCCAGATGGGCACGCGCTTCCTGGTGGCTGGCGGCCTGCTGCTGGCCTGGACCCGCTGGCGCGGCACGCCGCTGCCAAGCGCCAGGCAATGGCGCAATGCCTTGATCGTCGGCGCGCTGATGCTGGGCGGCGGCATGGGCGGCACGGCGGTGGCCGAGGTCTCTGTCGGCTCAGGGCTGGTGGTGGCCTTCATCGCGGTGGTGCCGATGATGATTGCCCTGGTGAACCTGGTGTTCGGCATCCGGCCCGGCAAGCTGGAGCTGGCCGGCATCGCGGTGGGCCTGGTCGGTGTGCTGATGCTCACGCAAGGGGCGGGCTTCCAGTCGTCCACCGCAGGGCTGATCGCCATCACGGTGGCGTGTGTGACCTGGTCCATCGGCAGCGTGCTGAGCCAGCACAGGCTGCCGCTGGCGCCGGGCGCAAGCGGTTTTGCCAGCGAGATGATCTGCGGTGGCGCTGTGCTGCTGCTGCTCTCGCTGCTGACCGGCGAGCAGCCGCAGTGGCCGCCGCAGCCAGTCGCCATCGCCGCCTGGGCCTACCTGGTGGTGTTCGGCTCGCTGATCGCCTTCAATGCCTACATGGTGCTGCTGGCCCGGGCGCCTGCCGGGCTGGCGTCCAGCTACACCTTCGTGAACCCGGTGATTGCCATGCTGCTGGGCGTGGCCATTGGCGGCGAGACGGTGACCGGCTTCGAGTGGTCGGCCGTGGCCGTGGTGCTGGCCGGCGTGGTGCTGCTGGTGGGTGCGCGCCGGTAGCAAGTCTTGCCGAGGCCGTGCGCCTCGGGAATGAAACCTGCATGCCCAGAGGTACCGGATTTCCGGTGCCTACGTGGGAGCCACGCATGCCAGATCAGCCCGAGATCAGCAGCCCAGCCACCGCCTTCTCACACGTGAGGCCGCCCGACACGGCTTTCCGAGGCGACGGCCTGCGGGACTTCTTCCTTTACCGCGACCTCGGCATTGCAGAAGCCACCCGCGGCAAGGTCATTGCGCAACTGGTCATTGCCCACAACGCCCCGGAAAAGGGCACTGGCTGGCACCGACATGAGGCGGAGTTCCACATCGTGCTCATGTTGCGCGGCTGGGCCCGCTTCATGTACGAGGACAAGGAAACCCTGGTCAGCGCGGGCGACTGCGTGCACCAGCGGCCCGGCGTGCGCCACTACCTGTTCGACTACTCGCCGGACATGGAATACCTGGAAGTGGTCGGACCTGCAGACTTCACGACCATCGACGTGGCACCGGTCTGCGATGTGCCCGAGTCCAAGGGCTGGGGCGTCTGAGCTTCAGAACTCCACTTCCAGCTCATCGATGGCCTCCGGCTCCAGCAGCGCTGCGGCCGTCCATTCCTTCATCTCGGGCAGGCTCGCAATGGTGTCGCAATACGCGGCGCAGGCGGCGTTCTTGACCTTCACGTCGTAAGTGCGCAGCCGCGTGACCACCGGCGCATACATCGCGTCGGCCATGCAGGGCTGCTCGCCGAACAGGAACGGGCCGCCGTAGCGGCCCAGGCAGTCCTGCCAGATGGCCAGCACATGGTCGATGTCCGCCTGGGCGCGGCTCCACACCTTGTAGCCCTTGAAGTGACCTTTCAGGTTCATCGGCAGCGCCGAGCGCAACGAGGTGAAGCCCGAATGCATCTCGCCGCAGATCGCGCGGCAGTGCGCCCGCGCCGCGCGGTCTGCCGGCAGCAAGCCGGCCTTGGGCTTGACCTCGTTCAGATACTCGGCAATGGCCAGCGTGTCCCACACCTGCACGCCCTGATGCCGCAGGCAGGGCACGAGGATGGACGGCGCCAGCAGCAGCATCTCGGCCTTGGCGCCCGGGTCATCCGGCGACAGCAGCACTTCCTCGAACGGCAGGCCGGCGAAACGCGCAAGCAGCCAGCCGCGCAGCGACCAGGACGAGTAGTTCTTGCTGCTGAGCGTCAGCGTGGTCGTCACCGGGGCATTGGGCATGAATGCAGCTCCTGTTGTGTGCACAGGTTCTCGCAAGCGTTGTGCCCGCCCCACCTCGCAAACACCCGCTTGGCGCCCGCAACACTGTCACGCAGGCGACAGGCGAGTGGCCCGTTCCTTGCCTCGGAGCTGCCTCTGCCTTGCTCGCTTCCAGTGGCCTCTCACCGCGGCCCCACAACACCATGATGTATTCCGCCTACCAAGCGCAGACCGACTGCCTGGCGCCGCTGCAGACGGCCGCTCGCGCGGCCACGTCCTGGTTGAATCAGCCGCACTTCCAGAACCCCTGGTCCGAGATGCTGACCAAGCCGCTGGCGGCCAGCCTCGATGTGTTTGCCCGGCTCAGGCTGACCCACCACCGGCCGGGCTTTGACATCGCCAAGGTCATGGTGGGTGCGCCCGGCCATGAGCAGCCGGTGGCGGTGACCGAAGAGGTGGTGCTGAAGCGCCCGTTTGGCAGCCTGCTGCACTTCCGCCGCGCGGACCTTGGCAGCAACGGCAGCGAGCTGCCGCGCGTGCTGGTCGTTGCACCGCTCTCAGGCCACTTCGCCACGCTGCTGGCCGATACCGTGCGCACGCTGCTGGCCGACCACGACGTGTTCATCACCGATTGGCACAACGCACGCCATGTGCCGCTGTCCGAAGGCGCTTTTGGGCTGGACGACTATGTCGAGCAGGTGATCGAGTTCGTCGCCACGCTGGGCCCGGGTGCGCACGTGCTGGCCGTTTGCCAGCCCTGCGTGCCGGCGCTGGCCGCCGTGGCCTTGATGGCCCAGCGCGAGCACATTGCCCAGCCGCGCAGCCTCACGCTGATGGCCGGCCCTGTGGACTGCCGCATCAACCCGACCGGTGTCAACGAGCTGGCGATCAGCAAGCCCATCGAGTGGTTCGAGAAGAACCTGATCGCCCGCGTGCCGTGGCGCTACCCGGGTGCAATGCGCAAGGTCTACCCTGGCTTCGTGCAGCTGACCGCCTTCATGAGCATGAACCCGGACCGGCATCGCCAGGCCTTCATCGACCTGTACAAGAACCTGCTGGCCGGCGACCTGCCCCGCGCCACCCACACCCAGGCCTTCTACGAGGAATATTTCGCTGTTAACGACCTGCCGGCCGAGTTCTACCTGGAAACCGTCGAGCGCGTGTTCCAGACCTACGACCTGGCCAGGGGCGAGATGGTGGTCAAGGGCCAGAAGGTGGAGCCCGCTGCCATCCGCCGAACCGCGCTCTTCACGGTCGAAGGCGAGCGCGACGACATCTGCGCCATCGGCCAGACCGTTGCCGCACACGACCTCTGCACCGGCATCAAGCCTTACATGAAGCAGCACCACGTGCAGCTCGGCGTGGGCCACTACGGCGTGTTCAGCGGCAAGCGCTGGCAGCAGCAGATCTACCCCCGCGTGCGCGAGATGATCCACAGCATGAATTGACGGCGCATGATGGCTCTTCCATGAGCACGGGGGCGCCAGATGCACATCACCGTTTTCAGCAGCCGCGCCTACGACCGCAGGTTTCTGGACCAGGCCAATGCCAGCCACGGGTTCACGCTGACCTACTTGGAACCGCGGTTGGAGGCGGCCACGGCCGTGCTGGCCGATGGCGCAGACGCCGTGTGTGTCTTTGTCAACGACAAGCTGGACGCCACCGTGCTGCAGCGCCTGGCAACACTCAAGGTGCGCCTGGTGGCATTGCGCTGCGCCGGCTTCAACAATGTGGACCTGGCTGCAGCGAAGGTACTGGGCCTGAGCGTTGGCCGCGTGCCGGCCTATTCGCCGCACGCCGTGGCCGAGCACACGCTGGCGCTGCTGCTGGCGCTCAACCGCCGCCTGCACCGCGCCTACAACCGCGTGCGCGAAGGCAACTTCATGCTCGACGGGCTGATGGGCTTCGACCTACACGGCAAGACGGTCGGCGTGGTCGGCACCGGCCGAATCGGCGTGAACGTGGTGCGCATCCTGCGCGGCTTCGGCTGCCGAGTGCTGACCCACGACCCGCTGCCCAGCCCGGAATGCCTGGCGCTGGGCGCCGAGGAGGCAGACCGCGCCACGCTGCTCGCGCAGTCCGACCTCATCACGCTGCACTGCCCCTTGACGCCCGACACCCGCCACTGGATTAATGTCGGCAGCATTGCCGCGATGCGGCCGGGCGTGATGCTCATCAACACCAGCCGTGGCGCGCTTGTCGACACTCTCGCGGTGATCGACGCGCTGAAGACCGGCCAGATCGGCGCGCTGGGGCTGGACGTGTACGAAGAAGAGGCGGACCTGTTCTTCGAAGACCTGTCGGACCAGCCGCTGCAGGACGATGTGTTCGCCCGGCTGCTGACCTTCCCGAACGTGCTGATCACCGGCCACCAGGGCTTTTTCACCCACGAGGCCTTGACGGCGATTGCCGAGACCACGCTGGCCAATGTCGCCAGCTTCGCCCGCGACGGCCGGCCGCTGCACCCGGTGAACTGAGGCTCAGCGCCGCCGGGTGACGCCGACCAGCCCGGCCGCGCCCACGCCCAGCATCAGCGCAATGGCCGCGCCAAAGAAGATGCCCCGCGGGTGGCCGCCGTCCATCAGCGCGCCGAAGATGGGCGCAGCGACAGCGAAGCCGGTGTCCAGGCCCGAATACACGGTGCCGTAGACGCGCCCAGTGGCGCCGGGAGGCGAGGCGCGCTTGATCAGCATGTCGCGCGACGGGCCGGCAATGCCGGTGCCAAAACCTGCAAACGCCGCCGCGCAGGCCGCGGCCACCGGTGGCAGCCAGCCAATGCCGGCCAGCAGCAACAGCACGGCCGCGCCGCTCATCGCCAGGCTGATCTGCCGCTCCAGCCGCTCCGAGCGGTTGACCAGGAAACCGCCCAGCACCATGCCGGCCGCGCCGCACAGCATGTAGCCGGTGACGACAAAAGCCGTGGCACCCAGCGGCAGCCCGTACAGCGTGGACAGCGCCGGGCTGGCGAAACTCTGGATCGCTGCCAACGCCGCGGTCGTGAAGAAGAAGAACGAGAAGCACAGCCACACCGAAGGCAGCTTCAGGAAGGCCATCGGATGCTCGACCGGCGCCGCGGCCGCACCAGCCTTCTCATGGCCCCAACTCCCTTGGCGGTCATCCAGCGCATCGCGGTTCAGGTACAGGATGGCCATGACGGCCAGCGCCAGCAACGCCGTGCCGGCATAGGCCGCACGCACCGAGCCGAAGGCCTCCGTCAGGCCGATCAGGAACACCGGCGATACCGCCCAGCCCAGGTTGCCGCTGATGCCGTGCACCGAGAACGCATGGCCCAACCTCGCCGACGAAACGCGCTTGTTCAGGATCGTGAAGTCCACCGGATGGAACGGCGCGTTGCCCAGGCCGGCCAGCGCCGCAGCGGCCATCAGCCCGCCAAAGCCGCCGGCAAATCCGGCCAGCACCGAGGCCAGGAAAAAACAGCCAATGGCCGCGAACAGGATGGGCCGCGCGCCGGTGCGGTCCACCAGGAAGCCCGACAGCGCCTGGCCCACGCCGGAGATGACGAAGAACACCGTCACCAGCAGGCCGACTTCCGAATAGCTCAGGCCGAACTCGCGGATGAAATGTGGGAACAGCGGTGGCAGCAGCAGGTGGAAGAAGTGCGAGGTGCCGTGCGCCAGGCCGATCAGGCTGATGGTGCGCACGTCGGCGCTGCGTCGGGCCGTCTCCTCGGCCGACAGCGGCAGGCGGGTGTTCGTCGTGGTCGTCGTCATGGCGGCACTGTAGGCAGGGTGCTGGCGTCAGGGTTACGATAGTTCGCCAACGTCTGTCGAATTCATGCCAAACCAGGCCGCCCCGCCCGTTCGTGCCAGCGTGCCGCCGCTGGACCCGCGCCGCTACGCGCCCAGCCCCGAGCGCCCGCTGCGCGCCAAGGCGCGCCGCATGGCACACCACATGGACATCCAGCCGCATTCGCACACCTGGGGCCAGCTGGTGTTTTCGGTCGACGGCGCGGTGCGCATCGGCGCCCGTGGACATGCCAGCGACAGCACCTATTTGCTGCCACCTTCGCGCGCGGTGTGGATTCCGCCGGGCACGGTTCACAGCGTGACTGCCGTGCAGCAGGCCGACCTGCGCACCGTCTACATGGACCCGAGCGCCATTGCCCGGTTGCACAAAAGCGCCGTTGACTCACCCTGGCACGGCTGCCGGGTGCTGGAAGTCACGCCGCTGCTACGCGAGTTGGTGCTGCAACTGGCGGTGGAAGCGGACCCGCTGCGTCCAGGCGAACCACCGCCGCGCCCGCCAGACGACGTGGCACGCGAACACGCCATTGCCACACTGCTGCTGGACGAACTGCGCCGCGCGCCCGCCGTGCCGCTGGGCCTGCCGTTGCCGCAGGACAAGCGTTTGCGCCAGCTCTGCGAAGCCATGCTGGCCGAGCCGATGCGCCATGCCGACCTCGAAGGCTGGGCTAGGCAAGCCGCCATCAGCCCACGCACGCTGGCCCGGCTGTTCAAGGACCAGCTCGGCAGCAGCTATTCGCAATGGCGCCAGCAGTTGCTGCTGGGCCACGCGCTTTCGCTGGCGGCGCGCAAGCACCCGATGCGCCTGATTGCCGCCGAGCTGGGTTACGCCAGTCCCAGCGCGTTCACAGCGATGGTGAAACGCGCGGTCGGCATGCCTCCCAGCCAATTCTTTGCCTTCGCCTGACCTGAAGCGGCTCTTGGCAAAACGGCATGTCCCCACATGCCTTGCCGGCAAAGCCACGTACTAAAATGCAAAAATGAACGAAGTACTCTTCGACTACACCCGGCAAGACGCCAAGGGTGACAGCTGCACCATGCACGCCTGGGCCAAGGTGCCGCCGCCGCTGACGGCGTCACAGCGCGCCGAGCGCAAGGCCCACGCCGCCGCACTGCTGAAAGCGCACAACGCGGTGCTGGTCGCCCACTACTACGTGGACGGCGACCTGCAGGACCTGGCGCTCGAAACCGGCGGCTGCGTGGCCGACTCCTTGGAAATGGCCCGCTTCGGCCGTGACCATGCGAGCCAGACCCTGGTCGTCGCCGGTGTGCGCTTCATGGGCGAATCGGCCAAGATCCTGTCGCCCGGCAAACGCGTGCTGATGCCCGACCTGGACGCCACCTGCTCGCTGGACCTCGGCTGCCCACCAGACGATTTCGCCGCCTTCTGCGACGTGCACCCGGACCGGCAAGTCGTCGTCTACGCCAATACCAGCGCCGCAGTGAAGGCCCGCGCCGACTGGATGGTCACCAGCTCCTGCGCGCTGGCCATCGTCAAGCACCTGAAGGACCAGGGCCAGAAGATCATCTGGGCACCGGACCGCCACCTCGGCGGCTACATCCAGAAGGAAACCGGCGCCGACATGCTGCTGTGGAACGGCGCCTGCATCGTGCACGACGAGTTCCGCGCCACCGAGCTTGAACTGCTGAAGGCCGAGCATCCGGATGCGATGGTGCTGGTGCACCCCGAGTCGCCCGAAGCCGTGGTCAAGCTGGCCGACGTGATCGGCTCGACCTCGCAGATGCTGAGCGCGGTGATCAACGGCAAGGCCAGCGAATACATCGTCGCGACCGACAACCTGATCATGCACCGCATGCGCCAGCTGGCGCCCGGCAAGACGCTGATCGAAGCCCCCACCGCCGGCAACTCCGCCACCTGCAAGAGCTGCGCACACTGCCCGTGGATGGCGATGAACGGGCTGGACGGAGTGATCGCCTGCCTGGAACAAGGCCAGGGGGAAATCCACGTCGAACCCGCGCTGGGCCTGCAAGCCAAGCGCTGCATCGACCGCATGCTGGACTTCGTCGCGGCCAACCCTTCCGCCCTCGCGCCCAAGGTGCAGGGGCTCGTCAAAGGCATCGGCGCCGCCTGAGGCACGTCACTTCAACCACGAGGGGCGGGCCGAGCGCCGGGCCGCTCCCAAGCCGGCCCGCAATCCCCTCGGGAGATCGGGCGGCGTACTCGCCGAGCGAGGGGCACACATGACTTTCGATCACAACGAGACCTTGGACGAGGCCCGTGCCCGCAATGTGCGCGATGCCCTGTTCGAAGACATTGGCACCAAAGACTGGACCAGCCTGCTCGTGCCCGCAGGCCGCCGCGTCGAAGCGCGTGTCACCGTGCGCGAAGAAGCTGTGCTCTGCGGCCGCGACTGGTTCGACGCCTGCTTCCACGCGCTGGACCCGCAGGCCACGCTGCAGTGGCACTACGCCGAAGGCGCACGCATGGCCGCCAACACGCCGGTCGTCGAGATCGCCGCCGACGCCCGTGCCCTGCTCTCTGCCGAGCGCCCTGCCCTGAACTTCCTGCAGCTGCTCTCGGCCGTGGCCACCACCACGCGCCGGCATGCCGACGCCATCGAAGGCGCCTCGCCCAATCCGCGCGGCTGCGTGGTGCTGGACACCCGCAAGACCCTGCCCGGCCTGCGCCAAGCGCAGAAATACGCCGTGCGCGTGGGCGGCGGTGCCAACCAGCGCCTGGCGCTGTGGCACGGCATCCTGATCAAGGAAAACCACATCGCCGCGGCCGGCGGCATCGGCCCGGTGCTGGCCGACGCCAAGGCCTTGAACGCGGGGGTGGACATCCAGATCGAAGTCGAAACCCTGGCCCAGCTCGCAGAAGCGCTGGCAGCCGGCGCCACCAGCGTGCTGCTGGACAACTTCACCCCCAGCCAGATGCGCGAAGCCGTGGCCCTCACCGCCGGCCGCGCCCTGCTCGAAGCCTCCGGCGGCATCACCCTCGAAGGCCTGCGCGACATCGCCACCACAGGCGTCGACCGCATCTCCATCGGCAAGCTGACCAAGGACGTGCAGGCGACGGACTATTCGATGCGGGTATTGGGGAGCTTGGGAGGCTGAGAGCCTACGGCGCGCTACATAACGGGGGCCTTTGTGGCCTCTTTTTCGT
Source organism: Ideonella azotifigens (assembly GCF_021043325.1). Lineage (NCBI taxonomy): Bacteria > Pseudomonadati > Pseudomonadota > Betaproteobacteria > Burkholderiales > Sphaerotilaceae > Ideonella > Ideonella azotifigens. The sequence goes on from NZ_JAJNKD010000011.1 coordinate 165,294, forward strand.
TGGCGCTTGGCCTTGTTCGGCTGCTGGATGCCGGCATCTTCCGGTGGCAGAATGCCACAAACTGCCACGGATCTGACGATGAACTCCAACTCCATCCGCATCGGCGCCGAGCTTTTCCGTACCGCACAGGAAGAGGGCGCGCTGATGTCGCGCTCTGCCGCACAGCAGGTCGAACATTGGGCGCGCATCGGTGCTGCGTTAGAGGCGTCTGGCATGTCCGTGGCACAGTTGAGCGAACTGCTGCAGGCCGGCATGGCAAAACAGGGAAAAGCGGAGGCTGGCGACGCAGCACTGTGGGCGTTCAAACGATCCAGGCAGGCACTCGACCTGGAGAACGTCCGATCAGGTCGGCTGTCAGGTGATCAACTGAGCTGGTTCGCCGGCGGCAAAGCCAAAGACCTGCGCCTCATCGACTCACCCTATTGACTCCCCCAGGGTGAGCACCGATCCGCAGCTTCCGCCGGACGAGGCACCACTCGATCAGGCCACCATCGACCTTTTCCTGTCCAGCATGGGGACCGCGCTGGTCCTTGTCGGTGGGCAGGCACTGGCCTTCTGGATGGACCGGTTCAAGATCCCTTCCGAAGGCGCCATGGTCTCCAACGACGGCGATGCGCTCGGCAAGCTTGCGCTGGCGCTTGACCTGGCGCTGGCGATGAAAGCGCGGGTGGAACTGCCAAAGAAGACCAGCCGCACCGCCATCGTGGCGCAGCTGCGGCTGCCCGTGGGCGAAGGCAAGGAGCGGAACATCGATGTCCTGCACCAGCTCTACACCATCAGCGGCCTGAAGAAATCCAGCGAGTTCACAGCCAACGTGATCAAGAACAGCGTGCAGGTCGAGTGGCGCCAGGACAAGTTCATTAAGGTGATGGAACCGTTCGATGTGCTGGAGTCGAGGGTTCAAAACGCCGTCGGCCTGTTCGACGAGAAAGGGTCGCATGTGCTGACCCAGGCCACCTGGGCCATCCAGGTGGCCAAGGCCGCGTTGATGAAACTCGCCCGCGACCCCGCATCGGAAGACAGGTTGGGCCGCAAGCTTCAGCGCATCTACAAGCTGGCCCATAGCCAGGTCGGAAAGCGTCTGTTGGCCGAGCACCAGATCGAGATCCTGGACGCTGTCGACGTGGCGTCGCTCCGATCGGCCGCTCCAGCACAAGGCCCGCAACTCGACGCAGTGGCAAGAGCCAAGGCAAAACGCGCAAGCCCCCTCGCTGCCTGATCCAACCCAGCAACCGCCGCGGATCCGGCTCCGCCGGTCCGCTGGTGGTGCCCCTGGAGGGGCGCGCGAATCGCGTAGGGGTGGTCGTCAATAAGGTCCTTTTTCCAACCACCGCTCCAGTTGCGGCAAGCGGTCCACACCCCAGAAGCGCTCACCTTCGACGATGAAGAACGGCGAGCCGAAAACGCCGCGGGCCTGGGCCACGTCGATCTCGGCCTTCAGGCGCGTCTTGGTCGTGCCGTCGGTCTGCACCGTGTGGAAGTCCGCCTCGGACATGCCGGCCTTGGTGGCCAGTTCCTGCAGCACCGCAGCGTCGGCAATGTTGCGGTCCTCGGTGAACAGCGCGCGGAACACGCCGTGCGCGAAGTCGCGTGCCTGCTGCGGCTGGCGGTCGCCCAGCCACTGGAACACACGGGCTGCAAGCTCGGTATGCAGGCTGGGGTGCGCCGGCGCCTTGTACGGCAGGCCGTAGTAGCCGGCCGAGCGCTCCACGTCGCGCATCACGTACTCGCTGCGCATCATGTGCGTGGGGATGCGGATGCGGTCCTGCGACTGGTAGGTCGCGTCGAGCACGATGGCATGCCAGATCGCATTGCGGCCGTGGCGCTCGGCAATCGCATCGATCAACTCGGACGCGAGGTAGCCGTAAGGCGAGGAAAAGTCGAAATAGAACTCGATCGGCGCGGGCATCGGGTCTCCGTGAAACGCTGTGGCGAAGCCATGAGGAAGAAGGCCAGGCAGGGCACCGGCCGGATGCGCGCACTATAGGGGCGCGACTGGGGCGTGGCCGTGAAATGCTGCGTCAATCCGGCATCTGGTACAGCGGAGCCCCCCTCCACCGGTGCGAACCCGGCGGCACACTGGGCGCATTGCAGTCTGCTCGCCCGGCCATGCCGCCGGCGCACTGGTCATGGACATCGCGTCGATCCACAACTTCTACGAAAAAGCCGTGTTCTCGACGGTGCGGGAACAGTCCCAACACTTCCCCCACCTGCAGGACAACGACGACGTGCTCGCCGACATCGCCTGCGTCGCCCTGAACCGCCTGCCCCCACGCTACATCCGCCACGACGTGGACCTGGCGTTCTTCCAGACCGAGCACGAGCGGACGGAATCCGAGCGCGCGGTGATGGAAGCCGTGGAGTTCGCCTACGGCTTCGTGCAAGCCCGCAACGCCATGCGGGCGCGGCGCTGACCTCTCAGGACCGGCTCTTCGCCTTTCTCGTCAGCACCGTCGGAAAACTCACCGGCAGCGTCGCCGGGAAATCGCGGCTGTAGTGCAGGCCGCGGCTTTCGTGGCGCATCAGCGCGGAGCGCACGATGAGTTCGGCGCAAACGACGAGGTTGCGCAGTTCCAGCAGGTCGCGGTTGACACGGAAGTTGGCGTAGTAGTCCTCGATCTCGTCCTTCAGCAGCTTGATGCGGTGCAGTGCCCGCTCCAGCCGCTTGGTGGTGCGGACGATGCCGACGTAGTTCCACATCAACAGGCGCAGCTCGTCCCAGTTGTGGGAGATGACGACCTGCTCGTCGGCGTTTTCGACCAGGCTCTCGTCCCAGGCGGGCAGCTTGGGGACTCGCGGCACGGCATCCTCCAGGATGGCCCTGGCGCAGGTCTGGCCGATGACCACGCATTCCAGCAGCGAGTTGCTGGCCAGGCGGTTGGCGCCGTGCAGGCCGGTGTAGGTGGCTTCGCCGACGGCGAACAGGCCTGGCACGTCGGCCCGGCCGGACAGGTCCGTCACCACGCCGCCGCAGGTGTAGTGCGCGGCCGGCACGACAGGGATGGGCTGCTTCGCAATGTCGATGCCCAGCGTCAGGCAGCGGGCGTGGATGTTGGGGAAGTGCTCTTTCAGGAAGGCCTCGCCGAGGTGGGTCGCGTCCAGCCAGACGTGGTCCACGCCGTGTTTCTTCATCTCGAAGTCGATCGCGCGGGCGACGATGTCGCGCGGCGCGAGTTCCAGCCGCTCGTCGTGCGCCGCCATGAAGCGTGCGCCCCAGGGTGATTCTTCCGACGGCACGCCCGGCAGCCGCAGCACCGCACCTTCACCGCGCATGGCCTCGGTGATCAGGAAGCTGCGCTCCTGCGGGTGGTAGAGGCAGGTCGGGTGGAACTGGATGAACTCCATGTTGGCGGCACGGCAGCCAGCGCGCCAGGCCATCGCGATGCCGTCGCCGGTGGCGGTGTCTGGGTTGCTGGTGTAGCGGTAGACCTTGCCGACACCACCGGTGGCCAGCACCACGGCACGGGCCGGCAGCGTCTCGACCCGCTGGGTGTCGATGTCCAGCGCGTAGATGCCGTGGCAACGCGGTGCACTGCCTTCGGACTGCTTCAGGTGGCGGTTGGTGATCAGGTCGACCGCCATCCAGCGCGCGCGCAGGTCCACCAGCGGATGCGCGCGGGCGCGGCCCAGCAGCGACTCGTGGATGGCCTTGCCGGTGGCGTCCGCCGCGTGGGCGATGCGGCGCACTGCGTGGCCGCCTTCACGCGTCAGGTGCAGGCCCAGCGGGCCGTCCGGGTCCGGCGAAAACGGCACGCCCTGCTCCACCAGCCAGCCCACCGCGCGCGCGCTGTGCTCGGCAATGAAACGCGCGGTGTCTTCGGCGACCAGGCCGGCGCCGGCGTCCTGCGTGTCGCGCACATGGGACTCGACGCTGTCGTCCGAACCCAGCACGCCGACGATGCCGCCCTGGGCCCAGGCCGTGGCGCCCTCGCCCAGGTCACGCTTGGCCAGCACGACAACGGGCTGGCCTTGCTCGGCCAGGTGCAGTGCCACCGTGAGCCCGGCCAGGCCGGCCCCGACGATGACCACCGGCAGCTCGCCGTTGACAGGAAAAGGCGAAATGCCGGCCGCGGCCGCAGAAGCTTGGGACATGGTGTGTGCAGCAAAGGGCGGGCTTCAGGCTTCGCCCATGAAAAAAGCGTGCGCCCATTCTAGGGACGCACGCTTGTCGCAGCCGGCAGCAGGGCCGCTGGCTGATTCAGCGCAAGCGCGGAGCGCTCAGTGCACCACGCGGCCGAAGTTGAACTGGCCGTCTTCCACGTCCACCGGCACCACATCCTTCGGGCCGAAGCGGCCTTGCAGGATCAGCTTGGCGACCGGGTTCTCGATGCGCTGCTGGATCGCGCGCTTCAGCGGCCGGGCGCCAAAGACGGGGTCGAAGCCGACCTTGGCAATCTCCGCCAGCGCCGCTTCCGAGACTTCCAGCTTCATGTCCATCTTGGCCAGCCGTGCATCCAGGCCTTGCAGCTGGATCTTGGCAATGGCGGCGATGTTCTTCTCGTCCAGCGCATGGAAGACCACGGTCTCGTCGATGCGGTTGAGGAACTCCGGCCGGAAGTGCGCCTTGACCTCGCCCCACACCGCCTCGCGGATCAGTTCCGGGTCCTGACCCTGCATCTGCATGATCATGTGCGAGCCGAGGTTGCTGGTCATCACGATGACGGTGTTCTTGAAGTCCACGGTGCGACCCTGGCCGTCGGTCAGCCGGCCATCGTCCAGCACCTGCAGCAGCACGTTGAACACGTCCGGGTGGGCCTTCTCCACTTCGTCGAGCAGCAGCACGCTGTAAGGCTTGCGCCGCACGGCCTCGGTCAGCGTGCCACCTTCCTCGTAGCCCACATAGCCTGGCGGCGCGCCGATCAACCGGCTCACCGAGTGCTTCTCCATGAACTCGCTCATGTCGATGCGCACCATGTGGTCCTCGCTGTCGAACAGGAAGCCGGCCAGCGCCTTGCACAGCTCGGTCTTGCCCACGCCGGTGGGCCCCAGGAACAGGAAGCTGCCCAGCGGCCGGTTCGGGTCGGACAGGCCGGCACGCGAACGGCGGATGGCATCCGCCACCGCGACGATGGCCTCGTCCTGGCCCACCACGCGCTCGTGCAGCTTGGTTTCCATCTGCAGCAGCTTGTCGCGCTCGCCCTGCATCAGCTTGGCGACCGGGATGCCGGTGGCGCGTGCCACGACCTCGGCGATCTCTTCGGCGCCGACCATGGTACGCAGCAACTGCGGCCGGCCGCTGCCGTCCTTCGCACCCTGCGCCTTGCCGGTCTCTGTGGCCTGCGCTTCCTTGTGCTTCTTCTCCAGCTCCGGCAGCTTGCCGTACTGCAGCTCGGCCACCTTGTTGAAGTCACCCTTGCGCTTCAATTCCTCGATCTGGAACTTGATGCGGTCGATCTCTTCCTTCAGGTGGGCCGAGCCTTGCGCAGCAGCCTTCTCCGCGGTCCAGATCTCTTCGAGGTCGTTGTACTCGCGCTGCAGCTTCAGCAGCTCTTCCTCGATCAGCGCCAGACGCTTCTGCGAGCCCTCGTCGTGCTCCTTCTTCATCGCCTCGCGCTCGATCTTCAGCTGGATCATGCGGCGGTCCAGCCGGTCCATGACCTCGGGCTTGGAGTCGATCTCGATCTTGATCTTGGCCGCGGCCTCGTCGATCAGGTCGATGGCCTTGTCGGGCAGGAAACGGTCGGTGATGTAGCGGTGGCTGAGCTCGGCCGCGGCGACGATGGCCGGGTCGGTGATCTCCACGCCATGGTGCACCTCGTACTTCTCCTGTAGGCCGCGCAGGATGGCAATCGTCGCCTCCACGGTCGGTTCGCCCACCAGCACCTTCTGGAAGCGGCGCTCCAGCGCAGCGTCCTTTTCGACGTACTTGCGGTATTCGTCCAGCGTGGTGGCGCCGATGCAATGCAATTCACCGCGCGCCAGCGCGGGTTTGAGCATGTTGCCGGCGTCCATCGCGCCTTCGGCCTTGCCCGCGCCCACCATGGTGTGCAGCTCGTCGATGAACAGGATGATGCGGCCTTCGTCCTGCGAGACTTCCTTCAGCACCGCCTTCAGCCGTTCCTCGAACTCGCCGCGGTACTTGGCACCGGCCAGCAAGCCGGCCATGTCCAGCACCAGCACACGCTTGTTCTTCAGGGTCTCGGGCACTTCGCCGTTGACGATGCGCTGCGCCAGGCCTTCGACGATGGCCGTCTTGCCCACGCCGGGTTCGCCGATCAGCACCGGGTTGTTCTTGCTGCGGCGCTGCAGCACCTGTATCGCGCGGCGGATCTCGTCGTCACGGCCGATCACCGGGTCCAGCTTACCCTGGCGGGCGCGTTCGGTGAGGTCCAGCGTGTACTTCTTCAGCGCCTCGCGCTGGCCCTCGGCTTCGGCCGAATCGACCGTCTGGCCGCCGCGCACTGCGGTGATCGCGGCTTCGAGTGCCTTGCGCGTCAGCCCGTGGCCGCGCACGATGCCGCCGATGTCGTTCTTCGCATCGGCCAGCGCCAGCAGGAACATTTCATTGGCGATGAACTGGTCGCCGCGCTGCATGGCTTCCTTGTCGGCCTGTTGCAGCAGTTGCACCAGCTCGCGGCCGGCCTGGACCTGCTGGTCACGGCCCTGCACGCTGGGCAGGCCGTTGATCGCCGTTTCCATTGCGGTGCGCAGCGCCGCGGTGTTGGCGCCGGCCCGGTCCAGCAAGGCCTTGGGGCCGTCTGGCTGGGCGAGCATGGCGGCCAGCACGTGGGCTGGCTCGATGTAGGGGTTGTCGCGCGCCACGGCCAGGCTTTGGGCCTCGGCGAGCGCCTGTTGGAATGCAGTGGTGAGTTTGTCGAGACGCATGGGAATGACCTCCAATTGCGTACGGACATGGGGCAAAGACGCCCTGTTTTCAAGTCCCGCCGCGGGTCTGCCAGCATTCGATGGCAAAGCCCGCACTCACGGCTTGCGCTGCATCAAGGCCAGCGCCGGATCACGCCCTGGCTACAGCGGCTCGCCCACCGCCCGGTAGTGACCCGACTGGAACACCAGCGGCGCGCCGGCATGATGCTGCAGCGCCAGCACCCTGCCAATGAACAGCACATGGTCACCGGCTTCCTGTGCGCTGTGCAGCTGGCAGGAAAAGTTTGCCAGCGCGCCTTCCAGCAGCGGCACGCCGCCGGGGCCGTCGTGCCAGGGGCCTTCGGCAAACCGGTCCGCGTGCGGCGTGGCAAAGCGGCGCGAAAGCTCCATCTGCCCCTGGCCCAGCACATTGATCGCAAAGTGCGAGGCCTGCTCGAAGATCGGCCGGTTCGGGCTGCCACTGCGCAGCGACCACAGCACCAGCGGCGGATCCAGCGACAGCGCATTGAACGAATTCGCCGTCAGCCCGACCGCGCGGCCGGCGGCGTCGCGGCAGGTGACGATGGTCACGCCCGTGGCAAAACGGCCCAGCGCGTGGCGCAGGTCCAGGGGATCGATCAGCCGTTCCATCAACATCAGACCGCGATGGTAAGGCGTTTACCCTCATTTTCCTCGCCAGGGACTTCGCCGCATCGCCAAGCCCGCGGCACTTTGCACCGGCTCTCAAGGGAACGCAGGGCCGCCCCAAGTTTCCTTGACCCCCTCGGGGGGCCTGGCGCGAGGCGTCGGGTCTGGGGGTGCTCTCAACCGGCCGCGGGCCCGTCGTTCACGTTGCGCATCGGCGTGGCCAGCAGCGCCACGCCGACCACAGCGACCAGCAGCCCGCCGCCCCCAAGGAACAGCGCATTCAGCGGCACCGCGCGCAGCAGCCAACCGGTGGCCGCGGCCGAGACTGGCGCCAGGCCCATGAAGATGAACATGAACAGGCTCATCGCCCGGCCCAGCATGGCCGGCGGCACGCGGCGCTGGATCCAGGTGAACACGGCCACCTGCATGAAGCCGCCCAGCGCGCCGATCAGCAGCAGCAGCCCCGCGCCCTGCCAGGTGGCAGTGATGCTGCCCATAGGCATGAACAGCAGGCCCACCGTCGCGTCCACCGCCAGCAGCGTCAGCCCCAGGCTGCGCAGCCGCCAGTGCGGCTTGGCGCCTGCCAGGCCCATGCCCAGCAGCGTGCCGGCACCATGTGCGGCCATCATGCTGCCCAGCGCTGCGGCCCCCAGTTGCGCTTGTTCCTTGGCCAGCACTGGCAATGCAATCTGCACCGGCCCGCTGATCAGCAAGGCCACCGCAGACCAGTAGAGCAAGCAGGTGCGCAGTTGCACATCCCGCCAAAAGGACTTCAGCCCGTCGGCCACCGCACCCAGCACCGAGGCCCCTGCCGGCATGGCCGGCTTGCCGCCCAGCATGTGCACCTTGCGCAGCGTCCAGATGGTGATGGCGAAGCTGAAGGCGTCCAGCGCAAACGCGGCCGCGAGACCGCGTGCATCCGTCAGCGCGCCCGCCTCATGGCCGGTGCCCAGCACGGCAATCATCAGCCCGGCCAGCAGCGGGCCGGCGAACATCGTCAGCTGGCGCAGGCCCAGCATCACGCTGTTGGCCGGCTGCAGCCACTCCCGCTGAACGACCTGCGGCAGCATGGACGTGCCGGCCGGGATGCTGAAAGCCGTGGCCAGGCCGATGCCCAGCGACAAGGCATACAAGCACGGCAGGTTCAGCGTGCCCGCCCAGACCATGCCCGCCAGCGTGCCCAGCAGCGCGGTGTTGACGTACTTGGTGACCATCATCACCTGCTTGGGCGAATGGCGGTCCACGAAGGCACCGCCGATCAGGATGAACAGCGCCCGCGGCACGCCCAGCATGGCCAGCACGATGCCCAGCACACGGGTGTCGGCCGTCATCTGCAGCACCAGCCAGGGCAAGCCGATCAGGGTGAACTGGTCGCCCAGCATCGAGATCAGGCCGCCGCTGAGCATCCAGCGGAAGTTGTGGTTGCGCAGCAGCGCTTGTCGCGGCGTGGGCGCGGCGGAAGGCGGGAGTGTTGGACTTGTCATGGCCGCGACTTTCCGGCCTGACGTGGCGTGAGGGTCAAGCCCCGTCGGGCACTGCCTGGTTCAGGAAGGCGCGCCGCTCGGGCGTCAGCGGGCCACCCAGTTGCAGCAGCGGCTCGGCTTCGAAGGCCTGGCGCAAGCGGTCGCGCAGCTTCGCATCGCCGCCGGTTGCCTGGTGCGACAGCTCGAACCAGCGGCGCGCCAGTGCCCTCACGGGCTCGCTGCCAGGCGCGGCCTTGGCGTCCATCAGGCCCTGCGCGTCGCTGGCCAGCTGGGCCCAGGCCTCGCGCGGCACATGGCCCAGCTGGCGCAAGTCGTCTTCGCTGAGGTAGCGCAGCATCAGCGACAGCCGCAGCTGCACCGCCGGCTCGATGAACTGCACCATGGCCAGCGATGGGCCGCCACCGAGTTGCAGGCCAGGGTCGCTGTGATAGGCCCGGCCCCAGCGCTCCATCATGTCGAAATCGCCCTGCATCCAGTCGCGCATCAGCGTCATCCAGCGCTGGGCCAGCGGCTGCACCTGCGGGTCCAGTGGGTCAACGCCGCGGTCCATCACCTCCTGGATTTCGGCGATCAGCTGCCACCAGTCGGTCGCCACGCTGGGCCAGCGGGCGAAGATGCGCCGCGTTTCGGACGGACTGAAATGCGCGTCGCAGACCGTCATCATCTGCAACGTGATCAGCAGCTCGTCCAGCTCCGGCCCCTGCCCTTCGTGGAAGCGCTGCTGCATCAGCTCCAGCCGCTGCTGCAGCGCCTGTGCCTGGCGGATCTGCTGCTGCAGGGCCAGCAGTTGGCGCTCGATGATCTGAGGCATCCGGGCGCCGTCTTCCGCCAGCAGCCGGCCGACTTCCTCCAACGTCAGCCCCAGGCCCTGCAGCGCCTGGATGGCATGCAGCCGCGCCACGTCGTCCTGGTTGTAGAGCCGGTAGTCGTTTTCGGCACGGGCCGACGGGCGCAGCAGGCCGATGCTGTCGTAATGGTGCAGCGTGCGCACCGTGAGGCCGGCGCGCCTGGCGAGTTCGCCGACCTTCAGCAGGGCCGCCATGCCCTGCTCAGCGCAGCACCAGCCGGCCGATGCCGAAGCCGGCGGCCGCGCAGGCCAGCGCGCCGAACAGGTGCGCCGCCGAATGCAGCAGCGCCATGCCGAACTGGCCGCGCTGCAACAGGCCCAGCGACTCGCCGGAGAAGGATGAAAAAGTGGTGAAGCCGCCCAGCACGCCGGTCACCAGCAGCAATCGCAACAACTCGTCCGGCGAGCGCGCGAACCAGACCAGCGCAAAGCCGATCAGCAAGCCGCCCACGCAGTTGACAAACAGCGTGCCCAGCGGGAAGCCGCCCCAGCTGCCGTTCAGCCACAGCGCCGCGCCCCAGCGCGCGAGCGCACCAACGGCCGAGCCGATGGCCACCGCCAGGGCCTGCAACAACGTTGGCGTCATGACGCCGGCGCCTCGCCCGCGGCGTTGCCAGCTGCGATGCCCCAGCGCGCCAGCGCTGCGTCGTCCGCCACGCGGGCGTCTACCCAGCGGCTGCCTTGCGGCGTGTCTTCCTTCTTCCAGAACGGGGCCTGGGTCTTCAGGTAGTCCATCAGGAATTCGCAGCCCTGAAATGCATCGCCCCGATGCGCCGCAGCGACCGCGACCAGCACGATCTGGTCCAGCGGCAGCAGCGGGCCCACGCGGTGCACCACGCGCGCCGCCAGCAAACCAAAGCGGGCCACAGCCTGGTCGACCATGGCCTCGATGGCCTTTTCGGTCATGCCGGGGTAGTGTTCCAGCGTCATGGCGCTGACCGCGGCGCCGTCGTTGCGGTCCCGCACCGTGCCGACAAAGCTGACCACCGCACCCACGCCAGCCAGGCCGGCGCGCAAGGCGGCCACTTCGGCGCTCAAGTCGAAGTCTTCGGTCTGGATGCTGACGCGGGGCATGGCCTCAGCCACCGGTGACCGGCGGGAAAAACGCCAGTTCGTCCCCGTCCGACAGCAGGGCGGACTCTTCGGCCAGTTGCTGGTTCAGCGCAGCGCGCACCGCCCTGCCCTGCGCCAGCTTGCCGGCAAAGGGCTCGCCCCGCGCGACCAGCGCGGCGCGCGCGGCGGAGATGCTGCTGCCGGCCGGCAGGCTCAGCGCCTGTTCGGCGCCCAGGGCCTCGCGCAGGGATGCGAAAAACTTCAGCTGGATGGTGATCATGGTCACGCCGCGATCAGGTTGGCCAGCGGCAGGAAGCGCACGGTGTCGCCGCGCACAATCGCCCGGCCGGCGGGGTTGTCCACCAGGCCATCGGCCCATACGGTGGAGGTGAGCACGCCCGAGCCCTGGTTGTCGAACAGCACCAGTTCACCTTCGGGCGTGATCTGCACCCGCAGGAACTCGCGCCGCTTGTCGGCCCTGGGCCAGTCGAAGGCGGCGCGCAGCGGCAGGCTTTGCGGCAGCGTGGCCGGCATGCCTTGCAGCGCCCGCAGCACCGGCGCCACCGTCACCAGGAAGGTCACGAAGCTGGAGACCGGGTTGCCCGGCAGGCCGATGAACAAGGCTTCGCCGCTGGCATCGTCGTCGCCACGGCGGATGGCGCCAAACGCCAGCGGCTTGCCGGGCTTGATGGCGATCTGCCACAGGTCCAGCCGGCCTTCGGCCTGGGCGGCCGGGCGCAAATGGTCTTCCTCGCCGACGGAAACGCCGCCGGAGGTCACGATCAGGTCCGCATCGTGCGCGGCGGTGCGCAGCGCGGCGCGTGTCGCGTCCAGCCGGTCGGGCACGATGCCCAGGTCCTGCACCTCGCAGCCGGCCGCCTGCAGCAGCGCACGCAGCGTGAAGCGATTGGAGTTGTAGATGGCGCCGGGCTTCAGCGGCTCGCCGGGCATGGCGAGTTCGTCGCCGGTCGAGAACAGCGCCACGCGCGGGCGGCGCAGCACCGGCAACTCGGCCAGGCCCACCGCCGCCGCCAGGCCCAGCGCCTGCGGCGTGAGCCGCGTGCCGGCTCGAAGCACGGTGGCGCCAATCGCCACGTCTTCGCCACGCCGGCGTATGGCTTGCCCGAGCTTGGGCTGCGCAGCGAGCGAAATGCGCACTCGCGCCACGTCACCCGCCACGTCCACCGCAGCCGGCAGGGCTTCGCAGATCTCCTGCATCAGCACCGTGTCCGCACCGGCTGGCACCTGGGCGCCGGTGAAGATGCGCGCCGCGGTGCCAGGCACCAGCGGCTGGCCAGGTGCACCAGCGGCAATGCGCTGGCTGATGGGCAGCACCGCCGCGCCGTACGCCCCCGGCAACAAGTCCGCGAAGCGAACCGCGTAGCCGTCCATCGCGCTGTTGTCGGCGGGCGGCACGTCCAGCGTGGACTGCACCGGCGAGGCCAGCACACGGCCCAGCGCCTGCGCGGTCGGCACGGCTTCCTGCGCCTGCAGGCGGTGCTGGGCCGCAGCAGACGTGAGGCGCTGCAGCGCCTCGTCCAGGGTCATCATCGGCGGGTGGGCAGCGGTGGTGCTCATGGCGGTCAGGCGCAATGCTGCTCGATGAGGGACTTGACTGCGGCAACGTCGGGCTTCATCACGCTGAAGCGCTTGGGCAGCAGTTCGATGTCGGCCAAGGCCGCGGGCCGGCTCGGCTCCCGGCCCAGCGCTTCGCGGATGGTCTCGGCGAACTTGGCCGGCAGCGCGGTCTCCAGCACGATCATCGGCACGCCGGCTTCGACGTGCTCGGCAGCGACCTTCACGCCATCGGCCGTGTGCGGGTCGATCATGTCGTGGTGCTGCTGCCAGGTGGCACGGATGGTCGCCACGCGGTCGGCATGCGTGCTCTTGCCGGAGACAAATCCGAACTCGGCGAAGCGGGCTTTTTCTGCGGCCGACAGCGTGAAGCTGCCTTCGCGGAACAGCGTGCGGGTGCGCTCTGCCGCTCCTGCGTCATGGCCCAGCAGGTCGAAGATGAAGCGCTCGAAGTTCGAGGCCTTGGAAATGTCCATTGACGGGCTGCTGGTCTCGTAGGTGTCTGCGCTGCCACGCACCCGGTAGGTGCCGGTGCGGAAGAACTCGTCCAGCACATCGTTCTCGTTGGTGGCCACGACCAGCTGCTTGATCGGCAGGCCCATCATGCGGGCGACGTGGCCGGCGCAGACGTTGCCGAAATTGCCCGAGGGCACGGCAAAGCTGACCTGCTCGCTGTCCTGCTTCGTCGCTTGAAAGTACCCGGCGAAATAGTAGACGACCTGCGCCAGCAGGCGCGCCCAGTTGATCGAGTTGACGGTGCCGATCTTGTGCTGGCGCTTGAAGGCCAGGTCGTTCGACACGGCCTTGACGATGTCCTGCGCATCGTCGAACACGCCCTCCACGGCGATGTTGTGGATGTTCTCGTCCTGCAGGCTGAACATCTGCGCCTGCTGGAACGGGCTCATGCGGCCATGTGGGCTGAGCATGAAGACGCGCACGCCGCGCTTGCCGCGCATCGCGTATTCGGCCGCGCTGCCGGTGTCGCCCGAGGTGGCGCCGAGGATGTTGAGCTGTTCGCCGCGGCGCGCCAGTTCGTACTCGAACAGGTTGCCCAGCAGTTGCATCGCCATGTCCTTGAAGGCCAGCGTCGGGCCGTTGGACAGGGCTTCGATCTGCAGCCCGCTGTCGCCCAACGCGCGCAGCGGCACGATGGCTTCGCTGCCAAACACGGCGGGGGTGTAGGTCTTGTGGACCAAGGCTTTCAGGTCGGCGGCGGGAATGTCGTCGATGTAGAGCGACAGGATCTCGAAGGCCAGTTCTGCATACGACAGGCCGCGCCAGCGCGCCAGCGTCGTGCTGTCGACCTTCGGGTAGACGACAGGCAGGTAGAGCCCGCCATCGGGCGCCAGGCCTTCGAGCAGGATCTCGCAGAAGCGGCGCTCGGTCTTGTCGCCACGGGTGCTGATGTAAAGCATGGGCGTTGTCCGGCTCAGGCGAGCTCTTCCTTGCGGATGCTGACGATGGGCCCCAGCACGGTGGGCAGGGCCTGCATCTGCGCCAGCGCGGCGCGCATGCGGCCTTCCAGCGTGTCGTGCGTCAGGATGATCAGGTCGGTCTGCTTCTCGCCTTCGTTGGACTCCCGCTGCAGCACGGCATCGATGGACAGGTTGTGCTCGGCCAGGATGGTGGTGATGCTGGACAGCACGCCCGGCTCGTCGGCCACACGCAGGCGCAGGTAGAACGAGGTCTGCACTTCGCTCAGCGGCAGGATGGGCGTGTCGGCCAGCGCGTCCGGCTGGAAGGCCAGGTGCGGCACGCGGTGGTCCGGGTCGGCGGTGTGCAGGCGGGTGATGTCGACCAGGTCGGCCACCACGGCCGAAGCGGTGGGTTCGGCGCCTGCGCCCTTGCCGTAATACAGCGTGGTGCCGACGGCATCGCCCTGCACCACCACGGCGTTCATCGCGCCTTCGACGTTGGCGATCAGGCGCTTGGCCGGCACCAGCGTGGGGTGCACCCGCAATTCAATCCCGCTGTCACGCCGGCGCGTGATGCCCAGCAGCTTGATGCGGTAGCCGAGCTGTTCGGCGTAGCGGATGTCGGTCGCCTGCAGCTGGGTGATGCCTTCGATGTGGGCCTTGGCGAACTGCACTGGCACGCCGAACGCGATGGCGCTCATGATGGTCAGCTTGTGCGCGGCGTCCACGCCTTCGATGTCGAAGGTCGGGTCGGCTTCGGCATAGCCCAGGCGCTGGGCTTCCTTCAGCACGGTGGCGAAGTCCAACCCCTTGTCGCGCATCTCGCTGAGGATGAAGTTCGTCGTGCCGTTGATGATGCCGGCGATCCATTCGATGCGGTTGCCGGTCAGGCCCTCGCGCAGCGCCTTGATGATGGGAATGCCGCCGGCGACAGCAGCCTCGAAGCCGACCATCACGCCCTTGGCATGCGCAGCGGCGAAGATCTCCGTGCCGTGCACCGCCAGCAGCGCCTTGTTGGCCGTGACCACGTGCTTGCCGGCGGCAATGGCTTCGAGCACCAGTTCCTTGGCCAGCGTGGTGCCGCCAACCAGCTCGATGACGATGTCGATGGCCGGGTTGGCAATGATGTCGCGCGCATTGGCGACGACCTCGGCCTTGTCGCCGACGATGGCGCGGGCCTGGTCCAGGTTGCGCCGGTTGACGGCGACCAGCTCGATGCCACGGCCGGCCCGGCGACGAATCTCTTCCTGGTTGCGGGAGAGCACGTGGAAGACGCCGGCACCGACGGTGCCCAGGCCAATCAGGCCAACCTGGATGGGTTTCATGAAAACAATGCTCGTGGAAAAAACTCAGGCGGAATGTCGCTTGCGATAGCCGTCAAGGAAGCGGGCGATGCGGCCCACGGCTTCGGTGAGGTCGTCGGTGTTGGGCAGGAAGACGACGCGGAAATGGTCCGGCGCGATCCAGTTGAAACCGGTGCCCTGTACGATCAGCACCTTTTCCTCGGCCAGCAGTTCGTAGGCGAACTGCTGGTCGTCGGCGATGGGGTACAGCTTCGGGTCCAGTCGCGGGAACATGTAGAGCGCAGCCTTGGGCTTGACGACACTGACGCCCGGGATCTGGGTCAGCAGTTCGTAGGCCAGGTCGCGTTGGCGTGCCAGCCGGCCGCCAGGCGCCACCAGGTCCTTGATGCTCTGATAGCCGCCGAGTGCGGTCTGGATCGCGAGCTGGCCAGGCGTGTTGGCGCAAAGGCGCATGGAGGCCAGCATGTTCAGGCCCTCGATGTAGTCCTTGGCGCGCTTCTTGTTGCCCGAGACGATCATCCAGCCAGCCCGGTAGCCGCAGGAACGGTAGTTCTTGCTCAGGCCGTTGAAGGTCAGGAACAGCACGTCGTCGGCCAGCGAGGCGATGCTGGTGTGCGTGGCGCCGTCGTACAAGGTCTTGTCGTAGATCTCGTCGGAGAAGACGACCAGCTCGTGCTCGCGCGCGATGTCGACCATGCCTTGCAGGATCTCGTCGGGATAGAGCGCACCGGTGGGATTGTTGGGGTTGATCAGCACCAGCGCCTTGGTGCGCGGCGTGATCTTGGCGCGCATGTCGGCCAGGTCCGGCAGCCAGCCAGAGCCTTCGTCGCAGTGATAGTGCACCGGCGTGCCACCCGAGAGCGACACCACTGCGGTGTAGAGCGGATAGTCGGGCGACGGGATCAGCACTTCGTCGCCACTGTCCAGCAGCGCGTTCATGCTCATCGAGATCAGTTCGGAGGCGCCATTGCCGAGGTAGACATCGTCCACCGTGACGCCGGCGATCTTCTTTTCCTGGCAGTAGTGCACCACCGCCTTGCGCGGCGCAAACAGGCCTTTGGAATCGGTGTACCCGGCGGCATTGGGCAGGTTGCGGATCATGTCCTGCACGATCTCGTCGGGCGGCTCCAGGCCAAACGCGGCCACGTTGCCAATGTTCAGCTTGATGATCTTGTGGCCCTCTTCCTCCATCTGCCTGGCTTTGTCCAGCACAGGGCCACGGATGTCGTAGCCAACGTTGGCGAGCTTGCTGGACTTGGCAATCGGTTTCAAACCGTTGTCTCCTGTGGGAAACCTATAATTTAACCATAGACACCCTGTGAAAAGGCCTGTTCCGAGGCCTTCGCAACAAGCGAAGCCAAGCCTGCCGAAACACGTAGCCGCAGCCCACGCTGCCATCTGCCGCTGGCCGCTCAGGTCACCCCAACGCCCAAAGGAAGTCGATTGAAATTCCAGCCCGATCAACTCGAAGGCGTGAATGCCATCTCCCGGCTTGATGCCGACCGCCTGTGGGTGCACCAGACGCCGTTCACGCACAGCGTGCTGGTGCCCTGGCACGGCGAAGTCCAGCCCTGGCATGCCAACTCGCCGGCCGAACTGACCGCTGCGCACTTCGAGCAGATCCTGACGCTGCAGCCCGAACTGGTGATCTTCGGCAGCGGGCCCAAGCTGTCGTTTGTCCCGCCGCAGCTGTACCGCGCGCTGATCGAGCGGCGCATCGGAATCGAAACCATGGACACCGGCGCCGCCTGCCGCACCTACAACGTGCTGGTCAACGAGGGCCGCAAGGTGGTGGGCGCAATCCTGTTGGCGCCGGCCGCCTGAAGCTCGATTCAGGGCTGACCCCGAGACATTCTGGTGCGAGCCGGAGCCAGGAATATGTCCGCTTCAATCTATAATGTCGAGTGATGCCTCCCGGGGCGCCCGCTAGAAGACACGATCCTCATGACGCCAGCCCTCAATAAACATCTTCCGGAAATTGAAGCGCAAGCCACCGGCGGTGTGAAGTTCACCCCGCAGGCGTTTCACGGTCGGGCCGTGGTCCTGTATTTCTATCCCAAGGACAACACGCCCGGTTGCACGACCGAAGCCATGCAGTTCCGCGACCAGCACAAGGAATTTGTCAAGGCTGGTGCGGTTGTATTTGGTGTGTCGCGCGACAACATGGCTTCGCACGACAAGTTCAAGCAAAACCTTGAATTGCCCTTCGAGCTGATTGCAGACACCGAAGAAAAGCTGTGCCACATGTTTGGCGTGGTCAAGAACAAGATCATGTATGGGAAGAAGGTCAAGGGCATTGAACGCTCCACCTTCCTGATCGACGAAAAAGGCGTGCTGCGCGCCGAGTGGCGCGGCATCAAGGTCGCGGGCCACGTGGACGAAGTACTGAAGGCGCTGAAGGAACTGAAAACAGCAGCCTGAAAGCCAGCGGCGCAAGCCGCTTTCCAGGGCCGGCGAGTTGTGCATAATGGGTTCATGCCCGAGATCAACGCGTCGCGCATCCAGCCAAAAGCCGCACAGCTTCCTGTGCGGCTTTTTTGTTTCTGAACCTGCTTTCGATCCAATCACCGCTGTCCATGCCTCTGCCCAAGCCCCCTGCCTCTCGCGCATCCTTCCTCCCCGCTGCCGCTTACGACACCCAGGCAGCACCCAAGCCCTCCCGCCAGCCCACCAAGGCCGCCGCACCGGCGGCCGACGAACGCACGCCAGCACTCGAACTGCGCGCCGACCCGGCGCCGGTTGCCGCCGCGCCCACCGGCATGCCCACGAAGGCCGCGGCCAAGAAGAGCACCGCCCCGGCTCGCCCGGCGGCCCAATCCAAACCCCGCAAGCCGCGCCACACCGGCCCGGCCAAGCTGTTCGTGCTGGACACCAACGTGCTGATGCACGACCCGATGTCGATCTACCGCTTCGACGAGCACGACATCTACCTGCCGATGATCACGCTCGAAGAGCTCGACGGCCACAAGAAGGGCATGAGCGAGGTCTCGCGCAACGTGCGCCAGGTCAGCCGCGAGCTCGATGCGCTGGCCGGCGACAGCCTGGACCCGGCTGCAGGTGTGCCGCTGGCCAAGACCGGCCACCGCGAAGCCGGCGGCAAGCTGTTCTTCCAGACCACCTTCCTGGACGCCAAACTGCCGGCCGGCCTGCCGCAGGGCAAGGCCGACAACCAGATCCTGGGTGTGGTGCAGTCGCTGCGCGAGCAGCACAGCAAGGAGCGCGAGGTCGTGCTGGTGTCCAAGGACATCAACATGCGCATCAAGGCCCGTGCGATGGGCCTGGCTGCCGAGGACTATTTCAACGACAAGACGCTGGAAGACGGCGACCTGCTCTACACCGGCGTGATGGCCTTGCCGGCGGACTTCTGGGAGCGCCATGGCAAGACCATGGAAAGCTGGAACCAGGGCGGCCACACCTTCTACCGCATCAGCGGCCCGCTGGTGCCGGTGCTGATGGTCAACCAGTTTGTCTTCCTGGAAGTGCCGGGCGAAGCGCCGCTGTACGCGCGCGTCAACGAGATCACCGGCAAGACGGCCGTGCTGAAGACGCTGCGCGACTACACGCATGCCAAAAACTCGATCTGGGGCGTGACTGCACGCAACCGCGAGCAGAACTTTGCGCTGAACCTGCTGATGGACCCGGAGTGCGACTTCATCACACTGACCGGCACCGCAGGCACCGGCAAGACGCTGATGACGCTGGCCGCGGGCTTGAGCCAGGTGATGGAAGACCGCCGCTACACCGAGATCATCGTGACCAGGGTCACCGTGCCTGTGGGTGAAGACATTGGCTTCCTGCCCGGCAACGAGGAAGAAAAGATGGGCCCATGGATGGGCGCACTGGACGACAACCTGGAAGTGCTGGCCAAGAGCGACAACTCGGCCGGCGAATGGGGCCGCGCCGCGACCAACGACCTGGTGCGCTCGAAGATCAAGATCAAGAGCCTGAACTTCATGCGCGGCCGCACCTTCCTGAACAAGTTCGTCATCATCGACGAGGCGCAGAACCTGACGCCCAAGCAGATGAAGACCTTGATCACCCGCGCGGGCCCGGGCACCAAGATCGTCTGCCTGGGCAACCTGGCACAGATCGACACGCCTTACCTCACCGAAGGCTCGTCCGGCCTGACCTTCGCAGTCGACCGCTTCAAGGGCTGGCCGCACTCGGGCCACATCACGCTGGCCCGAGGCGAACGCTCGCGCCTGGCGGACTTTGCCTCCGAGGTGCTCTAACACACCGCTGAAGCCGGTCGGCACCCGGGTAAACCGGGCTCACATTCAAAACGGGGCCGATCGACCCCGTTTTGCTGTGCAGTGCAGCAAAAACATGACTTCATCTGCCAACCCCAGGTCCACGAGTCAACAAGGCATTGGTGACAAAAAGCTGCGGCAATCTGTGCTAAGGGTTTGTCAGGCATGATTTTTCCTGGCTTTTTCGGCTTGACACCCCTAGCTTGCTTGTCTATTCTTGCCCGCGTGCATTCTCCTGAGTTCCCCGCTGGCCGGGTCAGCCAGCCGAGTCCCCGACTCGTCTTGTTGTGCTTGTTTTCGCTGCTGATGCTGCTCTTTGCGAGCCAGGCAGTCCAAGCCGCCCCTGACGCCGCCAATCCTGATCCTGTCATGCGCTTGCTGGAAGAGCGCGGCATGCTGCCGGTCGTTGGCAGCAATGGCGAACACTCCTTGCTCTCGCAGGTGCGCGACACAGCATCCGACTTGGTGCTGTCGGCCATGAACTTCATTGGCGTGCGCTACCGCCGCGGCGGCACCTCCGCCGAAGAAGGCTTCGACTGCTCTGGCTTCACCCGCCACATTTTCGAGAACAGCATCGGCCTGGTGCTGCCGCGCCGTGCAGACGAACAAGCCCGCGCCCCAGGCCTGCTGGCCGTCAAGGAATCGGACCTGAAGCCAGGCGACTTGGTGTTCTTCAATACCTTGCGCCATGCGTTCTCGCACGTCGGCATTTACGTGGGCGACGGCAAGTTCATTCATTCTCCGCGCGCTGGCGGCGAGGTGCGGGTCGAGGACATGCACTACTCCTACTGGGCCAAACGCTTCAATGGCGCGCGTCGTGTGCCGCAGATCGGCGCGGCCGAGCCGGTCACGGTGGCCCCCACCGACCGCCACTGAGCCACCCTCGCTCATCCAAGACCGCCCAGGCCCGCAGATGCGGGCCTTTCTTTGTCTTCATCGCTTCCAGCGCGATGCCCCTCGCAGCCGCCGACCTTGCAATGCACGGGCACAATGAGACGATGTCCAAACGCGTGATTCCTGTGGCCGACTGGCGCGACCTGGCGCCACCTGCCGTGGTGCCCGTCGCCGCGGCTTCACATGGCTTGGTGCTGGACAGCCTGCAGCGCCCGCTGCGCGACCTGCGCATCTCGGTCACCGACCGTTGCAATTTCCGCTGCAGCTACTGCATGCCGCGCGAAGTCTTTGATTCGCGCTACCAATTCCTGCCGCATGAAGCGCTGCTGAGCTTTGAAGAGATCTCGCGGCTGGCGCGGCAGTTCGCTTTGCTGGGCGTGCGCAAGCTGCGGCTGACCGGAGGCGAGCCACTGCTGCGCAAGCACCTGGAAAACCTGGTGGGGCAACTGGCCGAGTTACGCAGCCCGGACGGCCAGCCCCTGGACATCACGCTCACGACCAATGGCTCGCTGCTGGCCCGCAAGGCGCAAGCCCTGCGCGACGCCGGCCTGCGCCGCGTCACCGTCAGCCTGGACGCACTGGACGACGGCGTGTTCCAGCGCATGAATGACGTGGGCTTTCCCGTGGCCGATGTGCTGCACGGCATCGACACCGCACTGGCCACCGGCCTGGGACCGATTAAGGTCAACATGGTGGTCAAGCGCGGCGTCAACGACCACCAGGTCGTGCCGATGGCCCGCCACATGCGTGAGCACTACGGCCCGCTGGTCACGCTGCGCTTCATCGAGTTCATGGACGTGGGTGCCACCAACCGCTGGCAGCTGGACGAAGTGCTGCCCTCGGCCGAACTGCTGACACGGCTGTCGGCACACTGGTCGCTGCAGCCGCTGCCCGCCAGCGCGCCCGGCGAAACCGCGCAGCGCTGGGCCTATGCCGACGGCCGCGGCGAAATCGGCCTGATCTCCAGCGTCAGCCAGGCATTTTGCGGCGATTGCAACCGCGCCAGGCTGTCGACCGAAGGCAAGCTCTACCTCTGCCTGTTCGCCAGCCGCGGGTACGATCTGCGGCAATTGCTGCGCGAAGGCGCTGCCGACGCGGCACTTGCCGAGCGCATCCAGGCGATCTGGCAAGGCCGCAATGACCGCTATTCGGAGCTTCGAGCGCTGAACAGCACCGACTCAGAAGCGGAACGCCGCGTCGAGATGCACTACATCGGTGGCTGAATGGAACCCCACCCGCCAAGCGGGCCGTCATCCGGCTTGGGGCGGCCCTGCGCTCGGCTGATGCCGCCCTGTTCTACCTCTTCGCGGAACCACCCCGACTCAGCTTGACGACGAGGTCACGCCGCGGTTGGCCAGCGCGTCGGCGCGCTCGTTGCCTGGGTCGCCTGCGTGGCCCTTGACCCAGTGCCAGGTCACGTCGTGTTGCAGCACTTGCGCTTCCAGTGCCTGCCAGAGCTCGACGTTCTTGACCGGCTTGCCGTCGGCCGTGCGCCAGCCGCGTTTTTTCCAGCCGTGGATCCAGGTCATGATGCCGTTGCGCACGTATTCGCTGTCGGTGTAGATGGCCACCGTGCAGCGCCGCTTCAGCGTGCTCAGCGCCTGGATCACCGCGGTCAGTTCCATGCGGTTGTTGGTGGTCAGCTTCTCGCCGCCCCAGAGTTCTTTTTCATGCTCG
This sequence comes from Ideonella azotifigens, assembly GCF_021043325.1. Lineage (NCBI taxonomy): Bacteria > Pseudomonadati > Pseudomonadota > Betaproteobacteria > Burkholderiales > Sphaerotilaceae > Ideonella > Ideonella azotifigens. The sequence goes on from NZ_JAJNKD010000011.1 coordinate 187,245, forward strand.
CCGGCACGCAGCCAGGCGCCCCAGCCGCCCGGGCCCGGGTTGCCTTTGCAGGCACCGTCGGTGTAGATCGTCACATCGCTCATGTCTTGTTTCTTCAGGAAGGTCGCCGCGGGTCGCTGGCCCGGCCCTGCCGGTTGGCCACGGCCGCGGGCGCGGCCTGCTTGGCCTTGCGTTCGTTGCGCGCCAGGCCGATCAGGCGCATGCCGCGCACCCGCTTGACCGCCACGACAAAGTAGACGGCGCCCAGGACCGGCCACCAGCGGCCACCCACGCTTTCCATCCAGCCGAATCGCGCCAGCCAGCGCGGCGACAAAAGCGGCGGACGATAACAGCCCAGCCGCCCGATCTCCAGTTCCATGCCCAGCAGGCGCAGCCAGTCGCGCAGCCGCCAGTAGCCGATGAACTCGCCCTCGCTGGGCAGGAACAGCGGCCGCTCGCGTGCGCCCAGCCAGTGCCGCACCCGGCCGCCGCGCTGGCGCAGTCCCCACAGGCTCACCGGGTTCAGGCCCGAGATCACGACCCGCCCTTCGGGCCGCAGCACGCGGGCCACCTCGGCCAGCGTGCGGTGTGCGTCGGCCGCCATCTCCAGCGTATGCGGCATCACCACCAGGTCCAGGCTGCGGTCCTCGAAGGGCAAGGCCTCCGGTTCGCAGAACAGCGAAGGCTGGCGCAACGACAGCAAGCCCGGGTTGGCCACCGTACCGTCAGGGGTATCCAGCATGATGGCCCCCGATTGGCGTTCAATCCCAGGCCTGGGGAGCGCCGGATCGCCGGAGGGCAAGCCAGCCAGCCAACGTTGCGGCATGCGGTTGCAGCGCAAGGCGTCGATTTGCGGCAGGCCCAGCTGCAGCGCGTGAAAGCCGAACAGGTCAGCCACCGCTTCGTCGACGCGGGCCTGCTCCCAGTCCAGCAGATAGCGCCCCGGCGGGGTTTCCAGCCAGTGTGTCAACTCTATAATCCGGGCCTCATCTGTCATGAAACTGGTCGCACTGCCTGCCTTCACCGACAACTACATCTGGATGCTGCACGACGGCCGACAAGCGCTCGTCGTCGATCCGGGTGATGCGGCGCCTGTGCAGGAAGCACTCGCGGCGCAGCATCTGGTGCTGACCGGCATTCTAGTGACCCATCACCACGCAGATCACGTTGGCGGTGTGGCGGCCCTGATGCCGCAACTCGAAGGCCCCGTATGGGGCCCCGCCGGCGAAACGATGCCGGTGCCCGTCACCCGCATGCATCAGGGCGGACAAGCGTGTTGGCAAGGCCTTTGCTTCGAGATCCTGGACGTACCGGGGCACACTTCAGGGCACATCGCCTACTTTCTTGCTGCCAGCGGCGCCGAGGCGCCGCTGCTGTTTTGCGGCGACACGCTTTTCTCCGGTGGCTGTGGTCGATTGTTCGAGGGAACTCCACGGCAGATGCACGACTCACTGAACAGGCTCAGTGCCCTGCCCGGCAACACCCGGGTCTGCTGTGCCCATGAATACACCCTCTCGAACCTGCGTTTCGCGCAGGCCGTGGAGCCCGCCAACCCGGCCTTGGCCGCCTACGTCGAACACTGCCAAACGCTGCGCCGCGAGGGCCAGCCCACGCTGCCTTCGACGATTGCGACCGAACAAGCGATCAACCCCTTCCTGCGGTCCGAACAGCCCGCGGTGATGGCTTCCGCGCGTCAACACGACGCCTCGGTGCACGACCCGCTGTCAGCCTTTGCCGCCTTGCGTGAATGGAAGAACGTCTTCAGATGAACAAAACAATCCTCGGCTTCATGGCGGCAACGAGCGCCCTGCTGGCAGGCTGCGCCACCCCAGACTTTGCCGACCCGGCCAGCGGGTCGAGTGCCAGCGGCCCCGTCGCCCAGCGCCTGTCGCGCACGCCCGCCCTCGCTGTTCCCGCCATCCCGGCAGCGGCCCAGCTGAGGAATGACGACAGCGACCGGACCGTCTCTGCCATCCCCAGCCCGGTCGCCGGCCTGAACCTGGAAGCCTTGGGATCGGATTCGGCCAGCGATGTGCGGCCAATCGACCCGCTGGCGCCCAGCACCCCGATCGACCCACTGGCGCTCACCGCCCAGGAAGACCTCTGGCAGCGCATCCGCAACGGCTACGCCATGCCGGACCTCGAAGGCGAACTGGTCGCCAGCCGCGAGCAGTTCTATGCTGCCAAGCCCGAGTACATGCGCCGCATGGCCGAGCGCGGCGGCCGCTACCTTTACCACGTGGTCGACGAGCTGGAAAAGCGCCACATGCCGACCGAGCTGGCCTTGCTGCCCTTTGTCGAAAGCGCGTTCAACCCGCAGGCCATCTCGGTCGCCAAGGCCTCGGGCATGTGGCAGTTCGTGCCCGCCACCGGCAAGGACTACGCGCTCAAGCAAAACATCTTCCGCGACGACCGCCGCGACGTGCTGGCCTCGACCCGCGCCGCGCTGGACTACCTGGACCGGCTGCACACCATGTTCAACGACTGGCAGCTCGCGCTGGCAGCCTACAACTGGGGCGAAGGCAATGTGCAGCGCGCCATTGCGCGCAACGAGAAGGCCGGCCTGCCGACCGACTACGCCAGCCTGAAGATGCCGGACGAAACCCGCTACTACGTGCCCAAGCTGCAGGCGATCAAGAACATCGTTTCGAAGCCCGAGCAGTTTGCGGTGCAACTGCCGCCGCTGAAGAACCACCCGTATTTCCTCAGCGTGCCGATCGAGCGCGACATGGACGTGGCGCTGGCCGCCAAGCTGGCCAACGTGCCGCTGGAAGAGTTCAAGCAGCTGAACCCGCAGATGAACAAGCCGGTGATCCTCGCCGCCGGCACCGAGCAGGTGCTACTGCCCTACGACAACGCCAACCTGTTCGCCGACAACCTGCGCGCCTTCCGCGGCCAGTTGGCCAGCTGGACCGCCTGGCAGGCCCCGCGCACGCTGCACCCGGGCGAAGTGGCCAGGCAGGTCGGCATGAGCGAAGCGCAGCTGCGCGAGGTCAACCGCATTCCGCCGCGCATGCTGGTCAAGGCCGGCTCCACGCTGCTGGTGCCGCGTGGTGCCAAGCTGGAGGCCGACGTGCCCGAAGCCCTGGCCGACAACGCGACCATGGCCCTGGCACCGGATGTGCCGCCGCTGCGCCGCATGACGCTGCGCGCCGGCAAGAAGGGGGACAGCGTGGCCGCAGTGGCACAACGCTACCGCGTCAGCGCCGTGCAGGTGGCAGCTTGGAACAAGGTGACTGCGGCCGCGAAATTCAAGCCCGGCGTGTCCTATGTGGTCTTCGTGCCGCAGGCCGCGCCATCGCAGCGTGCTGCAACGCGAGTGGCGAGCACGGCCAATGCGCGTACCGCCACGGCTCGTGCAACCAAGCCGGCCCCGGCAACTCGCAATGTGAAGACGGTTGCCAAGCCTGTGCGGGTCGCGCAGCGCTGAGCCTGGCCAGGCGCGTCCGTCAGCGCCTGTCCACCATCGCATGCGCGATGGTGGACAGGTCCACATATTCCAATTCGCTGCCCGCCGGCACGCCACGCGCCAGCCGCGTGACACGCACACCCTGCGCCTTCAGGCCTTCGGCCAGCACATGCGCGGTGGCCTCGCCTTCGGCCGTGAAGCTGGTCGCGAGGATGACCTCCTCGACCTTGCCATCCAGCGCGCGCTGCACCATGGACAGCCCGCCCAGCTCGCTGATGCCGATGCCGTCCAGCGGGCTGATGCGGCCCATCAGCACGTAGTAGAAGCCGTGGTAGCTGCCGGTGCGCTCCAGCGCGGCCTGGTCGGCCGGGCTCTCGATCACGCACAGCTGCCGCGCGTCCCGCGACTCGTCGCTGCAGATGTCGCAGATTGCCGCTTCGGTGAAGGTGTGGCAGCGCTCGCAGTGGTGCACCGCACGCAGCGCGCCGCCCAGCGCCTCGGCCAGCTGCTCGGCACCCTCGCGGTCATGCTGCAGCAGGTGGAAGGCCATGCGCTGCGCCGACTTGACGCCGACACCGGGTAGACGACGCAGCGCCTCGATCAGCGCGTCAAGCCTCGTTTGACTCACGGCAGTGACCACCCCTCGCCCGACGGGAACGTCGGCCGGTCCCCCGAGGGGACTGCGGGCCAGCTTGGGGCGGCCCGGCGCTCGTCCCGCGGAATCACTCGTTCCTCGCTGATCAGAACGGCATCTTCATGCCGGGTGGCAGCGGCATGCCGGCCGTCAGCTTGCCCATCTTTTCCTGGCTCAGCGTCTCGGCGCGGCGCACCGCGTCGTTGAAGGCCGCGGCCACCAGGTCTTCCAGCATGTCCTTGTCGTCGGCCAGCAGGCTGGGGTCGATGGTCACGCGCTTGACGTCGTTCTTGCAGGTCATCACGACCTTGACCAGGCCGGCGCCGGACTGGCCTTCGACCTCGATCAGCGCCAGCTCATCCTGCGCCTTGCGCAGGTTGTCCTGCATGGCCTGGGCCTGCTTCATCAGGCCGGCGAGTTGACCCTTCATCATGGGGAGATCCTTTCTTTCGGAGTACGGAGCAAAGCCGGGGCATTCGGACGCCCCGGCGCAGACAGATCATCAGGTCGGCTTGATCGAGCCGGGCACGATGCGGGCGGTGCTGAACTGGGCCAGCAGCGACTGCACCAAAGGATGTGATTGGACCACCAGTTCGGCCTCGCGCTGGCGCAGCCTGGCCTGTTCGGCATCGCGCAGCGCAGGGGAATCCAGCGCCACGCCAGACGCAACGTCCAGCACCAGCTCAGCCTGGCCGGACCAGTTGCGCAGCGCGGCCTGCAGCTTCTCGACCAGCGGTGGCGCGCGCAGTGTCTCGCGCTCCACGCGCAGCGACCAGCGCACTGCGCCCTCCTCGCCCGCAGGCACCTGCGCGATCAGCTCGGCCTGCATGGCCAGCGCACGCACCAGCGCCACCAGGCTGCCGCTGGCCGACATGCCCGCCACCGCCTCGGCCCATTGGTCACCGAGTGCCGTGCGCGGCACGCGCAGCAATGCCAGGTCACGCTCCGGCGCGGGCGTAGGGCGGGCGAGCGGTGCTTCGTCGAAGTCCTCGGCCTCACCAAGCGGTTCGGCGACCATCAAGGCGTCACCCGCATCGCGCTCGCGCTGTGCCGCAGCGTCCCGCGCCTGCGCCAGGCGCGAGGCCATGGCGGAGGCCGGGCCGCGCGGGGCGGCAGGCTCGGGTTCAGGTTCAGCCGCGCGCAGCGCCCTGGCCGCCACGCGTGGCGCGGCTTCGCCTTCGAATGGCGCCTCGTCCATCCAAGGCGGCGGCTCGTCGATAGCAGAAGGCTTTCGGGCCAGCGATGCACGGCTGGGCGGCGCCGCGGGCACTGCAACGGGCGGCGCCAGATGGCTGGCAACGGAAACCGGCTTGGGCACCGCGGCTGGCGGTTGTGCCACAACAGGCGGGGGCGCAACAGCCGGCGCCGCGGCAGGCTTGGTGGCCACAGAGGCGGGGGAAGGCGCAGGCGTGGGCACACTGGCGACCGCAGGCCGCGGCGGGCTGACCGAGGTCGAGGCCACCTGCGGCGATGCGACCAGCGCCGCGGTCGGCCTGACCGCAGGCGCAGCAGGCACGCGCCCTTCGCCACCAGCAGATGGAAAGGCCAGGAAGCGGAGCAGCACCATCACCAGGCCGGCGTATTCATCAGGCGCCAGGCTCAGTTCGGCGCGGCCGTGCAGCACCATGCTGTAAAGCAGCTGGGTTTCGTCCTGCGCGAGCTGCGGTGCCAGCTGGCGCGGCGCTTCCATGTCCGGGTCGGTCTCGTCCAGCGCGCCGGGCACCGCCTGCTCCACGGCCATGTGCTGCAGCAATCGAGCGATCTCCTCCAGCGTCCCCGCGGCCGACAGCCCTTGCGCACGCAGCCCATCAACCTCGGCCAGCACCGCTTTCCCGTCACGCTGCGCCAGCGCGCCGACCAGCCGAAGCGCATGGCTGCGGTCCACCGTGCCGAGCATCGCGCGCACGGCGGGCTCCTGCAGCTGACCACCGCCGTAGGCAATTGCCTGGTCGGTCAACGACAGCGCATCGCGCATCGAGCCTCGTGCGGCGCGGGACAGCAGGCGCAGCGCACCCGGCTCGGCCGCCACGCTTTCGGCCTCCAGCACGCGGGTCAGGTGTTCCAGCACCGTCTGCGGCGCCATGGGCCGCAGGTTGAACTGCAGGCAGCGGCTCAGCACTGTCGGCAGCATCTTCTCGGGGTCGGTCGTCGCCAGCACGAACTTCAGGTACTCGGGCGGCTCTTCGAGCGTCTTCAGCAGCGCGTTGAACGCGTCCTTGGTCAGCTGGTGGGCTTCGTCGATCATGAAGACCTTGAAGCGGCCGACGGTGGGCTTGTAGGCGGAGCGTTCGATCAGCTCGCGAATCTCGTCAATGCTGCGGTTGGACGCAGCGTCCAGCTCCATGTAGTCGATGTAGCGGTCGGCGTCGATCTCGCGGCACGCGGTGCACTGGCCGCAGGGCCGCGCAGTGATGCCACCGGTGCCGTCCGGCCCGGTGCAGTTCAGGCTCTTGGCCAGGATGCGCGAAACCGTGGTCTTGCCAATGCCGCGCGTGCCGGTGAACAGGTAGGCATGGTGCAGCCGCTGCTGCTCCAGCGCGTGCGTCAAGGCGCGCACCACATGGTCCTGGCCGACCATTTCCTCGAAGCTGCGGGGGCGGTACTTGCGCGCCAGGACGACATAACTCATCCGCTCATTCTAAGGTTGGCCGGCCAGCCCGCCGACCGGGGCGCCGGACACGCCGCGGGCATTCGGGTTGACCCGCCGTGCCGCATGCGACACCCGCGTTTTGGGTCCTCATGAACCCCCATCGGAGGGTGGCAGGCCGGAAGGCCCGCGGCGCACGATGAGCGCAGCTGTCGCCGCTCGCGGCAGCCCGCAGCGCCACCGCCCAGACAGGGTCCAGACCATGCGCTGCACCCTTTTTTGGAGACAAACATGAGCACTGTGCACACCCGTTACGTGACCTGGCTTTCACGTGGCCGCCGCGGCCACGGCAGCGCCGCGCTGGACCTCGTCGCGCCACTGTCCACCCAAGTGGACAACCCCGGCGGCTACCAGGCCTGGGCTTCGTCCAACATCAGCTGGCAGGACAGCAACGGCCAGGACCAGACGGCGCAATTCGCCTTCTGGTCAGTCACCGGGGCCGCCGGCGGCCCCGGCGTGAGCTTCTCGCCCAGCCTGAACATCGAAGTAGAAGGCAGCGACGTGCAGGCCACCGCCTGGTACCTGCCCGGTGGCGGCCGCGGCAATGGCGAAAAGGGCACTTTCGTCGACGCCTTCGACGTGGCGCAAGGCACCTTCGTCGACGACGATTTCGTGACCATCTCGCCGGATGCCGAACTGACCAACGCCGCCAACGAAACCGGCTTCGTGCCCAGCGCCGCGGTCGAGACCGTGTCTGCCTACGACACCATCCACGCTGTGCCCTTCATGGATTGGCGCGTGATGGTGCAGGCCCCGGCTGGCAGCGACAGCGTCAGCACCACCCACCTGCACACCGGCGCGGGCAGCACCGGCGTGGCCTTTGCGTTCTACCAGAGCACCGGCGGTGGCGGCGGCATGAAGCTGCCCAACCTGGGCAGGTACCAGAAGGGCACCTGGGTCAGCTGGGGCGTGATGGTGGACGGCGGTGGCCCGACTGGCAACGGTCCCGTCGGCCCGTGGGACCCATTGGTGCTTTCGCTGGCAACGGCCCTGGCCATGGCCGAAGCGGCGAAGCTGTCGGACCCTGAACTGCAGCGCGCCGGGCTGGACCTGGCCGCCAAGCAGCTGGAGATGACGGCAGCGAAGATGGCCGAAGCCATGCGCAAGGGCTTCAGCAGCCCGGTGCGGGTAACGGGCATGGCAGCGCCGAACAAGCGCTGACCCCGGTGGCCGGAGGCTGGCAGGCCTCCGGCCACCAAGCGGGTGCGGTCCGCGGCTGTCGGATAATCCCGACCCATGACCGCATCCGCTTCCCACAGCCCCGCCGCCGACACCCTCAGCTACGAGCAGGCCGGCGTCAACTACGATCTGATCGACCCGCTGAAGGTCGCCGCGCAACGCGCCGCTGCCGCCACCGCCGGCCACCTCGCCGGCCACGGCTTCAGCGAAGTGCCGGCCTCGCGCGGCGAATCGGCCTACGTGGTCGACGTGGGTCCGTTCTACCTGGCCAGCATCGTCGAATGCCTGGGCTCCAAGGCCCTGGTGGCCGACGAGATGAAGGCACTGACCGGCAAGAGCTACTACGCCGGGATTGCGCAGGACACCATTGCGATGGCGGTCAACGACCTGATCACCGTCGGCGCCACGCCGCTGGTCGTGCAGGCCTACTGGGCCGCCGGTGGCAGCGACTGGTTCGCCGACGCGCAACGCGCGCAAGCCCTGGTCGAAGGCTGGAAGAAGGCCTGCGACGTGTGCGGCGTGGCCTGGGGCGGCGGCGAAACGCCGGCACTGGCCGGCATTGTCGAGAGTGGCCGCATCGACCTGGCTGCGTCCTGCACCGGCATCATCAACCCCAAGACCCGCCTCAGCGTGGGCGACGCACTGGGCGCCGGTGACGCCATCGTGCTGCTCAGCTCCAGCGGCATCCATGCCAACGGCCTGAGCCTGGCGCGCAAGCTGGTCGAGCGCCTGCCGCAGGGCTACCTGACCGAGATCGAGCCCGGCCTCACCTACGGCGAAGCGCTGCTGGCGCCGACCACGCTGTACAGCCCGGTCACCGAAGCGCTGGCCAAGGCCGGCGTGACCATGCACTACTGCGCCAACATCACCGGCCACGGCTGGCGCAAGCTGTTGCGCCACCCGAGCAGCCTGAGCTACCGCATCCACAGCGTGCCCGCCGTGCCGCCGGTGCTGAAGTTCATCCAGCAACACGCCAAGCAAGACGACCGCGAGGCCTATTCCACGCTGAACATGGGCGCAGGCTTCGCGCTGTTCGTGAAGGCCGGGGACGCCGAGCGCACCGTCGAGATCGCCAAGGCCCAGGGCGTGGATGCGATCGTCGCCGGCGTGGTCGAAGCCAGCGCCAGCAAGCAGGTGCTGATCGAGCCGATCAACGTGCGCTTTGGCGACGACGACCTGCAACTGCGCTAAGAGCGCCGGATTTCCTGGTCGGGGCCCGGGCCGCCTCTTCGGCCTGGGTTAGAATTCGTCGTGACGGGCCTCCTCGCATGGAAGCACGGCCAACTGGGTCAGGTGGGGAACCAAGCAGCCCTAACTGTTGTGACCAGTGCCGAGATCAGGCTCGTCACCTTTGCCAATCCCTCGCGGGGTTCGAGCAAAAGGACACCAAGCCACTTGAACAAGCCGCTTTGCGCACCCTCCGCGCGGCGGCTTTTTCTTTGAACCTTGCCTGGCGGACTCGCCAGACGGGCTGCCAGCCACGGCGCTTGTGGCCTAATCGAGGGTTGATTCTTTTTTCACTGGAGCCACCATGGGCAACAAGATCGTTACCGAAGCCGACCGCAAGGCCACCCCGCGTCCCGCCGCTCCGAGCGGTGTCACCGTCACCACGCACCGCGGCCAGCGCGTGAGCCTGGAACGTGGCTCGCACACCCGCAGCAAGAAGAGCGCCGGCAAGCGCGCGAAGAAGGGCGGCTAAAGCCCCCGCCCTGGCCTGCCGGTGGTGTCACTGGCCCTGCGCCAGGGCCTGATTGACCGCCACCGCAGACCTGCACCATGCTGAGGATCACCGAGCTCCGCCTGCCGCTGAACCATGCCGAAGACGCGCTGCGTCCGGCCATCGTCGCCAGGCTGGGCGTTGCGGACACGGCACTGAGCCGGTTCACTTTGTTCAAGCGCGCCTATGACGCGCGCAAGAAATCGGCCATCGTGCTGATCTACACGGTGGACTGCGAGCTGGCGCCAGAAGCTGATGAAGCCGCCGTGCTTCAAAAGCATGCGGGTGACCCTCACATCCGGCTCTCACCGGACACCTCCTATCGTTTTGTCGGCCATGTGCCGGCAGACTATTTCGCCGCCGACGCCGTGGCCGGCGGCAAGCACCGCCCACTGGTGGTCGGCTTCGGCCCGTGCGGCATCTTCGCCGCGCTGATCCTGGCCCAGATGGGCTTGCGCCCCATCGTGCTGGAGCGCGGCAAGGAAGTGCGCCAGCGCACCAAGGACACCTGGGGCCTGTGGCGCCAGCAGCAGCTGAACCCGGAGTCGAACGTGCAGTTCGGCGAAGGCGGCGCCGGCACCTTCTCCGACGGCAAGCTGTGGAGCCAGATCAGCGACCCACGCCACCTGACGCGCAAGGTGCTGAACGAGTTCGTCAAGGCCGGCGCGCCCGAGGAAATCCTCTACGTCAGCAAGCCGCACATCGGCACCTTCCGGCTGGTCAGCATGGTCGAGAAGATCCGGGCCGACATCGTCGCGCTGGGCGGCGAGATCCGCTTCGAGCAGCGGGTCACCGACGTGCTGATCGAAGGCGAGGGCGAGCAGCGCCACATTCGCGGCGTGACGCTGGCCTCCGGCGAAACACTGCGCTCGGACCACGTCGTGATGGCGCTGGGCCACAGCGCGCGCGACACCTTCACCATGCTGCACGAGCGCGGCGTCTACATGGAAGCCAAGCCGTTTTCCATTGGCTTCCGGGTCGAACATCCGCAAGGCGTGATCGACCGGGCACGTTTCGGCACGAATGCCGGCCATCCCATCCTCGGCGCGGCCGACTACAAGCTGGTGCACCACGCCAGCAATGGCCGTTCGGTCTACAGCTTCTGCATGTGCCCTGGCGGCACCGTGGTGGCCGCAACCTCGGAGCCCGAGCGCGTGGTGACCAACGGCATGAGCCAGTATTCGCGCAACGAGCGCAATGCCAACGCCGGCATCGTCGTCGGCATTGACCCGGCTGACTACCGGCAGATCCCGGGCAGCGGGCCCGTCAGCCCGCTGGACGGCATGGCTTTCCAGCGCGTCTGGGAGTCTCGCGCCTACGAACTGGGCGGCGGCGGCTACGTGGCGCCCGCCGCACTGGTGGGCGACTTCATCAAGCGCCAGCCCAGCCGCGTGCTCGGCAATGTGGAGCCCTCGTACAAGCCCGGCGTGCAGCTGACCGAGCTGGCCGCCAAGGACCGCCCCGTCCTGCCGCACTACGTGCTGGATGCAATCCGCGAGGCATTGCCCGCCTTCGAGCGGCAGATCAAGGGCTTCTCGATGCCAGACGCGGTGCTGACCGGCGTCGAGACCCGCACCTCCTCGCCGCTGCGCATGACACGCGGCAAGGACTACCAGAGCCTGAACGTCAAGGGCCTGTTCCCGGCCGGCGAAGGCGCGGGCTATGCAGGCGGCATCATGTCCGCTGGCGTGGACGGCATCGAGGTCGCCGAGGCCGTGGGCCGCGCGATGCTGGCTACGGCCTGAAGCCTCCGCGAGCGTTCAGCCGCCGCTGGCGGACGCCGGCGTGGCCGGCAGTAACAGCACGTCGGCCTTGCCGCCCACGCAATCGATCGTCTGGCCGGGCTTGCAGGCTGGCTTGGGTGGGTCGTAAATCGTGTAGTGGCCACCCGGCCGATAAATCAGCAGCAGCCACAGCACCACCACCGTGGCTGCCGTGACGGCGATGACGACCAGGCGCTGGCGGCGCGAGGTCGGTTGATAACGGTCTTGATGTGGGTCTTGGTCAATTCTTGGCACGGCCGGGACTATCGCACGGCGCTGGCGCCACGCGCGGCTGCGGTTACACTGCCCAGCTTGTTAGGAGAGAGCTCCACCCGGAGCCGCCGAAGGCGCAGAGGCACACCCTCGAACGCTCAGGCAAAAGGACTGACAAGCGTCTTGCCGTAACACGCGGGGCGTTCCTCACTGGAGAGAGGCGGGTGATGGCTGCAAGGCCATGAGCCCGTCCACCGAAGGGGCAAGCGGTGGCCGTTATCAACGGCGCCGTCAATCTCTCAGGTAAAGCGGACAGGGAGGGCCTATTGGATGAAGAGATTCGCCAGACCGCCCTCCAAGCGCCGACCTGAAGAGACGACCCCGCATGAGCTCCACGCCTGACACCCTGCTGCAGACCCCGCTGCACGCCCTGCACCTCGAACTCGGCGCCCGCATGGTGCCTTTTGCCGGCTACGCGATGCCGGTGCAATACCCGGCCGGCCTGATGGCCGAGCACCGCCAGTGCCGCGATTCGGCCGCGCTGTTCGACGTCTCGCACATGGGCCAGTTGCGCCTGATCGGCGCCGACGCGGCCGCCGCTTTGGAAACCCTGGTGCCGGTGGACGTGATCGACCTGGCGCCCGGCAAGCAGCGCTACGCCTTCTTCACGAACGACGAAGGCGGCATCCTCGACGACCTGATGATCACCCGCCCGGCCGGCAAGGGAGCAGCCAGCTTCGGCGACCTGTTCGTGGTGGTGAACGCTGGCTGCAAGGACGCGGACATCGCGCACCTGCAGGCCCGCATTGGCAGCCGCTGCGAAGTCAGGCCGCTGCCCGAGCGTGCGCTGCTGGCGCTGCAGGGCCCGAAGGCGGTCGACGCCCTCTCCCGCCTGAACCCCGAAGTCGCCAAGCTGACCTTCATGACCGGCGGCCTGTTCACATTGGCCGGCGCCGAATGCTTCGTGACCCGTTCGGGCTACAGCGGCGAAGACGGCTTCGAGATCTCGGTGCACGAGAACGACGCCATCGCCCTGGCCCGCGAACTGCTCGCCCAGCCGGAAGTGAAGCCTGCCGGCCTGGGTGCGCGCGACACGCTGCGCCTGGAAGCCGGCCTGTGCCTGTACGGCCACGACATCGACACGACGACCACGCCAGTCGAAGCCGCGCTGACCTGGGGCGTCCAGAAGGTGCGGCGTGCTGGTGGCGCGCGCGCTGGTGGCTACCCTGGCGCCGCGGTCATCGACCGCCAGTTCGCCGAAGGCGCGGCGCGCAAGCGCGTGGGCCTGGTCGGCAAGGAACGGGCGCCGGTGCGCGAAGGCACCAAGCTGTTCTCGGCAGACGGCACCGAGCTGGGCACCGTGACCAGCGGCACGCTGGGCCCGACCGTGAACACGCCGGTCGCGCTGGCCTACCTGCCGACCGCGCAGGCCGCGGTGGGCACCGAAGTCTTCGCCGAAGTGCGCGGCAAGCGGCTGCCGATGACGGTCGCCGCCACGCCGTTCACACCGAACCGCTACTACCGCGGCTGAGCGCAGCGAGATCGGTCAGAGGCGGGCTTGCGACCTGCCCCATCCGGGGTTGGACAGCCCCGCCCCGCCGATCTAACCTGCGCGCTGGCACGGCGCCGCCGTGCTGCCGCCTCCCCCTTTGTTTGTTCCTGAATTCTTTCTCCCGCCACACCACGGAGCCCGACACATGACGACCATGTACACCAACGATCACGAGTGGATCAACATCGAGGACCACGAAGCCGCCGTCGTCGGCATCACGCTGCACGCGCAGGATGCCCTGGGCGATGTGGTCTTCGTAGACCTGCCCGAGGTCGGCACGACCTACGCCAAGGGCGACATCGCCGGCGTGGTCGAGTCGGTCAAGGCCGCGGCCGACATCTACATGCCGGTCAGCGGCGAAGTCGTCGAAGTCAACGAAGCGCTGCGTGCCGATCCTTCGCTGGCCAACACCGACCCGATGGGCAACGGCTGGTTCTTCAAGGTCCACGTGTCGGACATGGCCGAGTTCGAAGCGCTGATGGATGCGCCTTCGTACGACGCGCTGCTGAAGACGCTCTGATCCCGCGCTGATCCTGCCGGGTTCGGTGGCGCGATCCGCCGCCGAACCTTCCCGCCTTTCCCCTGCCGCCACCGCGGCCGCCCCGCCGAGACCCGCTGCCATGCTGATGTCCGCCCACGCGCCCCTGGACGCCCTTGAAAACAACGCCGAGTTCGTCGCCCGCCACATCGGGCCGGCGCCGGAGGACGAAGCTGCGATGCTCAGCGTGATCGGCGCGGCCTCGCGTCGTGCGCTGATCGAAACCCTGGTGCCCGCCAGCATCGCCCGCAGCGCGCCCATGCAGTTGCCCGCGCCGCTGACCGAAGCCCAGGCGTTGGCCGAGCTGAAGGCCATCGCTGGCAAGAACCAGTGCCTCAAGAGCTTCATCGGCCAGGGCTACCACGGCACGCTGACCCCCGGCGTCATCCTGCGCAACATCCTCGAGAACCCGGCCTGGTACACCGCCTACACGCCTTACCAGGCCGAGATCTCGCAAGGCCGCATGGAAGCCCTGGTCAACTTCCAGACCCTGGTGACCGACCTGACCGGCATGGCCGTGGCCAACGCCTCGATGCTGGACGAGGCCACCTCGGCCGCCGAAGCCATGACGCTGGCCGCCCGCGTGGGCAAGAGCAAGAGCGAAACCTTCTTCGTGGCAGACGACGTGCTGCCGCAGTCGCTGGAAGTGATCCGCACCCGCGCCAAGCCGCTGGGCATCACGGTCGTCGTCGGCCCGGCCGAGCAAGCCGGCCAGCAGGAATGCTTTGCCGCGCTGGTGCAGTACCCCGGCGTGACCGGCCGGGTGCGCGCGTTGCAGCCGCTGGCCGATGCCGTGCACGCCAAGGGCGGCCTGCTGATCGTCGCGGCCGACCTGCTGGCGCTGACGCTGATGCAGGCCCCGGCCGAGCAAGGCGCTGACATCGCGCTGGGCAATACCCAGCGCTTCGGCATGCCCATGGGCGCTGGCGGTCCGCACGCCGCCTACCTGGCCTGCAAGGACGAATTCAAGCGCTCTTTGCCCGGCCGCCTGGTGGGCGTGAGCGTGGACGCGCACGGCGCGCCCGCCTATCGCCTGGCGCTGCAGACCCGCGAGCAGCACATCCGCCGCGAAAAGGCCACGTCCAACATCTGCACCGCGCAGGTGCTGCCGGCCGTCGTCGCCAGCATGTACGCCGTTTATCACGGCCCGGATGGCCTCAAGCGCATCGCCCGCCGCGTGGCCAGCTACACCGCCATCCTGGCCGCCGGCCTGAAGCAACTGGGCGCCACGCTGGCGCATGAAGAAGCCTTTGACACGCTGGAAGTGAAGTCAGCCGGCCAGACGGAAGCCATTCTGGCAACGGCCCGCGCCGCCGGCATGAACCTGCGCAAGGCGAGCGACGCTTCGGTCGGCATCACGCTGGACGAGACCACCACGCGCGCCGACCTGCTGGCGATCTGGGCCCTGTTCGCCCACGGCAATTCGCTGCCCACCTTCGACCAGTTCGAAGCCGGCGTGGCGCCGCTGGTGCCGGCCGCCCTGGCCCGCAGCTCGGCCTTCCTGACGCATCCGGTCTTCAACGCCCACCACAGCGAAACCGAGATGCTGCGCTACATCCGCAAGCTCTCGGACAAGGACCTGGCGCTGGACCGCAGCATGATCCCGCTGGGCTCGTGCACCATGAAGCTGAACGCCACCAGCGAGATGATCCCCATCACCTGGCCGGAGTTCGCCAACATCCACCCGTTTGCCCCGGCCGACCAGCTGGCCGGCTACGCGCTGCTGAACGAGCAGCTCTGCGCCTGGCTGGCACAAGCCACCGGTTACGCCGGCATCAGCCTGCAGCCCAACGCCGGCTCGCAAGGCGAATACGCCGGCCTGCTGGCCATCCAGGCCTGGCATGCCAGCCGCGGTGAAGCCCACCGCCGCATCTGCCTGATCCCCGAGAGCGCGCACGGCACCAACCCGGCCAGCGCGATGATGGTCGGCATGCAGGTGGTCGTCGTGAAATGCGACGCCAACGGCAGCGTGGACCTGGCGGACCTGAAGGCCAAGTGCGAGAAGCATGCGGCCGACCTGGCTGCGATCATGATCACCTACCCCTCCACCTACGGCGTGTTCGAGCCGCAGGTGAAGGCGCTGTGCGAGATGGTGCACAGCTTCGGCGGCCGGGTGTACGTGGACGGCGCCAACATGAACGCAATGGTCGGCGTGGCAGCGCCGGGCCAGTTCGGCGGCGACGTGAGCCACCTGAACCTGCACAAGACCTTCTGCATTCCGCACGGCGGTGGCGGCCCGGGCGTCGGCCCGGTCTGCGTGGTCGAAGACCTGGTGCCCTTCCTGCCGGGCCACGGCACCGCCGGCCAGCAGCGCCTGGGCGGAGTGGGCGCCGTCTCGGCCGCGCCGCTGGGCAATGCCGCGGTGCTGCCCATCAGCTGGATGTACGTGCGCATGATGGGTGCCGAAGGCCTGCAGGCCGCGACTGAAACCGCCATCCTCAGCGCCAACTATGTCGCGGCCCGCCTGTCTGGCCACTACGACATCCACTTCAGCGGCAGCAAGGACGGCATCAAGGGCGGCGGCGTCGCCCACGAGTGCATCCTGGACCTGCGCCCGCTGAAGGACTCGTCCGGCATCAGCGCCGAAGACGTGGCCAAGCGCCTGATCGACTACGGCTTCCACGCGCCCACGCTGTCCTTCCCGGTCGCCGGCACGCTGATGGTCGAGCCGACCGAGAGCGAACCCAAAGCCGAGCTGGACCGCTTCTGCGACGCGATGATCGCGATCCGCGAAGAGATCCGCCAGGTCGAGGCTGGCACGCTGCCGCGCGAGGACAACCCGCTGAAGAACGCGCCGCACACCGCCGAACAGCTGGTGAAGACCGAGTGGACGCACGGCTACAGCCGCGAGGCCGCCGCCTACCCGTTGGCCAGCCTGCGCCAGGGCAAGTACTGGTCGCCGGTCGGCCGCGTGGACAACGTCTGGGGCGACCGGAACCTGTTCTGCAGTTGCATTCCAGTTTCCGAACTCGAGGCCTGATCCTCCCGCGATCCGCCCAGCCTCTTAGCAAGGTCCACGATGGCAGTCTCAGTCTTCGATCTGTTCAAGATCGGCATCGGCCCGAGCAGCTCGCACACGGTAGGTCCGATGCGCGCGGCGCGGCTGTTCGTTGGTCGCCTGCGGCACGAGGACTTGCTGCCTCGCGTGGCCCGCGTGCGCTGCTGGCTCTACGGTTCGCTGGGTGCCACCGGCAAGGGCCACGGCAGCGACAAGGCCGTGCTGCTGGGCCTGGCCGGCCATGAGCCGGACAGCGTGGACGTGGAGCAGGTGCCGGCCATCCTGGAAGCCATGCGCGGCGAGCGGCGGCTGAACCTGCTGGGCGAGCATCCGGTCCATTTCCTCGAGGCCGAGGATCTGCTCTTCATGCGCCGAGAGACGCTGCCCTTCCACGCGAATGGCATGCGGCTCACGGCCTATGACGCGGCCGGCGCCGAGCTGGAGTCGCGCACCTACTACTCGGTCGGTGGCGGCTTTGTCGTCAGCGATGAAGTGGCAGCCGACGGCAGCAAGCAGAAGGTCATCGCACCGGATGCCACCGTGCTGCCCTTGCCCTTCACCAGCGGCGACCAGTTGCTCGCGCTATGCCAGGAACACGGCCTGTCCATCGCCCAGGTCATGCGGCGCAACGAGCTGCACTGGCGCACGGAGGCCGAGATCCACAGCGGCCTGATGAAGATCTGGCAGGTGATGCAGGACTGCGTGGCCCGCGGCTGCAGGACCGAAGGCATCCTGCCGGGCGGCTTCAAAGTGCGCCGCCGCGCCGCCACTTTGCATCGCGCGTTGACATCCAACCCCGAGGCCGCGCTGCGCGACCCGCTGCAGGTGATGGACTGGGTCAACCTCTATGCACTGGCGGTCAACGAGGAAAACGCTGCCGGCGGCCGCGTGGTGACGGCGCCGACCAATGGCGCTGCCGGCATCGTGCCGGCCGTCCTCCACTACTACACGCGCTTCGTGCACAGCGCGACCGACGCGGGCGTGGTGGACTTCCTGCTCACCGCCGCGGCCATCGGCATCCTCTACAAGGAAAACGCCAGCATCTCGGGCGCCGAAGTCGGCTGCCAGGGCGAGGTGGGCGTGGCCTGTTCCATGGCCGCCGCTGCGCTGTGCCAGGTCATGGGCGGTACGCCAGAGCAGGTGGAAAACGCCGCCGAGATCGGCATGGAACACCACCTGGGGCTGACCTGCGACCCGGTCGGCGGCCTGGTGCAGATCCCCTGCATCGAGCGCAACGCCATCGCCTCGGTCAAGGCCATCAATGCGGCCCGCATGGCGCTGCACGGCGATGGCACGCACCACGTCAGCCTGGACAAGGTCATCAAGACCATGCGCGAGACCGGGGCGGACATGAAGACCAAATACAAGGAAACCGCTCGCGGCGGCCTGGCGGTCAACATCGTCGAGTGTTGAGCAGCGCAGCCCGCCCGGCGCGGGCCGGCTCGCTCAATGCAAGGCCAGGTTCAGTTGGTCGACCACCTCGGCCCAGTCGGCGTCCTGCTTGAGCTGTTCCTTCAGCAGTTGCGCCTGGGCGGGCGTCCAGAAGTCGGCTTCATTGAGGGCCACGCCGCTGGGCAGCGGCCGGTGCGCGTGGATGAAACTGCGAATGTCCGCTTCCTCGGCGGGCAGGCCCAGTTGGGCAAACAGCTCGTGGAACTGATGGAAGCTGCAGTCCATGGTCGACTTCTCCTCGTGATGCCGCGTGGCGCGGCGAATGGCCGAACCATAGGCCTGCCGGCGCGAGTTGCAAAGACGGACATGGCCTCAGCCGAACGTGGGCGCCCTCCTACGGCGCCAGAGCCGCTACGATCAACTCACTACCGCTGCGGCTGCACGCCTTGATCGCCATGCACACGCTTTCTCTCCTGCCTGATGCTGTAACGCCCTCCTCGTCGACATCCGGCGCACCCCGCATCCGCGTGGGCATTGGCGGCTGGGTCTTCGAGCCCTGGCGCGATGGCAATTTCTTCCCCGTGGGCTGGCCCAAGACCAAGGAACTCGCGTACGCCAGCAGCAAGCTCAGCGCAATCGAGATCAACAGCACCTACTACAGCGACCAGCGGCCCAGCACCTTTGCCAAGTGGCATGACGACACGCCGCCCGGCTTCATGTTCTCGCTGAAGGCCAACCGCTTCACGACCAACCGCCGGGTGCTGGCCGAGGCCGGTGGCTCGGTAGAGAAATTCCTGGCCAGCGGGCTGCTCGAATTGAAGGACAAGCTCGGCCCCATCGTCTGGCAATTCGCGCCAAGCAAGCGTTTCGATGCGGCCGACTTCGGCGCCTTCCTGAAGCTGCTGCCACGCGAGCTGGGCGGCCGGCCGCTGCGCCACGCACTGGACGTGCGGCATGAGAGCTTCCGTTGCCCCGAGTACCTGGACCTGGCGCGGTCCATGGGCATGGCCACGGTGTTCACCGAGGCTGACGACTACCCGCCGCTGCCGGACCTGACCGCCGACTTCGCCTACTGCCGCTTCATGCGCACCGCGTCCGAACAGCCGGAGGGCTGTGAACCCGAGGTGCTGGACGGCCTGGCCAAAAGCGTCGCCACCTGGCGCGACGGACAAGAGCCGACCGGGCTGCCCAAGGTCGAGGCCGGTCCGCCGCCGGCTGAGCTGGCGCATCCGCGCGACGTGTTCTTCTATTTCATCAGTGGCGCCAAGGAGCGCAACCCGGCCGCCGCCCAGGCGCTGCTGAGCCGCTTGGGCTGAAGCGCCGCGCCAAGGCCTGGCATTGCCCGGTGTTTCCCGCCTCCCCGTCGCGCTCAGCGCACGTTAAGCTTTGCCCATGAACCTCTTGCTCGCTGAAGACGATGCGCTGCTCTCGGACGCCCTGTCTGCGCAATTGCGCGAGGCTGGCTTCCAGGTGGAGCACGCACCGAATGGCGCAGTGGCCGAATACCTGCTGCTGAAGCAACCTTACGACCTGGCGGTGCTGGACCTTGGCCTGCCCATGGTCGACGGGCTGACGGTGCTGCGCCGCGTGCGCGCCGCCAAGCCCGGCTTGCCGGTGCTGGTCTTGACCGCACTCGACAGCCTGGACGACCGCGTGGCCGGCCTGAATGCCGGGGCCGACGACTACCTGACCAAACCCTTCGACTTTCCCGAGCTGGAAGCACGGCTGCGGGCACTGCTGCGCCGCAGCAAACCGGTCAGCAGCGCCAGCGAAATGGGCCCGCTGAGCTTCGACCGTGACACCCGCCGCGCCACGCTGCGCAGCGAGCCGCTGGAACTCAGCCCGCGCGAGTGGATGCTGCTGGACCTGCTGCTGACGCAGCGCGAGAAGGTGGTCACCAAGGAGCAGATCAACCAGGTCTGGGCAACCGATCGCGCCGGCGGTGCCAGCGAGGGCGGTGCCGGTGGCAACAACGCGATCGAGGTCTACATTCACAGGCTGCGTCGCAAGCTGGAGGGTTCCGGACTGGTCATCCGCACCGTGCGCGGGCTGGGTTACCTGCTCGAGGCTGAAGCCGTGGTCGCCTGAAACCGCGCTTCGCTGAACCCGCGTGCTGCGCCGATCGGGCGCTGCAGCCCTTGTCCTTGCCTCCCATCGCCCTGCCGCCATGAATGCCGACCCGGGCCTGCCGCCCGGCCCAACGCCGGTGCCCGCCGGCCTGCCTGATCCGCTGCCGCCGGGCCGCTGGCAACCGCTGAGCCATCGCCTGCTCGGCAAGGGGCTGGGCGCGCTGCACGGGGCGCGCTCGCTGCGCCAGCAGTTGCTGGTCTGGGTGCTGCTGCCGCAGCTCGTGCTGTGGCTGGCCGGCGCGTTCTTCACCTACAACCTGGCAGCCCGCTATGCCAATGCGGCGATCGATGCCAGCCTGCTGCAGGCCACGCGTGCGCTCGCACGCCAGGTCAAGCCGGTGGGCAACGGGCTGCTGATCGACTTTCCACGCGCTGCGCAGGACATTCTGGAAGCCGACCCGAACGACCGGGTGCTCTACACCGTCAGCTCGCCTCCGGGACAGTTCATCCTCGGCAACCGCAACCTGCCAATGCCACCGACCGCGGGCGATGCTGGCGCGGCACCGGGCGACCCGCGCTTCTACGACGGCCAGATCCAGCTCAACCCGCACCTGGAGCAGGGCGAAAAACCCATTTTCGAGCAGGTGCGGGTGGCCGCGCTGTACCTCAGCTACGGCGACGACATCGGCCCTTCGCAGACCATGCTGGTCCAGGTCGCGCGTTCCAGCACCAACCGCGAGGAACTGGCGCGCCGCATCCTGCTGGACACGGTGCTGCCCCTGTCGGTGCTGATCATCGCGATGACGATGATCGTCTGGGCCGGCATTGGAGCCGGCCTGGCGCCATTGAGCAAGCTGCGCAGCCAGGTGGTCGGACGCGCAGCCAATGACCTGACGCCGATCCAGATCGATGTGGCGCCGCACGAGGTGCGCGCGCTGGCCCAGGCCATCAATGCGTTGCTGGCCGCAGTCCAGCGCAACGTGGGCGCGCAAAAACGCTTCATCAGCGACGCCGCCCACCAGTTGCGCACACCACTGGCCGGCCTGAAAAGCCAGACCGAGCTGGCACTCAAAGACGCCACCGAGCCAGCCCTTCAGGCCCGCCTGCAGCGCGTGCACGAAAGCGCGACCCGCAGCGCCCACCTGGTCAACCAGTTGCTCACGCTGGCCCGTGCCGAGCCGGAATCGGCCACGCGCCAGTCGCAGGAACGGGTGGACATGGCCAAGCTGGCGCGCGAGCTGACAGCGGAGCTGGTGCCACGCGCCCTGCATGCCGGGCAGGACCTGGGCTTTGCGGTGGCAGACGAGGCCGAGCCGCTGCATGTGCGCGGCACCAGCCTGCTGCTGCGCGAGGCCTTGATCAATGTGATCGACAACGCGCTGCGCTACGCCGGCCGCGGCGCCGAGGTCACGGTGCTGGTGGCGGCAGAAGGCGACGACTGGGTGCGCATCGAGGTCAACGACAACGGCCCCGGCCTGCCGCTGGAGCAACAGCACCAGGTGTTCGAGCGCTTCTTCCGCGCCACGCACGAAGGCACGGGCTGCGGCCTGGGCCTGGCGATCGTCAAGGAGATCGTCGAACGGCATGCCGGCCGGGTGTCGGTGCAGTCGGTCCATCCCACCGGGCTGTCGGTGCAACTGCGCCTGCCCCGCTCGCACTGAGCGGCGTTTTTCAGCCACTTCATCGATACCTCCGAGCCCGCCGGACACTGTTTTCCGGGTTCGCCGGTCGGCACGTCACACAGCGCGCTTCCTTAAGGTCAGCCAGCTGCCGCCCACCCTCAAGGGCCGGAGGCTCACCTGCGGGTTACCCGGGCTTACGCGAACTTGGCGTTTGATTGGCACCGAAGAAGCGTTGCTTGTACGCCAACACCCTATCGTAAGTACCTATAAATTCCATGTTCAGTATTCATTAATAATTCGGCTCGCCGCAAGCAATCTGAACATTGCACAACAACACGAGTGGCCTGCGGCCCACTCTTCCCGTCAGGAGACAAACCATGAAGATTCGTCACCCCGCTTGGCGTCACACCCCGCTGGCCATCGGCCTGCTGCTCGCCACCGCCCAGTCCGCCTTCGCGCTGGACTGGGGCGGCTACTTCCGCGCAGGCCCCGGCCTGACCTCGAAGAACACCTCGCGCGCCTGCTACGACCT
>NZ_JAJNKD010000012.1:0-203120 GCF_021043325.1 Ideonella azotifigens
CACGTTCGTCTACGTGGGAACGTAGGCTGTCAGCTCTCAGCCGGGAGTTCAAGGACGGGGTTTATTGATCGCTTACCTCTGACCTCGGTTGGCAGATGAGCTTCCATCAGGGCACGCCGACCGAGCTTTATGAGCAGGGTTGAAGAGTTGTTTTGGAGGACTGCATCCGGCCAGGAGCGGTCCTTCACCAAGGGGTGTTCCACAGCCTTTTTCCTGCACGATTCGCGTGCGCAAAAGTTCGGTAAGAATCGTTGACGTCTACCTGCAACACGTGCGAACCATGGAGGGATCAGCGCTATGAGTTACGACTTGATGGTCTTTGCCCCAGAAGCAGCTCCGAAAGATCGAGAAGCCTTCATGGAGTGGTACGACAGCCAGTCCGAGTGGGAGGAAGAACATTCATACGACAACCCCGAGGTTTCCGCGCCAGGGCTTCGAGCGTGGTTCCTTGAAATGATCCAATCATTTCCCGCCATGAACGGACCATTTTCCTCGGATGACCTTCCGGAAGATGAGGCGTCTGTCACTGACTACAGCGTTGGACAGTCTGTCATCTACGCCGCATTTGCCTGGTCCAAGGCCGAGCAGGCGTATGAAGCGATGTTCAGCCTCGCGGCCAAGCATGGCGTCGGTTTCTTTAACGCGAGTTCGGAGAATGCCGAAGTCTGGCTACCCGATGGCAAGGGCGCTTTGTCGCTCACACATACCGCGTGAGAGACCGCAGGAGCCGGCGGTCTCAAGTCAGTCGCGCCAGCTTCCGCTTTGGGTCGCAAGCAGCCGGTCATGGAACTCGGGGTCCCAAACGCTCATAGACGCCGAGGTGCGGTGGCAGTTGCCAGCCCCGTTGGCCTCGGAAGATGATCAAAACGGTGCGGCCGCTTCCAGTGCCAATGGCGCCCTGCTGACCGGATGCGGCAGCGTCAGCTGCCACGCATGCAGCATCAGCCGTGGTGACGCGGCGTCCACGTCTGGCGGCGCGTACAGCTCGTCGCCCAAGATGGGATGGCCGATGGCCTGCAGGTGCACGCGCAGTTGGTGCGAGCGGCCGGTGATGGGGGTGAGGAGGAGGCGGGCGGTGTTGGTGGCGGGGTCGCGCGAGAGGCAGCGCCACAGCGTGGTGGACGGGCGGCCGCGCGCCAGGTCCACCATTTGCCGCGGGCGGTTCGGCCAGTCGGCGATCAGCGGCAGGTCGATCTGGCCGTCGTCTTCCGCGGGCAGGCCGGCGACGATGGCGAGGTAGCGCTTTTCGGTTTGTCGCTGCTCGAAAGCCTGGCTCAGCGTGCGCTGGGCGGCAGCACCGCGGCCGAAGACGAGCACGCCTGAGGTGCCCATGTCCAGGCGATGCACGGTCAGCGCATCGGGGAACAGGGCCTGCACACGGGCTGCGGCGCAGTCGGCGTGCGCCGGGCCGCGGCCAGGCACGGAGAGCAGGCCGGCGGGCTTGTCGATGGCGACGAGTTGGTCGTCGGCATGCAGCACCTTCAGCTCGTCTTGCGGCGGTGCGTAGACGATGCCGCGTTCAGTCACGCTTGGGCGCGCCCGTCGCCGAGATCAGCAGCAGCACGCCGGGCAGCAGGAAGACGAGCAGGAACGGGTCCCAGCCGGTCAGCACCGCGCTGCCCACGCCGAAGCCTGTCATCGCCAGGCCGACCACGCCCATCAGCAAAGCCGACGCATGCCGGCCGCGCCAGCCGGCCCAGGCAGTCTGCAGGCACAGCAGGCCGAAGACCAGCATCGCCAGGCCGCCGAAGTGCCAGCCCATGGCCAGGCCTTGCTGCAGGTCGGCCGGCGCGTTGGCTGCCTGCAGCTTGGCCTGCATGGCCGGCCAGCCGAGCAGGGAATGGGCGGCCGAGTCGGCCAGCAGCAGCACGGCGCCCACCAGGCCCAGCGCGGCAAGCGATCGTTTCATGGCGGAGGCGGGCGCGTGAAAACGCCCGTGACAGCGAAAGGTGCCGCGATCTTAGCGACCGCGGCGCCTTCGCATGTCGCATGCCCGTCACTCGTGCCGCAGCGCCTCGATCGGGTCCAACTGCGCCGCGCGGCGGGCCGGCATGAAGCCGAAGACCACGCCGATGGCGGCGGAGAAGCCGAAGGCCAGCAGGTTCACGCCGGTGTTGAAGGCGTAGGGCACGCCCAGCAGCGAGGTCAGCCCCAGCGAGGCCAGCGTGGCCAGCACCAGGCCGACCAGGCCGCCCAGCGAGGACAGCACGACGGCCTCGATCAGGAACTGCAGCAGCACCTCGCGCTCGAACGCGCCAATGGCCAGGCGCACGCCGATCTCGCGGGTGCGCTCGGTCACGCTGACCAGCATGATGTTCATGATGCCGATGCCGCCGACCAGCAGGCTGACCGCCGCCACAGCGCCCAGCAGCGAGGTCATCAGCTGCGTGGTGCCCGAGAGCGTGGCGGCGATCTGCGCGGTGTCCAGCACGTTGAAGTTGTTCTCCTGCCCTTCCGCCAGCTTGCGGCGCTCGCGCAGCAGCGTGGTCAGGCTGGCGGTCACGGCTTCGCTGTCCACGCCATCGTCCATCGAGACCAGCAGCGTGTTGATGCGGGTGTTGCCGATCACGCGGCGCTGGGCGGTGCGCAGCGGCACGATGATGGTGTCGTCCTGGTCCATGCCCATGGCAGCCTGGCCCTTGCTCGCCAGCGTGCCGATGACCTCGCACGAGAAGCTCTTGATGCGCACCTGCTGGCCGACCGGGTCCTCGTTGTTGAAAAGCTCGCGCTTGATGGTGGCGCCGACCACGCAGACCGCAGCGCCTGCCGTCTGCTCGTCTTCATTGAAGATGCGGCCGGTGGCCAGCGTCCAGTTGCTGGCGGCGAAGTACTGGTCGTTGCTGCCGGTGATGGTGGTCGCCCAGTTCTTGCCGTTGGCGATGACGGTGACGGCAGAGCGCACCTCGGGCGCAACGGCCTTCAGGCCGGCCACTTCATCGCGGATCGCGTCCACATCGGCTTCCTGGAAGGCCGGTGCGCCGGTGCCGCCGCCCGGCCCCAGGCGCTGGCCAGGGCGGATCTGCAGCAGGTTGCTGCCCAGGCTGCTGATCTGTTCGCGCACCGCGCGCGTGGCGCCATTGCCGACCGTGACCATGGTGACCACCGCGGCCACGCCGATGACGATCCCCAGCACCGTGAGGAAGGAGCGCAGCAGGTTGCGGCGGATGGCCCGCAGAGACAACAGGAAGGTGTTGCCCCACATCAGGACTGGCCCTCGCTGAGGTTGGCAAACTGGCTGGGCGGTGCGTCATGCGGCGCCTGGTATTCGTCGCGTTCGATGCGGCCGTCGCGGAAGTGCACGATGCGCTGGGCCCAGGCGGCCATGTCCGGCTCGTGGGTGACCATCAGCACGGTGATGCCGTGTTCGCGGTTCAGCGCGCGCAGCAAGGCCATGATCTCTTCGCTGCGGGCGCTGTCGAGGTTGCCGGTGGGTTCGTCGGCCAGCAGCACTGTCGGCTGGGTGACGATGGCACGGGCAATCGCCACGCGCTGCTGCTGCCCGCCGGACAGCTCGGCCGGCGTGTGGTGCTCCCAGCCGGCCAGCCCGACCTGGGCCAGCGCCGCGCGGCCGGCCTGGTGGCGCTGCGCAGCGGCCTCGCCGCGGTACAGCAGCGGCAACTCGACGTTCTCCAGCGCCGAGGTGCGCGAGAGCAGGTTGAAGCCCTGGAACACAAAGCCCAGGTGGCGGCGGCGCAGCCGGGCGCGGGCGTCGCGGTCCAGCCGCTCCACGTGGATGCCGGCGAACAGGTACTCGCCGCTGGTCGGCGTGTCCAGGCAGCCCAGCAGGTTCATCACCGTGGACTTGCCCGAGCCGCTGGGGCCCATGACCGCGACGAACTCGCCGGCCGGGATGTCCAGGTCCACGCCCTTGAGCGCCTGGAAGGCGATGTCGCCCTGGCCGTAGGTCTTGGTCACGCCGCGCAGGCGGATCAGCGGGCCGCCGGTGGGCAGGTCCTGGGCGGTGCTCATTTCGCAGCTCCGCTGGCCTGGCCCGTCTGCTGGCTGATGATGACAGGCAGGCCTTCCTGCAGGCCTTCGCCGCTGACTTCCGTCAGCCGCCCGTTGCTCAGGCCGACGGTGACGGTCAGCGGTTTGGGCCGCCCGTCCTCCAGCACCCAGATGCGCTTGCTGCTGCCGCTGTCGGCATTCGCCTTCGCGGGCTTGCCGCCGTTCTGTCCTCCGGCACCGCCCGCGCCACCGGGCCGGCCGGCACCGGGCGGGCGCGGCATCAGCATGGACATGATGCCGGCGCCGCCGCTGGGCCCTGCACCCGGCGCGCCGGCGCGCTGCGTGGGCGCGTAGTTCAGCGCGCTGCGCGGCACCAGCAGCACGTTCTTGTGCTCGGTGGCGGCAATCGTCGCGGTGGCGGTCATGCCCGGGCGCAGCGTCTGGTCCGGGTTGTTCACGTCCAGCTGCGTGGTGTAGGTGACCACGTTGTCTGTTGTCGTCGAGCCGAAGGCCACGCGGGTCACGTTGGCCGGGTACTTGCGGCCCGGCCAGGCGCTGACGGTGAACTGCGCAGTCTGACCTTCCTTGACCTGGCCCACGTCGGCCTCGTCCACGTTGACCGAGAGCTTCATGCGGCTCAGGTCCTCGGCCATGGTGAACAGCGTGACGGCCTGCAGCGAGGCGGCCACCGCGTTGCCCGGCTCGACCGCGCGGGTCAGGATCACGCCATCGATCGGCGAGCTGATGGAGGCCTTGGCGAGGTTGGTCTGGTTGGTGCTGAGCCCGGCCTGCGCCTGGGCGACACCGGCACGTGCCGCGGCTTCGGCCGAGATCGCGCGGTCCAGCGTGGCGCGGGCGGCGTCCAGCTCGGTCGCGGCCGGCGTCTTGCCACCGGAGAGCTTGGCCACCTGCTCCAGGCGTGCCAGCGCCAGGCGGGACTCTTCCACCGTGGCCTGCGACTGTAGTACCGTGGCCTGCGCGCTCTGCAGCGCAGCCTTGGAGGTGTTGACCTGGTCGATCAGCTTGGCCGTGTCCAGCTCCACCAGCACCTGGCCCTTCTTGACCCGGTCGTTCACGTCGACCAGCACGCGCGTGACGGTGCCCGAGAGCTCGCTGCCGATGCTGACCGAGCGCGTGGGCTGCAGCGTGCCGTTGGCGGTCACGGTGAGGGACAGGTCACCGCGCTTGAGCGGCTCGGTGACATAGCGCGGCGCATCGGCCTCTGCCCGGTGGCCCAGCCACAAGGCCACGCCAACGCCGGCGAGCGCCAGCAGCGCCACTGCGACCCAGGTGCTGCGGCGGCGCCAGCGCGGGGTGGTGTCGCCGGCCAGCCAGTCGGGGGTTTGCTGGCCGGGGTCTTGGGGAGAAGAAGACGTCATGGAGGATGGGTCCGGAAATGAAGGGCGGCTCAGCGGCTTGCGACGGGCGAGCTGGCGGTCGACTTGGCGGACGGGGCGGTCGCGGCGGTTTCACCGTCCGGCGTCCAGCCGCCGCCCAGGGCCTTGTAGAGCTGCACCAGGTTTTGCGAGAGTTCGGTCTGCGTGCTTTGCAGGCTGGTCTGCGTGCTCAGCAGGTTGCGCTGGGCTTCGAGCAGGCTGGCGGTGTCGATCAGGCCGACCTGGTGGCGCTGGCGGGTCGCGTCGAAGACGTTCTGCGCGGCGGTGGCGGCCTTGCGCAGCGTGCCCACGCGCTCGCGGCTGCCGCGCACGGCGACCAGGCTGTCCTCCACGTCCTTCAGCGCGGTGAGCACCACGGCTTCGTACTGGATGCGCGTGGCGTCCAGCGCAGCGTCCTGCTGGGCCACCAGCGCCTCGCGCTGACCGCCGTCGAACAGCTGCCAGCTGAAGGCCGCGGCCAGGCTGGCAATGCCGGCACCGCTGGCGCCCAGGCCGGCCAGCGTGAGCGCCTGCAGTCCCGCCGAGCCGCTGAGCGAAAACGCCGGCAGGCCTTCGCGCCGGGTCTGGTCGCGGCGGGACCATTGGACCGCCACCGAGGCTTCGGCCGCGCGCAGGTCCGGCCGCTGGCGCAGCAGGTCGGCCGGCACGCCCACGGCCAGCCGGTCCACCAGCGGTTCGGTGTTCGGCATGGCCGAGACCTGGGCCAGGCTGCCCTGCAGCGCCTGCAGGCTGCGGCCGGTCAGCAGCGCGAGCTGGCTTTCGTATTGGGCGACTTCGGTGGTCAGCGAGGGCAGGCTGGCGCGGGTCTGCTCGGTGCTGAGCCGCGCCTGGTCCAGGTCCAGCCCGCTGGCCAGGCCCGCCTGCACGCGCCAGCTGACGAGTTGAGAGCTGTCCTCGAAGCTGTCCAGGCTGGCCTGGGTGATGCGCTGGCGGGCCTGCGCGTCGCGCAAGCCCAGGTAGGCGAGGCCCACCTCGGCGGCCAGCGAGACCTGGGTCGCATGGAGGTCCTGCGTGGCGACCGCCACGTCGGCGCCCGCGGCGTCGATCGCGGCCTGCTGCGAGCCGTTCAGGTCCGGGTTCCAGCTGGCGCTCAGGCCCACCTGGAACTGGTTGCTGTTGGCGTTGTTGCTGTGGTTGCGGCTGGCCGAGGCCGAGGTGCCGACCTGCGGCCGCGCGCCGGCCACGGTCGCCGCGCGCGCCGCCTGCGCCTGGGCCAGCGTGCTGCGGGCCACGCGCAGGTCGGTGTTGCGGGCCAGCGCCTCACGCACCAGCGCGCTGAGGTCGGCATCGTCGAACTGCTGCCACCATTGCGCCAGCACCGCGCCGTCCGCCGGCTTGGCCTGGCCCGGGCCGGCACGCAGCCAGCTCATGGGCAATAACGGCGTGGCCGCCGAAGCCGCGGCGGCGGCGCTCTCTGGCGGCCGGTCTTCAGGCGCAGCAGCCCAGGCGGGCAGCGCCAGCGCCAGGCTCAGCGCCAGCAGCGCGGGCCGGAAGCGGTCAGGCAATGGGTGTGGAAGCATCGGTCCCTGCATGGTGTCCAGTGGTGGCGCGCGAGCAGCGGCGAGCCCCCGAATGTCCAGATGCTCGCCGCGTGCTGGAAGGGCCTTGCGTCCGCTTTGTAAAGTAAAGTGGATTGATCGGTCCATCCCGCTGACTGCGACGACTTCCGCGGCCGCAGGCGCGGAGTCGGCCTGGATCCCTCTTCACAAACCGGTGCACCTCGGATGAATCAGCGGCTTTCCTGGCGTTCGGGCGCGAGACTGGCGGCGCTGGCCGTGGCCTGCTGCGCTTCCCTTGTCTCTGCCAAGAAACCAGCCGAGGCGAATGCCGGCTACGCGGTCAGCGGCAGCTGCGCGGGGCATCCGGCGGTCACTTCGCTGAAGATGGCGCCGGGCTTCTGCGTGGGCCTGGTGGCGAGCGACCTGGGTGCGCCGCGAGGCGTGCTGCCGCTGCCGGACGGGCGCGTGCTGGTGACCGACCGCGGGCCTTGGGACGGCCAGCGCGGCCGCCTGCTGGCACTGAGCTTCGGCGAGCAGGGCGAGGTTCAGCTGAAGGTCTTGCTGAGCAAGCTGGACCGGCCGCACGGCCTGCAACTGGACGCGGCCGGCCGGGTGCTGATTGGCGAGTCCGGCCGCATCGGCGTGGTGGACTTGCGGCCCGATGGCGCGGTGCTGAAGCCGCTGATCGAGCACCTGCCCACGGCTGGGCGCCATCCGCTGAAAGCCTTCATCGTGGCGCCGGACGGGGCCTTGATCGTCAACCTTGGCGCACCGACCGATCACTGCGAAAGCTCGGACCCAGCACCTGCTTCGGCGCCCGCCGGTTTCCTGCCTTGCCCCGTCGCGGAGGGCGACCAGGCCCAGGCGGCGCTGTGGCGCTACGAACGGGTCAAGGGCGAGCCCGAGCGCTGGGAAGGCAAGGTTCTGGCGCGCGGCCTGCGCAACTCGATGGGCCTGGCCTACAGCCCGCTGGACGGCGCGCTTTGGCAGGCCGAGAACAGCCGTGACAGCTTGCCCGGCCCGGTGCACGATTCCGCCACGCGCCCGTTCGACGAGCTCAACCGCGTGGCGCAGGGCCGGCACTACGGCTGGCCGTATTGCACCGAAGCCGATCTGCGCGACCCGGCGTTCGGCAGCTTCGACTGCAGGCAGTACACCGCGCCTGAACGCCTGCTGCCGCCGCACTCGGCCCCGCTGGGCATGCTGTTCTACGACGCGTCGCAAGCCCCCGCCGCCTGGCGCAAGTCCCTGCTCATCACGCTGCACGGCTACCGCCCCACAGGCCACCGCATCATCGGCTACCCGCTGTCGCCCAAGGGCCAGCCCGCCGCGAAACCGATCACCTTGGTCGAAGGCTGGGATGCCGCCACGGGACTGCACCCGATGGGCGCGCCCACCGACATCAAGGCCGACTCGAAGGGCCGGCTGTGGGTGACCGAAGACCGCAACGGGACGCTGCTGGTGATTGCGCCGGTTGTCCAGGATCCAAGGTGAGCGGCGTCACAAGCTGAATCGCCTGCGCTGTCCCGTCCTGCGCCGTTTTCGCGTACACCGTTGACGAAGGGGCGTCGCGCCCCATCCGTCTGAAGACCGACAAACAGGGGAGCCGGTGCACCATGAACATCTCGAACCGCAAGGGGGCCAAGCGGCTTGCCTGGGTGGCGCTGGCCGTGCTGTTGGGGCTGGTGTGCCTGCAATTTTTCAACCACCGCGCGGTCAGCGGCAAGCTGTGTGGCGAAGCGATGCGATGCGCGGACGACAACCATTGGTCCCGTCTGGGCCTGCAGGCCGACATTCCCAAGCTGCCGGCTGCGCTGCAGGCCTCCGCGGTCCAGGCCAGCGTGCACACCGGCCTCTTGCGCAGGGCTTGCAATGGCGGCTGGACGGCAGCTTTTGGGGCGCGCATCGAGCTTGACGCGATTGCCGTTGGCAAGCTGGTCAGCACACAGGGGGCATGTGTGGACGTGGGGCGCAGTGAGCTGCATGCGAGTGTGGCGGGCGCGCAGTTGACGCTGGACAGCTGCCGCGTCCTGCTTTCGCCGCTGCGCCTGGACTGGGACGGCAGCTTGCGGGTTTCGCTGGCGGGGCAGCCCGCACCCGACGCCGCTGCGGCATGCGCCGCGTTGCTGCCGCCTGGGGGTCTTTCGGCTCTGGCGCAAACGCTGGGGGACCTGAAGCTGAGCGCGACAGCCGAGTACGGCTTGCCGTTTTCGAAGGCCGATTCGCTGGCCGGGCTGTCGGTGCAAAAGGTGCTGTCCACCATGGCCACGACGCAGGAACTTCGCTTGGCCTCGGGCAGCGGCACTGGCCAACTGAGCCTGAAGACCCGGCCGGCAGCGGACGCTGCGCAGGCTTCGCCCGAGCTGACGCTCACGGCAGGCGTGGAGGGCGCGTTGCGGGCCTTGCTGCCTGGGGAGCTCGGTGCCTTGATGGCGTCCGGCCACCCGCTGCAGGTTCGCTGGAACCTGGGGCACGAGTCCGGCGTGTCGGTCAACGGCCGGGCTGTCGCCCGCAAGGCGGTGCAGGTCCGCCCGGCCGGTCTGGTGACCTTGGGCGACGAGTGCAGCACGCCGGTGCCGGAGGCTGGCCGCTCGCTGTTTTTCGTGCAGGCCAACGACCAGGGTGAGGCCTTGGCGCCGCCACAGATGCAGGCGGTGTTCGACGCGGTGGCGCAGGCCAACGCAGGTGCCGGCGCGCTGGTTGCGCTCTTCGTGCACGGTTGGCAGCATTCGGCCGACAAGGCGGACAGCTATGTGTGCGACTACGCGGACCTGACCAGCGGGGTCAGGGCGATGGAGCAGGCGGCAGCGCGGGCATCGGGCCGTGCGCCGCGCCAGGTGATTGGCGTGTTCTTCGGCTGGCCAGGCGCGCCTTATGACAGCGAGGTGGCCAATGTGGTCACCACCTTCTGGAACCGGCTGCAGGCGGCTGACAAGCTTGGCGGCGCGCAGGCGGTGTTGCCGCAACTGATCGCGGGCCTGGCTCAGCGGGTGGACTCGGCGCCGCGGGACCAGCGCGCTGACCGACGCAGCGCCTTCGTCGTGGCGGGCCACAGCATGGGCGCGCGCGCGGTGTTCAGCGCCATTCGTGGGAGCCTGTTGCAAACGAGCGCTGGGGCCCAGCTGCCGCCGCGGCCAGACCTGGTGCTGTTGATCAACCCGGCGTTTTCGGCCGAGCTGTACCGCGCGGTGCACGACCAGCAGGCGCAGTGCGCGCCGGCCAGCATGCCGGTGCTGCTGTTTTCGTCGGAAACAGACGGCGTGACCCGCGAGGTCTATCCCGCTGGGCAGGCCATGTCCTATGCGCCTGATGCGCCGCAAACCGCGCCGTTCCTGGAACACATCTACACGGCAGCCAACTTCCCGGCCTTCGTGACCCACCGGCTGCGCATGGAGGTGTTGCAAGGCGAGACGCCGGAGGCGCACGGTCCGCAAACCATCCTGCGCGGCTTCCAGCGCGCGCCGGCCCGGTCCGACGAGCTGTATGCAGACAACCCGGTCACCGTGTTCCGCCAGCCGTCGACCGGCTTTCCGGCCCCGTCGGACGCCTGGTACCGGATGCAGCTCGAACCGGTGGATCCAAAGGCCAGCACCTGCCAGGCCAGCGGTTCCAAAGTCATCGAGGTGGACCGGCGCATCGTGCCCGACCACGGGACCATCTTCACGCCGCCGTTCATGGAGTACGTGGTGCGTGCGCTCAACCACGGGACCGCGGGCTTGCAGCACAAGGCCGCGCCGTAGCCGCCGAGCAGGCACAAAAAAGCCACCCGAAGGTGGCTTGGTCGATTCAGCACTTGGGGCTGATCACTGGCTGACGAAAGCGCGCTCGATCACGAAGTCGCCCGGGGTCGTGGTGTTGCCTTCCTTCAGGCCGCGCACTTCCATCATGGTCTTCAGGTCGCGCAGCATCTCGGGGCTGCCGCAGATCATCACGCGGTCTTCGGCGGCGTTGAGCTGCGGGATGCCGAGGTCGGCGGCGAGCTTGCCGCTCTCGATCACGTCGGTGATGCGGCCCTGGTACTTCGAGGGTTCGCGGGTGACCGTGGGGTAGTACAGCAGCCTGCCCTTGATGAACTCGCCGAGGAACTCGTGTTCGGGCAGGTGCTGGGTGATGTAGTCGTGGTAGGCCAGCTCGTTGTTCTGGCGCACGCCGTGAACCAGGATGACCTGCTCGAATTTTTCGTAGGTGTCCGGGTCGCGGATGATGCTGAGGAAGGGCGCCACGCCGGTGCCGGTGCCAAGCAGGTAGAGGCGCTTGCCAGGCGTGAGGTAGTCGATCAGCAGCGTGCCGGTGGGCTTCTTGCCGACGATCAGCGTGTCGCCGACCTGGATGTGCTGCAGCCGCGAGGTGAGCGGGCCGTCCTGAACCTTGATGCTCAGGAACTCCAGCGTCTCTTCGTAGTTCGGGCTGACGATGGAGTAGGCGCGCAGCAGCGGCTTGCCGTTCACGCGCAGGCCGATCATCGTGAAATGGCCGTTCGAGAAGCGCAGCGAGGTGTCGCGGGTGGTGGTGAAACTGAACAGGCGATCGGTCCAGTGGTGCACGCTCAACACGCGCTCTTCATTGAAGGCACTCATCTCGAAGGTTCGGTAAGGTCACAAGACACGGAGCGACTCACCGCCCCGCAGGACTCGGGATTATCCCTCAGCGGCCTTGCCCGGCCCGGCCTGAGGCTTTGCGCAGGCGCAAGCCAGCCTTGTTCTGGAACAGAGGTCAGCGCCCCTGGCCCAACCAGTCACGCAGGACTTCGGCGGTGTGCTCTCCGAGTTGCGCCGGCGCCTGGCGGTATTGCACAGGGCTGGCCGACAGGCGGATCGGGTTGGCCACCAGCGGCACGCTGCCGAAGGCCGGATGCGGCATTGCCAGCTTCATGCCGCGGGCAATGACCTGCGGGTCCGCGAAGACCTCGCCGAGCCGGTTGATCGGGCCGCAAGGCACGCCCGCGGGTTCCAGCAGCGCCATCCACTCGGTGGTGGTCTTCATCACCGTGGCCTGGCGCAGCAGCGGGATCAGCACCACACGGTTCGCCACCCGCGCCGGGTTGGTCGCGAAGCGTTCGTCCGTCGCCCATTCGGCATGGCCAGCCACGGCGCAGAGCTTGGCGAACTGGCCGTCGTTGCCCACGGCCAGGATCATGTCGCCGTCGGCCGTCGGGAAGTCCTGGTAGGGCACGATGTTGGGGTGCGCATTGCCCATGCGCTGCGGCGCCTTGCCGCTGGTGAGGAAGTTTGCGGCCTGGTTGGCCAGCGTGGCCACCTGCACGTCCAGCAGCGCCAGGTCGATGTGCTGGCCTTCGCCGCTGGTGTGGCGGTGCTGCAGCGCGGCGAGCACGCCGATGGTGGCGTACAGCCCGGTCATGATGTCCACCAGCGCCACGCCCACTTTCTGCGGCCCCGCACCGTCCTCGCCATCGGCCCGCCCCGTCAGGCTCATCAGCCCGCCCATGCCCTGGATCAGGAAGTCGTAGCCCGCGCGCGGCGCATACGGGCCGGTCTGGCCGAAGCCGGTGATCGAGCAATAGATCAGCCGCGGGTTGACGGCTTTCAGGCTGTCGTAGTCCAGCCCGTAACCCTTCAGCCCGCCGACCTTGAAGTTCTCCAGCACCACGTCGGCTTCTGCCGCCAGCGCTCGCACCTGTGCCTGGCCTTCGGGCGATGCCAGGTCAATGGCGACCGAGCGCTTGTTGCGGTTGGCGCACTGGAAATAGGCCGCCTGCTTCGACGGCGAACCGTCTGCCAGCGGCACCCAGGGCGGGCCCCAGGCGCGGGTGTCGTCCCCAGCACCGGGGCGCTCCACTTTCACCACGTCCGCGCCCAGGTCGCCCAGCATCTGGCTGGCCCAGGGGCCGGCGAGGACGCGGGAGAGGTCCAGGACCTTGATGCCTTGGAGTGCGGTGGTGTTCATTTGGGTGCTGTGTGGAGGTTTGCGCGTAGCCAAGGCCATCGGGTAGCCCACTCCGCTCATGTCCCCCGGCCTGCGGCCTCCTCCTTTACTTCGCTGCGTGGGCCACCCAATGCCCTTGGCTGCGAGCGTTTTGTCTTTGCCGCCGAGAACAGCCGGGACCGTGCCCGGTTCGGGAGTCGGGGTGTGCTGCGCAGTGAAGTAAAGGGGGAGGCCGCAGGCCGGAGGACATGAACGGAGCAGCACACCCCGGATCCCGAACCTTGCGCCAACCGTGGCGCAAAGGTCTTCTCAAAGATCAGAACGCCGCAATGCCCGTCATCGCACGGCCGAGGATCAGCGCGTGCACGTCGTGCGTGCCTTCGTAGGTGTTCACCACTTCGAGGTTGACGAGGTGGCGGGCCACGCCGAATTCGTCGGAGATGCCGTTGCCGCCCAGCATGTCGCGCGCGGTGCGGGCAATGTCCAGCGACTTGCCGCAGCTGTTGCGCTTCATGATGGAGGTGATCTCGACGGCGGCCGTGCCTTCGTCCTTCATGCGGCCCAGGCGCAGGCAGCCTTGCAGGGCCAGCGTGATCTCGGTCTGCATGTCGGCCAGCTTCTTCTGCACCAGCTGGTTGGCGGCCAGCGGCTTGCCGAACTGCTTGCGGTCCAGCGTGTACTGCAGCGCCGTGTGCCAGCAGAACTCGGCCGCGCCCAGCGCGCCCCAGGCAATGCCGTAGCGCGCGCTGTTGAGGCAGGTGAACGGGCCCTTGAGACCGCGCACTTCGGGGAAGGCGTTTTCCTCGGGGCA
The DNA here is from genome assembly GCF_021043325.1 of Ideonella azotifigens. Taxonomy (NCBI): domain Bacteria; kingdom Pseudomonadati; phylum Pseudomonadota; class Betaproteobacteria; order Burkholderiales; family Sphaerotilaceae; genus Ideonella; species Ideonella azotifigens. The sequence goes on from NZ_JAJNKD010000012.1 coordinate 13,539, forward strand.
GAACACGTTGTCCATCACGATTTCGCCGGTGATGGAGGCACGCAGGCCCACCTTGCCGTGGATGGCCGGGGCGCTCAGGCCCTTCCAGCCCTTTTCCAGCACGAAGCCGCGGATGGCGCCTGCGTCGTCCTTGGCCCAGACCACGAACACGTCGGCGATAGGGCTGTTGGTGATCCACATCTTGGCGCCGGAGATGCTGTAGCCGCCGTCCACCTTCTTGGCACGGGTGATCATGCTGCCGGGGTCCGAGCCGTGGTTGGGCTCGGTCAGGCCGAAGCAGCCGATGAATTCGCCGCTGGCCAGCTTGGGCAGGTACTTCTGCTTGGTGGCTTCGTTGCCGAACTCGTTGATCGGCACCATCACCAGCGAGCTCTGCACGCTCATCATCGAGCGGTAGCCGGAGTCCACGCGCTCCACCTCGCGCGCCACCAGGCCGTAGCAGACGTAGTTCAGGCCGGCACCGCCGTATTGCTCGGGGATGGTCGCGCCCAGCAGGCCCAGGCTGCCCATCTCGCGGAAGATGGCCGGGTCGGTCTGCTCGTTGCGGAAGGCCATCAGCACGCGCGGGGCCAGGGCTTCCTGGCAATAGGCCGCCGCGGCGTCGCGCACCTGGCGCTCGTCGTCGGTCAGCTGGCTGTTGAGCAGCAGCGGGTCATCCCAGTGGAAGCTGGCCTTGGTTGCCATGGTCGCGGTCTCCGTCAAGTTCAATGTTGGAATCTTAGAATCGAGTCTGCCTGCGTGGCAAACGAGAATTTCGCACCGTTCTGTGCGGATCAGGAATTCCGAGGGCTGCTCGATGCGCCGCAAGATCCCATCCACCGCTGCATTGGCCGCCTTCGAGGCCGCCGCGCGCCACCAGAGTTTCACCAAGGCCGCCCACGAACTGGCGGTGACGCAGAGCGCCGTCTGCCGGCAGATTGCCACGCTGGAGGACTTCCTCGGCCTGCCATTGTTTCGCCGCGGCCAGCGCGGCGTGCTGTTGACGGATGCCGGCCAGCGCTATGCACGCAGTGTGGCGGCCCGGCTGGACGAGGTCGAGCGCGACACGCTCGACCTGATGTCCCAGGCCGGGCTGGGCGAAGCTGTGGGTTCACTGGAGCTGGCGGTGGTGCCCACGTTTGCCACTCAATGGCTGCTGCCGCGCCTGGCCGGCTTCCAGGTGCAGCACCCTGGCATCACCGTGCACTTCACGCCGCGCACCCGGCCCTTCATGTTCGAGGAAACCACGCTGGACGCTGCGATCCATGCCGGCGAGGCCTTCTGGCCCGGCACCGCGGGTGAACTGCTGATGCATGAGCACCTCATTGCCGTGGCCAGCCCGGCGCTGCTGAACGGCAGGGCGATGCACAGCGCAGCGGACGTCGCGAGCCTGCCGCTGCTGCAGGCCAGCACGCGGCCCTACGCGTGGCGGCTGTGGTTCGAATCGCTGGGCCTGAAGGTCGACCACGACATGGCTGGCGCGCGCATGGAGCTGTTCTCCATGCTCAGCGAAGCGGCGGCGCAAGGACTGGGCGCCGCGCTGGTGCCGCGCCTGCTGGTGGAGCGCGAACTGGCCAGCGGGCGGCTGGTGCAGTTGCTGCCGCACCAGCACGTGAGCGACCGCGCCTACCGGCTGTTGTGGCCGCAGCACAAGGCTGGCCTGCCGGCGCTGGCGGTGTTTGCCGCCTGGCTGGGCGAGGAGGCCGGGCGATACCGGGCCGAGACGGGTCAGGCCTAGCATGGCGTGAACGGCCACGGCTTTTCGTCCAGTGTCGTGAAGGCACTTTTGCCGCGTCAAGGAGCACCCATGGCCCAAGGTTTGCCTCGTCACGATGATGTTCGCCTGCTGTGTCGATGCCTGCTGCTTTGCAGTGTCGGCCTCTGGTGCAGCATGGCAGGCGCCCAGGCCACGCAGCGCTTGTGCGGGCCAGACAGCGAAGACAAGCCAGGGCCAGCCTGCCTGGTGGCCAGCCAGGAGATTGGTGCGTTGCCGGACCGGCCGATCTACTGGCGCATCTACACCTATGACGACCTGCAGGTCGCTCGCCGCGAGGCGCCGCGCGAAGGGGCTGTGGCGCAGGCGTTCGGGCAGACCTGGCTGTTCGTTGCAGGTGCAGATGCGCCGAGCTTGCCCAGCGCACGGCATGTGGCCGACGTCGGCCCGCTGCCGGTCGCTGCAGGTTCGAATTACCAGGCGGAATACCTGAAGTCCACCTTCAGCCCGGGCATGACTGCGCCCTTGCATGTGCACTCCGGGCCAGAGGCGTTTTACGCACTGAGTGGCGGCACCTGCCTGGAAACACCGGACGGCGTGCAGGTGAAGCGCGGCGCGGGTCACAGCCTGATGATCCGGCAGGGGCCGCCCATGCTGCTGATGGCCGTGGGCCACGAGGAGCGCCGCGGCTTTGCGTTGATCCTGCATGACGCCAGCCACCCGCCGACCACCTTGACGCAGGCCTGGACGCCCAAGGGCTTGTGCGTGGCCGAGAAGTAGCTTCCGCTGGCGTGTTGCTCGCGCACCGGCCACGTTTGCGTCCATCGGGCAATGGGCCTGTGCCTATCGCCGGCATTGAGAGGATTTCATCGGGCCGCTGTTTTCGCGTCCTAGACTTGCTGCTCAGTCATCTCACCCAGGAGGCAAGCCAGCATGACGACCGAATCCCAATGCCCGTTCTCGGGCAGCGCCGCCCAGAAAAACGCATCTCCCAAGGCCAGCGGCAACAAGGACTGGTGGCCCAACGCATTGGACCTCGCCGTCCTGCACCAGCACTCCACCCGCGCCAACCCGATGGGCGAGGAGTTCAAGTACGCCGAAGAATTCAAGACGCTGGACCTGGACGCCGTCGTCAAGGACCTGAACGCCTTGATGACCGATTCCCAGGACTGGTGGCCGGCCGACTACGGGCACTACGGCCCGCTGTTCATCCGCATGGCCTGGCACTCCGCCGGCACCTACCGCACGGCAGACGGCCGTGGCGGTGCAGGCGCCGGTGCGCAGCGCTTCGCGCCGCTCAACAGCTGGCCCGACAACGGCAACCTGGACAAGGCGCGCCGGCTGCTGTGGCCGATCAAGCAGAAGTACGGCCACAAGCTCTCTTGGGCCGACCTGATCATCCTGGCCGGCAATGTCGCGCTGGAATCCATGGGCTTCAAGACCTTCGGTTTTGCCGGTGGCCGGGCCGACGTGTGGGAGCCCGGCGCCGAGGTCGACTGGGGCAAGGAAGCCACCTGGCTGGCCACCAGCGACAAGGAAAACAGCCGCTACTCGGGCGACCGTGAACTGGCCAACCCGCTGGCCGCCGTGCAGATGGGCCTGATCTACGTGAACCCCGAAGGCCCGGATGGCAACCCCGACCCGCTGGCTTCGGCACGCGACATCCGCGAGACCTTTGCCCGCATGGCGATGGACGATGAAGAAACGGTGGCGCTGATCGCCGGCGGCCACACCTTCGGCAAGTGCCACGGCGCCGGGGATGCCAGCCAGGTCGGTGCCGAGCCCGAGGGCGCGACCATCGAGGAGCAAGGCCTGGGCTGGAAGAACAGCTTCGGCACCGGGCGTGGCGCCCACGCCATCACCAGCGGCCTGGAAGGCGCCTGGACGCCCACACCCACCACCTGGGACAACAGCTACTTCGAAACCCTGTTCGGCTTCGAATGGGAGCTCACCAAGAGCCCCGCTGGCGCGCACCAGTGGACGCCCAAGGGCGGCGCCGGTGCCGGCACCGTGCCGGACGCGCACGACCCGAGCAAGCGCCACGCGCCGATGATGCTGACCTCCGACCTGGCGCTGCGCCTGGATCCGGCCTACGAGAAGATCTCGCGCCGCTTCATGCAGGACCCGGCGCTGCTTGCCGACGCCTTCGCCCGTGCCTGGTTCAAGCTGACCCACCGCGACATGGGCCCGCGCCCGCGCTACCTGGGCAAGCTGGTGCCGCAGGAAGTGCTGATCTGGCAGGACCCGGTGCCCGATGTGAGCCATCCGCTGGTCAATGACCAGGACGTGGCCGCGCTGAAGGCCAAGGTGCTGGCTTCGGGCCTGAGCATTTCGCAACTGGTGACGACCGCCTGGGCCTCGGCCTCGACCTTCCGCATCGGCGACAAGCGCGGCGGCGCCAATGGCGCGCGCATCCGCCTCGCGCCGCAGAAGGAATGGGAAGTCAACCAGCCGGCCGAACTGTCCAAGGTGCTGGTGCAGCTCGAAGCCATTCGCCAGGACTTCAGCGCCGCGCAGTCCGGCGGCAAGCAGGTCTCGCTGGCCGACCTGATCGTGCTGGCGGGCGGCGCCGCTGTCGAAGCTGCTGCGAAGAAGGCGGGCGCAGACATCACGGTGCCGTTCACGCCAGGCCGCACCGATGCGTCACAGGACCAGACCGACGTGCATTCGTTCGCCGTGCTGGAACCCAAGGCCGACGGCTTCCGCAACTACCTGCGCAAGGGCCTGGAAGGCTCGGCCGCCGAGTTGCTGATCGACAAGGCCGAACTGCTGAGCCTCAGCGCGCCGGAGATGACCGTGCTGATCGGCGGCCTGCGCACGCTGGGCGCCAACTTCGGCCACACCGCGCACGGCGTCTTCACCAAGCGCCCCGAGACGCTGACGACCGACTTCTTCGTCAACCTGCTGGACATGCGCACCGCCTGGCAGCGGTCGGCTGCGGACCCGAACCTGCTCGAAGGCCGGGACCGCACGACGGGCGAGCTGAAGTGGACCGCCACCGTCGTCGACCTCGTCTTCGGCTCCAACGCCCAGCTGCGGGGCATCGCCGAAGCCTACGCGAGCAGCGACTCGACGCCCCGCTTCCTGCGCGACTTCGTCAAGGCATGGACCAAGGTGATGAACCTGGATCGGTATGACTTGCTGAGTTGAACGCGTCCACGGGAACGCGCGGGGCCATCCTCCGAAGGAGGGTGACCTTGCCGTTCTTTTAGGAGCGATCGCCGTTCTGGCGACCGGCGAGGGAAGCAATCACGCTCTGCGCGCGTGCCGCTGGAACCACTCGACCTGCGCCTGGGTATCGGGCATTGGCAGCCCGCGGGACCTGCTGAGCAGGTCAAAGACCTGCTCGGGTGGAACACCGAGGCGATTGATGAGACAGCCAGCGACCAGGCCCGTTCGACCAATTCCGGCACGGCAATGGATCGCCACGGACTTTCTCGCGAGAAGACTCGCGTGGAGCTCTTCTATGAAGCGCGAGAACTCTCGGGTGGAAGCCGGCGTTCCGCGATCAGGGATCGGAAAAGACCTGAACTCGATCTGCCGCGCCGCGCACAGTGCCTCCTGGTGCTTGAGGCCAAGTTCCCGGACTTCCGAAATCTCCAACAACGAAACCACCACGTCGACGCTGGCCACCCGCCATGCATCGACTTCCGCTTGAAGATCGTCGTCGCCTCGCGGGCGAGCCATCAGGCCGAGCCGATGTGGATCGATGCCGGCAACCCAATGGACAGGGGTTTCAAACACGCTTGAGGTCCGAATCTACTGATGACTTGAGGGGCTCTTGGGGGCTGCCGGTCTTGAGTGCCTTCTCTTCGAGAAGCTACGTCTTCAGAACTTCCTGGCATGCGTAGCAGGCGCACTCTCACGCGTGTTTGCTTGATCAGCGTTACGGATCTCCGTGCGTACTTCTGCGAGAAGGCGTCCGAGGACGTTCTTGCCCTTGCCGTCGCGCCCGATGCCCCAGTAGCGGTCGTAAGGCGAGTTCTCGATGAGGGGTCGAGACTTGGTTTCCAGCAAGAGCAAGCGCAAGGTCGGATCCTCGAATTTCTTCAGCAACGCGTGTTTCATGACCGCGTCCTTGATCTGATCCCAGTCATCCCGTATCGGGAAGGCGCGGCTCTGGCCGAGCGTCTTCGCCTGCTGAGGCGAATGCGCTTTCAGTATTCTTTCGCGGTGCCCAAGGTCGATGAACTTCTGTGCCTGGAAATAGTGTTCGACCGTTGGCCAACGGAGGCCGCCCTCTTCGAATCCGAATGGGGCGAAGTTGGAAAGTTGGTGGTACGCGTCGGTTTTCGCGAAGAAATGGATTGGCTTCGCCATTGCTCAGCGGTGTGCCGCCAGCAGCAACCCGCCCGCCCCGATGAACACGCCGCCGGTGGCACGGTTCAGCCGCCGGGCGGCCAGTGGGCTGCGTACCAGGCGGCGGATCTGGCGGCCGCCCAGGCCGTAGGCCAGCGACGAGACGTATTCGGCCAGCAGGTAGGTGGCGCCCAGCGTGGCGAACTGCATCGCGGCGGGTTTGGACGGGTCGATGAACTGCGGGAAGATCGCGGCGAACAACAGCATGGCCTTGGGGTTGCTGATGCCGAGCAGGAATTCCTGGCGCATCAGTTCGCGCCAGCGGCGGGGCGGGGCACTGTCGGCCGACTCGCCGGCATGCAGGCCACCCAGGTCCCGGCTGCGCCAGGCGTGCACGCCCAGCCAGAAGAGGTAGGCCGCGCCCAGCCACTTCAGCACGCTGAAGGCGGTTTCGGAAGCCAGCAGCATCGCACCCAGGCCGAGTGCCGAGACGGTGAGGAAGATGGCGAAAGCCGCCACGCGGCCCGTCGTGCCGACGATTGCGGCAACCACGCCTTCGCGCAGGCCGTGGTTCAGGGCGCAGAAGTTGTTCGGGCCCGGCGTGAGGGCAATGCCCACGGCGAGCGGGAAGAAGTAGAGGGCGTCCATGGGCTTCAGTCTATGGTGGCGCCGCTGGCCTTGACAACTGCCTGGTAGCGCGCGTGCTCCGCGGCGACGAAGCGGGCGAATTGCTCCGGCGTGGTGGCGAAGCTCTCGGCCATCAGTGTGCGCCAGCGCGCCTGGATCTCGGGCGTGGCCAGCGCTTCGGTGAAGGCCTTGTTCAGGCGGGCCGTCACGTCGGCCGGCAACTTTGCCGGGCCGAACAGGCCGACCCAGGTGCCGATGTCGAAGCGGGCCAGGCCGAGCTTGGCGCCGGCTTCGGCCACGGTGGGCAGCTCGGGCATCGCATTGCTGCGCCGGGCCGAGGTCACAGCCAGGGCCTTGAGCTTGCCGGCGCGGATGTTGGCCGAGGCGGTGGCGAGGTTGTCGAAGCTCAGGTCCACCTGGCCGGACAACAACGCCAACTGCGCCGGGTTGCCGCCCGCGTACGGAATGTGGACCATGAAAAGCCCCGCCTGGGTCTTCAGCATCTCGCCTGCGAGGTGGCCGGCGCTGCCGTTGCCGCCGGAAGCGTAGTTGAGCTGGCCAGGGTGGGCCTTGGCGTAGGCGACCAGGTCGGCCACCGAGGCGATCTTCAGCTGCGCGGCCCGCTCGGCGTTCATCACCAGCACATTGGGCATCTGCGCCACGCCGGTGATGGGCGTGAAGTCGCGCAGCGCGTCGTACGGCATCTTGCGGTAGAGCCAGGGGTTGATCGCATGCGTGGCGACCGCGCCAATGCCGATCGTCAAGCCGTCCGGTGCGGCCTTGGCCACTGTGTCCGCCCCCAGATTGCCGCCGGCGCCGGCCCGGTTGTCGATCACGATGGTGCCCAGCGTGGGCTGGACCTTGTCGGCCAGCGCGCGGGCCATCACATCCAGCGGGCCGCCTGGCGGGTAGGGCACGACCAGGCGGATGGGCTTGCCCTGGGCCGCGGCGAACGTTGGCACCGCAGCCAGCGCCGCGAGCAGGTGCCGGCGCGTGAAGCCCCGCATTTCAAGCGCCATGCTTGTCGGCTTCGGAAGTGAAGCTGTCGGCGAAGAACTCGTCGTCGGGCAGGCCGCATTTGGCCTCGAAGTCGCGCTGGGCGGACTCAACCATGATGGGGGCGCCGCAGGCGTAGACCTGGTGGCCGGAGAGGTCCGGCAGGTCGGCCATCACGGCATGGTGGACAAAGCCGGTGCGGCCAGTCCAGCTGTCTTCGGGCCTGGGCTCGGAGAGCACGGGCACATAGCGCAGATTCGGCAGGCGCGCGGCGGCGGCTTCGGCCCAGTCGTTCAGGTACAGGTCCGCCTTGCTGCGGGCGCCCCAGTACAGCACCGCTTCGCGGGCGCTGGCCAGTTCCTCCAGCCGTTCGATCAATGCCTTGATCGGCGCCAGGCCGGTGCCCGAGGCCAGCAGCACCATGGGCTTGGTGGATTCCTCGCGCAGGAAGAAGCTGCCGAACGGGCCTTCCATGCGCAGGATGTCCTTTTCCTTCATCGCGCCGAAGACCTGGTCTGTGAACTTGCCGCCGGGCATGTGGCGGATGTGCAGCTCGATGGACGGCGGCGTGCCGAGCTGGTGCGGCGCATTGGCCATCGAGTAGCTGCGGCGCGCGCCGTCGCGCAGGATGAACTCGATGTACTGGCCGGGGTGGTACTGGAAATTCTGGTTCGCCGGCAGCTGTACGCGGATCACCTTCACGTCTGGCGCGGGCTGCGCCATCGACAGCACGCGGCCTGGCATCTTGAGGATCGCGAACTGGCCGGCACCCGGCACGCTGCGGGCCTCGACCACGCAATCGGTCTGCGGCGTGGCGCAACAGGTGAGGATCAGGCCGGCGGCTTCCTCGGCTTCGGATAAGGCCTTCTGCTGGTGCGCGCCGTGGATGACTCGGCCTTCGAGCAGCCGGCTCTTGCAGGAGCCGCAGGCGCCATCCTTGCAGCCATACGGCAGGCCGATGCCCTCGCGGATGGCGGCGGTCAGGATGGGCTCGTCGCGTGCCACGTCGAAAGCGCGGCCGGAGGGCTGGAGGGCGATGGTGAAAGTCATGGGCAGGCGGTGGACCGGGGCTGGCTACACTTGGCGCCCCTCGGCCATGGCCGCGCTGCGGATGCTGCTTGCCGGGCGCCAGGGGCGATTTTGCCCCGAGACCTGCCAGGCCGTTGGCACGTCCCTTCCGGCCCTTCTCGATTGCGTGACATGAGCCAGCTTCCTCCCCGCTTGCTGCCTTCGGCGGCGCACCGCCGGCCGGTGCTGTTGATCGTCGGCTGTGGTGACGTGGGGCTGCGCGTGGTGCGCTTGCTGGCCGGGCGCTGGCGGGTGCTGGCGCTGAGTTCGTCGCCCGAACGCTGGCCGCTGCTGCGCGCGTCGGGCATCGTCCCGCTGGCCGGGAACCTGGACCAACCCGAAACCCTGGGCAGGCTCGCGGGGCTGGCGGAAGCGGTCCTGCACCTGGCGCCGCCACCCGGCAAAGGCGCTGCCGACGCACGTACTGCCGCGCTGGTGCGTGCGTTGGCCCGGTCCGGGCGGGTGCAGCGCGTGGTCTACGGCAGCACCACCGGCGTTTATGGCGACGCAGGTGGCGCCAGGTTCGACGAAACCCGGGCGGTGAATCCCGCGACCGACCGCGGCCGCCGCCGGGTCGACGCCGAGGCCAGGCTGCGCTGGGCCGGGCGTGCGCTGGGCTGGACCGTCTCGGTGCTGCGCATCCCGGGCATCTATGCCGCGGACCGAGAAGGCGGCCACCCGCGCGACCGGGTGCAACGCGGCACGCCGGTGCTGCGCGCCGAGGACGACGTCTACACCAACCACATCCATGCCGACGACCTCGCGCGGGCCTGCGTGGCCGCGCTGCTGCGCGGCGCGCCGCAACGGGTCTACCACGTCACCGACGACAGCGAGACCCGCATGGGCGAACACTTCGACACCGTGGCCGACCGCTACGGCCTGCCGCGCCCGCCGCGCCTCTCACGCGCCGAGGCCGCAGCGCAGCTCTCGCCCATGCAGATGAGCTTCCTCGGCGAGTCCCGAAGGCTGGACAACGGCCGAATGAAAAAAGAGCTGCGATTGCAGCTCCTTTATCCGGACGTGATCGCCGGCCTGGCGGCTGACACGTCACGCCCTTGACTGCCGCGTTGCCAGCGCTGCCGGCGCCGGGCCGCCTCAAGGCGGCAGCGCCAACCCGCTTGGCGGGTGGTTTCGCGTACCCGCGAAACCGGGTGCCCCAATCACCTGCGTTTGCGGGGCGGAAAGGGCGCCTGGCCGCGCCAAAAGCGAATGATCAGCCAGGCGCCGAGCGCACCGCCCAGTTGGGCAAAGGGGGCAATGCCGCCCAGGCTGCTCAGGCCCAGTGCCAGCATCACGGCACCGAAAGCCAGCACGTAGGTCCGCTGCTTCATCGGGATGGGGGGAATCAGCGGCATGATGGTGCGATTGGGGAACAGGATTGCCGACGCGGCAAGCATCGCGTAGATCACGGGACTCGAACCGATGAAAGGTGCACGCGCACCAGTTGCCAGAGACAGAAGCAGGTAGCAAACCGATGCTGCAATGACCGCAGCAAACAGGAATTGTGCGTAACGCTTTTGTCCCCACAGCCGCTCCAGTTCACCGCCGAACATCCACATGCCCAGCATGTTGAAAAGCAAGGCTGTGATGTCCTGCTGGACCAGCGCATAGGTGAACGGTTGCCACGGCATGAAGATGCCATTGCCCAGCGGCCACAGCGCCATCCACAGGTTCAAAGAGAAGCCGGTGAAGCTGCGGATCAGCAGATCGAGAAAATAGGCCGCTGTGCAGATCAGCATCAAGGCTTGTGTGATTGGTGGAATCGGGAGCATGGGCTGGGGCAATGGTCAGGTGTCGGACAGGCCTGCAGTTGCAGAGCAATGCCGCGGGAGTATCGCCCATGCGCGATCAGTCGCCCACGCCGCAGCGTGTCAGGTGTCACTGACGCGGGCGGCTTGGCAGGGTGCGGCGGCCCGGGCCAGGCTTCAGGCTTCGACCAGCCCTGAGCGGCTCATGGGCAAGCGGCGCACGCGCGGGCCGCCCAGGCGCGCCAGCGCGTTGGCAACGGCCGGCGCCAGCGGTGGCACGCCAGGCTCGCCCACGCCTGTGGGCTCGGCGGTGCTGGCCAGGATGTGCACTTCGACGCGCGGCATCTCGTAGATGCGCAAGGCCTTGTAGCGGTCGAAGTTGCGCTGTGCTACACGGCCCTGCTTCATTTCCACCTCGCTGTAGTACAGCGCGCCCAGCGCAAAGCCGATGCAGCCTTCCATCTGCGCGCGGATCACGTCCGGGTTGACCGCCACGCCGCAGTCCACCGCGCAGACGACGCGGTCCACCTTCAGCTTGCCGTTCTTCAGCGAGACATCGGCCACCTGGGCCACGTAGGAGCCGAAGGATTCGTGCACCGCCAGGCCTTGCGCGCTGCCCTTGGGCATGGTCTTGCCCCAGCCGGCCTTCTGCGCCGCCAGTTGCAGCACGCCGGCTGCGCGGCCGCCGGGTTCCAGCAAGGCCAGCCGGAAGGCGAGCGGGTCGCGCCCTGCGGCGGCGGCCAGTTCGTCCATCATGGTTTCCATGACGTAGGCGGTGTGGGTGTTGCCCACCGAGCGCCACCACAGCGGCCTCACGCTCAGCGTGGTGGTGTGCAGCGCGCCTTTCATCATCGGCAGCTTGTACGCGCTGGGCGCCACGCCTTCGACCGAGGTGGAGTCGATCCCGTCCTTGATCATCACCGCCATCGCGGTGCCGGCCATGATGGACTGGCCAACGATCTGGTGCTGCCAGTCTGCCACCCGGCCCTTGGCGTCCAGCCCGACCTGCACCTGGTGCACGTACATGGGCCGGTACAAGCCCGAGGCCATGTCGTCCTCGCGGGTGTATTGCAGCCGAACCGGGGCGCGTCCATTGATGGCCTTGGCCACGTTGACGGCAGCCACGGTGAAGTCGCTGTAGGCATTCGCGCGGCGGCCGAAGCTGCCGCCCGAGACGAGGGTGTGCAGCTTGACCTTCTCCATCGGCAGGCCCGCGGCCTTGGCGGCGAACATGTGGTCGAAGGTCGGGAACTGGTGGCCGGACCAGGTTTCCAGCATGCCGTCGTGCAGCCAGGCCACGCAGTTCATCGGCTCCATGGTCGCGTGGGCCAGGAACGGGAACTCGTAGGTGGCGCTGATGGTGTTCACCGCCGGGCCGGCCTGCGTCGCTGCATTGGCTTCGGGCTTGGCGAAGACGGTGCCCCCGGGCTGCGTGGCCTGCTGCTTGTACTGCGTCAGCAGCGCATCGGTGTCCAGTGCATTGCCGGCCGATTCGTCCCATTCCAGCTTCAGTGCGCGCCTGCCCTGCATCGCGGCCCAGGTGCGCGTGGCAACCACGGCCACGCCTTCGGGCACCTGCACCACGTCGATCACGCCGGCCACCTTCAGCGCCTCGGTGGCGTCGAAGGACTTCAGCGTGGCGCCGAACGAGGGAGGCCAGGCGATCACCGCGGTCAACAGGCCGGGCAGCTTCAGGTCGATGGTGTAGACCGCCGTGCCGTCGCACTTCGAAGGCGAGTCGACCCGCGGCGTGGCGTTCTCCTTGCCGATCATCGTGAACTGCGCGGGCGTCTTCAGCACCGGCTTGTCGGGCACCGGCATGCGACTGGCCGCTTCGGCCATCTCGCCGTAGGTGGCGTGTTTGCCAGAGGCGTGGCTCAGCACGTTTCGGCGGGTCCTGATTTCCGCGGGTGGCACGTTCCAGGCCTGGGCCGCTGCAGCAACCAGCATCTGCCGTGCAGCAGCCCCTGCGTTGCGCATCTGCAGGTAGGCGTTGGCAATCGCCGAGGAGCCGCCGGTGCCCTGCATGTCGCCAAAGGCCAGGTTGTTGTAGAGCTTGGGGTTGGACGGCGCGTATTCGGTGCGCACCAGGGTCCAGTCGGCGTCCAGTTCGTCAGCCACCAGCGAGGCCAGGCCGGTGGTGTTGCCCTGGCCCATCTCGTGGTGCTTGCAGACGATGGTGACCAGGTTGTCGGTGCCCACGCGCACGAAGGCATTCGGGGCCAGTGGGCCGGTGGCAACGCCTTCCGGGCTTGGCGCCGCGGCCTGTGCCAATGAGGGCGCGAGGCTGCCGATGCTGATCAGCAGTCCGCCACCCGCAGCACTCTTGAGCAGCGTGCGGCGGGTGAGCGGCGCAGCGCCGGCTGGCGCAGCTTCGGCTTCCGGGAACAGCAGCGACTGCAGCGACTCGCGCCGGGCCTGCATGGCAAGCATCATCGGGTGCATGGTGGGTCTCCCGTTCAGGCCGTGAGCTGGCGCGAGGCCGCGTGGATGGCGGCGCGGATGCGCTGGTAGGTCGCACATCGGCAGATGTTGCCGCTCATCGCGAGGTCGATGTCGCGGTCGGTCGGCTTCGGGTTCTTCTCCAGCAGTGCCGCGGCCGACATGATCTGGCCCGACTGGCAGTAGCCGCACTGCACCACGTCCAGCTCGACCCAGGCCTTCTGCACCGCCTTTGCGGCCTTGGACGACAGGCCTTCGATGGTGGTGATCTTGCGGTTGCTGATCCACGAGACCGGTGCGGTGCAGGAGCGCAGGGTTTCGCCATCGGCATGGACGGTGCAGGCGCCGCACTGGGCCACGCCGCAGCCGTACTTGGTGCCGGTCAGGCCGATGTCCTCGCGCAGCACCCAAAGCAGCGGCGTCTCGGGGTCGACATCGAGTGCGTGCACCCGGCCATTGACGTTGAGTTCAACCGACATCCAGACCTCCTGTGAGTTCAGTGAAATGCGTGATTGTTCAGCGTTGCCCCAAGCGCGCCGCCTGCGGAGTATGCTCGTGCGTCGAGAAAATGGGGAGAAGCGATGCCCGTCATCCGGACCTGTGTTTTCGCGCTTTGCGCCGCTGCAGCCGCCGCCAGTTGGGCTGCGGATCTGCGTACCCCGGAGAGTTTCGCTTCGACCAGCGACCCGGCCCAGCGTTCGCGCGAGCTCTTCCTCGAAGCTGGCAAGGTGCTCCAGCATCCACGCTGCCTGAACTGCCACCCCAACGGTGACCGGCCGACCCAGGGCATGGACCTGCATCCGCACCTGCCGCTGGTGGTGCGCGGCAAGGACGACAAGGGCGCTGTCGGCATGCGCTGCACGGCCTGCCACCAGGCAGCGAATGTGGAGCCGGGCGGTTTCCCGGGCAATCCGCTGTGGCACCTCGCGCCAGGCTCGATGGCCTGGCAGGGCAAGACCCTGGCGCAGATCTGCGTGCAGATCAAGGACAAGCGGCGCAACGGCGGCAAGTCGCTGCCGGCCATCCAGGAACACATGGCGAGCGATGGCCTGGTGGGCTGGGCCTGGGCGCCCGGCGGTACGCGCGAACCTGCGCCTGGCACGCAGGAACAGCTGGGCGCGTTGATCAAGGCCTGGATCGACACTGGCGCGTTCTGCCCGGCGTCTTGAAGCGCCAGCAGCTGCGGAAGTGAGAAGGGGAGAGAAGTATCCCGCGAGGGGATGGTGCCCGAGGTCGGACTCGAACCGACACGCCTTGCGGCGAGGGATTTTGAATCCCTTGCGTCTACCGATTTCGCCACCCGGGCAAGGTGTGTGATCAGCGCTGTGTGCCGGCCTTGAGAAGGCGGTGAGTCGCTGCACGTGGAGCGCGATTATGACATGACCAACGCACGGACTTGAGGCCGCCGCGATAATGAGCCGCAACTCCTGACAAGCCGTGCCCATGCCCAACTACAAGACCCTGGAAGACGCGATTGGCCACACCCCGCTGGTGCGACTGCAACGCCTGCCTGGCGCCGAGCTGGCCGCCCGTGGCAATGTGATCCTGGGCAAGCTGGAGGGCAACAACCCGGCCGGCTCGGTCAAGGACAGGCCGGCGATCAACATGATCCGCCGGGCCGAGCAGCGCGGCGAGATCAAGCCGGGCGACACGCTGATCGAGGCCACCTCGGGCAACACCGGCATTGCGCTGGCGATGGCCGCAGCGATCAAGGGCTACCGCATGCTGCTGATCATGCCGGAGGACCTGTCGATCGAACGTGCGCAGACCATGAAGGCCTTTGGCGCCGAGCTGATCCTGACGCCCAAGTCCGGTGGCATGGAATGGGCCCGCGACCTGGCCGAGCAGATGCAGAAGGACGGCAAGGGCCGGGTGCTGGACCAGTTCGCCAATGCCGACAACCCGGCGGTGCACTACGAGACCACCGGCCCCGAGATCTGGACCGACACGGACGGCGGCATCACCCATTTCGTCAGCGCGATGGGCACGACAGGCACCATCACCGGCGTGTCGCGCTACCTGAAGGAACAGAACCCGGCGGTGCGCATCGTCGGCGCCCAGCCTTCGGAAGGCTCGCGCATTCCCGGCATCCGCAAATGGCCGGAAGCCTACCTGCCGAAGATCTACGACCCGAGTGCGGTGGACGAGCTGGTCTACGTCAGCCAGGCCGATGCAGAAGACATGGCACGCCGGCTGGCGGCCGAGGAAGGCCTGTTCGCCGGCATCTCGGCGGCAGGCGCCTGCTGGGTGGCGCTGCAGCTGGCGCGCACGTTGGAGAACGCGACCATCGTGTTCGTGGTCTGCGACCGGGGCGACCGGTACCTGTCGACGGGAGTCTTTCCCGCATGAGCACCTTCAAGTTCTGTCCGCAATGCGCCACGCCGCTGGCAATGATCGAGCGCATGGAAGACAGCGGGCCGACCGAGCGCCTGCGCTGCCCGGCCTGCGACTTCACCCATTGGAACAACCCGACGCCCGTTTTGGCGGCGGTGGTCGAGTGCAGTGACCAGGGCGGCAAGGTCCTGCTGGCGCGCAATGCGGCCTGGACGCACAAGATGTTTGCGCTGATCACCGGCTTCATGGAGGCGGGCGAATCGCCGGAAGACGGCATAACGCGCGAAGTGCTGGAAGAAACCTCGCTCACCGCCACCTCGGTGAACCTGCTGGGCGTCTGGGATTTCCAGCGCATGAACCAGGTCATCATCGCCTACCATGTGGTAGCACATGGCGAGGTGCGGCTATCGCCCGAGCTGGCCGAATACCGGATGTTCGAACCGGTTGACGTGGTCTGCTGGCCTGCGGGCACCGGCTACGCGCTGGCCACCTGGCTGCGCAGCAAGGGCATTGAGCCGCGCTTCATCGAGCTACCGTCGGCGGCGCCCAGCGCCACCTGAATTTCATCCGCAGGAAAACGCTTCTCATGCAACCTGACAAGGAACTCGACACCAGCGGCCTGAGCTGCCCGCTGCCCATCCTGAAGACCAAGAAGGCGCTGGCCGACATGCTCAGCGGCCAGGTGCTGAAGGTGGTGGCGACCGACCCCGGCTCCAGCCGCGACTTCCAGGCCTTCGCCCGCCAGACCGGCCACGAGCTGGTCGGCCAGGAAACCGTCAACGATCACTTCGTGCACTGGCTGCGCCGGCGCTGAATTGGAACACCCCCTACCGGCTTCGCCGGCCCCCTCAAGGGGGCGCGCCTGCAGGACCGGCCGAGCCGGATCCTGGGGCGCCGCTGGGGTGGGTTCGGGCGCTGCGCCGCTGGTGCCGCTTGGCAATGCCGTGAACTGAAATGAAAACGCCCGCCGGGAGGCGGGCGCGTAGCGGGCACGGGACGAAGTTTTAGATGTCCAGCGCCTTCAGGTACTCGCGGAAGCCGGCGCCCAGTTGCGGGTGAGCCAGTGCGAGTTCGACGTTGGCTTCCAGGAAGCCTTCCTTGGAACCGCAGTCGTAGCGCTTGCCGTCGTAGCGGTAGGCAAACACCTTCTCGCGGCGCATCAGCGCGGCAATGCCGTCGGTCAACTGGATCTCGCCGCCCACGCCGCGCGGCTGGTTGGCAATCTCGCGGAACACGCCAGGCGTGAGGATGTAGCGGCCGGCCACACCCAGGTTGGAAGGCGCTTCTTCCGGCGATGGCTTTTCCACCATGTGGGTCAGGTCCATCATGCGGTCGTTGACCGGCGTGCCTGCGACGATGCCGTAGCGCCTGGTGTGCTCCGGCTTCACTTCCTGCACCGCCAGGATGGAGGCTTGCCACTCGGTGAACTGGTCGACCATCTGCTTGAGGATGGGTGGCTTGCCGACCATCAGGTCATCGGCCAGCAGCACCGCAAACGGCTCGTTGACGACCACGCACTGCGCACACAACACCGCGTGGCCCAGGCCCAGGGCCTTGGGTTGGCGGATGTAGATGCACTCCATGTCGTCCGGCTTGATGCTGTGCACCATCGCCAGCAGCTCTTTCTTGCCCGACGCTTCCAGCTCCGACTCCAGTTCGTAAGCGGTGTCGAAGTGGTCCGGGATGGCGCGCTTGTTGCGGCCGTTGACAAAAATCATCTGGCGGATGCCGGCGGCATAGGCCTCTTCCACCGCGTACTGGATCAGCGGTTTGTCGACCACCGGCAGCATTTCCTTGGGCTGCGCCTTGGTGGCGGGAAGAAAGCGGGTGCCCAGGCCGGCGACCGGGAAAATGGCCTTGTTGATCTTCATGGAACTCCCTATTGATTAATGCGACAACGATGACACAAAAAAGTGCAGCGATGGTGACAAGGCAACACTGAAGCTTCTGCGCTCAGCGATTTTGATCCATCACTTTGCTTGCCTAAGCAGCCTCCGTGCCTCGCTGCATTCCAGGGCTTGAAGACAATCTTTCAGGCCGGTGGCAGCTTGCCCAGTTGGCCGCGCAGGCTGTCCAGCGAGCGGCCGAAACCTTCCAGCCGTTCGCGCATCTGGGCCACCACGGCTTCCGGCGCACGGGAGACGAAGCTCTCGTTGCCAAGCTTGATTTCGGCCTTCTCGACTTCGCCTTCGATGCGCTTGATCTCCTTGCTCAGGCGTTCACGCTCGGCTGCCACGTCGATCTCGACCTTCAGCGCCAGCCGGGCCGCGCCCAGCACCAGCACCGGCGCCATCTCGGTCGCCGCGGCAAACGCAGCCTCGTCGGCCATGACCTGCACTTCGCTGAGCTTGGCCAGTGCCTTCAACACCTGAGCGGCTTCCGCGATGAACGCGTCGTCGCCAATCGTCACCAGCGGCACCCGGTCGCTGGGCGACAGGTTCATCTCGCTGCGCAGCGTGCGACAGGCGCTGACAAATTCTTTCAGTTTGACCACCCAGGCGTCGGCAGCCGGGTCAATGCGTTCCAGCTGCGCGACCGGGTAGGGTGCGGTGACGATGCTGCGGCCATCGTCCGCCGCCTTGCGGCCGGCCACCACGGCAACCGTGTCCCACAGCTCGGCGGTGATGAAAGGCGTGACCGGGTGCAGCAGGCGCAGCACGGTTTCCAGCACACGGACCAGCGTGCGGCGGGTGGCGCGCTGCTGGGCTTCGCTGCCCGTCTGGATCTGCACCTTGGCAATCTCCAGGTACCAGTCGCAATACGAGTCCCACACGAACTGGTAGATCGCGTTGGCCACGTTGTCCAGCCGGTATTCATCGAAGCCCTGGGCGACCGCCGCCTCCACGCGCTGCAGCTCGCTGGTGATCCAGCGGTCGGCCTGGCTGAAGGCCAAGTAGCCATGCGCCGGGCCGCCAGGCGCGCACTCGGCCTTGGTGTGCTCCTTCAGGCCGTTGTCCTGGCCCTCGCAGTTCATCAGCACGAACTTGGTCGCGTTCCACAGCTTGTTGCAAAAATTGCGGTAACCCTCGCAACGCTTGCTGTCGAAATTGACACTGCGGCCCAGCGTGGCCATGGCCGCGAAGGTGAAGCGAAGCGCGTCGGCGCCGTAGCCAGGGATGCCTTCCGGGAATTCCTTTTCGGTGGCCTTGCGCACCTTGGGCGCGGTCTCGGGCTTGCGCAGGCCGGTGGTGCGCTTGTCCAGCAGTGGCGCCAGTTCGATCCCGTCGATCAGGTCCACAGGGTCCAGCACATTGCCTTCGGACTTGGACATCTTCTTGCCCTGCGCGTCCAGCACCAGGCCGTGGATGTACACATGCCTGAACGGCACCTTGCCGGTGAAGTGCTTGGTCATCATGATCATCCGGGCGACCCAGAAGAAGATGATGTCGTAGCCTGTCACCAGCACGCTGCTCGGCAGGAACAGGTCCTGCTCGATGGTCTGCTCTGGCCAGCCCAGCGTGGAGAAGGGCACCATGGCTGATGAATACCAGGTGTCCAGCACGTCCTCGTCGCGGCGCAGCGGGCCGGTGTAGCCGGCAGCCGTGGCCTTGGCGCGTGCGTCTTCCTCGCTGCGGGCGACGAACAATTCACCGTTGTCGCCGTACCAGGCCGGGATCTGGTGGCCCCACCACAGCTGGCGCGAGATGCACCAGTCCTGGATGTTCTTCATCCACTGGTTGTAGGTGTTGACCCAGTTCTCGGGCACGAACTTCACGTCGCCCGATTCGACGGCTTCGATCGCCTCGTCCGCGATGCTCTTGCCGTTGTGGCCGGCCTTGCTCATCGCGATGAACCACTGGTCCGTCAGCATCGGCTCGATGACCGCGCCGGTGCGTGCGCAACGCGGCACCATCAGCTTGTGCTTCTTGACCTCGACCAGCAGGCCCTCGGCCTCCAGCTGCGCGACGATCTTCTTGCGGGCAACGAAGCGGTCCAGGCCGCGGTAGTCCTCCGGGGCTTCGTCGTTGACCTTCGCGTCCAGCGTGAAGATGGTCAGCATCGGCAGGCCATGGCGCAGGCCGACTTGGTAGTCGTTCTGGTCATGGGCAGGCGTGACCTTGACCACGCCGGTGCCGAAGGCCTTGTCCACGTAGTCGTCGGCAATCACCGGCACCAGGCGGCCGGTGATGGGCAGGCGCACCTGCTTGCCAATAAGGTGGCTGTAGCGCTCGTCTTCCGGGTGCACCATCACCGCGGTGTCGCCCAGCATGGTCTCGGGCCGGGTGGTGGCCACGACCAGCGATTCATCGCTGCCTTCGATGGGGTAGCGGATGTGCCACAGCGAGCCGTCTTCCTCTTCGCTTTCCACTTCCAGGTCCGACACCGCGGACTTCAGGATCGGGTCCCAGCTGACCAGGCGCTTGCCGCGGTAGATCAGGCCCTCCTCGTGCAGCTTCACGAAGGTGTCGGTCACGACCCTGGACAGCTTGTCGTCCATCGTGAAGTACTCGTGCTGCCAGCTCACCGAGTCGCCCATGCGGCGCATCTGGTTGGTGATGGTGGAGCCGCTTTTCTCCTTCCATTCCCAGACCTTGGCGACGAAATTCTTTCGGCCCAGGTCATGGCGGCTCGCGCCTTGCTCCTGCAACTGGCGCTCGACGACGATCTGCGTGGCGATGCCGGCGTGGTCGGTGCCGGGCACCCACAGCGTGTTGAAGCCGCGCATGCGGTGCACGCGGGTCAGCGAGTCCATGATGGTCTGGTTGAACGCGTGGCCCATGTGCAGCGTGCCGGTCACGTTAGGCGGCGGCAGCTGGATGCAGAAGGACGGCTTGGCCGGGTCCAGGCTGGGCTCGTAGACGCCAGATTGCTCCCACAGCGGCGCCCAGCGGGCTTCGATGGCAGTGGGTTCGAAGGATTTGGCGAGTTCGGTCATGGGCGGAAGCGAGGTGCGTGCAACAAGCGGACACAAGCTTTGTGTCAACGCTCTGCAAAGAAGCGGAGTTAAACGGAATTGTAGGGTGGCCGGCTGGCGGCCTACCCGGTAAGGGCGAGAGCTTGCTCGCGCCCGGGAGTGGGACATGGCACAAGTTTGGGCGGGGGTGCGTGCACCCTGGCGCGCAGGGCAATCCTTGCCAACGCATCAAGAACAACCAGAGGGCGCCAGCGGCGCAACTCGCACCGGCGCCTCCCGCTCGCGCTGGCGACCTTGGGCAGGCGCTGCGATGGCCTCGGTCGCGGTGCTGCTGGCAGGCTGCGGCGGTGGCGGGGACGACCTGCCGCCGGGGGCGACCTGCTCGCTGTCGGACCAGAAATACTGGGTTGGCAGCTACATGGACGATTGGTACTTCTGGTACGCCACCAATCCGAACCCCGACCCCGCGGCCTACTCGTCCGAGTACGACTATTTCTACGCGCTGCTGTCCACCGGCGACGCGACCTTCCCGGCCGACCGCTGGAGCTACGTCACCAGCACGGAAGACTACAACCGCTTCTTTGGCGACGGCGCCACCATGGGTTACGGCATTGGCGTCAACGGTCTGGAAGTCACCGGCCAGCCGACGCTGCCGCTGCTGGTGCGCTACGTCGAACCCGGCTCACCCGCGGCCGTGGCCGGCCTGCAGCGTGGTGACCAGATCACCACCGTCAACGGCCAGCCGGCCTCGACGCTGATCTCGGCCAACAACTACGACGCGCTGAGCCCCACGGCCACCAACACCGCCGTGACGCTGGGCCTGCACACGACGGCAGGCGACACCACGTTGACGCTGTATTCCGCCGTCTACAACCTGCAGCCGGTGCAGGGCACGTCCATCGTCACCACACCGGGTGGCCGCAAGATGGGCTACATGATGGTCAAGGACATGATCACCCAGGCCAACTCGCCGATGGACACCGCCTTTGGCCAGTTCCGCAGCGCGGGCGTGCAGGACGTGGTGATCGACCTGCGCTACAACGGCGGCGGCCTGGTTTCAGTGGCGGCCAACCTGGCCTCCTACCCCGCGGGTGCGGCGGCCCAGACCACCAGTGGCCAGACCTTTGCCAATCTGTACTTCAACGACAAGCGCGCCGCCAGCAACAACCAGAGCTTCAAGTTCACCAACTGGGCCAATGCGCTGGGCCTGTCGCGGGTCTATGTGCTGACCGGCCCGCGCACCTGCTCGGCCTCCGAGCAGGTCGTCAACGGCCTGAAGCCATTCGTTGACGTGGTCACCATTGGCGATGCCACCTGCGGCAAGCCGGTCGGTTTCACCGCGCAGGACGATGGCTGCGGCAACGTCTGGAGCCCGGTGACCTTCGAGAGCACCAACTCGCTGAACCAGGGCCGCTACTTCAACGGCCTGGCCGCCACCTGTCCGGTGGCCGAAGACTTCAGCCAACCGATTGGCTCGTCGACCGACCCGCTGGTCGTTGCCGCCAGCCAGTATGCCGACGGCGGCGGCTGCCCGGCCGCCAGCGCCAGCCCGTCGCCATCCAACGCCCGCCGCGGTTTGCTGAGCCAGCGTCCGCTGAACAGCAAGCCGCTGTGGCACGAGCCAGGCGAGCGGGGTGGCATGTACGCGAAGTGAGCGATCTCACGCGTCATCCGCTCGCGGCTGGCGCCTGGTTCAATTTCAGGCGGACGAGCTGGCCCGACTTTCCAGCTCGTCCAGCCGGCAGCTCAGCGCATCCATCGAGCGCTGCTGGGCCACGAACAGTCGCGTCACCACATCGAGCAGTTCGTTGACCGTCAGACCGGAGAAGAGCTGTCTGGCTTCCTCGGCAGGCGGACTGAACAGGCTGTCGGTGTGGCAAAAGCTGCGGGCCACTTGCTGGTTGCTTTCAGCGTACCTTGCGTCGATTTCGGCGGCCTGCTCGGCGCTCAGCAGAAAACGCTTGTCGCTGCCTTTCGCGAGCTCATCGCGAAAAGCTTCGGTGAATTTCAGCTTGTGCGCAGCCGCGGTCGGTTGTCGGTTGAATGACAGCATGGCTTCGAGCGCCGTTGCGCTGAGGCTGCTTTGCTGGTCTTCGGGGCGTTTGAGATCGTCCATGTCCTTCAGGCCCACCAAGTCGCAGAAGTCATCGACGATGTTGCCGCGCAGCAGCTTGCCCCGTTCCCAGGGACGCACGATCACCCGGTCCGCGCCAAACGCTTCGGCCCACACTGCCAGCATTTGCTGATAGTCCATCACGCCCAGTCGTTCCTGCCGCGCGATGAAGTCCTCGAAGGACAGGCGCGAGGTCTGGCTGACGTCGGTCTTGACGATCTGGTTGAACCAGGATTCCACCCAGTCACTCTGGCGCCGCAGGTAGCAAACGATGTGCACGTCGCAGTGCGCCAGCTGTTTGGCCATCCACTGCACGGCAGTGCGCCGGCGTTGCGGTCGGTCTTCGAACAAGTGCCAGAAGACTTCTTCGCTGATGACGTTGATCGGCGCGTCGCGCTGCACGATCTGTTCGGCGAGCCGGGTCCAGACGAACTCCGCGCCGCCTGAGCCCTTGGCAGCCTGATCCACGCTGTCAAACAGGAAGCGCTGCTTGAGGATGTGCCGGTCGCCGGGAGGTGATGCAGGGTAGAAAAGCCCTCGCCACTGCAGTGCGTCGCGGTTGGCGTGCATGAACGCCTGCAAGGAAGTCGAGCCAGTTTTCGTCTGGCCGATGTGAAAAAAGAGTTTTGGCTTGGAAGCGGCGTCCATGGCATGCGGTGGCAAGCAAGAGGTGCAGGATCCCGTGACACGGGCATTCCGGGCAGTCTCTGCGGAGTTGGCATGCTGCCGGTGCAATGCGACAGGCGTGTTGCAGCCTCACGGCATGCCACCTTGCCGGGCGCAGCAGTTGCTCGCTCTTGGCTGTCCGGTAGCGGCTGAGCTTGATGACGAGGGGAGCGAAGTCGACCGCCTGGTGGACTGCAAGCCCAAGGTGACACCACACAGAGCTTGCGGAATGCGATTTTCCGTATAATTCGTATTTTCCGAAATTCATCGCACAGACATGCTCAAAGTCACCTCGTCAGAGTTCCAGCGGAACATTGCGCGTTACCAGGACGTGGCACTGACCCAGGGCGTGGCGGTCACGCATCACGGGCGTGAGCGCACGGTGTTGATCTCGGCGGAGGAGTACCACCGCCTGAAGCGCCGGGATCGCCAGGTCATGGCCCTTGACGATTTCACTGCCGCTGACCTGGCGGCGCTTGAAGCGGTGCGCGCGCCGGAGGCAGCCAAGGGCTTCGACGGTGAGTTGGGCGCTTGACGCATGGCCTTTCCCGCCCCGGTCCCCGGCCTCGTCATCCGCTACAGCTACCTCTGGTCGACCGAACATGCGCGCGGTCAGGAAGAAGGCGTCAAAGACCGCCCCTGCGCGGTCATCCTGGTGACGACGGGCGAGGAAGGCAACAAGGTGGTGACGGTGTTGCCGATCACCCATGCATCGCCGACCGACCTTGCCCTTGCCATCGAGATCCCGCCCGATACCAAACGGCGTCTTGGGCTGGACGGCGAGCGTTCCTGGGTCGTGCTGACCGAGGCCAATCGGTTCATCTGGCCGGGTCCGGACTTACGGCCGACCACGCCAGGCAACCCCGACAGCTTGGCTCATGGGCTGTTGCCACATGGGCTGTTTGAAGCGATCCGGCTGCGCTTCATCGACCTGATCAAAGCACGGCAGGCTCGCTCGATTCCCAGGACGGAATAAGACGGGGCTGGCGGTCGCCCGCTGGGCCTTGCGCTCATGCCGCGGCGTTGTCCATGCGGATCTCGGCCCTTTGTCCTGCCGGCGAAAGCACAGCGCGGTCAGAGCAGTTGCTTGCGCTTGACCGTCAGGTAGCGGCTGACCAGTGCGCTGGCGAGTTCGGCGGGGGGCACGTCCAGGCTCAGGCCCTGCGGGTCGGGCAGGCGGCGCAGCGCGTCGCGTCGGGCTTGTTCGAAGGCGTGGGCGGTGGCCACTTCGGCGACGGCTTGTTGGCCGTTGAGTGACTGGCTGGCGAGTTCGGCCAGCATCGGTTCTCTCAGGTTGGCGACCACGGTGATGTGGCGGCTGCGCAGCAGGCGCAGCGCCGGGGCGAGTTCGCCGCCGTCTTCATCGCGGAAGTGAGTCAGCAGCACGACCAGGGCGCGGCGCGGCATGGCGCGCATCAGCGCGCGGGCGGCTTCCTGGTAGTCGGGGTGTTCGGTGCTGGGTTCGAGGTCGTGCAGTGCGGCCAGCAGGCCGTCCAGCGCGGCCTGGCCCTTGCGCGGCGCGAGGCGGCGGGCCTGGCCTGGAGCGTGGGCGAAAGTCATCAGGCCGACTTCGTCGCCGGCCTTCAGCGCCACGTGGGCGGTCAGCACCAGTGCGTTGAGCACATGGTCGAAATGCTGCGCCTGGTGGGCGCCGGTGCGGTCGTCGGCGCGCAGGCGGCGGCCGCAGTCCAGCAGGAAGACCACGCGCTGGTCGCGCTCGTCCTGGTACTGACGCACCACGGGCTTGCCGCGGCGCTGGGTGGCTTTCCAGTCGATGTGGCGCACCGGGTCGCCGGGCTGGTAGTCGGCCAGCTGGCGGAAGTCGCTGCCCAGCCCGCGCTTGGCGGCGCTGCGCACGCCGATTTCGGCCAGCCGCTGGTCGCTGGCCAGCCAGGCGTAGCGGGCCAGTGCTGCGAAATTCGGGAAGACCTTCAGCGGCGCCTCTTCGCCCAGCTCGAAGGCCAGCGTCCACCAGCCGCCGGACGAGCGCAGCCGCAGCTGGGTGCGGCCCAAGGTGGCCGCGCCGCGGTGGCGCGGCACGAGCTGGTAGTCCAGCGTCTGCACCTTGCCTGCAGCCAAGGGCAGCCGGGCCGGAAGGCCCTGGGCGTCGAAGCCAGGGTCGATGCCGTCGAACACTTCCGCCTGCCAGTTCACCGGTCCCTGGTGGCCCAGGTGCAGCTGCACGGTCTGCGCCACACCCAGCGCCAGCGCGCGCGGCACGCGGCGGCTGAGCTTGACCGGGTGCCGGCGCAGTGCGCGCTGCGCCTGCCAGCCGTCCAGCACCATCCAGCCCAGCAGCAGCAGGGCGACGCCGCCTGCGGCCAGCGCCAGGGCCTGGCCCTGCAACCCGGCCAGGCGTGCCAGCGCCGCCGCAGCGGCCAGCGCCAGCCAGGCCCACGGCGCGCGCTGACCCGGCAGCCAGCGCAGCCGCGGCTGCGTGCCACCAGCGGGCGAGGGCAAGGGCGAGGGCGGCAGGTTCACCGGCGCGGCGCCTCGACGCGGTTCAGCCATTCAGCCAGCAGGTCGTCCACCTGCAGGCCGTCCAGTTGCGCATCGGCCGAGAGCTGAACGCGGTGGCGCAGCGCGGCCACCGCGTGGCGCTTCACGTCGTCCGGCACCACATGGTCGCGGCCCGCCAGCAGCGCGGCGGCGCGGGCAATGCGCACCAGCGCAATCGCGCCGCGCGAGCCTGCGCCCATGCTCAGGCCCGGCAGGTCGCGCGTGCCGCGCACGATGCGCACGGCGTAGTCCAGCGCCGCGTCGTCCACTGCCACGGCAACCACCAGCGCCTGCAGCGCATGCACGCGCTCGCGGGTCAGGCAGGGGCGCAGGTTCTGCAGCGGCAGCGCGTCGCCGGCCTGGTCCTGGGTGGCGCGGCGCAGCACCGCAACCTCGTCGGTCGCGCTCGGGTAGCCGATGTCGATCTTCAGCAGGAAACGGTCACGCTGGGCTTCGGGCAGCAGGTAGGTGCCTTCGGAATCGACCGGGTTTTGCGTGGCCAGCACCATGAAGGGCTGCGGCAGCGCCAGGCTCTTGCCTTCGACGGTGACCTGGCCTTCCTGCATCACCTCCAGCAGCGCGCTCTGGGTCTTGGCCGGCGCGCGGTTGATTTCGTCGGCCAGCAGCAGGTTGGTGAACACCGGGCCGCGGCGCAGGCGCAGCTTGCCCTCGTCCAGCACGGCCTGGCCGGTGATGTCCGAGGGCATCAGGTCCGGCGTGAACTGCACGCGGGCGAAATCCAGCGACAAGGCCTTGCCCAGCGCGCGCGCCAGCAGCGTCTTGCCCAGGCCGGGCACGCCTTCCAGCAGCACGTGGCCGCAGGCCAGCAGCGCGATCAGCGTCTGCTCGATGGCCGCACCCTGGCCGACCAGGGCCTTGCTGACTTCGGTGTGCAGCAGCGTCAGGTCGGCGCGCGCCTGCTGCAGGGTTTCGGTGTCCAGGCTCATGGGCTTGCTTTCTGCGGGGAATCTTGAAGAGGGGCTGGCGCCGTGTGGCCCTTGGCCGCGAGGCTGATCAGTTGCCGGCGGGCGGTTTCGAGCAGCATCAGGTCTTGTGCCAGCCGGCGGGTATTGCGTTGCGCAGGCGCGATGGCCTTGCCCAGGGCCGAGGCCGACAGGCCGGTGGCCAGTGCCAGCGTGACGGGGTCGGGCAGCGCGCTGCTGGCCGAGGCGCTTGGCGCGAGCTTGCGTGCGGCTTCGGCCAGCGCGCGGCACTGCGCGGTGTGCAGCGCCTCGGCGCGGTGTTGCAGCAGGAAGCTGGCGCTGCCGCGCACCTGTTCGGCCAGCGAACGGCGCCGGTCCGGTGGTGGCCGGCGCAGCGGACCGAAGCGCGGCAGCGCGCGCCACAGCGAGAGCACCAGCGCCGCCAGTGCCAGCAGCAGCACCGGTGCGGCTTGCTGCCAGAGCCAGCTTGGCAGCGTCGGCAGGCTGGCCGAGCCCATCAGCCAGACCTGGCGGCCGGGCCGCAGCTTCAGCATTGCGGCCAGCAGCGGTGCGTGGTCATGCTTCATCAGGTCCGGGTTGTCCAGGTTGGGGTACCAGGCGGACAGCGTCAGCTCCCCGCGGCCCAGGGGCAGGCGCAGCGCGCGCCAGCCCAACTCGTCGCGAACGCCCCAGGCAGGCAGGTCGCGGCTCTTGAAAACGGTGCTGGGCGAGCGGCAGAGCTGGTAGATCGGCAGTTCCGCAAAAAACGGCTGCGCACCGGCGTCCTTGGCCGTCCAGTCGCATTTCGGTGGCGGCGGAACGCGCGGCAGTGCGGGGCCGGAAGCAGGCGTGGCAGGGGCGGTGTCTTCCTCGTCGTCTTCATCGTCCTCGTCTTCGTCCGACTTTTCCGGCGGCGCGGCGTGGCCGGACGCAGCGGCGCGCGCCTTGGCCTCGGCCTTGCGTTGTTCCCGCTGCAGCTGCCATTCGCTGGTCTCTTCAATGCCCAGCGGGTTGAGCTTCAGCATCGCTTCGTCGGTGTTGGGGAACAGCACCAGGTGGCCGCCCGCCTCGACCCAGCGCTTCAGGTCCTGCTCGCGCGACTGGCGCACGTCCCACAGCGGCGAGGTGAGGACCAGCGTGTCGGTCACCGGCGGCAAGGTGCCGAGTTCGCTCGGTGTCTGCAGCGTCACGCCCTGCTTGGCCAGCCAGTGGCGCAACTGGTAGTGGCGGTCGGTTTCGGCTTCGCCCTGAGGCGGCAGCGGCACGCGTTTTTCTTCCCACCTGGTGTAGCGCACCAGCAGCGCACCGGCGCCCAGCAGCACGGCAAGCAGCAGCAGCCATGGCAGGCTCCGGCGCAACATGGAACTCATGCCGTGGCCGCCCGCAGTGCACCGCCAGCGGCCTGGGCTGCGAGGCCGGCACCGAACAGCGCGTCGAAACGGGCGCAGAGGTCCAGCACGCGGGCCTCGTCGGGCCGCCGGTGCGCGTAGCCGATCTCCAGCCAGGCGTCGATCAGCTGCCGCAAGGCCTCGATGGCGGTGGGCGACAAGCGCTCCGAGGCCAGCGCCAGGCACTCGGCTTCGGTGCTGGCCGCGACGATGGCCACGCCGTGCCGGTGCACCAGACGGGACAGCACGCCGCGGTAGAGCAGTGCCAGCGCCGCACGCGCATCGCCCTGGTGCCACAGCGCGGCTGCAGCCTGGCCAAGCGGTTCGGGCAGGCTCTCGGGCCGGATGTCCAGGCTACCGACGTGGCTCGGCGCCACTGGCGCAGCAGCCAGCGTCGGCATGCTGCGTTGCCACAGCCGCCAGCCGAGCACGCAGGCCAGCGCCACCAACAGCAGCCCGCCCGCCCAGGCCAGCAGGCGGCCGGCGCCGGCCAGCCATTCGGCCAGGGTGATCAACCAGTCCGGTGCAGGCGATGGCTTGTCCTGCTTCTTGGGTTTCGATTCCCAGTCGAACTTCAGCGTGCGCCGGGTTTCCTCGGCATGCAGCAGCGGATCGCGGTTCATCGCCTCGGTGGCAGCGCGCACCGTGGCCAGCGTGACGGTGGGTGCGGAGGCCGCAGGAGAGGGTGGTGCCGGCTGCGCCTGAACGCCTCCGCAGGCCAGCAGGCCAGCGAGGCCCACGGCCTCAATGCGCAAACGCATGGCGCAGCTCCTGTTCCACGTCCCAGGACTCCAGCTCGACCCGGCGATTGAGGTACATCATGAAGCCGCCGGCGACAAACGGCGCCTCCAGCAGCAGCGAGACCAGCACCTGCAGCACCGCGATGACCGGCTCGGCGCTGTCCCGGCCCATCCGCAGCATCGGGTTGTCGCTGCCGCTGAACGGGTTCAGCGAGAACAGCAGCCACAGCAGGCCCAGCAGCAGCCAGTAGGTCAGCACGCCCCAGCTCAGCTGCGCCGTGATCGCCCGACCGTGCTGGCCGTTCAGCAGGCGCTTGCGGCGCTGGCGCGCGGCGTCGCCCTTCAGGCCTTCGAGCTGCGCGACCGGCTGCGTGAAAGCGCGCCAGGGCGAGAAGGCCGCCACCAGCAGGCCCGGCAGCAGCGAAGGGCGAAACAGCAGCGGGCCGTTCAACACGTCGGCCAGCCGGCTGGGCAGGCCGAAGACGGCGCGCGAGAAGACCTGCAGCAGCACCCGGTCCAGCCAGGGTTGCAGCAGCACCAGCAACAGGCCGGGCAGCCACGGCGAGACCAGGAGGCCCAGCAGGCACAGCCCGCCGACCACCGCGGCGATGGGTGCATACAACCGCAACAGCAGGCGCATGTGCTGCTGCGTCAGGCGCAGGCCCAGGTCCAGCGCCTCCATGGCCGGCCGCGGACGCAGCGCCAGTTGCAGTTGCTCAGTCTGCATGCGGGTCCTGCATCGGGCGGGCACCGAAGCGGCCGGCGAGGTAGGCCATCACCAGCGGCCAGCACAGTGCCGCTGCGGTGTACTTCACGCCCGGCTGCACCCAGGCCGCGCTGGACCAGAAGGCCTCGGTGGCTGCGGCCAGCAGCAGCAGCACGATGGTGGCGGCCACCAGCGGCAAGGTGTCTCGGCCGGCCTGGGCCAGCGCGGCGCCGCGCGGCAGCCGGCCAGGCATCAGCGCGGCCTGGCCGAGCCGCAATCCTGCTGCGCCCGAGATCACGATGGCTGTCAATTCGAAGGCCGAATGCGTGGCGACAAATGGCCAGAACTGCCCGCCGTGGCCGATGGCCGTGACATAGCCGGCCACGGCACCGATCTGCGCGCCATTGCTCAGCAGGTAGAACAGGCTGCCCAGGCCCAGCAGCAGCCCGCTGGCGAAGCACTTGAACGCAATGCCGATGTTGTGGCCGATGTAGAAGCCGAACATGGTCACGTCGTCCCCCGCGCTGCGCAGCCGGCCCACGTGCTGGGCATCGGGCGCGTACATCTGCTCGTACTGCTGGGTCTGGCCGGCGTCCATCACCGTCAGCACCAGCTCGGGCATCCAGCGCGTGGCGGCCAGCATGGCCAGCAGCGGCAGCGCAAAGGCCAGCGTGGCCAGCAGCAGGTGGCGGCGGTGGTGGCGCACTGCTGCGGGCACCGCGTCGCGCAGCATCGTGCGCAAGGCGCCCCAGCCGCCGCCGCTGGGCCGGTAGATCAGCTGGTGCGCGCGTTGCGTCAGCGACTCCAGCATCTGGATGCGGCCAATCGGGTAGCTGCGGCTGCGCGCCAGCGCCAGGTGCTCGCAGCTGCGGCGGTACAGCATGGCCAGCCGCGCCGCGTCGAAGCTTTCGGTCTCGGTGGCGAACTCGCCGCGCTTGACCTTGCGGCGGCCGCGCTGGGCTGCCTGAAGCTGCTGCTCCAGCGCTCGCCAGTCGGCCTGGTGGGCCTGCTCGAAGTCGAAAGGTGTCATCGCATGCCGGCCCGCATGTCGCCCGTCGGCGGTGTGGACGGGCTGGCAGGTGCTGCTTCGCGTTGGCCCAACAACCAGCGCGACAGCGCCAGCAGGCGTTCGCCAGCCGACATGGCCTGGGTCGGGTGCGGATCCAGCGGCAGCCAGGGTGCCAGTCGCTGGGCAAGTTCGTCCAGGCGTTGCGGTGTCAGCCGGCGCTGGCGCTCGGCCAGGTGCAGCACGGCGGTCTGTTGCGCCACCGTCAGCGGTCGGGCCGGCGGCAGTGCCGGTCCCGCCACAGTGGCCTGGGTGTTCAGCGCGGCCGGTGCATAGACCACCAGCGTGCCGGCCACCAGGTCACCCAGGCGGCGGAAGTCGCGCCGCAGCAGCATCGAGATGCAGCCCGCGAAGTAGGCCATCGGCAGGAAATCGACCGCCCGCAACAGGTTGCGCAGCACCGAGGCGCCCGCGGTGACCGGCAGGCCGCTGTCCATCAGCACCTGCAGGCCGACGATGCGCTTGCCCGGCGTGGCGGCACCCGGCATCAGCTCGAACAGCACCGGGTAGAACCACTCGACCAGGAAGGCCGTGGCCAGCCACAGCCCGGTGCCGAAGCCTTTCAGCGCGGCCAGCAGGGCCGCCAGCGTGCCCATCACCACCATGCGGATCAGCAGGTCGATGACATAGGCCTGCCCGCGCGCCGGCAAGCCCGCCGGCCGCAGCGCCAGCGTGATGCCCTCGGGCGTTTCGACCTGATGCAGCGTGTCCAGCAGCACGGGGGCAGCAGGCACGGGGGTCTCAGTCCTGGACGACAAAGGTGTCGACGATCAGACCCGCCGCTTGCTGTGGCGCAAAAGGATTGTTCCCGTCGATGCTGCTCATGCGATCCCTCCCTCAAAGCTTGCCGCTACCGCTCTTCGTCGGAGGCGTGCGGGGCATGATAGTGCAGCAAGCGGCGGGCACGAATCCTTCGCTTGGGGGCCTCACATCAGCAGGTGCTCGCCTGCGTTCTCGCCGCCCAGGATCACGTAGTTGACCTTCCTCAGGTCGGTCAGCTGCACGCCGCCGGCGTAGCTGATGGAGCTTTGCAGGTCCTCGCGCATCTCGCGCAGCGTGTCGGCCAGGTGGCCCTTGACGGGTTCGAGGATGCGCTTGCCTTCGACGTGCTTGTACTCGCCCTTGTTGAAGTCGCTGGCCGAGCCGTAGTACTCCTTGTAGCGTCTGCCGTCGACCTCGACCGTGGCGCCCGGCGACTCTTCATGGCCGGCGAACAGCGAGCCGACCATCACCATGGCGGCGCCGAAGCGCACGCTCTTGGCAATGTCGCCGTGGTGGCGGATGCCGCCGTCGGCAATGATGGGCTTGGTGGCCACGCGGGCACACCACTTCAGCGCCGAGAGCTGCCAGCCGCCGGTGCCAAAGCCGGTCTTCAGCCGCGTGATGCAGACCTTGCCGGGGCCGATGCCGACCTTGGTCGCGTCCGCACCCCAGTTTTCCAGGTCGATCACGCCTTCGGGCGTGCCGACGTTGCCGGCGATGATGAAGGCCTGCGGCAGCTTGTGCTTGATGTGGTCGATCATCTGGCGCACGCTTTCGGCGTGCCCATGGGCAATGTCGATGGTGATGTAGTCCGCGCCCACGCCGTCGGCGGCCAGCCGGTCGATGACCTCGCGGTCGGCCGGCTTCACGCCCGAACTGATGGAGACGAACAGGCCGCGCTCGCGCATGTGGCGGGCATAGGCCACGTTGTCCAGGTCGAAGCGGTGCATCACGTAGAAGTAGCCGTTGGCGGCCAGCCATTCGGTGATGGGCTCGTCCACCACCGTCTTCATGTTCGCCGGCACCACCGGCAGCTTGAAGCGGCGGCCGCCGAAATCCACGCCGGTGTCGCACTGGGCGCGGCTGTCCACGCGGCACTTGCGGGGCAAGAGCAGCACGTTGTCGTAGTCGAAGATGTCCATTGTTCTCGGAGCTCCAGGGGTGTCGGCGCGTTGAAGGCAGTGTGCCGACATGGGCTGCGAGCGCTTGACCTGAGCCCGGCGGGTGCCGCGCGAAGCCGCCCTGCAAGGGGCGGTGGCGGTTCACCAGCACCGGGCGCCAGAGTTTGGGCCCGGTGGCTGAGTCTACGCGTTTGCATACAAAACCGCACTGCACGCAGTGTGGCGCCTGCCACAAGCAGGGCTTTCCCGTCGCGCACACTTTCCAGCCAGGTCGCCAGGCATCCCTAAAATGAACGAAATGCACGTTCAGGACCCTTCCGATTTCCCGCCCGGCCTGCCGCCGGCCATGGCGTTGCCGGACGACAATCCGCTGCTGCGCGGCCTGAACCCCGAGCAATACGCCGCCGTCACGCTGCCGCCGCAGGCTTCGCTGATCCTGGCCGGCGCCGGCTCGGGCAAGACCCGGGTGCTGACCACGCGCATTGCCTGGCTGCTGCAGACCGGCCAGATCTCGCCCGGCGGCGTGATGGCCGTGACCTTCACCAACAAGGCCTCCAAGGAAATGCTGACGCGCCTGGGCGCGATGCTGCCGGTCAACGTGCGCGGCATGTGGATCGGCACCTTCCACGGGCTGTGCAACCGTTTCCTGCGCGCCCACTGGAAGCAGGCCAATCTGCCGCAGAGTTTCCAGATCCTGGACAACGGCGACACGCTGAGCGCCGTGAAGCGCGTCATCAAGGGCATGAACCTGGACGAAGAGCGCTTTGTGCCCAAGCAGGTCCACTGGTTCATTGCCGGCAGCAAGGAAGACGGGCTGCGGCCGAACGACGTGGTGGTGCACGACGGCCAGAGCCAGAAGATGGTCGAGATCTACCAGGCCTACCAGGACCAGTGCGAGCGCGAAGGCGTGGTCGACTTTGCCGAACTGATGCTGCGCACCTACGAGCTGATGCGCGACGACCCGCTGCTGCGCGAGCACTACCAGCGCCGCTTCCGCCACATCCTGGTCGACGAATTCCAGGACACCAACAAGCTGCAATACGCCTGGCTGAAGATGTTCGCCGGCCCGCAGACCGCCGTGATGGCGGTGGGCGACGACGACCAGAGCATCTACGCCTTCCGCGGCGCGCAGGTCGGCAACATGGCCGACTTCGAGCGCGAGTTCCGCGTGCAGCACGTCATCAAGCTGGAGCGCAACTACCGCAGCTTCGGCAACATCCTGGACGCCGCCAACCACCTGATCGGCCACAACAGCCGGCGCCTGGGCAAGAACCTGCGCACCGAGGCCGGGCCCGGCGAGCCGGTGCGGGTGCAGGAATCGGCCAGCGACTTCAACGAGGCGCAGTGGATCCTGGAGGAACTGCAGCAACTGCACCGCGCGGGCATGCACCGGCGCGAAATGGCCATCCTGTACCGCAGCAATGCGCAGTCGCGGGTCATCGAATCGGCGCTGTTCAATGCCAGCATTCCGTACCGCGTCTACGGTGGCCTGCGCTTCTTCGAGCGCGCAGAAGTGAAGCACGCGCTGGCCTACCTGCGCTTGATCGAGAACTGCAACGACGACACCAGTTACCTGCGCGTCGTCAACTTCCCCACGCGCGGCATTGGCGCACGCACGCTGGAGCAGTTGCAGGACGCCGCGCGCCAGAGCGGCCGCAGCCTGTGGCAGAGCGTGGGTGCGGTCGGTGGCAAGGGCGGCGCGAACCTGGTGGCGTTCAATGCGCTGGTCGATTCGATGCGCAATGAGACGCACGGCCTGACGCTGCGCGAGATCATCGAGCACATGCTGCAGCGCTCGGGGCTGATCGACTTCTACCGCACCGAGAAGGAAGGCGCGGACCGCATCGAGAACCTGGAAGAACTGGTCACCGCGGCCGAGGCCTTTGTCACGCAGGAAGGCTTTGGCAAGGACGCGATTGCGTTGCCGGTCGACGAACACGGCCCGGGCCAGATCGCCGACGGCAGCGCCGCCGGCCTGCCCAACGCCGTGGCCGCGGTGGACATGACGCCCGACGCCGAGACCGGCGAGATCATGAGCCCGCTGGCCGCATTCCTGACGCACGCGGCACTGGAAGCCGGCGACAACCAGGCCCAGGCCGGCCAGGACGCGGTGCAGCTGATGACGGTGCACTCGGCCAAGGGACTGGAGTTCGACGCGGTGTTCATCACCGGGCTGGAAGAAGGCCTGTTCCCGCATGAAAACGCGATGTCCGACGCCGACGGGCTGGAAGAGGAGCGGCGGCTGATGTATGTGGCCATCACCCGCGCCCGCCAGCGGCTGTACCTGAGCTTCAGCCAGACCCGCATGCTGCACGGCCAGACCAAGTACCACGTCAAGAGCCGCTTCTTCGACGAGCTGCCCGAAACCGCGCTGAAGTGGCTCACGCCGCGCAACCAGGGTTTCGGCTCCGGCTTTGCACGCGACTACCAGGCCGCCTGGCAGCGCGGCAGCGGGCTCAATTCCGTTGTCGGCGCAGGCCGTTCATCAGGCTGGAACCCGCCTGCCGCGCCGGCCATGCCGCCGGTGCCGGCCAGCATGCAGGCCAGCGCTGCGAAAGCCGCCGGCCATGGCTTGCGGGTCGGCCAGGGTGTGTTCCACACCAAGTTCGGCGAGGGCGTGATCGTCACGCTGGAAGGCAAGGGCGAAGACGCCCGTGCCCAGGTCAACTTCGGCCGCCACGGCCCGAAGTGGCTGGCGCTGTCGGTCGCCAAGCTGACGCCGGTAGATTGAGCTTCCGGAATGCCCGCCAGAACCTGATCCGATGATGTCTCGCCTCGTCCGTGCTGTTTGCGGTTGCGTCGTCATGCTGATGCTGGCGATCGGGTTCGGATCGGCCGCGGGCGCCGGCGCCCCGCCCGATGACCGGCCGCTCTATCCTGACGAGCCGCTGGAGCGGCTGCAGTACCAGGGCAGGGCGCGGCCGGACCAGGCCGCCGCCGAGCTGGAGCGCCTGTTGGCCAAGCCCGACCTGCCACCGGCCTATCTGCTGGAAGGGCTGCTGGCGCTGGGCGTGCTGTACGTGGACATGGAGCAGGTCGACGCGACCAATGCCGTCATTGCCCGGGTCGAACAGATCGGCCGCGATGGCAACGACCGCCTGCAGCGCGACGCCGCGGTGACCGCCGACCGCCTGCGTGCCGGCCTGCTGCGCAACTCCGGCCCGCTGGCCCGCGCCGATGCCTTGCTCGACGAGGCCGAGCGTGGCCTGGATGGCAACTCCTCGGTGCTGCTGCGCATCGCCTGCCTGTCCACGCATGCCGGCATCAAGGAGGAACTGGGCCGTTTCGATGAAGCGGTGCGGCTCTACCAGGACGCGATCCACCTGAGCGAACGCTCGGCGCGGTGGCGCGCCAGTTCGCTGCTGAATGCGCTGGCCTATACCTTGTTCCGCGCCGGCCAGCAGGAGCGTGCCTGGCAGATCAACGAAGATGCCAAGCAGCGTGCGATTGCCGGCAATGACTGGATGTCGCTGAACGAAGTGCTGTCGGTCGAAGGCATGCTGCTGGCGGACCAGGGCAGGAATGCCGAATCGCTGCAGACCCTGAAGCAGGCCAACGCCTACGCCCGCACCGCCGGTGCGCGACGCGACGAGGCGCTGGGCCTGGGCAACATCTCGGACTACTACCTGCGCCAGGGCGACTACAAGACCGCCTACGCCACCGCCCAGCAGGCCTTGCCGCTGGCGCGGGCCATGCGCTTCTCGCAGGCCGAGCAGCTGGCCCAGCTCAACAGCGGGCTGGCGCTGATCGCGATGCGGCGCAAGGACGAGGGCCTGCCGCTGGTGGAAGAAGCGCTGTCGCAGTACCAGCGCAGCGACGAGATCGTCTCGCTGGCCGAAACCCTGGACGACCTGGGCACCTACCTGGAGGCTGCGGGCTACCACGGCGAGGCGCTGGCCGCCTTCCGCCAGCACCGCGAGCGGGCCCAGGAGGCTTTCCAGCGCAACCAGCAGCGCGCGCTGGTCGAGCTGCAGGAAAGCTTCGACGCCGAGCGCCGCCGCCATGAACGCGAACTGCTGACCGACGACAACCAGCTGATGCAGGAAGCCCTGCGCCAAAGCGAGTTGCGCTTCCGGGAATGGGCGCTGGTCACGGCGGTCTGCGGCATGGCGGTGGTGCTGCTGCTGCTGGTCTACCTGCGCACCCGGGCCACGCAGCGCGCGCTGTCCAGCAACAACGAGCGGCTGAAGGTGCAGACCGAGCAGGACCCGCTGACAGGCCTGGCCAACCGCCGCCACCTGCAGCGCCTGGCCGCGCAGGGCGACCGGGCCAACGACGCGCGCGGCACGCTCTACCTGCTGGACCTGGACCACTTCAAGCGCATCAATGACCACTTCGGCCACGCCGCGGGCGATGCAGTGCTGATCGAGGTCGCGCGCCGGCTGAAGGCGGTGGTGCGCGAGGAAGACCTGGTGGTGCGCTGGGGTGGCGAGGAATTCATGATCCTGGTGCCCGCTGGCCAGGCCGAGCAGACCGAGCTGCTGGCCCAGCGCCTGCTGGCCGCGCTGGCTTCGCTGCCGGTGCTGGCCGGCACGTCCCACATCGCCATCACCGGCTCGATCGGCTTTGCCAGCTTCCCGCTGCAGCCGCACCAGCTGGAGGTGCCCTGGTCGGTGGCCATCGACCTGGTGGACTCGGCCATGTACATCGCCAAGACGCAGGGCCGCAACCGCGCGGTCGGCGTGCGCCGCCTGCCGGCCGATTCGCTGGAGAAGGTCGAAGCCTGGATGAAGGACCTGGAAGCCGCCTGGCGCGATGGCGTGATCTCGCTGGTCGAGTTCCACGGGCCCGAAGGCGTGGGGCAGACGCAATGAAGCCGCCATCCTTGCAGCACCTGCTGCTTGCGCTGGCTTTCGCGCTGAGCTGCGGCCTGGCGCAAGCCGTGCCCGAGGCACTGATGGCCGACGACATCAGCCCGTTGCGCAGCATGGGCGAGCAGATGGAAGCCTGGGTCCAGCGCGGCGAGGACGTGCCCGAGCAGGTGCTGGCGGAGATCGCCAGCCAGGGGCCGGCCCCGGCGGGCGTGCCCGAGGCCGTGTGGCAGCGTGCGCTGCAGCGCACGCGCGGCCTGGTGGCGGCACGCTCAGGTCTTGAGGCCGAGGTGCGCGCGGCGGTTGCCGCGCTGCAGCTGCTGAACAGCGATGGCCGCAATGCGCAGATCCAGGCTGACCAGGCGCTGGTCCAGGCCTTGTTGCAGGACTTGCTGGGCCATGCAGAGATGGGCGCTCAACAGGCGCGTTCGGCCGACGTGTACTACACCCAGGCCTGTGGCGTGCGCCTGCCGCCGGCCGACTGCGAACACCGCGCCTGGTGGCGGGCGCTGCGCCTGATGTGGCTGCGGGCCGAAGCCCAGGGCGCACTGGTCGAGGCACAGGGCCTGACCCAGCGCGCCCAGGCGCTGGCTGCCAGGGCCGACGATGCCTTGCTGCAGGCCTGGACCCTGTCTGGCCAGGCGGTGATCAGCCAGGCCCTGGGCGATGCGGACGCCGCCCGCCGGATCATGGTCCAGGCCGACAGGATTGCGCGGCGCAGCGACAGCGCGCTGGCGTTGGTGCGGGTGCGTTACAACGAGGCCAGGCTGGCGCTGATGCAGGGCGACGACCGTGGCGGCCTGCGCACCATGCAGGAGGCACTGGCGCTGGCCAAGCCGCTGAACTCGCCGCGGCTGGATTCGCAGGTGCTGGCCAGCCTCAGCGACCTGCTGCGCCGCGCCGGCCGGGCGCGCGAGGCGCTGGCCGCGGTCGAGCGCGCCTACCCGGTGATGAAGCGCCACAACGAGTTGCGCGGCCAGCCCACGCTGCTGCACAACGGCGGCCTGGCCAGGCTGCAGCTGGGCCAGGTGGCGCAAGGCCGCTCCGACCTGGAGGACGCGCTGGCGATGTGGTCGGACACGGGGGCCAAGGCGGCGATGGAAAGCGCGCTGCGCGAAGACTCCGACGCGCTGGCCGCGCTGGGCGACACCCACGCGGCGCTGGAGCTCTACCACCGCGAGCAGGCGCTGCGGGCCGACATCAACAAGGGTAACCGCGAAGCCGCGCTGGCCCAGCAGCGCGAGCGCTACCGCAGCGAGGCCGAGAAGCGCGAGCTGGACCTGCTGGGCCGCGAAAACGCGCTGCGTGCCTCCCGGCTGCAAACCCAGGCGCTGCTGGAACGGGTCTGGCTGCTGGCCGCGGCACTGCTGCTGCTGGTGGCCGGCGTGGCGGTGCTGCTGCTCAAGCGGGCGCGCGACGCCAACCAGCAACTGCGCCGCAGCGAGGCCTTGCTGAAGGTGCAGAGCGAGCGCGATCCGCTGACCGGTCTGGCCAACCGGCGCCATTTCCGCGAGGTGCTGGCCACGCTGGAAAGCGATGGCGGCTTCCGTGGCGCCTTGCTGCTGCTGGACATCGATCACTTCAAGCGGGTCAACGACGATTTCGGCCACCAGGCCGGCGACACGGTGCTGATCGAGATTGCGCACCGGCTGGGCAGCTCGGTGCGGTTGAACGACCTGGTCTGCCGCTGGGGCGGCGAGGAATTCCTGGTCTATGCGCCCGGCCTGCGCGACGAGGGCCTGACCGCGCTGGCGCGGCGCATGCTGCACGCCGTGGGCGACCAGCCGGTGCGGCTGGAAGACGGCCGCGACCTGACCGTCACGACCTCGCTGGGCTACGCCTGCTTCCCGCTGCCGCAGCACGAGGTCAACCTGGACTGGGACCGGGCCGTGAACCTGGTCGACATGGCGCTCTACACCGCCAAGTCCATGGGCCGCGACCGCGCGGTCGGCCTGCAGGCCACGCTGGCCGAAGACGGCGACGCGCTGGTGGCGATGGAGCGCGACTTCGAGATGGCCCGGCTGTCAGGCGAGGTGCAGCTGCGTGTGGACCCGCGCATCACGGCGCCTGTGGCTGCTGCGGGTTCAGGGACCTGAGAGCTCGTCCTTGTCGCCGGAAGCGGTGTCAGAACCGAAGCTGTCGCGGAAGGTGAAGAACAGGGACACGTAAAACGCGGTGGTCAGCAGCAGCGACAGCGGCATCAGCAGCAGGCTGGCGAAGGCGCCGAGCAGCACCGTCAGCGGGCCGCCGAGCAGGGTCACGGCCAGGGTCAGTGCCAGGTAGCTGGCCAGGTAGACCAGGAAGGCGCCCTTGTTGCGCCACATCGCCAGCGTGCTGGAGAACAGCGACTGCGCGAGGCCTTGTTCGCCCCAGACCACCAGCCCGGGCGCATGCCAGAACGGCACGCTCAGCAGACTGATGATCAGCACCCGCGCCAGGACACCAGCGCTGACGCCGGGCGCCTGCGCCAGCTTCTCCAGCGTGTCCGCGTCGGCGCCGCTGGTCATGGCGACGACCAGCGCCTGCAGCCCGCCATGGTCGATCAGCCCGCACAGCGCCAGGCTGCCCAGCATGGCCAGTGCATAGGCCAGGCACAGCGTGATCAAGGTACGCCGCCGCGGTGCAGGCAGTTGCTGCCACGGTGCGATGAACACCATGGGCGAGGGCGGCTGGCCGCGCAGGCTGCCCACGGTGGCCATCATGAAAGCCAGGCTCACCAGCGGGATGGCGGCCACCACCATCACGATGCCGATCAGCGGCAAGGCCATGACCAGCGCGGCCACGAACATGAAGCACAGGAACAGCGTGAGGTAGCGCACCGGGAAGCGCAGGCACTCGACCAGGCCTTGCCGCATCCACACCGCGCCTTGCCGGGCCGGCACGGTCTTGAGGGTCAGTCGCATGGGTTCAGGCCGCCTTCATGCCGCCGGGTGCCACGGGCGCGCCATGGCGTCGCGCAGCACGCGTTCGAAGTGCAGCGGCGGTTTGGGCTTGAGCAGGCTGGCTTCGCGTGGCAGGTGCCAGTCGGCCAGGCGCGAGAGCCAGAAGCGCTGGGCTGCGGCGCGGCGCAGGCCGGGCAGCAGGCGCAGCTCGTTGCCGCTGGGCTGGCGCTCGGCGCTGTAGGCATGCAGCAGCGCTTCGGCGCGTGGCAGGTCCAGCTGGCCGCTGTCCAGGTCCACGCACCAGTCGTTCAGCACCACGGCCAGGTCGTAGACGAAGGTGTCGGTGCCGGCGAAGTAGAAGTCGAACACGCCGCTGAGCCGTTCGCGGCCGGGCAGGCCGGCGAACAGCGCGTTGTCGCGGAACAGGTCGGCATGCACCGCGCCGCAGGGCAGTTCCTGGTAGGCGGCGGAGGCGTGCAGGTGGGCCTGGAAGGCCATTTCCTCGTCCAGCAGGTGGCCAGCGTCGGCGTCCAGGTAAGGCCGCACGACGGGCGCGGTGGCCTCGCGCCAGGCCAGGCCGCGCAGGTTGGGCTGGGCCAGCGGGAAGTCGGCCACCGCCAGGTGCATGCGCGCCAGCGTGGCGCCGAGTTGCTCGCAGTGGTGCAGGTCCGGCGCGTCCAGGCTTTCGCCCTCCAGCCGGTTAACCAGTGCGGCAGGCTTGCCGGCCAGCGTGTGCACCAGTTCGCCCTGGGCATTGGCGCGCGGCTCGGGCACCGGTTGGCCGGCGCGCGCCAGGTGGCGCATCAGCTGCAGGTAGAACGGCAGCTGGTCATGGGCCAGGCGCTCGAACACCGTCAGCACCCACTCGCCTTCGGCCGTGGTGGCGAAGTAGTTGGTGTTCTCGATGCCGCTGGAAATCGGCTGCAGCGCCAGCACCGGGCCCAGGCCCAACTGGGCGAGCAAGGCATTGGCCTGTTCGACAGAAACTTCGGTGTAGACCGCCATGTGGCTGGGTGCCCCGGAAGGATTGGAAGATGGGGAGTGAGACGGCGGGCGACGGCCGTTCTGCGGGGGACTGGGCGGAGGCCGGGGCCGGCCGTTCAGAAATCGAAGGGCAGGCTCAGCCAGACGCGCTGGCCGGCCTTGGGGTCCTGTGACGGCGGGCGGCTGTTGTCGCGCGGCACGATGTCGTAGGCCGGGAAGCTGCCGTGCTTGGGTTGCACGGTGATGCGCTGGGTCTGGCCGCGCACCCGCAGTTCCTCGATGCGAACCTCGTCGTCCTCCGTTACGCCGTGCAGGATCTGCGGTTCAGGCACCTTGCTGGTGGGCGCGGCGGCCTCTACGGGCGGCAGCGGCTTGAGCGCGGCGGCGCCGGTCAGTGGTGCGGGGGCGGCGGCCGGAGCGGCAGCCTGGGCCAGACAGCTTCCGGCGGCAAGCAGGCCGAGACACAGGGCGCAGAGCTGCAGGCGCGGGCGGAATGAGGCGTTCATGTTCCTGATTTTACGGTCGCCAAGTGGCTGTCCGGCCATCCGGCTGGCGAATCGCCGCTGCGAGCACAATTGCAAGCCTTCACAGGCGCGCTGCGGCGCGTCTTGCGCCGCCTGAAAGCTTTCTGAATGAACGACAAGATCCTGTTGCTGGTCGACGGTTCCAGCTACCTGTACCGCGCCTACCATGCGCTGCCCGACCTGCGCGGCCCGGAAGGCGTGCCGACCGGGGCGCTGCACGGCATGGTGGCGATGATGAAGCGGCTGCGCGAGCAGGTCGGTGCCGAGCACGCCTGCTGCGTGTTCGACGCTTCCGGCCCGACCTTCCGCGACGAGTGGTACCCCGAATACAA
This sequence comes from Ideonella azotifigens, assembly GCF_021043325.1. Taxonomy (NCBI): domain Bacteria; kingdom Pseudomonadati; phylum Pseudomonadota; class Betaproteobacteria; order Burkholderiales; family Sphaerotilaceae; genus Ideonella; species Ideonella azotifigens. Next base: position 55,118 of record NZ_JAJNKD010000012.1, read on the forward strand.
GGCCCAGCGCGCGCCCATGCCCGACGACCTGCGCACCCAGATCGCACCCATCCACGAGGTGGTGCGGCTGCTGGGCTGGCCGGTGCTGGAGGTGCCGGGCGTGGAGGCGGACGACGTGATCGGCACGCTCTCCTGCGCCGGGCACGCCACCGGGCACAAGGTCGTGATCTCCACCGGCGACAAGGACATGGCGCAGCTGGTGCGGCCGGGCGTGACGCTGATCAACACGATGAGCAACGAGTCGCTGGACGAAGCCGGCGTGCTGGCCAAGTTCGGCGTGCCGCCGGACCGCATCGTCGACTACCTGACGCTGATGGGCGACGCGGTGGACAACGTGCCCGGCGTCGAGAAGGTCGGCCCCAAGACGGCTGCCAAGTGGATCGCCGAGCACGGTTCGCTGGACGGCGTGATCGCCGCGGCGGCCAGCATCAAGGGCGTGGCCGGCGAGAACCTGCGCAAGGCGCTGGACTGGCTGCCCACCGGCCGCAAGCTGGTGACCATCCGCACCGATTGCGACCTGGCCAAGCACCTGGTCGACTACCCGAAGCTGGACGCGCTGGCGCTGCGCCCGATCGACGACGCCGGCCTGCTGGCCTTCTACCAGCGCTACGGCTTCCGCAGCTGGACCAAGGAGCTGGAAGGCAAGCTGGGCGTGGCGACCGATGACAGCGCGGGCAGCGCGCCTGCCGCTGCGCCGGCGGCCGCGGTGCCGCGCCCGGAGCGCCCGGTGCTGGCCCGCGAGTATGAAACCGTCAGCACGCTGGAGCGGCTGGAGGCATGGATCGCGCAATTGCGCGCCGCGCCGCTGGCCGCCGTCGACACCGAGACCGATTCGCTGGACCCGGTGCGCGCCCGCATCATCGGCATCTCGTTTGCCATCGAGCCCGGCCGCGCGGCCTACGTGCCGACCGGCCACGACTACCCCGGTGCGCCGGACCAGCTGCCGCTGGACACCGTGCTGGAACAGCTCAGGCCCTGGCTGGAAGACCCGGCGGCGGCCAAGGTGGGCCAGAACCTGAAGTACGACCTGCACGTGTTCAACAACCATGGCGTGGCGCTGCGCGGCATCGCGCATGACACGCTGCTGCAGAGCTACGTGCTGGAAGCCCACAAGCCGCACAGCCTGGAAAGCCTGGCCGACCGCCACCTGGACCGCAAGGGCCTGAGCTACGAGGACCTGTGCGGCAAGGGCGCGAACCAGATCCCGTTCTCGCAGGTGGACGTGGAACGCGCGACGACCTACAGCGGCGAAGACAGCGAGATGTGCCTGCAGGTGCACCAGGACCTGTGGCCGCAGCTGCAGGCCGAGCCAGGGCTGCTGAACGTCTACCAGCAGATCGAGATGCCGGTCAGCCTGATCCTGCAGCGCGTGGAGCGCCACGGCGTGCTGATCGACCCGCAGCGCCTGGCGGACCAGAGCCGCCAGCTGGCCGAACGCATGATCGCGCTGGAGCGCGAGGCCTACGAGATCGCCGGCCAGCCCTTCAACCTGGGTTCGCCCAAGCAGATCGGCGAGATCCTGTTCACCAAGCTGGGCCTGCCGGTCAAGAAGAAGACAGCCAGCGGCGCGCCATCCACCGACGAAGAAGTGCTGCAGGAGCTCGCGGCCGACTACCCGTTGCCGGCCAAGCTGCTGGAGCACCGCAGCCTGTCCAAGCTCAAGGGCACCTACACCGACAAGCTGCCGCTGATGGTCAACCCGCAGACCGGCCGCGTGCACACCAACTACGCGCAGGCGGTGGCGGTCACCGGGCGCTTGTCGAGCAACGACCCGAATCTGCAGAACATTCCGATCCGTACCGCGGAAGGCCGTCGCGTGCGCGAGGCCTTCATCGCGCCGCCGGGCCACCGCATCGTCAGCGCCGACTATTCGCAGATCGAGCTGCGCATCATGGCCCACATCAGCGGCGACCCTGGCCTGACGCGCGCCTTCAGCGAAGGCATGGACGTGCACCGCGCCACCGCTTCGGAAGTCTTCGGCACCGAGCCGGGCGCGGTCACCAGCGAGCAGCGCCGCTATGCCAAGACCATCAACTTCGGGCTGATCTACGGCATGGGCGCGTTTGGCCTGGCGCAGAGCCTGGGCATCGACCAGAAGGCGGCGAAGAACTACATCGACCGCTACTTCGAGCGCTTTGCCGGCGTGAAGCGCTACATGGAGGAAACCAAGGAATCGGCCCGCCAGCTCGGCTATGTCGAAACCCTGTTCGGCCGCCGCATCTACCTGCCCGAGATCAATGGTGGCAACGGCCCTCGCAAGAGCGGCGCCGAGCGCCAGGCCATCAATGCGCCGATGCAGGGCACCGCGGCCGACCTGATCAAGCTGGCGATGATCGCGGTGCAGGGCGAGCTGGACCAGGAACAGCGCGCCACGCGCATGGTGATGCAGGTGCACGACGAACTGGTCTTCGAGGTGCCTGAAGCCGAGCTGGACTGGGCCAAGGAGGCCGTGCCGCGTTTGATGGCTGGCGTCGCTGCGTTCAAGGTGCCATTGATTGCAGAGGTCGGCGTCGGCGCGAACTGGGACGAGGCCCATTAGGAATGGCGCACCCGGCCTCGCGAGTACGCAAGGCCACCCGCCGGGCGGGTTGCGCAGCCGCCTTGAGGCGGCTCGGCGCCAGCTGCGTGGGGTGCGGTGTGGTCAAGTTTGGAGGACTGAAACGATGATGGACGCAGAAGAATTCAACGCCCGCGGCATGCGCACCTTGCCCGGCCACATGGGCATTCGCATCCTGGAGGTGGGCGAGCAGGTGAAGGCCGAGATGCCGGTGCGCCAGGAGGTGATGGCGCCGAATGGTTACCTGCACGCCGGCAGCATCGTCACGCTGGCAGACACCTGCTGCGGCTACGGCTGTGCGGCCAATTTGCCCAAGGGCGCGAAGGGCTTCACGACCATCGAGCTGAAGTCCAACCACCTGGGCACCGCGCTGGAAGGCATGATTGCCTGCACCGCGACCATGCTGCACGGCGGCCGCACCACCCAGGTCTGGGACGCGGTGGTCACGCACCGAGACACCGGCAAGACGATTGCGATGTTCCGCTGCACGCAGATGGTGCTGTACCCAGCGCCTGCAGCTTGAAGCCCACGTCACGGCGGCTTCATCTCGCGGTCATGCTTGCGTCACTGCGCCGGCCCAGCATGGGAAGCCATGCAGACCGCCTTCCTGCCCTCCGCGCCGGCCACGCCGGCAGCACCCCGGCCGCCTGACCTTGCTTCGCTGGCGCGCGCCACGCTGCTGTCAGACGAGCATGACGGTGCCGACGCGCCCTCGCCACGGCACCGCTTCCGCACCGTGTGGATCTCGGACGTGCACCTGGGCACCCCGGGCTGCCAGGCGCAGGCGCTGCTGGACTTCCTGCGTGTGACCGAGTGCGAGACGCTGTTCCTGGTTGGCGACATCGTCGACGGCTGGCAACTGCGCCGCAGCTGGTACTGGCCGCAGGCGCACAACGACGTGGTGCAGAAGCTGCTGCGCATGGCGCGCAAGGGCACGCGGGTCATCTACGTGCCGGGCAACCACGACGAGTTCGCCCGCAAGTACCTGGGCCACAGCTTTGGCGGCATCGAGGTGGTGGAAGACTGGGTGCACGTGACCGTTGACGGCCGCAAGTTGTGGGTCACTCACGGCGACCTGTTCGATGGCGTGATCCAGTGTGCCAAGTGGCTGGCCTACCTGGGCGACTCTGCCTACGAGTTCACGCTGAAGCTGAACCGCTACCTCAATCACTGGCGCGCCAAGCTGGGCCTGCCGTACTGGAGCCTGTCCAAGTACCTGAAGCTGAAGGTCAAGCGCGCGGTCAGCTACGTGGCGGACTTCGAGGGCGCGCTGGCCCGCGAGGCGCGCAAGCGCGGGGTGCAAGGCGTCGTCTGCGGCCACATCCACCATGCCGAGTTGCGCGACATCGACGGTATCCTCTACGCCAACGATGGCGACTGGGTCGAGAGCCTCAGCGCGCTGGTCGAGCACTTGGACGGCCAGCTGGCACTGGTCGACGGCGTGCAGCGTCCCGACTTCGCAGCGCCGGTTCCGGCGAGCCAGCCGGCGCTGGTGGCGGGCGCCTGATGGCGCCAGCTTCGCATTTGTGACAGCGTCACGGCGTCGTCACATAAAGTTCATAAACTGCCCGCATGAGTGCTGAGTCTGCCTTACGTGATGCTGCCCAACCGACCGAGACAGCGCCTGTCGTGCCTGCGCAAATGAGCACGCCGGCGGCACCGCTGGCCTCGCCGGCCGACGCAGCCCCCGGGCTGCCGCCGCTGCTGAACCGCGAGCAGGCCATCCTGGCCTTCAACCGCCGGGTGCTGGCCCAGGCCCAGCGCCCGGATGTGCCGCCGCTGGAGCGGCTGCGCTACGTGACCATCGTATCGTCCAACCTGGACGAATTCTTCGAGGTGCGTTTTGCCGACACGCTGGAGGCTGCCCGGGCCGCCGGCGGCGATGCCAGCCGTGACGACCTGGCCACGCTGGCCGCGCGAGCCCATGCATTGATCGACGAGCAGTACGCGCTGTTCAACACCAAGGTCATGCCGGCGCTGCGCCAGCACGGCATCGAGATCATCAACCACGCCGAACGCACGCCCGAGCAGCGCGAGTGGGTCTCGCGCTTCTACCAGCGCGAGCTGCGGCCGCTCTTGATGCCGGTGGGCCTGGACCCGACGCATCCGTTCCCGCAGGTGGCCAACAAGTCGCTGAACTTCATCGCCCGGCTGGGCGGGCGCGATGCTTTCGGCCGCGAGAGCACGATTGCCATCGTCAAGGTGCCGCGCGTGCTGCAGCGCGTGATCCGCCTGCCGGCGGAGGTTTGCGCGCCGGGCCAGCAAGGCTTTGTGATGCTTTCCAGCGTGATCCGGGCGCACCTGGAAGACCTTTTTCCCGGCCGCACCGTCGAGGCCTTCTCGCAGTTCCGCGTGACCCGCGATTCGGACCTGGAAGTCGACGAAGACGACACCGTCAACCTGCGCCAGGCCGTGCGCACCGGGCTGACCACGCGGCACTACGGCCAGGCCATCCGGCTGGAAGTGGTGAGCAGCTGCCCCGAGGAGCTGTGGCGCCTGTTGCTGGAGCAGTTCAAGCTGCCCGAGGCGGCGCTTTACCGCGTGGACGGCCCGGTCAACCTGGTACGGCTGAACCAGCTGATCGACCAGGCCGACGACGTGCCCGGCGTGCAGCTGCGTTTCCCGCCACACGAGCCGCGCTGGCCCTCGCGCCGGCTGCGCCGCGGCGAATCCATCCTCAGCGTGGTGCGAGAACACGACGTGTTGCTGCACCACCCGTTCGAAAGCTTCGACCCGGTGGTCGAGTTCCTGCGCGAAGCCGTGCTGGACCCGGACGTGCTGGTGATCCGCCAGACCATCTACCGCACCGGCGCGCAGTCGGTGCTGATGGACCTGCTGATCGAGGCGGCGCGGCGCGGCAAGGAAGTCACCGTGGTGGTGGAGCTGAAGGCGCGCTTCGACGAGGAGGCCAATGTCAACTGGGCCGACCGGCTGGAAGCGGTGGGCGTGCAGGTGGTCTACGGCATCGTCGGCCTGAAGACGCATGCCAAGCTGCTGCTGGTCACCCGCCGCGAGGCCAGCAAGCGCGGCGGCGTGAAGATGCGCCGCTATGTGCACCTGTCCACCGGCAACTACAACCCCAAGACGGCCAGGCTCTACACCGACCTGGGCTACCTGACGGCCGACCCGCGCATCACCGCCGATGCCGAGGCCGTGTTCCAGCAGATTGGCAGCCTGACCCGTCTGGGCCCGCCGCGCCAGCTGCTGACCGCGCCCTTCGTGCTGCACGACCGCCTGATGCGGCACATCGAGCAGGTCGGTGCAGCGTCGGCCGCCGGCTACGGTGGGCGCATCGTCGTCAAGTGCAATGCCTTGACCGACCCGGCGCTGATCCAGGCGCTGATGCGTGCCGGCCAGGCCGGTGCGCAGATCGACCTGATCGTGCGCGGCGCCTGCATGCTGCCGCCAGGCCTGCCGGGGCAGACCGACAACATCCGGGTGCGCTCGGTGGTCGGCCGCTTCCTGGAGCATTCGCGGGTGCTGTACTTCCGCTGGGGCGATGGCGACGAGGAAGAGGCGCTGTACCTGTCGAGTGCGGACTGGATGAGCCGCAACATGTTCCGCCGCATCGAGCTGGCCTGGCCGGTGCGGGACCCCAGGCTGCGCCAGCGCGTGATCGACGAATGCCTGGTGCCTTACCTGCACGACACCCGCGACGCCTGGCTGCAGCAACCCGATGGCAGCTACCAGCGCGTGTCCAGCGAAGGCATCAGCGTGCAGCAGGCCTTGATGCAGCTCTACTCCTCTCGCAGCACCGCCTGACACCCATGGACCTGATCCTCTGGCGCCACGCCGAAGCCGATGAAACCGCGGCCGAGCTGCCCGACCTGGAGCGGGCGTTGACCACCAAGGGCGAGCGCCATGCGCGGCGGGTGGGCGAGTGGCTGAACCGCTTCCTGCCGGAGCGCACGCGGGTGCTGGTCAGCCCGGCCAAGCGCACCCAGCAGACCGCGCATGCGCTGGGCCGGCGCTTCAAGACGGTCGAGACGCTGGGCCCGGACGGCACGGTCGAAGGCTTGCTGGCCGCCGCGCGCTGGCCGGATGCCAAGGAGCCTGTGCTGGTCGTCGGCCACCAGCCCACGCTGGGCCTGGCCGCGGCCTACCTGATGATCGGCCCGCGCATGGCGGCGGCGACCTTCAGGGCCGAGGACGGCAGCGAAGACCCGGCGATGCTGCCCTGGGCCGTGAAGAAGGGCGGCGTGTGGTGGCTGCGCTACCGGCCGCGCGAGGAGCGCGGCGAGGTGGTGCTGGTTGCTGTCCGCACCCCCGAGCAAATCTGATCAGGCTCAGCCAGGCAGCAACTCGAAGCTGGCCTCGGCGACGACCGCGCCGTTGACCTGCAGCTCGACCTTGTGCAGCCCCGGGTAGTAGCGCCGCGTGGTGATGGGCTTGAGGGCGTGGCTGCGCTGCAGCAGCAGCGTCTCGCCGGCCCCAAGTTCGCGCTGCCAGCCCTTGAAGACCTTGGCGCTGGTCCGGCCGTCGGCTTTCACGTGATGCACCAGGTAGTCGACCAGCAAGGTCTGGCGCTCGGCCGCGGTGCTGCGCAGCGTGGCACGCAGCTGCACCGCGCCGCCCAGCGTGATGCGGGCAGGTGAGATCGCCAGCGTCGCGTCGCCCACCAGCGCCTGCCCTTGGCCCCAGGCGGCCAGCACCCGCACGTCGGCTGACTTGATCAGGCTGCGGCTGGCATGGCGCAGCAGCGCGCGGCGTTCGGCCGGCGCGCCGGGCAGGTGGCTGCCCAGCCAGTCGGCAATCAGGGCCGGATGATCCTTGGCAATGTCGTTCAGGTGATTGGCCACGCTGCGGCGCACGTAGGCGCTGGGGTCGTCCTGCAGCCGGCCCAGCAGCGGCAGGCTGGGCGAAGGGTCGCGCACCAGTGCCTGCAGTCGCAGGCCCCAGGGCAGGCGGGGGCGGCTGCCTTCGCTGCAGAGGCGGCGCACATGCTCGTTCGGGTCGTCCACCCAGCGTTGCAGCGTGGCGAAGACCGCCGCTTGGTGGTCACGCAGCAGCGGGCGGATCGCGAACTCGGCCGTGAAGCGCTGCGTGAGCGCGTGCAGCGCCTGCAGGCCGCGGTCCAGGTTCGCAGGATCGGCCGCCACGCGGCGTGTCACCCAGTCGCCCAGTGGCCAGACGATCCAGCCGGCCAGGCCTGCGCTGCTGGCGTCGCCGCTGCTGGAGGCGTCCGGGGACACGGCGGGCGCCAGCGCGCGCTCGACCATCTGGCAGGCGGCGTCGAAGTCGGCCGGCAAGGTGGCGTCCAGCGCGGCGGCGATCTGCATCGCCCTGGCCTTCAGTTCCAGCGCTTCCAGGCCGTCGCTGGCGAGTTGCGTGAAGCGGGCGCTGTCGAAGCGGCACTCGTGAAGCTTCAGGTGGTGGGCGGCGGCGGCAATGCTGCCGGTGTGCAGGCGGTGCTTGAGCAGTGGCGCGGCGGCCTTGGCCTCGGCGGCGGCCAGGAGGGAGGTGGAGGTGTCGACCATCGGGCGAGCATAGTTCAGCCTCCCGGCGCGCGAAGCGCGTGGGCCGGTGCCGCTCTGGCATCATGCCGGCCAAATCTCCCGCCCCACATGCCGTCTTCTCCCGACCCGAACGTCGCTGGCGAATCGCCGTTGCGTTCTTCCCAAACGCCCTGGTGGTCCCTTGGCATTGCTTTCCTGCTGATCCTGGCGGGCACGGCGCTGCAACTGCGGCCAGAGTTGAACCACGCGCTGTTCCGGTTGGGCAACCAGGCAGCCGGCGGGCCCGATGCGTGGACGGCCGGGATCTGGGCTGGCCTCAGCGTGGCGGGACTGGGCCTGAGCACGCTGATGGTGGTGATGGCGCTGGACCGGACCCGGCAGGCGGCGCTGGCCGCGGCGCTGTGGTGCATTCCGGTGGCCGCGCTGCTGACTCACCTGCCGAAGAACCTGGTGCGCTCGCCACGCCCGCCCAAGCTGTGGACGGCAGATCAGTTGTGGGTGATCGGCGAGCCCATCGTGCATTCGCCTTCAATGCCGTCCGGCCACTCGCTAACAGCGTTTGCAATGGCCACGCTGCTGGCCAGCGCGATGGGCTGGGCGCGCTGGCAGCAGGTGGCCGTGTTCGGCGTCGCCGCCCTGGTGGCGCTGTCGCGCGTGGCGGTTGGCGCCCATTGGCCGTCTGACGTGCTGGCAGGCGCCGGCCTGGGCCTGCTCAGCGGCCTGATCGCGCTGGCCTTGGCGCAGCGCAGCCCGCTGCAGCGCTGGCTGAACCTGCCGCGCGGCCGGCGGCTGCTGGCGGTGCTGGAACTGCTGCTGGCGCTGGCGATGCTGGTGCAGAAGACCGGCTACCCGATCGCCCAGCCGCTGCAGTGGACGCTGGCGCTGATGTCGCTGTGCAGCGCAGTCTCCCGCTGGCAGAGCGCGGACGCGCCGGCCGGCGCCGATGCGCGCGTGGCCAGGCTGGTGCTGCCCTGCCTGCTGGCCGGGCTGGCGCTGGCGGTGCTGCTGCGCAATGCCAGCTGGCAGCCGGTGGCCGAGGCGCTGCGCGGCCTGCCGGCCTGGGCCTGGCTGGCCTTGTGCGCCGGGCTGTGGGGCAGCTACGCCCTGCGCGCCGAGCGCCTGCGCCGCGAATGGGGCAACTGGGGCCGCGCCAACCGGCCGGGCCAACCCATGCTCACGCTGCACGACAGCGTGGACCTGTTCCTGGCCCACAACGCCGCCTTGCTGGTGCTGCCGATGCGCGCTGGCGAGGCTGGTTACCCGTGGCTGCTGAACCGCCGCTTCGGCATTCCGGTGGCCGACGCCTTGCGCAGCCTGGTGTGGCTGCGGCTGCAGGATGCGTGCGTGCTCGGCCTGCTGGGCCTGGCCTGCCTGTTGCCCGGCTCGCCGTGGCTAAGGCTGGGCGCGGTGGCAGGCGCCTTGTTGGTCTTGCTGGTGCTGCTGCCCCGGCTCTCCAACTGGCTGGGCGCCAAGCTGCCGCGCTGGCGGGCCCTGCAGGCTGGCCTGCTGGCGCACCGGGACGACAGGCTGGGCTGGCTGCTGTGCCTGGCCAACTGGTGCCTGAAGCTGCTGGTGCTGGGTGGCGGGCTGGCCTTGCTGGCGCCGCTGCCTTGGCTGGCGGGCGTGAGCGCCGCAGTGGCGGGCGAACTGGCGGTGGCCTTGCCGATCCAGGCGCCGGCCGGCGTGGGCAGTTACGAAGCGGCCATCTGGGCTGCGGGACAATGGCTGCAGGTGGCTGCCGAGCCGGCGCGCCTGACCAGTGCCGCGCTGGCGGTGCATGCGCTGAGCCTGGCCGTGGCCTTGCTGAGCTTTGCGCTGTACCGCGGCGTGGCCATGCTGCTGCCGCGGCGCACCTCTTTCAAGACCGATTTCGCGGCCGACGCCGCCAACGTCACTGCTTCCCAGCGGTCCGCAGACCGCCCCCTTCCATGACCGATTCGCCTGTTTCCAACGCCTACATCGGCGCCGCTCCCGCGCTGCCGGCCGACCCGGCGCCGCCGCACCGCCTGTCGGTGGTGGTGCCGATGTACAACGAGATCGACAACGTCAGGCCGCTGATCGACACGGTGCAGGCGGCGCTGCAGGCCTATCCGCACCCGTGGGAGCTGATCGTCGTGGACGACGGCAGCCGGGATGGCACGGGCGCCGCGCTGCAGCGCCATGCGGCCACGGTCGGCCCGCACATCCGCGTGCTGCGCCTGTTGCGCAACTTCCGCCAGACGGCGGCCATGCAGGCCGGCATCGACGCGGCGCGCGGCGACGTCATCGTGACCATGGACGGCGACCTGCAGAACGACCCGCGCGACATCCCGCGCATGGTGGCGCGGCTGCTGATCGAGAACATGGACATGGTGGCCGGCTGGCGCGAGAAGCGGCAGGACGGCTTTGCGCTGCGCCGGCTGCCGTCGATGATTGCCAACCGGCTGATCCGCAAGATCACCGGCATGCAGTTCAAGGACCTGGGCTGCAGCCTGAAGGCCTTCCGCACCTCGGTGCTGCGCGAGGTGCGGCTGTATGGCGAGATGCACCGCTTCATCCCGGCCTGGCTGGCGACCGTGACCACGCCGGACCGCATGACCGAGGAGCCGGTGAACCACCGTGCCCGCGAGCATGGCGAATCCAAGTACGGCCTGTCGCGCACCTTCCGCGTCATCGTCGATTTGCTGTCGGTCTACTTCTTCCTGAACTTCGGCGCGCGGCCGGGGCACTTCTTCGGCGCGGTCGGCCTGGCGGTGCTGGGCTTTGGCTCTGCGGTGCTGGGCTACCTCGGCATCCTGAAGCTGCTGGGGGAATCCATCGGCGGCCGGCCGCTGCTGTTCGTCGGCTTTTTCTGCGTGATGGGCGGGCTGCAGTTCCTGCTGACCGGCGTGCTGTCCGAGCTGCTGATCCGCATCTACTTCGACGGCAGCCATGCCCGCCAGTACCACCTGATGGCCACGCCGCCGGTGGCGGACGGCGAGGGCTGGCACGCATGATGGCTGCTGGCATGTCAGCGCCGGCGCCGGCCGGAAAGCTCAGCCGCAACGAATGGGCGCTGCTGGCTTTGGTGTTGCTGGCGCTGGCGCTGTGGCGGCTGGGCGGAGCGCCGCTGTTCGATGTGGACGAAGGCGCTTTCAGCGAAGCCACGCGCGAGATGCTGTCCAGCGGCGACTGGCTGCACACCACGCTGAACGGCGAGCCGCGCTTCGACAAGCCCATCGGCGTGTACTGGCTGCAGGCGCTCAGCGCGTCGGCCTTCGGCGTCGGCGAATTCGCGATGCGGCTGCCGTCTGCCCTCAGCGGCTGGCTGTGGGCGCTGGTGCTGGCGCAGTTCGCATTGCCGCGGCTGGGCAGGCAGGTTGCGGTGAGCGCGACGGTGATGCTGGCCACCTCGCTGGGCGTGCTGATCATCGGCCGCGCCGCGACGGCCGACGCGCTGCTGAACCTGCTGCTGACGCTGACCGCGCTGGACGGCTGGCGTTGGCTGTCCAGCGACTCCAAGCCGGCGCTGCGCCGCGCCTATGCCTGGATGGGCCTGGGCCTGCTGACCAAGGGGCCGGTGGCCATCATCGTGCCCGGCGCCGCGCTGCTGCTGTGGCTGTTCTGCTCGCTGCCCTGGCGCGCCGCGCTGGCCCGGCTGGGCCGCGCGATGGCCGATCCGGTTGCCTGGCTGCTGATGCTGGGCATTGCCGTGCCCTGGTACGCCTATGCCTTGCACCGCCACGGCCAGGCCTTCATCGACGGTTTCCTGATCCGCCACAACCTGGCGCGCTACACCAGCCCGCTGGAGCAGCACGGCGGCAGCATCGGCTATTACCTGGTGGTGGTGCCGCTGCTGCTGCTGCCGTGGGCGCCGCTGCTTGCAGGTGTGCTGGCGCGTGTGAAGCGGCACTGGGCAGACCCGCTGCAGCGCTACCTGCTGCTGTGGGCCGGCTTCGTGATCGTGTTCTTCTCGCTCTCGGGCACCAAGCTGCCGCACTACGCGCTGTATGGCGCCACGCCGCTGGTGCTGCTGATGGCCATCACGCTGGCCGAAGCGGGCACCACGATGCGTGCGGCGCTGACCGTCAGCCTGCTGCTGTTGCTGGCGCTGCTGTGCGGCTCGGCGCTGGCCATGGGCTGGTGGCTGCCGCAGGTCACGCACCCGCTCTACAAGGCGGTGCTGGAAGGCCAGCATGCCTCGCCGTGGCTGGCCTGGCTCAGCGGGCTGGCGGCCTTGGCCGTGCTGTTCCTGATGACCCAGCTGAACCGCCCGGGGTGGACGCTGGCGCTGCGCAGCGGCGTTTCGGCGCTGGTGATTGCGGTGGTGGCGCTGGGCGTGGCGCTGCCGTGGTGGGGCGACCTGCTGCAAGGCCCGATCAAGCGCGCCGCGGCCATTGCCGCGGAGCGCAACGAGCCGGCGGTGCAATGGGGCCTGCACCAGCCCAGTTTTGCGCTTTACCGCGGCCAGTCCACGCCGCGCCGCGCGCCACATGATGGCGAACTGGCACTGGTCCGGCTGGACCAGTTGCCCAAGCTGATCGCCCAGGCCGGCGGGCGCTACATCCCGCTGTATGCCGAGCGGGGCTATGCGCTGATCCTGTGGCGTGCTGCTGCACCGGCTGCCACCTCGGTGGCGCAAGCCGCGCCATGAAGACCGGTTGGTGGCGGCGCGCGCGGCATCGCGAGGCGCTGGCCTGGCTGCTGGCGCTGCTGGTCGCGGGCACGGTGTTTTCGGCTTGGCCGCAGCTGGACCTGCAGGTGGCCGGCTGGTTCTACGACGGCCAGGGTCACTTCCCGGGTGACCACTGGTGGTGGGTACGGGCGATCTACCGCGGCACCACGGCGGTCGGCTGGGCGGTGTTCCTCTATGCGCTGTGGAGCGCCTGGCGCAGCTGGCGCCGCTCGCCGGGCCATCGGCTGCGTCACGGCCGGCGCGGCTGGGCGCTGGCGCTGGTCATGCTGCTGGGCGTGGTGGTGCTGGTGCACGGCGCACTGAAGGAGCAATGGGGCCGGCCGCGGCCGGTGCACATCCTGCAGTTCGGCGGCGAGAAGGTGTTCAGCATGGCGCTGTTGCCGTCCAGCGGCTGCCGCACCAACTGCTCCTTCGTCAGCGGCCATGCGGCCACCGGCTTCGTGCTGATGGCCGTGGGCCTGATGGCCGCGCCTGCGGTGCGCCGGCGCTGGTGGCGCGCCGGCATGGCGGCTGGCGCATTGATCGGCGCCGTCCGCATCATCCAGGGCGGCCACTTCCTCAGCGACGTGGTCTTCGCTGGCCTGGCGATCTGGGGCTGTGCGCTGCTGGTGCGCGCCGGATGGCTGCGCTGGCGGCTCAGGCGCCGCCGGCGGCGGCAGGCCTCAGCGGCTTGAAGGCCGGCGGTTCTTGCGGGTCAGAGGCTGAACGCGACCACGACGCCGGCAAAGTCCACGCCGTTGTTCGGCGTCTTGATGTCCAGGTTGCTGATGTGCCGCCAGTGCAGGCCCACGCGCCAGGCGCCGCCGGCGTCCACCAGGTTCAGGCCCAGGTGGTCGGAGAACTGGTACTGGGTGCTTTTCTGGCGGTCGCCGATGTTGGTCTGGCTCAGCCAGGCCGGGCCGATGCCGAATTCGACTTCCATGCGCGTGGCGCCAAAGGCCGGCCGCTGCCAGTGCACCAGCGGCACGATCGCCACGTCCCAGGCATTCTTCGCGAAGGCCACATCGCCTTGCGCGCTCCAGCGGCTGACCGAGAAGTTGGTCTGGTTGCTCAGGCTCCAGCCACCAGCAGTCAGCATCTGGCATTCGCCGTAGGCGGCACCCACGGTGGCCACGCGGAGTTCGTCGTCCTTGGCCACGTTGCCGCGGAACTGCCAGCGCGGCGCACCGTCGCAGCGCGTGAATGGTGCGCCTTCCCACCAGGCGTAGGCCCAGCTGGCGAGCGTGCCAGCCACGGCCACGGCGCGCAGGCCATTGCTGGATGCATGTTCCTTGGGCGAGGCGGGTGCGGTTTGCGCCATCAACGGCGCGGACAGCAGGATCGACAGGCAGGCGACAGCCTGGGCGCCGAAGCGGGCACGGCGCGTGCTGATGGAGTGGCCGAAGGTGCGGCCGAACGTGCGCTTGGCGCGCGGCGAGATGGGGGAGGGCAGGCTGGGCATCGGCGGATTCTGCCAGCGACGCCTGGAGCGCGCCCGCTCACGGCTTCCCTGACAAAGAGTCACAGGTTTTTTCCACGTTGTTGTCGGCCGACATCTCATAAGGGCGTTGTCCTACATTACGTCGGGTCGCAAGCGAATGGGTGGGCCAGGGGCCCGGTGCTACCGTCATGCCATCCATTCACCGCTGCGGAATCTCTTGGCCACAGCTTGTGGCCCGCCACTCTTGGGTGGGTTGGCGGAGGTTTTTTTGAGCGGGTCATACCAACAGCCTTTCGGAGTCTTTCCATGTTCCATCGCATCTCCCGGGTCCGCGCGCTTGCCGTGACCACCATGCTGGCCTCTGTCGCCTTGCTGTCCGCCTGCGGTGGTGGAAGCGACAACGACGTGGCGCCGTCAGGTACTGACGAGTTGATCACCAACGTGCAGGTCACCAGCAGCACCGGTGCTGCCTACCCACAACAGATCAACATCTACAAGCCCAAGGGCGCGACCCGGGCCATCGTTGCGCTGCACGGCGGCGGCGGGAACAACGTCTCCATCTCCTACCAGCTCGGCCTGAACACTTCGCAGACCGACCTGGCATCGTCGACCATCAACTGGACCTGGTTGGAAAACAATCACGTGATGCTCGTGTTTCCCCAGGGGCAGCACATTGCCGGGCAGGACGGCGCGACGACCTGGAGCAACCGGGTGATGACCTCCGGCCAGGACGACAAAGCCTTCCTGATTGGGTTGGCTGCCAAGCTGCGCGCGGACTACGGCATCAGCAAGATCACGCTGATGGGCCACTCCATGGGCGGCGCGATGACCAACCGCATGTACTGCGAGTCCAACGCCACGTTTGATTCCTATGTGTCCCTGGCCGGCCCGGCCTCGGTGGACTTCTCGACCGGCGCAGCGGTGTGCGATCCCGCTGGCACTGCCGCCGGCAAGGCGGTGGCGCCGTACATGGGCATCATTGGCGACAGCGATCCGGTGATGCGGACCTTCGACCCGATCACCGGGGCGTCGAACTGGGGCGATGACCTGTGGACCATCAACCAGGTCCTGATCTACGCGGCCGGCGATGCCTGGGTCAATGACCAGGTGATCAACGAACAGGTCCAGCAGCAAGTCCGCGCGACGGCGATGTGCGGCGAGACTGTGGCTGCCTCGCCGACCAACAGCGGCAACGTCGACACCTGGTCCAACTGCGGCGGCAAGCTGGTGCTCAAGCGCATTCATGGCGCGGGTCACGGCGTCGATTCGTTGGCCGCGCAAATGGGCTTCTCTTCCGGCACCGGCATCCTGGACCAGGAAGAAAGCCTGGCCTCCACGGCTGGCCTGAAGTAATCACCCCCAGCATGGGCGCCTCGGCGCCCGCCACCGAAACTGGCCCGGGCTGCTAAGCTCGCGCCAGTTTTTTCATTGGGATTTCGGATGTTCACCGGCATTGTGCAAGGCGTGGCCCAGGTGGCCAGCATCCAGGACAAACCAGGGCTGCGCAGCTTCCGGCTGCAGTTCCCCGACGGCTTCGCGCAGGATCTGGGCATTGGCGCCAGCGTTTCGTGCGACGGCGTGTGCCTGACCGTCACCGAGCTGCATGGCGACAACGCGGCCGACTTTGACGTGATGCAGCAAAGCCTGTCGCTGACGACGCTGGGTGCTTTGGGCGAAGGCAGCCCGCTGAACGTGGAGCGCGCGGCGCGCGACGGCGCCGAGATCGGCGGCCACCCGCTGTCCGGCCATGTGGATTTCAAGGCCACGCTGGCCACGGTGCGCCAGCCCGAGAACAACCATGTGATGCGCATCCAGGTGCCGCAGCCGTGGATGCGCTACATCTTCGCCAAGGGCTACATCGCGATCAACGGCGCCAGCCTGACGGTGGCCGAGGCCAACCGTGCCGAGGGCTGGTTCGAGGTCTGGCTGATTCCCGAGACGCTGCGCATGACCACCTTTGGCGACAAGCAGCCGGGCGACACGCTGAACATCGAGATCGAGCGCAGCACGCAGGTTTTTGTCGACACCGTGCGCGACGCACTCGACGAACGCCTGGGCCCGCTGATGCCGGCACTCGAAGCGCTGCTGCGCCAGCAAGGCAGCAGCCCCGAGGAGCTTGCCGGCCCGTTGCCCAAACTCAAGGGCCTCAGCTGAGTTTTTTCAGCTGGACCGCGCAGCCCTGAGCTTGCGGTATAGCGTGTTGCGGCTGATGCCCAGCCGGCGGGCGGCTTCCGAGAGATTGCCGTCGCTCTCCTTCAGCGCCCGCTCCACGGTGCGGACCGCAAGCTCGCGCAGGTCGATGGCAGTTTCCACTGCTGCAGGCGCCGTCTCCCGCAGCGGTGCACAGGCACGAAGATCCTCGGCCAGGTCATCGGGCAGGTGCGCCCAGGTGATCTGCGTCTCGTGAGGCTCCATCAGCGCGCAGGCAGTGCGCAGTGCATTGGCCAATTGGCGCAGGTTGCCGGGCCAGCGGTAGCAGGCGAAGCGCTGCGCCAGTTCCGGTGACAGTTGCACGTCCTGCCCTGGCGCCAGTTCCTGCAGCATGCGTTGCACCAGCGCCTCCAGGTCCTGGCGCTCGCGCAGCGGTGGCAGTTGCAGCGTCAGGCCATTGAGCCGGTAGTACAGGTCTTCGCGGAACTGGCCGGTGCGCATCTGCTCGCGCAGCGCATGGTGGGTGGCACAGATCAGCTGGATGTCCACGGCCACCGGCTTGCCACCGCCCAGCGGCACCACCAGGCGGTCCTGCAGCACGCGCAGCAGCCGGCCCTGCATGGCCAGCGGCATGTCGCCAATCTCGTCCAGGAACAGCACGCCGCCGTCCGCCTCACGGATGCGGCCGGGAGCGCCTTCGCGGCTGGCGCCAGTGAAGGCGCCGGGCCGGTAGCCGAACAGTTCGGCCTCGATCAGGCTTTCCGGCAGCGCCGCGCAGTTGACCGCCACGAAGGCTTGCGCGCGCCGCGGCCCGCTGCGGTGCACCGCCCGCGCCAGCACCTCCTTGCCTGCGCCGGATTCGCCCTGCAGCAGCAGCGCAATCGGCTTGTCCAGCACCCGGCGCGCGCGGGCCAGCACCGCGTGCAGCGTGGGGTCGCCGGTGTCCAGCGCCGCCAGCTCGTCGGCCGGTGCCGGGGCGGGCAGCGCGATGGGCGCCGGCTGGGCCGCGAACACCATGGCCGGCGTGCCGAGGCTGGCCTGGCCCGGTTCGATGCGCAGCCACAAGGCCTGGCCGTGCACGGTCTGCACCCGCAGCGGCGCGCCGCCGGCCCGCTGGGCGCTGGCCATCAGGCGGTCCATGGACACCTCCAGCAACTGTTCGATGGGCAGGCCACCCAGGGTCTGCCAGGGCTGGCCCAGCAGTGCCAGCGCGGCCTTGTTCGCGCCCGTCACCCAGCCGTCGCCCGACAGCGCCAACAGGCTTTCGGTCAGCGTGGACAGGCCCTCGGGCTGGCTGTGCAGCCGCAGCCGCAGCTGGTCGCCATGGCGGGTCTCGAACAGCCTGTGCTCGATCATGCGCACGGCCGAGCGCACGAGGCCCAGCGTGTGGCGGTGGTAGCCGCGGTGGTCGCCCGAGAGGTCCAGAGCGCCCAGCAGGCGGCCTTGCGAGTCGTGGATGGGCGCGGCGGCGCAGGTCAGGAAGGCATTGCGCTCCAGGAAGTGCTCGCCGCCGTGCACGACCAGCGGCTGGGCCTCGACCAACGCGGTGCCAACCGCATTCGTGCCGCGCCAGCACTCGTGCCAGTTGGCGCCCGGGCGCAGCGCCACGCGCTCCGCGCGGTGCATGAACTGCAGGTCGCCCAGCGAGTGCAGCAGCAGCCCGTCCGGGTCGGCCAGCACCAGCATGCCGTCGCTGTCCTGGGTCTGCTCATGCAGGAAGTTCATCACCGGCAGCGCGTGGGCCAGCAGTTCGCGCTGCTGTTCCAGCGCCTGGCGCAACTGGGCCGAGGACGCATGCGGCGCGCCCGCCGGGCGTGCCGTGGGCGACAGGCCGGCTGCGGCGCTGCGCTGCCAGGAGCGCGCCAGCACGGGGCCCAGCAGTTGCGCGGACACCTCGCCGCTGCTGTTGAGCTGCCGGTGGGCCTCGCGCACCTGGGCGGGGGAGAGGACGGGGGTCAGGGCAGGGTGCATGGCGGCAGGTTCGAAGGCGGTGTCGGGCCAAGGTTAGCCATGCCGACCGCCCTCGCCTAGAGGGTCTTCCGCCAGTGCCGCAGGCGAGCTGTTCCGTTTCGGCACAGGGTTTCGGTGTGCGACACATTGGCGCAGGCCATGGCCGCTGTTTCACCCGGATTTGCGCAGGATCAGCCTGTTCCCGGCACAAACAAGGCCCGGCTGCCGTTGGCATGTCGCGTGCAGAGCAAGCCAGGGCAGGCCCCGTTTCCCCACACGCAAACGTCGGGTCGCTTCCCTCTTCATCCAACAACGCAGGAGACAAACGCATGCTGTATGCCTTTCCCGGAACCGCTGGTGCCCCCGTCGGCTTCAAGGCGCGCTACGACAACTTCATCGGCGGCAAGTTCGTCGCGCCAGTGGGCGGCCAGTATTTCGACGTCATCACGCCGATCAATGGCAAGGTCTTCACCCAGGCTGCACGTTCGACCGAGGCCGACATCGAGCTGGCGCTGGACGCTGCGCACGCCGCCGCCGCCAAGTGGGCTGCCACGCCGGCCGCCACGCGCGCCAACGTGCTGCTGAAGATTGCCGACCGCATCGAACAGAACCTGGAGAAGCTGGCCTACGCCGAGTCGGTGGACAACGGCAAGCCGATGCGCGAGACGCTCAATGCCGACATCCCGCTGGCGGCCGACCACTTCCGCTACTTCGCCGGCTGCCTGCGGGCGCAGGAGGGCACGCTCAGCCAGATCGACGACGACACCATCGCCTATCACTTCCACGAGCCGCTGGGCGTGGTCGGCCAGATCATTCCGTGGAACTTCCCCATCCTGATGGCGGCCTGGAAGCTGGCACCGGCACTGGGCGCAGGCAACTGCGTGGTGCTGAAGCCGGCCGAGTCCACGCCGGTCAGCATCCTGGTGCTGGCCGAGCTGATCGCCGACCTGCTGCCGGACGGCGTGCTGAACATCGTCAACGGCTTTGGCCGCGAGGCCGGCATGCCGCTGGCGCAGAGCAAGCGCATCGCCAAGATCGCGTTCACCGGCTCCACGGCCACCGGCCGCGTCATTGCGCAGGCAGCGGCCAGCAACCTGATCCCGGCGACGCTGGAACTGGGTGGCAAGAGCCCGAACATCTTCTTCGACGACGTGGCTGCTGCCGACGATGCCTTCTTCGACAAGGCCATCGAAGGCCTGGTGCTGTTCGCGTTCAATCAGGGCGAGGTCTGCACCTGCCCCAGCCGCGCGCTGATCCAGGAATCGGTCTACGACAAGTTCATGGACCGGGCGATCAAGCGTGTGGCCGCGATCAAGCAAGGCAGCCCGCTGGACACCGACACGATGATGGGCGCGCAGGCCTCGTCGATGCAGATGGACAAGATCATGTCCTACCTGGAGCTGGGCAAGCAGGAAGGCGCGCAGGTGCTGATCGGCGGCGGCGCGGCGAAGATGGAGGGTGACCTGGCCGGCGGCTACTACATCCAGCCTACGCTGTTCAAGGGCCACAACAAGATGCGCATCTTCCAAGAGGAGATCTTCGGCCCGGTGCTGGCCGTGACCACCTTCAAGGATGAAGCCGAAGCCATGCAGATTGCCAACGACACGCCGTACGGCCTGGGTGCTGGCGTGTGGACCCGCGATGGCAGCCGGGCCTACCGCTTTGGCCGTGGCATCCAGGCCGGCCGCGTGTGGACCAACTGCTACCACGCCTACCCGGCGCATGCAGCCTTCGGCGGCTACAAGGAATCGGGCATCGGCCGCGAGACCCACAAGCAGATGCTGGACCACTACCAGCAGACCAAGAACCTGCTGGTCAGCTACAGCCCGAACAAGCTGGGCTTCTTCTGAACTTCACGCTGTCATGCACGAGCGGCCTTCGGGCCGCTTTTTTCATCGGGAGGCGCAAGCCATGATCGAACGCGTGATCGCCACCGACGCCGCCTTGGCGCTGGTGGCGCAACTGCAGGCGCGCCATGGTGCGGACATCTTTTTCTACCAGGCCGGTGGCTGCTGCGAAGGCAGCCACCCCATGTGCTGCGCGCCGGGCGACCTGACGCTCAACGCTGGCGACGTGCAGCTCGGCCGGGTCGGCGGCGCGTCGTTCCATGTCAGCCGTTCGCAATGCGAATACCTGCTGGGCATGCAGCTCACGCTGGACGTGCGCGCCGGAAGCCAGGGCAGCTATTCGCTGGAAGACCCGGAAGGCGTGCACTTTGTCAGCCTGACCCGGCTGTGGACGGATGAGGAGTGGCAGACCTTGGCTGCGCAGCCCGCGCCCCGCTGAACTCCGCGACAAAACCGTCAAACACCCCCGAACGGCGGATGGGCGGAGCCGGGGCGCGTCGCAACAATGCGACCGTCCCGTCCACTTCCTTCGCCTCGCCATGCCGCCCAAGTCGCCGTCCGTTTCACCCTCCTGGTTGCTGGGCTTGCCGGCGCTGCTGTCTACCGGGCTGGGTGGCCAGGTGCTCGCCGCCACGGCGCCGATCCAGGCGGTAGCCGAGTCGGCGCCTACGCTGCTGCTGGCGCGAGAACTCGGGCCGGACGTGTCGCCCGCACCCTACCTGGTCAGCGAGAAGTTCGACGGCGTGCGTGGCCTGTGGGATGGGCGCCGGTTGCGCTTTCGTGGCGGTGGCGAGATCCAGGCGCCGGCATGGTTCCTGGCCCAGTTGCCAACGCAGCCGCTGGACGGCGAACTTTGGCTCGGGCGAGGGCGCTTTGACGAAGTCTCGGCGCTGCTGCGGCGAGGCGACCCTGCCGATCCCGGCTGGCGCGCCTTGCAATATCGGGTTTTTGAATTGCCCGGTGGCGAAGGCAACTTCGAGCAGCGTACCGCGCGACTGGCCGTGCTTGCGCCGCCAGACGGCGCCGGCCCCGTGCGGGCCGTCGCGCAGTTCCGCGTGGCCGACCGCGTCACGCTGCAGCAGCGGCTGCAGGAGGTCGTGGCCGGCGGTGGCGAAGGCCTGGCGCTGCATCTGGCCGACGCGCCCTACCTGACCGGCCGCAATGGGTTGCTGCTGAAGTTCAAGCCGGTGCAGGACGCAGACGCGGTGGTCATCGGCCATGTGCCGGGCAAAGGCAAATATGCCGGCCAGATCGGCGCGCTTCGCGTGCGCAACGACGACGGCCAGGTCTTCCTCTTAGGCTCGGGCTTGAGCGACGCACAGCGCCGCAGCCCGCCGCCGCTGGGCAGCCGCCTGAGCTACAGCTGGCGCGGCCAGACCGACACCGGGTTGCCACGTTTCGCGACGCTGCTGCGGCTGCGCGACGCAGGCACCTGAGGTGCGACACCCGGTTTCGCGGGTACACGAAACCACCCGCCGGGCGGGTAGCGCGGCCTGCTTGGGGCGGCCCGGCGCTGGCCGCGTCCGGCCCCGCTGGGCCTGCGGTATCGTGCCGGCATGAGCGATTTCAGTTTTTTCTGGCACGACTACGAGACCTTCGGCCGCGTGCCGCGCCACGACCGGCCGTCGCAGTTCGCCGGGGTGCGCACCGATGCGGACTTGAACGAGATCGGCGCGCCGGTGATGGTCTATTGCCAGCCCGCGCCGGACTATCTGCCGGACCCGGAATCCTGCTTGCTGACCGGCATCCTGCCGCAGCTGTGCCTCGAAAAAGGCCTGCCCGAGCACCGCTTCGCCGCCACCATCGAGAAGGTGCTGGCCGCGCCGGGCACGGTGGGCGTGGGCTACAACTCCATCCGCTTCGACGACGAAGTGACGCGCCACCTGTTCTGGCGTTGCCTGATGGACCCGTATGCCCGCGAGTACAAGAACGACTGTGGCCGCTGGGACCTGCTGGACACCGTGCGCTGCATGTACGCGCTGCGGCCCGAGGGCATCGAGTGGCCGAAGCACGAGGACGGCCGGCCGTCGTTCAAGCTGGAGCATCTGAGCGCCGCCAACGGCCTGCTGCACGAGGCGGCGCACGATGCGCTGTCGGACGTGCGCGCCACCATTGGCCTGGCCCGGCTGATCCGCCAGGCCCAGCCGCGGCTGTGGGACTTCTGCCTGAAGCTGCGCAAGAAGGATGCTGTGTGGGCGGAGATCGGCGTCGGCCGTCCGTTCCTGCACATCTCCGGCATGTACGGCCCGGAGCGCGGCTGCATTGCCGCCGTCTGGCCGCTGGCGCCGCACCCGGTCAACAAGAACGAGCTGATCGTCTGGGACCTGGCGGTCGATCCGTCCGAGCTGTTCACGCTGAACGCCGCGGCCATCCGCGAGCGCATGTTCACCAAGGCCGACGCGCTGCCCGAAGGCGTGACGCGGCTGCCGATCAAGACCATCCACATCAACAAGTCGCCGGTGGTGATCGGCAACCTGAAGACGCTGTCGCACGCGATGGCCGAACGCTGGGGCCTGGACATGAACCTTGCGCTGCAGCACGCCCAGGCTTGCGCCGAAAACAGCGCCAAGCTCGGTGGCCTGTGGGACGAGGTGTTTGCCCGCCCGCCCGCCGAGCGCACGCCGGACGTGGACGAAGACCTCTATGGCGGCTTCGTCGGCCCGCAGGACCGCACCCGGCTGGACCGCCTGCGCAAGTTGAAGCCCGACGATCCCGCCTTGCCGCGTGCCAGCTTCGACGACGGCCGCCTCGGTGAGTTGCTGTTCCGCTACCGCGCCCGGAATTTCCTGGACAGCCTGAGCCCCGAAGAACACGAACGCTGGGAGCAGTACCGCGCTGCGCGCCTGCACGAAGGCGAGGGCGGCGCGATGAGCATCGACGCCTACCTGGAGAAGCTGGACGTGCTGGGCGCTGCGGCTGCCGAGAAGGGTGACGAGAAGGCGACCGCCATCCTCGACGCCTTGTCCGAATACCTCGAGCAGATCGCTCCAGAGATGTGATCATGGCTTCGGGCAAGCCCCTGGGCCGAAGCATGCGGGACGCGCGTATCGTCGCCGTCAACCCAACCACCTTGCGGAGTGCCCATGCTCAAGTCCGGCATTGACCAGGACGCCCTGATCGAGATGTTCTCGACCACCAGCGCGCGCCAGACGGCGCAGCTGCGCGACGCCGTGCACACGGCCACCTTGAAGGCCTTGCAGGGCCGCGAGATGAGCCTGAAGAACATCCGCTCGGTGCTGAAGTCGGTCACCGAGGCCGCCAGCGCCGGCACCGCCGGCCGTGGCCTGCCGGAGGTCGATGCCGAGGCCATGCTGGGCTCGGCGCTGGCCGGCATGGACGATGCGCTGCTGAAGGCCGTCGAGGCCCACCAGGTGGCGCTCAGCAGCCTGGCTGGCCAGGGCGTGGGCCTGCAGGACAAGCAGCTCAAGAAGGCGCTGGGCGATCTGGAGCAGCTGGAAGACACCATGTTCGGTGCGGTGCGCAAGGCGGCGGACGCCGCCGGTGGCACGCTGTCCGGCCCTTGGGAGCAGGCGCTGTCTCACTTCAAGCAGGACGGCAGCCAGGCCGGTGCGCATGCGCAGGCGACCGTCAACGGCGTGACCGCACAACTGGAGAAGATGCAGACGGCCATGCGCGACACCCGGGCCGCCGGCCTGAAGGCCGCGCAGGCGTTGGCGCAGAGCTACACCGCGCTGGTCAGCGGCGTGCTGATGGGCATGTCCGACGCCTTGCGCCAGGGCGGCAGCGCCGGTTCACCACCGCCGCCCACTGCTGCACCTGCCGCGCCCGCAGCCAAATCCGCACGCCGCAAAGCCACTTGAACCCCTGGGCCGGCAGGCCCTGTGTACCACCCGCCCTAAAATCCGCGGTCGACCTCCAGGAAGCCCGTCTGCCGCGCAGCGGGCTTTTTCACTTTTCACGGATATTTGCGCCATGACCCGAGTCGTCATCAGCGGCACCGGCCTTTACCAGCCGCCGCACGTGATCACCAACGCCGAGCTGGTGGAGGCTTTCAACGCCTATGCTGCGCTGCAAAACAAGCAGCATGCCGACGCAATCGCCGCCGGCACCCGCGCGGCCATCACCAACTCCAGCGTGGAGTTCATCGAGAAGGCCTCGGGCATCAAGCAGCGCTATGTGATCGACAAGGCCGGCGTGCTGGACCCGACGCGCATGTACCCGCGCTTCGAGGCCCGCGCTGACGAGCAGCTGTCGCTGATGGCCGAGATCGCGGTGGACGCCGCGAAGCAGGCGCTGGCCGCGGCGGGCAAGACCGGCGCGGACGTGGACGCAGTGCTGTGCGCCGCGGCCAACATGCAGCGCGCCTACCCGGCGATGGCGGTCGAGATCCAGCAGGCGATTGGCGCCGGGGGCTACGGATTCGACATGAACGTGGCCTGTTCGTCGGCCACCTTCGCCATCGAACAGGCGGTCAACGCGGTCAAGGCCGGCAGCGCCAGGTGCGTGCTGGTGGTCAACCCCGAAATCACTTCGGCGCACCTGGAATGGCGCGACCGCGACTGCCACTTCATCTTCGGCGACGTCTGCACCGCGGTGATCATCGAAGCTGCCGACACGGCCACCAGCAGCGAGCAGTGGGAGATCCTCGGCACCAAGCTGGCGACCGAGTTCTCCAGCAACATCCGCAACAACTTCGGCTTCATGAACCGCGCCGAAGACAACGACCCGCTGGGCCGCGACAAGACCTTCTACCAGGAGGGCCGCAAGGTCTTCAAGGAAGTGGTGCCGATGGCCGCGGCGCACATCGAGAAGCACCTGCACACGCTGCGGGTGGAGCCCACGCAGGTGCGCCGCTTCTGGCTGCACCAGGCCAACCAGGGCATGAACCAGCTGGTGATCAAGAAGCTGCTCGGCAGCGACGGCAATGCCGACATCGCGCCGCTGATCCTGGACGAATTCGCCAATACCGCATCGGCCGGTTCGGTGATCGCCTTCCACCGCCACCACAGCGACCTGGCCAAGGGCGACCTGGGCGTGATCTGTTCGTTCGGCGCCGGTTATTCGATCGGCAGCGTGATCGTCAAGAAGCGCTGAGGGCAGCGCTGCCCGCGGTCACTCGGGCTTGATGCCGGCGATGCGTATCACGCGGCCCCACCGGCTGACTTCGCGGTCAACGAAGTTCGCGTAGCTGTGCGAGCCCTGGTCCGGGATCACAAAGCCTTTGGACTCCAGCTGTTGCCTGGTGTCCGGTGACTGCATGATCTTCACCAGTTCGGCTTCCAGCCGTGCGGCGATGGGGGCGGGCGTCTTGCTGGACACCGAAATGCCGGACCAAGACATTGCCACGAATCCCGGAATCTCCTTTTCGCTGATCGCCGGCACGTTGGGGAACAGCGAATTGCGCGAAGTGCTGGTGACTGCCAGGGCCTGGAGCTTGCCCTCTTTCACCAGGGGATAGGCCGAGTCCTGATTGATGAATGCCATCGGCACCTGGCCTTCCAGCAGCGCAGCGACCAAGGGCCCGCCGCCTTTGTAGGGCACGCCAACGATGGAGAGGCCCTTGCAGTCCCGGCCGCCTTGGGCATTGCCCAGGCAGACGCTCAGCGACTGCTTGAGCAATTCCATCGCCACGTGGCCGGAAGATGCGTGCGTGAAGCCGTAGCTGAGCTTGCCGGGATTGGCCTTGCCGTAGGCGATCAGCTCGGCCAGTGTCTTGAACGGTGACTTGGGGCTGGCGACCAGCACATTCGCACCGGAATGAACCTGCGTCAGGTGCGTGAAGTCCTTGATGGAGTCATAGCCGACCTGCGCATCCATGCCGTGCGCCACGGCGTTCTGGCCAATGCCGCTTTGAATCAGCGTGTAGCCGTCGGCGGGTTGCGACAGCGCCTTCAAGGTGCCGGTGACGCCGCCGCCGCCGGCGATGTTTTCCACGTTGACGGGCTGCTTCAGTGCCACGGCGAGCTTGCCGGCGATCAGCCGGCCCATGAAATCGCTGGTGCCGCCGGGCGGGAACGGAACGACCAGCTTGAGGGGCTTGGTCGGCCATTCCGATGCCTGCGCGTGCGCAGAATGTGCGCCCAGCAATGACATGGTCAAGCCCAACCAGGTCGCCAGCAATGAACTGCAACGTATCACTTGTGTTGTCTCCGTGGGTCTCGAATGCGAATCGTCTAATCGTCTTTTAGCCAAGTCTGCAGCGCGATTCGGCGGCCAATCTAACATCGCTCGCATTCGCCACCAAGGTTTGGTGGCGAACATGCGTGGCATCCTGCCGCCTTCTTGAAGACGTCAGGGCAGCTTGTCAGGCGCTGATCCGGAGGCGATGCTGGTGCAGCAAGGCGTAAGCCGGGCGACAGGCCTCGGCCACGGCCAGGGCCGCACCTTGCAACTGAGGCGAGCGAGGGCGCCAGGCCTCAAAGCCGGTCGACGCCCAGACGGCGTCGTACCAGTGGGGCGCCCAGATGCCGTCGCTGTCCCGCCGACCTGCGGGCCAACTGAGCATGCGCTGCGTGAAGGCGATGCCCAGCGCGGTGCAGACCGCTTTCAGGTAGGCCTCGGGCGCCTGCAGGAAGTCGTCTGCGGCTATCACCATCGGCGCTTGGCCGCTGCGCTGCGCCAGCTCGTCGAACAGCGCGGCTTGCTGCAGCAGGCCGATGTCGGCCGGGGCCACGGTGGCGCGGCTCTTCAGATAGCTCTCCACGACCTGCGCCGGGTCGCGGATCAGCAGCACGTTGTGCAGCTTGTGCACCCAGTCCGTCGCCATGCCTGGCAGCAGGTGGTGGCTCATGTGCTTCTGGTACCAGACCGGCTGAGCGTCAGGTGCCGGGCCTTCGCTCAGGGCCCGCGCCACGCGCGCTGCGTCGATGTCGCCGTCGGCAATGATGTCGTCGCGGCCCGGGTGGTCCAGGCCCGTCGCAGCCAGGTAGGCGGCGTACAGCGGCTCGTCGCTGACGGCGCAGTCACCGCGGTTTTCCCAGGCCCGCATCATCGCGGTGGAAATGTTGCGCGGGCCGCTCCACATGGCCACGCGCAGCGGTGCTCCGGCGTTCATGCCCATGAGCCTTCTTGCGCTGCCACGTCGCGGGCCACCAGCGCCTTGTACAGCGCTTGCAGCCGCAGCACCATGGGTCCCGGCAACCCGCCTTCCATTGCGCGGCCGTCCACCTCGCGTACCGGCACCACGCCAGCAAAGGTGCCGGTGCAGAAGGCCTCTTCGGCGCTGTAGACCTGGGTCAGGCTGAAGTTCTTCTCGAACACCGGAATGCCGGCCTCGCGGCAGACCTGGATCACGTTGCTGCGCGTGATGCCGCCCAGGCAGTAGTCGCCGCTGCTGGTCCACACTTCGCCACCACGCACGATGAAGAAGTGCGTGGAGTTGCAGGTCGCCACAAAGCCGTGCGGGTCCAGCATCAGCGCTTCATCGGCACCTGCGGCGGTGGCCTGGATGCAGGCCGTGATGCAGTTGAGCTTGCTGTGGCTGTTGAGCTTGGGGTCCAGCACGTCCGGGTAGCCGCGGCGCACGTGCACCGTGAACAGCTTCAGGCCGGCGTTGACCGTCTCCGGCTTGGCCAGCTTGAATTCCGGCAGGATCACGATGGTGGCCGGGCCCACGGTGACACGCGGGTCCTGGTATGGCGTGCGCTTCACACCGCGGCTGACCATCAGCCGGATGTGCACGCCGTCGTGCATCTGGTTGGCCTTCAGCGTGTCGTAGACGGCCTGCCTAAGTTCGGCCTTGCTCATGCCGATGTCCAGCATGATGGCCTTGGCACCTTCCCACAGCCGCGCCAGATGTGCATCCAGGAACACCGGATGCCCCTGCACCACGCGCAGGCCTTCCCACACACCATCGCCGAGCACGAAGCCACTGTCGAAAACCGACACCGTGGCGTCGGCGCGCGACTTGAGCTGGCCGTTGATCCAGATGCGGATGTCCGCATTGCGCGGGTCGTCGTGGAAGTCGTGAATGCTTTGCGACATTGGGTTTCAGGGTTCTCGGGTGATGGACGAGTCTAGCGGCAGTGGCATCATCTCGGGCTGGCCGTCCCACCAAGGGCGGTTTTTGGGGCCGGTCATCGCCGGCCATGACAGCAAAGGTTATCGAATGCACTCGTTCCAAAAGCACTCTCTCGCCGGCGCCGCTGGTCTGTTGCTGGCCCTGGTCGCCAGCCTCGCCGCGGCGCAAGACAAGCTGCAAAGCCTTGGCAATGCGAATGCCAAAGCGTCGGTGATGAGCCGCGAAGAGCTGCGCGCCTGCTTCAAGGAGCAGGACAGCATCAAGGCCGCGAGCATTGACCTGGGCACCAAGCGCACCGCGCTGGACGCCGAGCGCAAGCAGCTTGAAACCGAGAACGAGGCCATGAAGCAGCAGCGCGATGCATTGGCTGCCCGTGTCAACCAGAACGCGGCCGACATGAATGCTCGCGTGGCCGCACACTCTGCCAAGGTGGAAGCCTTCAACCAGAAGATGGACGCGCTGAACGCCGCGGCGAAGAAGGGCGAGAACATCGACCGCCGCCAACAAGTGCTGGAGCGTGAGGGCAAGGAAATCCAGAAGACCTCCGACGAGCTGAACGAAGCCGGCAAGGTGTTCCAGGCCAGCGTCGATGAAGACAAGAACAAGCTCGACAGCCAGTTTCAGCAGTTCCAGGTCAAGACCGACCAGTGGAACACCCGCAACCATGACATGGATGTGGCCGCGGCGAACTATGACGCCGACCTGAGCTCGTGGAAGACCCGCTGCGGTGGCCGCAACTACCGCGAGAGCGACGAAAAGGCCATCCGCGCTGGCAAGTAAGACAGCGAAGCCCGCCATGCCGCAACGCCTGCTGATCATCGGCGGCACCCGCTTCGTCGGGCGCCACCTGGCCGAGGCGGCGCTGGCGGCGGGTCATGGCGTCACGCTGTTCAACCGGGGCCAGAGCGGCGAGCCTTTGCCAGGTGCCGAGTCAATCCGGGGCGACCGTCGCGGCGATCTTTCCGCGCTGGCTGCCGGGCGCTGGGACGCGGTGGTCGACTGCTGCGGCTACCTGCCCGGTGAGGTCGCCGCGATGGCGCAGGCCTTGAAGGGCCGTGTTGACCGCTACGTCTTCATCTCCAGCGTCTCGGCCTATGCCGACTTCCGCCAGCCCAATGCCGAAGACTCACCGCTGGGTGTGCTGGCCGACCCCGACACCACGGTGGTCGACGGTGACACCTACGGCCCGCTGAAGGCCGCCTGCGAGCAGGCGGTGCGGCAGGTTTTCGGCGAGCAGGCGCTGCTGATCCGCCCTGGCCTGGTCGTCGGCCCGCACGACCACACCGGCCGCTTCACCTGGTGGCCGGCGCGGGTTGCCAGTGCGGCGGATGGCGAACCGCTGCTGGCGCCGGGTCATCCCGAAGACGAACTGCAGTTCATCGACGCCCGGGACTTGGCGGCCTTTGTGCTGCATGCTGTGGCGCAAGGCGAGTCCGGTGCTTTCAACGTGGCCACGCTGCCCCGCGTGCATCAGTTTGGCGACCTGCTGCAGCATTGCGTGGAGGCTGCCGGCACCCGGCCACAGGTCTGCTGGGCCTCGTCCGCCTGGCTGCTGGCGCAGCAGGTATCGCCCTGGGACCAGATGCCCTTGTGGCTGGGAGAGGACCCTGGCTACGCGGCCTTCCAGCGCAACAACACCCTGCGCGCCCATGACGCTGGCCTGCGCTGCCGCCCGCTGGGGGAGACGGTGGCTGACACGCTGGCCTGGTGGCGCGCCTTGCCGGCCGAGCAGCAAGGTTTTCCGAAGACCGGCCTGCCACTCGAGCGCGAACGCGAACTGCTGAGCCGACTCACCACAGCCCAGGCTTCGTGACCATCAGCCAGAAGGTTGCGAGCATCGCGACGAAGGCCGGGTAGCCGAGCCATTCCCACAGCTTGGCCTGTTGCCAATGCAGTGCCAGCGGACATCCAGGCAGCGGCTCATGGACCGGTGGGATCTCATGACCATGTGCGCGCCAGCAGTTGGTTCGGCGGGCAGGGCGCGTGGCCCAGCACGGCATCGAACTGCGCCGCTTCGGCAGCGCTCGCGGTGTTGTCTCGCTGCAGCAGGCCCAGCGTCTGCCGGCCCCAGGGTGTGCAGGGCAGCAGGTCGCCTGCCCAGGCGCTGCCGCGTGCCAGCGCCGCCGGCATGGTGCTGACCCGCGCGGGCTTGTCGCCGCGTTGCTGCCGCAGCGAGGCCAGCAAGGCTTCGAGGCTGAGCGCCTGCGGTCCCGTGCAGACCAGCAAGCCGCGGGTTGCCGAGGCCGGCCCAAGCAACTGCGCGCAGGCATTGGCCATGTCCGGGACGGCCACCGGCTGAATCAAGGTGCGCCGGCCTTCGGGCGGCAGTGCCAGCCAGCGCAGTCGGGACATCTTGACGAACAACTCGCTGCCTGCACCGCCGCGGCCGAACACCACGCTGGGCCGCAGCACCACGCCGTCCAGCTCACCGCGCTCGGTCAGCGCCAGCAGCGTGTTGTCCGCCTCGGCCTTGGTGAGGGCATAGGACGAGTCCTGGCCTTCAATGCCCAGCGCGGAGACCTGCAGCACCCGCCGCACGCCAGCATCTGCGCAGGCCTGAAACAGCGCCTGCGGTGCCTGCGTGTGCAGCAACTGCATGGGCTGCCGGCGGCTGTCGCGCAGCACGCCCACGGCGTTGATCACAGCGTCCACACCGGTCAGCAGTGGCAGCCAGTCGCTTGGCTGGGTCATCGCCATGAAGTTCACGGCCAGGGGCTCCTGGCCGACCGCTGCCTGACCGCTTCGGCTCGCAGCCAGCACCTGATGGCCGTGATCCCGCAGCGCGCGGGCGATGTGCCGGCCGATGAAACCGGTGGCGCCACAAAGCAGCACTCGCATGGCTCAGCGCTCCGTGTGGGTGTGAATGTCGCAATGCCCTGCGTGGCAGCGCGAGGTGTCGTTCGCGGCGCGTTCCGCCGCCCTGCACAGCGTGGTTTCGAACAGCGCGTGGCTGATCCAGTGCGGCAGTGCGCGGCGGTGCCTGGCAATCCACGGATAGGCCCGCTCGGCCAGCCGGCCCAGCAGCGGCTGGTTCAGCAGTTGCGACACCCGGGGCAGGCCGGCCGCTACATAGGCCAGGCGGAACACGGCCACGCCGGTCAGCCACGTGCCGTCGGCTCGCTGGCCGCGCATCAGCGTCAGCATGTCGGCCAGGGTTGGCCCGCCTGCAGGCGGCACGAAGCCCGGCGCGCTGACGTCGACAAAGCGCAGCAGCCCGTCGCGGTTGCGCAGCATCAGGTTGCGCATCTCGCCGTTGCACAGCGGGCAGGCCGACTCGTAGTAGAGCGTCAGCGGATAGGCACCAGCGTCATGGTGCAGGGGGTGCACTCTCATCATCTTCTCCGTTTGAAATTTCAGTAGAAACAGAAATTTAGGCTCAAAAAAAAGGGGACTGCCCATCGCCTTGTTGCGACAACCCGTTCAGCTGTCCCCACGCACGAAGCGCTGCACACTGGCGCCGAGCTTCAGCACCTTCTCCAGCGTGGTGGGCGAGAGCCGCAGCATCTCGTCTGACCACAGCCCCAGCGTCTCCATGAAACGCAGCGTTTCGCGCACGCGGTCCTGCGCATCGGCCGGTTCCTGCTCGAAGCCGGGCTGGGCCTGCAGCTCCTTCAGCAGGCGCACGGTCGGGTCGAACTCGCGTTCCTTGCGCTCGCGCACGATGGTGCGGAACAGCTCCCACACGTCGAGTGAGGTCTCGAAATAGTCGCGCCGGTCGCCCAGCACGTGGGTGGTTCGCACGAGGTTCCAGTTCAGCAGTTCCTTCAGGCTGGTGCTGACGTTGGAGCGCGCAATGCTCAGCGTCTCGGAGATCTCCTCGGCGTGCAGCGGCCGGCCATGGAAGTAGAGCAGGGCGTGGATCTGCGAAACGCTGCGGTTCACGCCCCAGTTGCTGCCCATCTCGCCCCAGTGCACGATGAAGCGGCGGGCGGTGTCGGTGAGTTCCATGGCTGCATGCTAGGTTTCTTCTTGTATTTCTGTCAATACAGAAATTAAGGCGGTGAATGCGTTGTGTGACAGCCGCCCATAATCGGCTTCCCATGAACTTGCGTTTCGTGGAGGCCTTCCATTGGGCGGTGTCGCTGAAGAGCGTGACGCGTGCGGCCGAGAAGCTGCACATCACGCAATCGGCGCTGTCCTCGCGCATCTCGGCGCTGGAAGAGGAACTGGGCGTGGTGCTGGTGGACCGGCGCGACAAGCAGTTCCGCCTGACGATTGCCGGCCAGCGCTTCCACGTGCTGGCCATCCGCCTGCTGGACGTGCAGCGCCAACTCAAGGAGGAGATGGGCAACCATGCCAGCCGGCCGGTGGCGCTGCGCATCGGGGCGATCGAATCGGTGGTGCACAGTTGGCTGACCGGCTGGCTGCAGCAGATGCGCCGCACCCACCCGGACTTTGCACTGGAGCTGACGGTGGAAACCTCGCCGGTGCTGGTCGACCAGGTGCGCCGCGGCGCGCAGGACCTGGTGTTTGCCGCCATCCCGGCGACCGACGCCTCGGTGCGCACCCGCCCGCTGCCGCCCATGCCCATGGTCTTTGTGGGCCATGCCGAGCAGCACACCAAGCCGCGCTACAGCCTGCTGGACCTGTCCTGCATCGAGCTGCTGACCTTCCAGCGTGGCTCTCAGCCGCACCAGGCGCTGCTGGAGCTGTTCCAGCGCCACGGCGCGCCGCTGCCGCGGGTGCACGCGATCTCGTCGATCTCGGCCATGGTGCAACTGGTCGAAGGCGGCTTCGGCATTGCCACCTTGCCGGAGAGCGCGGCGCTGCAACTGGCACGCCGTGCACCGCTGCGCTGCCTGTTGGCCGACGCCACGCTGGCGCCGTTGCCCATCCACGCCAGCTACCGCGAGGACCCAACGTCTTCGCTGACCGAGTCGGTGCTGGACTCGGCGCAGGCCTACCTGTCGCAAGGCAACCCAACAGTGCCAGTCGAGCCCGCAGCCTGATCGCGCTTTCCGTTCACCGTGACGGTGCCCGCTGGCAACGGGGTTTGCACCAGGATCCATCATTCAAAAATTCGATGAGGCCAACGGGAAATTTCTCGTTGGAAGCCCGGTCACCACACTTTCACAATGCGCCGCATTCCCAGGTCTTTTGAGGCCTGCCGCCAGCAAGCACCAGGAGTTGCCCCATGAACGCGAGCACCGCCGCTTCCTTCTCAGTCATGACCCCGGCCGACCTCGGCCTGTCCGCGGCTTCCACCGGGCGCGACGTGCGCCTGGCTGCCCGCAGCGGCGGCTTCCTGGGCCACACCAGCGGACTGGCCGCCGAGTACGTGCAGGTCAACCTCGCCATCCTGCCGACCGAGCTGGCCGGCGACTTCCTGCGCTACTGCCAGCGCAACCCCAAGCCCTGCCCGCTGCTGGGCGTGTCCGAACCTGGCGAGTGGACGCTGCCGGATCTGGCCGAGGACCTGGACCTGCGCGCCGATGTGCCGCGCTACCGCGTGTGGCGGCATGGCGAACTGGTGGCCGAGCCCTCCGACCTGCACGGCCTGTGGCGCAAGGACCTGGTGACCTTCGCGCTGGGCTGTTCGTTCTCGTTCGAGCACGCGCTGCTGGCCGACGGCATGCGCCTGCGCCATGTGGACGAGGGCCGCAACGTGGCCATGTACCGCACCAACATCCCGACGCGTGCCGCCGGCGTCTTCCATGGGCCGATGGTGGTCACGATGCGGCCACTGAAAGCCGCCGATGCGATCCGCGCGGTGCAGATCACCACCCGCACGCCCGAAGTGCACGGCGCGCCGGTGCACCTGGGCGACCCGGCCCTGATCGGCATCCGCGACATCATGAAACCAGACTACGGCGATGCGGTCGAGATCCGCAGCGACGAGCTGCCGGTCTTCTGGGCCTGCGGCGTCACGCCGCAGGCGGCCATCGCCGCAGCCAAGCCCGCGTTCTGCATCACCCATGCGCCCGGCCACATGCTGGTGACCGACAGGCTCAACCAACAGCTCGGCCGCAGTTAGGCCGCAGTAGGCCAAATTCAGGTCTCTCTTTTCTCTTGCCGGCACCCCTGGGCTGCCGGCCGTGCCCGAAGTGGCAGGTGTTGTCCCCTCGCGGCGGTCTGGCCAGGGCCGCGGCGGGATGTCACGCGCCGCAATCCCGCCCCACCCACGCATCTCCACATACAGGCAGGACCCCAACCATGTGGCTCAAGCACACCAGCGCCGCCGAGCGGCGCACCCTCGTTGCCACCTTCGCCGGTTACGGCGTTGACGGCTTCGATTACATGATCTACACCTTCCTCATCCCCACGCTGCTCGCGGCCTGGGGCATGACGAAGGCCGAGGCCGGCTACATCGCCACCGGCGCGCTGCTCACCTCCGCCGTGGGCGGCTGGGCGGCAGGCGTGCTGGCGGACCGCTACGGCCGTGTGCGCGTGCTGCAGTGGACGGTGCTGTGGTTCGCCAGCTTCACCTTCCTCAGCGGCTTCACCAGCTCCTTCGGCCAGCTCTTCTTCACCCGCGCCATGCAGGGCTTCGGCATGGGCGGCGAATGGGCCGTAGGTTCGGTGCTGATCGCCGAAACCATCTCGGCCCGGCACCGCGGCAAGGCGGCAGGGCTGGTGCAAAGCAGCTGGGCGGTGGGCTGGGCCGCCTCGGCGCTGGCCTTCTGGGGCCTGTATTCGGTGCTGCCGCCGGAGACGGCCTGGAAGCTGCTGTTCTGGATCGGCATCATTCCCGCGCTGCTGATCCTCTACATCCGCCGCAACCTGGACGAACCGGCCGTCTACCGCGCCGAGCAGGCACGCCGCCGCAGCACCGGTGACCGCGCCAATTTCCTGCGCATCTTCCATCCCTCGCTGCTGCGCACCACCGTGCTGGCCAGCCTGCTGGCCACGGGCATGCAGGGCGCCTACTACTCGGTCACCACCTGGCTGCCGACCTTCCTGAAGACCGAGCGCCATCTCTCGGTGCTGGGCACCAGCACCTACCTGCTGGTGCTGATCGGCGGCTCGTTTGCCGGCTACCTCACCAGCGCCTGGCTGAGCGACGCCATCGGCCGCCGCCGCTGCTTCATGCTGTTCGCCGCCATGGGTGCCGTGCTGGTGCTGAGCTACACCCAGATCCCCATCACCGACGGGCTGATGCTGGTGCTGGGCTTCCCGCTGGGCTTCTTCCTCTCAGGCATCTTTTCCGGCATGGGCGCCTTCCTGTCCGAGCTGTTCCCCAGCGACGTGCGCGGCTCCGGCCAGGGCTTCACCTACAACGTGGGCCGCGCCATCGGCGCCATCTGCCCGGCCCTGATCGGCCAGCTCAGCAGCAGCATGCCGCTGGGCCAGATCCTGGGCTGGATGGCAGCGGGCTGCTACGCGCTGGTGATCCTCGCCGCGCTGGTGCTGCCCGAGACCCGAGGACGCGAGCTTTCTGCCGGCAGCGAAGCGCCGAAGGACGGGTCCGCTGACGCGCCGCGTGCCAACCGGCTGGCTGCCTGACTGCCAGCGCCCCATCGCATTCCCTGGCGGGCCGCGCAGGCGGTCCCGAACAAGACATGACCGAAAACTTGACCTCCTCCGACCGCTGGCAGTTCTGGATCGATCGCGGCGGCACCTTCACCGATCTGGTTGGCCGTGCGCCGGATGGCACGCTGCACACGCTCAAGCTGCTGTCCGAGAATCCCGAGCAATACCGGGACGCCGCGGTCGAAGGCATCCGCCGCCTGCTGGGGCTGCAAGCCGGTGAGCTGATCACGCCAGAGCGTGTCGAATGCGTGAAGATGGGCACGACGGTGGCCACCAATGCGCTGCTGGAGCGCAAGGGCGACCGCACGCTGCTGGTCACCACACGCGGCTTCCGCGACGCGCTGCGCATTGCCAGCCAGGCCCGGCCCAAGCTGTTCGACCGCCACATCCAGCTGCCCGAACTGTTGTACGAGCAGGTCGTCGAGGCGGACGAGCGGGTGGACGCGCAAGGGCAACTGCTGCAACCGCTGGACCTCGCCGCACTGCGCCCGAAACTGCAGGCCGCCTTCGACAGCGGCCTGCGCGCCTGCGCCATCGTCTTCCTGCACGGCTACCGTTCCCCGGCCCACGAGCAGGCCGCGCAAGCGCTGGCGCGCGAGATCGGCTTCACACAGGTCTCGGCTTCGCACGAAGTCAGCCCGCTGATGAAGCTGGTGCCGCGCGGCGACACGACCGTGGTCGACGCCTACCTCAGCCCCATCCTGCGCCGCTACGTGGAGCAGGTTGCAGGGCAGATGCCGGGTGTGCGGCTGTTCTTCATGCAAAGCTCCGGTGGCCTCACCGAGGCGCACCGCTTCCAGGGCAAGGACGCGATCCTCTCCGGGCCGGCCGGTGGCATCGTCGGCATGGTGCGCACCGCGCTGGCCGCGGGCCACGAGAAGGTCATCGGCTTCGACATGGGCGGCACGTCCACCGATGTGAGCCACTTCGCCGGCGAGTTCGAGCGGGCCTTCGACACCGAGGTGGCCGGCGTGCGCATGCGCGCGCCGATGATGAGCATCCACACGGTGGCGGCCGGTGGCGGCTCGGTGATTCGCTTCGACGGCGCACGGCTGCGCGTCGGCCCCGAGTCCGCTGGCGCGAACCCTGGCCCGGCCAGCTACCGCCGCGGCGGCCCGCTGGCCACGACCGATGCCAACGTGATGCTGGGCCGCATCCAGCCCGAGTTCTTCCCGCGCGTGTTCGGCCCCAAGGCCAACGAGGCGCTGGACCGCGAGGTCGTGCAGCAGCGCTTCGCCGAAATGGCCGCCGCGATGACTGGCGCGACCGGCCAGGCCGTCAGCGCCGAACAGGCCGCGGCCGGCGCGCTGCAGATTGCCGTCGGCGCCATGGCCAATGCCATCAAGCGCATCTCGGTGGCGCGCGGCTACGACGTGACCAGCTACACGCTGCAATGCTTTGGCGGCGCCGGAGGCCAGGTCGCCTGCCTGGTGGCCGATGCACTGGGCATGACGCGAATCCTCGCGCATCCGTTCGCCGGCGTGCTCAGCGCCTACGGCATGGGCCTGGCCGACCAGATCGCGATGCGCGAAGCCTCGCTGGAACAGGCGCTGGACGCTGCCGGTCTGGCGCAGGCCCGCGCGCTGGCGGAGCGACTGCGCGAGCAAGCCGCGCAGGAGTTGGTCACGCAAGGCGTGGCAGCCGAAGCCGTGCAGGCCGTGGCGCGCGTGCAGGTGCGATACCACGGCACCGACACGACGCTGCCTTGCGCGCTGGGCGCAAACGTCGGCAGCGAAGCGGCCATTGCCGCGATCCGCGCCGAGTTCGAGCGCGGCTACCGCCAGCGCTACGCCTTCCTGATGCCGGACCGCACGCTGGTCATCGAGTCCGTCAGCGTTGAATGCCTGGCTGCAGGCGAGCGGCCAGAAAGTGCACCCGCCGCCGCGATGGCCGTGGCGCACCAGCCCGCGCCGCGCGCCCGCATCCGCATGTACTGCCTGACCGACGAGCGGCCCGCCGGCTGGCGCGAGGCCGAACTGCACCAGCGCGAAACGCTGGCCGCTGGCGCGCTGGTCACCGGCCCGGCGGTGATCGCCGAGAAAAACGCCACCACGGTGATCGACCCTGGCTGGCAGGCCAGCCTCAGCGCCCAGGGCGAGCTGCTGATCCAGCGCATTCGCCCGCGTGCTGCCCTGCGTGCGGCTGGCACCGTGGCCGATCCGGTGATGCTGGAGGTCTTCAACAACCTGTTCATGAACATTGCCGAGCAGATGGGCCTGCGGCTGCAGAACACCGCCTACTCGGTCAACATCAAGGAGCGGCTGGACTTTTCCTGCGCGCTGTTCGACCCGCAAGGCCAGCTGATTGCCAACGCGCCGCACATGCCGGTGCACCTGGGTTCGATGAGCGAGTCGATCCGCTCGGTGGTCGAGCGTAACCCCGAGATGCGGCCGGGCGACGTGTACGTGCTTAACGACCCGTACCATGGCGGAACCCATCTTCCCGACATCACTGTCGTCACGCCGGTGTACCTGGCCGAAGCCGACGTGAAGCCCAGCTTCTACGTCGCCTCGCGCGGTCATCATGCCGACATTGGCGGCACCACGCCGGGCTCGATGCCGCCGTTCTCGCAAAGCATCGAGGAAGAGGGCGTACTGATCGACAATTTCCAGCTGGTCGCGCAAGGCCGCTTGCGCGAGGCCGAACTGGTCGCGCTGCTGCAGTCCGGCCCGTACCCCAGCCGCAACCCGGCGCAGAACCTGGCGGACCTGCGGGCGCAGATCGCGGCCAACGAGAAGGGCGTGCAGGAGCTGAAGGCGATGGTGGCGCAGTACGGCCGCGAGACGGTGCTGGCCTACATGCAGCATGTGCAGGACAACGCCGAGGAATCGGTCCGCCGCGTGATCACCGCCTTGAAGCCCGGATCGTTCACGCTGCCGATGGACAACGGCGCCGAGATCCGGGTGGCGGTGACGGTGGATGCGAAGCAGCGCTCGGCCCGGGTCGACTTCACCGGCACCAGCGCGCAGCAGCCCAACAACTTCAACGCGCCCAGGTCCATCACCATGGCTGCCGTGCTCTATGTGTTCCGCACGCTGGTGGACGACGCCATTCCGCTGAACGCCGGTTGCCTGAAACCCATCGAAGTCATCGTGCCCGAAGGCTGCCTGCTGAACCCGCGCTTCCCGGCTGCCGTGGTGGCCGGCAACGTGGAGACCTCGCAGTGCGTCACCAATGCGCTGTACGGTGCGCTGGGCGTGATGGCCGCCAGCCCCTGCACGATGAACAACTTCACCTTCGGCGACGATGAGCACCAATACTACGAGACCATCTCCGGCGGTTCCGGCGCGGGGCCGGGTTTCGCCGGCACCAGCGTGGTCCAGACCCACATGACCAACTCGCGGCTGACCGACCCCGAAGTGCTGGAATTCCGCTTCCCGGTTCGGCTGGATGCCTACGAGATCCGCTCCGGCACCGGGGGCACCGGCCAGTGGAACGGCGGCGATGGTGGCGAGCGCCGCGTCCGCTTCCTGCGGCCGATGACGGCGTCCATCCTCAGCAATGGCCGCAAGCATGGCGCGTTTGGCATGGCTGGTGGCCAGCCTGGCGCGGTGGGGGAGAATTTCGTGCAGCGGGCCGACGGGCGCACGGAGGTGCTGGGCCACATCGGGCAGGTGGAGATGGGCGTGGGCGATGTGTTTGTGATCCGCACGCCGGGCGGTGGCGGGCATGGCCAAGCCAGCGGCCAGGCAAAGGTAGCGGGCCAAGCGTGAATTGATGCCGCCGATCGACCCGGAATAGGGCGCTTACGGATGGCCCGAAGGGGCTGGGCGGCTGATGATGGACCGGCGGGCCGCTGTTCCGGGCCCGCGGAGAGGCGTCCATGTACGGATTGGTCAACCAGGGCCTGGAAGATTTCGTGGTCCAGCGGTTCGGCGGCGACACCTGGCGGCAGGTTCTGCAGCGGGCCGGCGTGGCACAGGAGATGTTCATCTCGATGGACAGCTACCCCGACGAGTTGAGCTTCAAACTCGTCGGTGCCGCCAGCGAGTTGCTGGGCATGGATGCCGATGCCCTGCTGGAAGCCTTCGGCCAGCACTGGGTGCTCTACACCGCGCAGGTCGGCTACGGTGAGATGCTGGCGATGGCCGGCTCGGACCTGAAGACCTTCCTGCTCAACCTCGACACCCTGCACAGCCACGTCGGCATGACCTTTCCCGACTTGCGGCCGCCGTCGTTCGAGGTCGAGTCGCTGCCAGCAAGCGAGCAGGGTCTGCTGCTGCATTACCGCAGCGAGCGCCAGGGCATGGCGCCGATGGTGATAGGCTTGATCGAGGGCCTGGGGCAGCGCTTCAGGCAGCCGGTGACGGTGCGGCAGATCGCGTTCCGCGGGCCGCAGGACCACGACGTCTTCCGCATCGAGTACATCGAGGTGCCCGCACACCCGGCCGCGTGATGTCGGCTGCCTCGCTGAACCTCACGCCGGCGCAATTCG
This sequence comes from Ideonella azotifigens, assembly GCF_021043325.1. NCBI lineage: Bacteria > Pseudomonadati > Pseudomonadota > Betaproteobacteria > Burkholderiales > Sphaerotilaceae > Ideonella > Ideonella azotifigens. The sequence goes on from NZ_JAJNKD010000012.1 coordinate 95,039, forward strand.
CTGCAGCGTTTCCTTTCCACATGGTGCTGGACCGGCAGCTTCGGTTGCTGCAGGTCGGCACAGTGCTGGGTCGCGTCTGCCCGGAGATGGTGCCGGGCGCGGCGTTGGCGCAGCAGTTCAGGCTGGTGCGGCCGGTGCTGGCCCAGGTGGACTTTGAGGCCATCGCCGCGCGGGAGAAGGCGCTGTTTGTGTTCCGCCACCGAGAAGGGTTGCTGCAACTGCGTGGCGAGATGGTGGTGCAGGGCGAGCAGGTGTTTTTCCTCGGCTCGCCCTGGGTGGGCGCCATGGCCAGCCTGCGCCGCATCGGCCTGACGCTGAACGACTTCGCGGTGCACGATCCGGTGGTCGACCTGCTGTTCCTGCTGCAGACCAAGGACAAGGCGCTGGCCGATGCACAGGAGCTTTCCCGCCGGCTCAGCGCGCAGAAGGACAGCCTGAATGCCGCGCATCTCGCGGCCGAGGTGGCGGTGGCCGCCAGCCGCACCAAGAGCGAATTCCTGGCGGTGATGAGCCATGAGATCCGCACGCCGCTCAATGGCGTGCTGGGCATGCTGCAGTACCTGCTGGCCAGCGACCTGCGGCCCGACCAGCGGCTGTGCGCCGAGACGGCCGCGCGCAGCGGCAAGACCCTGCTCAGCATCATCAACGACATCCTGGACTTCTCCAAGGTCGAGGCCGGCAAGCTGGAGCTGGAGCAGATTCCGCTGGACCCGCAGCAGCTTGCGCAGGAAGCCGTGGAGCTGGTGGCCTTCCAGGCGAGCGACAAGGGCTTGGCGCTGGCCTGCGAGGTGGCGCCTGGCGTGCCGCAGCTGTTGCTGGGCGACCCGGGCCGCATCCGCCAGGTGCTGATCAACTTCCTGGCCAACGCGATCAAGTTCACCCGCGTCGGCCAGGTGACGCTGCGTGTTGGCCTGGTGGCAGAGACTGACACGCACGCCACCTTGCGGCTGGAGGTGCAGGACACTGGCATCGGCATCGAGTCGGTGCGGCAGCAAAGCATTTTCGAGCCCTTCACGCAGGCCGACCTGTCGACCACGCGCCAGTACAGCGGCACCGGTCTGGGCCTGGCGATCTGCCGCAAGCTGGCCGAGCTGATGGGCGGCGAGGTGGGCCTGCAAAGCCAGGCCGGCCAGGGCAGCAGCTTCTGGCTCACGGTGAGCCTGGAGAAGGCGAAGCGGGAGGACGGGCCGGCCGCCTTGCCGCTGAAGCTGCCCAGCCGCTTCTCCGGCCACCTGCTGCTGGGCGAAGACGATCCCGTCAACCAGCAGATCGCGATGCTGCACCTGGCCGCGCTCGGGCTCACGGTGGACGTGTTCGGCAACGGCGCGGACGCGATGCAGGCCGCTGCGCATGGTGGCTACGACATGGCGCTGATGGACTTGCGCATGCCGGTGATGGATGGCCTCACCGCCTGCCGCGCCATTCGCCAGTTGCACGGGCCGGCAGGCCGGTTGCCCATCATCATCTGGACCGCCAGCATGCTGGACGTGGACCAGCAGCGCATCACCGAGGCTGGCGCCAATGGCGTGCTGGGCAAGCCGTTCGAGCTGGACGCGCTCAAGCGCGTGCTGGCCCGCTTCCTGCCGGCGGACGGTGCCGCCTCATGAGAAAACGCAGGGCCGCCCCAAGTTTTCTCATCCCCCTCGGGGGGGGCCTGACGCGAAGCGGCAGGTCTGGGGGCGCTCCGCTCATCAGGCACCGAAATCCGCATAAGGTCGCGCGGGGACTCTTCATCAAGACAGGCGATCCCGCCGTCTCGACGCCTTCACACCGCCGCAGTAAGCTCGTTGCAGAGGATGTTGATCTGCAGTACGTGGCGCGCGCTTTCGCGTCTGGATGCATGGAGAGGAACCTCAGCATGTCTCAGCCTTCCGCAGTTCAATCCCGTACCCCGCAACACTTCCTGCGCGACAGCAAGATCAGCGCACCGCAAGCCGACCTGCTGCACGGCGCGCACGCCAGGCACGTCGCCGAGCTGGCCTCCAGCCCGGCCGGCTGGCATGGCTCGGACGACATCGAAACCCTGGTCGGCCTGGCCGGCGATTTCCTGTGGTCCGAAAACCCGTTTGCGCTCGCGCGCATCAGCTTTGTCTTCGACGCAGGCCACCTTGGCAGCCAGGGCAGCTACCAGATCATCAATGGCCTGCTCACGGTCGAAAAAGGTGCCTTTTACAGCGTGCCGAACAACCCGGCCATCGGCTGGGCCGCCATCTCGCTGGCACCCACCGGCGCCTCCGAGCTGCGCTCATTTGTCGTCGCCGGCATGTTCACCGACGCCAACTGGACCATCATCGAAACCCTGATGCTCCAGAAGCTCGGCCCCAGCGGCCCGCTGCTGCCGCCGTTCTCGGCGGTGCGCCTGGCCTGAGGCGCTTGTGCCTCAGTCGGCACGCGTGTAGCCGGCTTCTCGCTGCGACCTGATCGCCAAGACCAGGATCAGGTCGTCCCCTTCCTGGTAGCGGTACAGCGCGACGTAGCCTCGCGTGCGTTTGCCGATCACCAGCTCACGCAGGCCGCTGGTGGTCAGGCGGCCAATCATCGGATGCTGGGCCAACACGTCCAGCGCCGAAATGATCTCGTCCGCCCTGTCGTCGAGGTCACTGCCTTCGTGCGCTTCCAGGTGGGCGACGATGCGTTCGAGGTCCTCGATGACCTCTGGCGCCAGCTTGACCGCCGTCACTTCTTGCCGCGCCTTGCCTGCCCAGCCGTCGTGCGTGTGCGGGACTTCAGCCAGCTGCGCGCGTCTGCCCAGTCCAATGCGTGCCCGGTGGCTTGCACGGTCGCTTCGCGGGCCAGCGCTTCGGCCACAAAGCTGGCTTGCTGCTCGGCGCGCTCCGCCTTTTCCGCAATGGCTTCGAGGATGAAACTGTGCGGTGTCATGTCGGCCTGCTCCGCGGCCTTCTGCACGCGCTGCTTCAAGGGATCAGGCAAACGGATCGTCGTGGTGGACATGGCGTTTCCTATGGCATTGAAGCGAATGTAGCACCAGTGTGCTACATGGCGAGCGCCACGGTTGCGGGATCGCAGCTGCCCGGCACCTTCGCCGTTCTCGCCGCTTGTCAATGGTCGGAATGAGGATACGGCCGAGGGCGTGGCCACCCGAGCCGCGCTTGCGCGCTCCACAATCCACCCAGGGTCGGGAATCCATGGGAGCTGAGGTCAGATGTCACGTCACGAAAAGGCGCATGCGATTGCCGAGGCCAGGATTCAGCACGCATTGGCCACCCAGGCGAGCAGCCTGTCATTGCATGGGCTACGCATCAGCGACCTGCCACGCAGCATCGAATGCCTGGCTGCAAGTCTGAGGGAACTGGATCTGAGTGAATGCCAGTTTCTGCGCGACGTTTCGGCGTTGTCCACGTTGACGGGCCTGCAGACCCTGCACCTGAGTCGGTGCGGCCAGCTCACGGAGCTGACGGCGCTGGCGGGGCTGAGTGGCCTGCAGACGCTGGACCTAAGTCGGTGCGGCCAGCTCACGGAGCTGACGGCGCTGGCGGGGCTGAGTGGCCTGCAGACGCTGGACCTGAGTTGGTGCGTCCAGCTCAAGGAGGTGACGGCGCTGGCGGGGCTGAGTGGCCTGCAGACGCTGGACCTGAGTTGGTGCGTCCAGCTCAAGGAGGTGACGGCGCTGGCGGGGCTGAGCGGCCTGCATACGCTGAACCTGAGTTGGTGCGGCCAGCTCACGGAGCTGACGGCGCTGGCCGGGCTGAGCGGCCTGCAGACGCTGGACCTGAGCAACTGCCGCCAGCTCACGGAGCTGACGGCGCTGGCGGAGCTTAGCGGCTTACAGACGCTGGACCTGTATGGCTGCGGCCAGCTCACGGAGCTGACGGCGCTGAGGGGGCTGAGCGACCTGCAGGCGCTGAGCCTGAGCTGGTGCGGCCAGCTCACCGAGCTCACCGAGCTCACGGCGCTGAGCGGCCTGCAGAACCTGAGCCTGAGGGAGTGCGACCAGATCACGAAGCTGACGGCGCTGGCGGGGCTGAGCGGCCTGCAGACGCTGGACCTGAGTGGGTGCGGCCAGCTTGCGGACGTTACGGCGCTGGCGGGGCTGAGCGGCCTGCAGATGCTGGACCTGAGTGGGTGCGGCCAGCTTACGGACGTGAAGGCACTGGAGGGGCTGGACGAACTCGCAAGCCTCAAGCTTTTCGGCACCGATCTGAGCGGTTTCGTTCCTGCCTCCCTGGCGACGAACTGGCCCATGCTGCGTGAACTGACGGCTGATTCGCTGGCAACGGTGCCGCGCGAACTGCTGTCTTCAAGCGAGCCACACGGTCGAAACGGCGATTCCTGCCTGCGGCGCATGGCCGACTGGCAAGCTGATCTGGAGACCCATGGCAGTGAGCCCATGGACGAGGTGAAGCTTTTCGTGCTGGGCAATGGCCGGGTGGGCAAAACCCAGGTGAGCCGGCGGCTGTGTGGCGAAGCCTTCGAACCGGCAGTGCCAAGCACCCACGGCGTGGTGGTCCGTCATTTCGAGTTGCCTCTGGCTGCCAAGCCGCCGGGCCAGACGGCCCGTGAGGTGCAGCTTTGGGACTTTGGGGGCCAGGATTTGTTCCTGGGTACCCACAGCCTCTTCCTGGATGAGCGCGCGCTTTACCTTCTCTTGTGGCATCCCGCCGCCGAGAGCGAAGCGCCGGTGCTGGACAACGGCCTGTGGATGCCCTCGCACCGGCTTGGCTACTGGTTGGACTATGTGAAGGCGGTGGCTGGGCCGCAAACGCTGGTCATCGTGTCGCAGGCGCAGTGTGACGAAGAGAGCCAACTCGTGGAGCCGCCGGTGCCGGCGGACCATGGCTTCGGGTGGTTGCGGCGCAGCGCTTGTAGCGCGATGCTGGAAGAGGGGCTGGATCGCTTGCTGCCGGAGTTGCGAGCGGGGGCCAAACTGCTGGCCGAGCGGCATGGCGAAACCCTGATCCCGCGAAACTGGGCGGCGCTGGGCGGCAAGCTGCGGGAGATGGGCAAGGCGCAGAAGGTATTGGCCCTGGATGGGTTCGATGCGATGTGCCGGGAGCATGGCGTCAGCGCGCCGCGCACCTTGCTGGGCTATCTGCATCAGTCAGGGCAGGTGTTTTGGCGCGCAGACGTGTTTGGGGGTGCCGTCATCCTCGACCAAGCCTGGGCCTTGGAGGGCGTCTACGCGCTTTTGCACCGGCAAAAGGTCTTGCCTACGCTGCGTCGCCAAGGCGGGCTGTTCACGCCGGAGCTTCTGTCAGCCTTGCTGTGGGACGGGGAGTTCGACGCTACCGAGCAGGCGCACTTCGTGAGCCTGATGCAGGCTTGCCGGGTCTGCTTCAAGGTGGGCGATGGGCAATACATTGCCGCGGATTGCCTGCAGGAGCGCGCGGCGATGGCGAGCGAGGAGCAGGCGGTATGGCGCGGTGCGGAGCCAGATGCGGAAGTGCGGCTGCGCTACCCGCTGCTTCACGGTGGCTTGCAGCGTACGGTGCTGTGCGAAATGGGCGAGAAGGCGGGGCCGAATGCGGTGTACTGGCGATATGGCCTGTGCTATCACGACGCCAAGGCGCGGGTAACGGTGCGCCTGTCTTCCGAGCCGGGTGAAGACGCCGGGCGGCGGGGCGCGATGGTGTTGCAGGTCAGCGGCCCTGAGGCCTCAAGCCATGCGGGCGATCTGATCAACGCGCTGCTGGGAGAGGTTCGCCTGGGGCAGAAGCCCGAGGTTCAATGGATGAAAGGGCAGGCGGTCATGGACAAGGCCGACAAAGCGATGGGTGGCAATGAGACCGAGGAGAAGGCAGCGCTGGTGAATGCGGCGCCCTTGCCCAGTGGTGTGGCAGCCACGAAGAAGAAACCGGTGGTCTACGTTTCCTATGCCTGGGGCGGAGACAGCGATGCGACCGTGGATGGCCTGCAGGCGGCGCTGGCGCCTTGGGTAGAAGTGCACCGGGACAAGGACAGGCTGCGCAACGGCGACAGCATTCGGCACTTCGAGGAAGAGATTGGCCGCGGGCTGTGCGTGATCGTCGTGCTCAGTGCGAAGTACATGCTGTCAGTCGACTGCATGCGGGAGCTGGGCTTTGTGTGGGAGCGTGCGCAACGCAACGCGGAGCGATTCGCGGAACGCGTGGTCCCCGTCGTGCTGGAGGATGCCGGCATCAGCCGAATGACGCAGCGGCTTGACCATGTGAAGCACTGGCGTTCGGAAATGACAGCCCTGGAGGCACTCGTGACCGAGATCGGCCCGGTGGATTGCGGGCAAAGCACGACGCGGCAACTGCAGGACATTCGAACCTTCACAGTGCATTTGGCCGACGCCCTGAATGCGCTTGCGGACCGGGTGATGCCGCGCGGCTGCGAAACCTTGGCTGCAGCCAGCTACGAACCTGTGCTGGAACTGATCAAGCGGCGCTTGAGCCTGGGTTGAACACGCCATGGAAAAGGCCCGCCAGGTTTCCCTGGCGGGCCTTTTGGGCCGGGCGCCTGAGAGGGCGCCTGAGCTGCGATCAGCAGGCTGCTGCGGTGGCCTTCGCGCCTTCAGCGTACTCGTCGATCTGGTCGAAGTTGAGGTACTTGTAGATCGCGGCGCCGTCCTTGTTCACCACGCCCATGGCTTCGTGGTATTCGGCCACGGTGGGGATGTGGCCGAGCTTGGAGGCGATGGCGGCGAGTTCGGCCGAGGCGAGGAACACGTTGCTGTTCTTGCCCAGGCGGTTCGGGAAGTTGCGGGTAGAGGTGGAGACCACGGTCGCGCCTTCGCGCACCTGCGCCTGGTTGCCCATGCACAGCGAGCAGCCCGGCATTTCGGTGCGGGCGCCAGCGGTGCCGAAGGCTGCGTAGTGGCCTTCCTTGATCAGCTCGCTCTCGTCCATCTTGGTCGGCGGTGCCACCCACAGCTTGACGGGGATGTCGCGCTGGCCGCCCAGCAGCTTGGCCGCGGCACGGAAGTGGCCGATGTTGGTCATGCACGAGCCGATGAAAGCCTCGTCGATCTTGGTGCCGGCAACTTCGGACAGGAACTTCGCGTCATCCGGGTCATTCGGGCAGCAGAGGATGGGTTCCTTGATGTCGGCCAGGTCGATCTCGATGACATGTGCGTACTCGGCGTCCTTGTCGGCTTCCAGCAGGTCGGGCTTGGCCAGCCAGGCTTCGACTTTCTCGATGCGGCGCTGCAGCGTGCGGGCATCGGCATAACCGTCGGCGATCATGTTCTTCATCAGCACGACGTTGCTGGTGAGGTATTCCTTGATCGGCTCGGGATTCAGCTTGATGGTGCAGCCTGCGGCGCTGCGCTCGGCCGATGCGTCGCTCAGCTCGAAGGCCTGTTCGACCTTCAGGTCCGGCAGCCCTTCGATTTCCAGGATGCGGCCCGAGAAGGCGTTGACCTTGCCGGCCTTGGCGACCGTCAGCAGCCCGGCCTTGATCGCGTACAGCGGGATCGCGTGCACCAGGTCGCGCAGCGTCACGCCGGGTTGCATCTGGCCCTTGAAGCGCACCAGCACCGACTCGGGCATGTCCAGCGGCATCACGCCGGTGGCAGCACCGAAGGCGACCAGGCCGGAGCCGGCGGGGAAGGAGATGCCGATCGGGAAGCGAGTGTGCGAGTCGCCACCGGTGCCCACGGTGTCAGGCAGCAGCAGGCGGTTCAGCCAGCTGTGGATCACGCCGTCGCCCGGGCGCAGCGCCACGCCGCCGCGGCTGCTCATGAAGGCCGGCAGTTCGCGGTGGGTCTTTACGTCGACCGATTTCGGATAGGCGGCGGTGTGGCAGAAGGACTGCATCACCAGGTCGGCCGAGAAGCCCAGGCAGGCCAGGTCCTTCAGCTCGTCGCGGGTCATCGGGCCGGTGGTGTCCTGCGAGCCGACCGTCGTCATCTTGGGTTCGCAGTAGGTGCCTGGGCGCACGCCCTGGCCCTCTGGCAGGCCGACGGCACGGCCGACCATCTTCTGCGCCAGCGTGAAGCCGGCCTTGGACTCGGCAGGCGCCTTGGGCAGGCGGAACAGCGTGGAGGCGGGCAGGCCGAGGAACTCGCGCGCCTTGGCGGTCAGCGTGCGGCCGATGTTGAGGTTGATGCTGCCGCCAGCGCGCACCGAGTCGAGGATGACGTCCGTCTTCAGCTGGAAGGATGCGATCTCCGTGCCGTTCTTGGTGATCTTGCCCTCGTACGGGTAGACATCGAGCACATCGCCCATCTCCATGGCCGACACATCGACCTCGATCGGCAGCGAGCCCGAGCTCTCTTGCGTGTTGAAGAAGATCGGGGCGATCTTGCCGCCCAGCGTGACGCCGCCAAAGCGCTTGTTCGGCGCAAACGGGATGTCCTGGCCGGTGGCCCAGATCACCGAGTTGGTGGCCGACTTGCGCGAGGAGCCGGTGCCGACCACGTCGCCGACGTAGGCGACGATGTGGCCCTTCTTCTTCAGATCCTCGATGAACTGCATCGGGCCGCGCTTGCCGTCTTCCTCCGGCACGAAGGCGGCGCCTTCGCGGGTGTTCTTCAGCATGGCCAGGTAGTGCAGCGGAATGTCCGGGCGGCTCCAGGCGTCGGGCGCGGGCGAGAGGTCGTCGGTGTTGGTCTCGCCAGGCACCTTGAAGACGGTGATGGTGATCTTCTGCTCGACTTCCGGGCGGCTGGTGAACCACTCGGCATCCGCCCAGCTCTGCATGACTTCCTTGGCCTTGGCATTGCCGGCCTTGGCCTTTTCCGCCACGTCATTGAAGAAGTCGAACATCAGCAAGGTCTTCTTCAGGCCTTCCGCCGCCACGCTGGCGACTTCAGCGTCGTCCAGCAGTTCGATCAGCGGATGCACGTTGTAGCCGCCGACCATGGTGCCCAGCAACTCGGTGGCCAGGGCCTTGGGGACCAGGGGCACGCTGATGTCGCCATGCGCCACGGCGGCGAGGAACGAAGCCTTGACCTTGGCCGCGTCGTCCACGCCCGGGGGCACGCGGTGCGTCAGCAGGTGCAGCAGGTAGGCATCTTCGCCAGCAGGCGGGTTCTTGATCAGCTCGATCAGGTCGGCGACCTGCTTGGCGTCAAGCGGCAGCGGCGGAATGCCGAGCGTGGCGCGTTCGGCGGCATGTTGGCGATAGGCTTGCAGCATGGGGCTCTCCAGGAAAGAACGGTGGGTATCAGGGGGGCGCCCGCGAGGCGGGGCGCCGGTGTGAATGGCAGGCAGGGTCAGGGCACGATGACCTTCAGGCCCTTGAAATAGTCGCGGTAGAAGGTGGCGTCGCGGGTGATCAGGCCGTCGCACTGCAGCATCGCGTGGGCGCCGACCAGGAAATCGGGGGCGGCACGGCCACCCGGGTGGCCGCTGCGCTGGCGATAGCGGCGCTGCATCTCGCCAGCGCGCACGGCGGCCTTGGTTTCGGTGGCGCTGTAGCCCACGCCCATGTCTTCCAGCACTTCCAGCGCCTCGGAACCGTTCTTCAACGCGGTGCAGATTTCCGTCAGCACCACGTCGCAGACGACCACCGGGCCGATGCTGAGCGACTGGCGCAGGCAGGCTTCGGCTGCGTCTGCGGCCGGGCCGTCGGCCAGCAGGTCGATCACGACGGAGGAGTCGATGGCGATCACGGTTTGGGGACGCTCAGACGTCCAGCGGCTCGCCGGGGGCGCGGCCACGGATGGCGCGCAGGGCTTCATCGGTGTCGGCAAAGCCGTCCAGCTTGAAGCGGCCGCGGGCACGGGAGATGGCGTCGGACACGTCCTTGCGCAGGATGATGCGCGCGCCGTCCAGTTCGACCTTCAGCGTGGTGCCCTTGGTCAGGCCCAGGGCATCACGCACGGCCTTGGGCAGGGTGATCTGCCCACGCTCGGCAACAGTGGCTTCCATGCGTCGGTACTCCCAAAGCTTCCAAACCGGTATGCATGAATTATACGTACTCAATCGTGCATGCGCATGGCCGCGGGACGCCGGCCGCACAGGTTTGCCTGCAAAAATCCCGGCCACAAATGAACACAGGCCCCGAAGGGCCTGTGGCAAGCAAAGAACAGCCCCCTGAGGGCGGGGCAATCTCAGCGCTGAACCGGGGCTTGGCTGGGCGCGGCAGCCTCGATGGTCACCGGTGCTGCGGCGGCCGGAAGCGCCGGGGTGGGCGCAGCAGGCGTGGTGGACACGGCGGTAGTGGCCGGCGCCACGGCTGCAGGTTCGACCGCGGCAAGCACCGGAGCGGGTGCAGGCGCTGCTGCAGTAACCGCGGCTTGTGCGGCTTGTGCGGCGGCAGCAGCCTGGGCTGCGGCGGCGACTTGCTCCGGGCTCATCAGCAGCGCCTGTTGGGGCTGGCCTGCAGCATTGTTCTTGGCTTCGAGTTGCTTGGGGTGCACGCATTCGTCAACGATGCGCCGTCCGGCCTTCACGTCCATCAGCATGGACTTGTAGGCGATCTGCAGCAGCAAGGCCTCACCCTTGACGTCTTCCAGGCGCAGTGCGCCGGTGGTCGACAGGGTGGGTTTCATCGTGTACGTGGTCTTGCCGAAAGTGACGTCGATGTAGCCGTCGTACTTCGGATTCATCGCCACCTGCATGCGCTGCGAGAACTCGCAGTCGTACTGACCAAAATGGGTCATGGCGGCGGCGGCGTTCTGCTCGCCTTCGGAGGCCGGCAGCGGCACTTCGACAGGCGGGGGCGGCGGTTCGACGACCTTCTTGGCTTTTGCGCCCTTGCCGGCGGCCTTGGCCGTGGTGGTGGAAGATTTGGCAGAGGCAACAGCGGCGGGCTGGGCTGCTACGGCGGCTGCGCTGAGCAGCAGCGCCACGGACACAAAAGCGCGAATCATCAAGGCAGGGCTCCTTCGGAAAGAGGGCAGGCGTATTGTGCCTGCGCAAGCCGTGCCAAACCCTGTTACCAGCTGTGAGGCTGTTGGTATTTGCCCAGGACTTGGCGCGATTTAACGACAACGCGGAGCAGGTTCTGTTCCATCGCCGGAACTGACGGAATTTGTCAGCGCTGTTCCGGCGAGTCCTGGGCAGTTCAGTGCGCGCCGAAAAACGCGAGCTGCACTTCGGCCGGCAGCTGCGCGCCGCCGGCAAACGAGGTGCGATGGGCCCGCTGCAGTACCTGCCAGAAATAGCGGTAGCTGGCCCGGTCGTGCAACTGGTCCCGGCCGGCGTGGCGATGGCGGATCGGCGCCCAGTCGGCCGCCTGCGCGGCCTGCAGGATCTCGATGGCCTGGTCGACCTCGGCGGCGCTGGGTGCAAAAGCGTCGACGATGGGGCGGATCTGGTCCGGGTGGATGCTCCACATGCGGGTGTAGCCCAGTTGCCGGCAGGCGCGTTCGGCGGCGCCCTGCAGCGCGGCGCTGTCCTTGAACTCGGTGACCACGCAGTGCGAAGGCACCTTGCCTGCCGCGTGGCAGGCCGCCGCGATCTCCAGCTTGGCGCGCAGCACCAGCGGGTGCTGGAACTGGCCCTGCGAGCCCATCGCCGATTGCGGAATCGCGCCGCGGTGCGCCGAGACGAAGTCCATCAGGCCGAAGGACAGCGATTCGATGCGCGGGTGCGCGGCCAGCGCGAACACGTCGCGCAGCGCACCGTGCGTCTCGACCAGTGCGTGCAGCGGGATCGGCTTTGCCAGGCCGGCCTGCGCCGACAGTGCATCGATGATGGCCACCGCCTGTTCCAGGCCCGCCAGGTGGCGCGGTTTCGGGATCATCAGGTAGGCCAGCTTTGCGCCGGCCTTGGGCAGCAAGGCTTCGAGCATGGTCGTGAAAGCCGGGTGCTCGACCGGCACGACGCGTGCGCCGACGCGGCCGAAGCGGTTTTCCGGCGAGGTGACCAGCTCGGCGATCAGGTGCGCATGCTCGACTTCACCGCCCACCGGTGCGCCGTCCTCGCCGTCCAGCGTGATGTCGAACACCGGGCCCATCTCAGCCTGCAGTGCCAGGCTCTTTCGCATGCGCGCCTCGACGCCGCAGTAGTGGTCGCACACCGGCAGCGCCGGCACGGCGTCGCCTTCTTCGAACAAGACATCGGCGGGGTGGCGCAGTGCAGTCATGGCGGGCAGGGGCAGGGGAGAAATGAAAAAGCCGGCGCCGCTTGCGCGGGCACCGGCTCATTGGCGCGGGCCGTTCAGGCCCGGCTCCTTACAGCAGGTGCTTGACGCCGTCCTGCTCGCCTTGCAGCTCGGCCAGGGTCTTGTTGATGCACTCTTGCGAGAAGGCATCGATCTCCAGGCCTTCGACGATCTTGTATTCGCCGTTTTCGCAGGTGACCGGGAAACCGAACATGATTTCCTTCGGGATGCCGTATTCGCCGTTCGACGGGATGCCCATCGTGACCCACTTGCCATTGGTGCCCAGGGCCCAGTCGCGCATGTGGTCGATGGCGGCGTTGGCTGCCGAAGCGGCCGACGACAGGCCGCGCGCTTCGATGATGGCGGCGCCGCGCTTGCCGACGGTCGGCAGGAACACGTCCTTGTTCCAGGCCTGGTCGTTGATCATGTCCTTGACCGAAGCGCCATCAATGGTGGCGTAGCGGTAGTCGGCGTACATGGTCGGCGAGTGGTTGCCCCACACGGCCAGCTTCTCGATGGCCGACACCGGCTTGCCGGTCTTGGCGGCGATCTGCGAAGCGGCGCGGTTGTGGTCCAGGCGCAGCATGGCGGTGAAGTTCTTGGCCGGCAGGTCCGGGGCCGACTTCATCGCGATGTAGGCGTTGGTGTTGGCCGGGTTGCCGACGACCAGCACCTTGACATTGCGCGATGCGACGGCGTTCAGCGCCTTGCCCTGGGCGGTGAAGATCGCGCCGTTGATGGACAGCAGCTCGGCACGCTCCATGCCCGGGCCGCGCGGACGCGAACCGACCAGCAGCGCGTAGTCCGCATCCTTGAATGCGGTCATCGGGTCTGCATGGGCTTGCATGCCGGCCAGCAGCGGGAAGGCGCAGTCGTCGAGTTCCATCATCACGCCCTTGAGTGCCTTCTGGGCCTTCTCGTCGGGGATCTCCAGCAGCTGGAGGATCACGGGCTGGTCCTTGCCCAGCATCTCGCCGGAGGCGATGCGGAACAGCAGCGCGTAGCCAATCTGGCCTGCGGCGCCGGTCACGGCCACGCGGACGGGGGTCTTGCTCATGGTGGAGTTCTCCGAGAAAAAGAGAGAGCGATGAAAGAAGAAAACGGCGACGCCAGCGTGTGCAGATCGGGCAACAACAGAGGTGGGCTGCGAGGGGATCGGGCTGTGCGTCGGGTTCAGGCCTGGCAGGGCACCCGGTGGGGTGCAAAGCGGGCGCCAAGGCGGCGCCGGAGCTCAGGCGGAGAAGTGTAGCGCGGCAGTCTAGGCGTGCGGGCGGGCCGAGTCAATCCTCTTATGTCTTATATAAGACATGAGTCCGGGTATTTGGCGTTGGCATTGGACGCTTGACCGCAGCCTGTGCTGCAATGCCGCCCCATGCCTGCGATGCCTGTTGATCCGCCCGAAGCCGCCCCCCCGGCCGAACGGGGCTCGGAGCGTCCGGCGGCCGCGCAGGAAGGCCCGGCGTTCAGCCCGCTGTACCAGCAGATCAAGGCCTTGCTGGTGAAGAGCCTGCAAGGCGGCGAGTGGCGGCCCGGCGAGGCCATCCCCAGCGAGATGGAACTGGCAGTGCGCTACCGCGTCAGCCAGGGCACCGTGCGCAAGGCGATCGACGAGCTGGCGACCGACAACCTGCTGGTGCGCCGGCAGGGAAGAGGTACCTTTGTTGCCACCCACGCCGAAGAAAACATCCAGTACCGCTTCCTGCGGCTGGCGCCCGATGAGGGGCCGCCCACCGGCATGGCCAGGCATTTCCTCGACTGCCGCCGCATGCGCGCGCCGGCCGACGTGGCCCGTGCGCTGGCGCTGAAGGCCGGCGATCCCGCGGTGCAGGTGCGCCGCACGCTGTCGCGCCAGGGCCGGCCCGTGGTGCTCGACGAGATCTGGCTGCCGGCCGCGCCGTTCAAGGGGCTGACTGCCGAGCGCCTGTCCCAGTACGCTGGCCCGATGTACGGCCTGTTCGAGACCGAATTCGGCGTGCGCATGATCCGCGCCGAAGAGAAGATCCGCGCAGTGGCGGCCGACGCGGCGACCGCCGTGCTGCTGCAGGTGCCCGAAGGCGCACCGCTGCTGAGCGTCGAGCGGCTGGCACATACCTATGGCGATGCACCGGTCGAGCTGCGCCGCGGCCTCTACAACACCGAAAGCCACTACTACCGCAACGAACTGAACTAGTCGAGGCGCCCGATTGCTTAGGTGCGCGGCCGGGAACGCTTTGCGCATCACCCCCGCGCAAATCTGTTGCATTGCAATAAAATCATCGGGTTTCACCTTGGGTACAAACCAGGGTGACGCCTAGCCACCTCAGGGTGTCGCCTAGCCACCTCCCTGCTTCCAAGAACGCTTCCCTGAGTTCAGAAGAGCTTTTGCAGAGCCATTCCAAGAGCGCCCACAACGAGGACATACAAGCCATGGCAGATACGCTCAAACCACGTCCAGAGTTTCGCAACATCCATGTGACAGACCTTGCCGGCTACCGGCTTCCGCCGGCCGGCTGGGTTTCCATCCTGCATCGCATCAGCGGCCTGCTGATGTTCCTGTTGCTGCCCTTCATCATCTGGTTGTTCGACACCAGCGTCACCTCCGAAGTCTCGTTCGAGAGCTTCCGCAACGCCTTCGTGGCCGGCATCGGCTTCTTGCCGGGCTGGTTCATCAAGCTGGTCAGCCTGGGCCTGATCTGGGGCTTCCTGCACCACTTCATCGCCGGCGTGCGCCACCTGTGGATGGACATGACGCACAGCGTCAGCAAAGAGCAGGGCAAGAGCTCCGCGCTGGTCACGCTGGTGCTGGGCACGCTGCTGACCTTGCTGCTGGGCGCCAAGCTCTTCGGCCTGTACTGAGCGAGGAATTCAACAAATGGCAATCAACTACGGCAGCAAGCGCCTCGTCGTCGGCGCGCACTACGGTTTCCGCGACTGGCTGGCCCAGCGCGTCACCGCCATCCTGATGGCGTTGTTCACGGTCGTTGTGCTGGTGCAGGTGCTCCTGCCCGGCGAGCTCGGCTACGACAAGTGGGCAGGCATCTTCTCGCACCAATGGATGAAGGTCCTGACCTTCGTCGTCATCGTCTCGCTGGCATACCACGCATGGGTCGGCGTGCGCGACATCTGGATGGACTACATCAAGCCGGTCGGCCTGCGCCTGGCGCTGCAGGTGTTTTCCATCGTCTGGCTGGTCGGCTGTGCCGGCTGGGCTGTTCAAGTGCTCTGGAGGCTGTAAATGGCTGTGGCCAACCAAATTACCAAGCGCAAGTTCGACGTCGTCATCGTCGGCGCTGGCGGCTCTGGCATGCGTGCCTCGCTGCAACTCTCGCTGGCCGGCCTGAACGTGGCCGTGCTGTCCAAGGTCTTCCCGACCCGCTCGCACACGGTGGCGGCGCAAGGCGGCATCGGTGCCTCGCTGGGCAACATGTCGGAAGACAACTGGCACTACCACTTCTACGACACCATCAAGGGCTCCGACTGGCTGGGCGACCAGGACGCCATCGAGTTCATGTGCCGCGAAGCGCCCAAGGTCGTCTACGAGCTTGAGCATTTCGGCATGCCGTTCGACCGCAATGCCGACGGCACGATCTACCAGCGCCCGTTCGGCGGCCACACCGCCAACTACGGCGAGAAGCCGGTGCAGCGCGCCTGCGCCGCGGCCGACCGCACCGGCCACGCGCTGCTGCACACGCTGTACCAGCAGAACGTCAAGGCCCGCACCAACTTCTTCGTCGAATGGATGGCGCTGGACCTGATCCGCGACCAGGACGGCGACGTCTGCGGCGTGACCGCGCTGGAGATGGAAACCGGCGACCTGCACATCCTGGAAGCCAAGACCGTGCTGATGGCCACCGGCGGCGCCGGCCGCATCTTCGCGGCCTCGACCAATGCCTTCATCAACACCGGTGACGGGCTGGGCATGGCGGCGCGTGCCGGCATTCCGCTGGAAGACATGGAGTTCTGGCAGTTCCACCCGACCGGCGTGGCCGGTGCCGGCGTGCTGCTGACCGAAGGCTGCCGCGGCGAAGGCGCGATCCTGCGCAACGCCAATGGCGAACGCTTCATGGAACGCTACGCCCCGACGCTGAAGGACCTGGCACCCCGCGACTTCGTCTCGCGCTCGATGGACCAGGAGATCAAGGAAGGCCGTGGCTGTGGTCCGAACAAGGACTACGTCGTGCTGGACATGACCCACCTGGGCGCCGACACGATTGCCAAGCGCCTGCCCTCGGTGCTGGAGATCGGCCACAACTTCGCCAACGTCGACATCACCAAGGAACCGATTCCGGTGGTGCCGACCATCCACTACCAGATGGGTGGCATTCCGACGAATGTGCACGGCCAGGTCGTGATTCCGAAGAACGGCATCCCGAACGAGGTCGTCAATGGCCTGTACGCAGTAGGCGAATGCTCCTGCGTCTCGGTGCACGGCGCCAACCGCCTGGGCACCAACTCGCTTCTGGACCTGGTGGTCTTCGGCCGCGCGGCGGGCAACCACATCGTGGCCTCGGCGCTGAAGCAGAAGAACCACAAGCCGCTGCCAGCCGATGCTGCCGACAAGACCCTCGCCCGCCTGGCCCGCCTGGACAGCGCCAAGGATGGCGAATACGCGCAGGACGTGGCCAACGACATCCGCAGCACGATGCAGCGCCATGCTGGCGTGTTCCGCACGCAGAAGAGCATGGACGAAGGCGTGGTCAAGATCAGGGAAGTCGCCGAGCGGGTCAAGAACATCGGCCTGAAGGACAGCTCCAAGGTCTTCAACACCGCGCGCATCGAGGCGCTGGAAGTCGACAACCTGATCGAAGCCGCCCAGGCCACGATGATCTCGGCGGCTGCCCGCCCGGAAAGCCGCGGCGCGCATGCGCATGACGACTTCCCGAACCGCGACGACGAGAACTGGATGAAGCACACGCTGTGGTATTCCGAAGGCAACCGCCTGGACTACAAGCCGGTGAACCTGCAGCCGCTGACGGTCGAATCCGTGCCGCCCAAGGTCCGTACCTTCTAAAGAATCGAGAGCCTCCCAATGAAGCGCGTTTTTCAGATCTACCGCTACGACCCGGACAAGGATGCCAAGCCCTACATGCAGACCATCGAGATCGAACTCGATGGCCATGAACGCATGCTGCTGGACGCCCTGATCAAGCTGAAGGCCGTCGACCCGACGATCTCGTTCCGCCGCTCCTGCCGCGAAGGCGTCTGCGGTTCGGACGCGATGAACATCAACGGCAAGAACGGCCTGGCCTGCCTGACCAACATGCTCACGCTGCCCGGCGTGATCACGCTGCGTCCGCTGCCCGGCCTGCCGGTCATCCGCGACCTGATCGTCGACATGACCCAGTTCTTCAAGCAGTACAACTCGATCAAGCCTTACCTCGTCAACGACGAGCGGCCGCCCGAGAAGGAACGCCTGCAGAGCCCGGAAGAGCGCGAAGAGCTGGACGGCCTGTACGAGTGCATCCTGTGCGCGAGTTGTTCGACCAGCTGCCCGAGCTTCTGGTGGAACCCGGACAAGTTCGTCGGTCCGGCCGGCCTGCTGCAGGCCTACCGCTTCATTGCCGACAGCCGCGACCAGGACACCGCGGGCCGCCTCGACAACCTCGAGGACCCGTACCGCCTGTTCCGTTGCCACACCATCATGAACTGCGTCGATGTCTGCCCCAAGGGTCTGAACCCCACCAAGGCCATCGGCAAGATCAAGGAATTGATGGTTCGGCGCGCGGTCTGAGGAATTACCCTCAGACCGACCCGAGCAAGCCAAGCCATGGACACTGCTGACACCACCGACCTGCTGGACGCTGGCGACATCAACCGCCTGAAATGGCGTTGCCGGCGCGGCTTGCTCGAAAACGACTTGTTCGTCGAGCGCTTCTTCCAACGCCACGAGACTGCGATGACGCCGTTCATGTTGCGTGGGCTGCAAACGCTGATGGACCTGTCAGACAACGACCTGCTGGACCTGCTGCTGAAGCGGCGAGAGCCCGAGGGCGAACTGAACTGCCCTGAAGTTCGGGATGTGCTGGCCCGCATGCGGCTGCCTGCTTGATGGATTCGTGCGAAAGGAACTTGAGATGACCCCCTCCGACGTGAAAGCCACGCTGTCGTTCTCCGATGGCAGCCCCAACATGGAACTGCCGATCTACAAGGGCACCATCGGGCCCGATGTGATCGACATCCGCAAGCTCTACGGCCAGACCGGCAAGTTCACCTACGACCCCGGCTTCCTGTCGACCGCTTCGTGCAACTCGACCATCACCTACATCGATGGCGACAAGGGCGAACTGCTGTATCGCGGCTACCCGATCGAGCAGCTCGCAGTCAATTGCGACTACCTGGAAACCTGCTACCTGCTGCTGTACGGAGAGCTGCCGAACGCCTCGCAGAAGCAAGAGTTCGAGCACCGCGTGACCAATCACACGATGGTCAACGAGCAGATGCAGTTCTTCCTGCGCGGCTTCCGCCGCGATGCGCACCCGATGGCGGTCATGACCGGCCTGGTCGGCGCGCTGTCGGCCTTCTATCACGACAGCACCGACATCAATAACCCCGAGCACCGGGACATCGCTGCGATCCGCCTGATCGCCAAGATGCCGACGCTGGTGGCAATGGCCTACAAGTACACCATCGGCCAGCCCTACATCTACCCGAAGAACGACCTCTCGTACGCTGGCAACTTCATGCGCATGATGTTCGCCACGCCGTGCGAGGAGTACAAGCCCAACGACGTGCTGGTGCGCGCGATGGACCGCATCTTCACGCTGCATGCCGACCACGAGCAGAACGCTTCAACCTCGACAGTGCGTCTGTGCGGTTCGTCTGGCACCAACCCCTTCGCCGCCATCGCTGCGGGCGTGGCCTGCCTGTGGGGCCCGGCGCACGGCGGTGCCAACGAGGCGGCGCTGAACATGCTTGGCGACATCCAGAAGAACGGCGGCGTCGAGAAGATCGGCGAGTTCATCAAGCAGGTCAAGGACAAGAACAGCGGCGTCAAGCTGATGGGCTTTGGCCACCGCGTCTACAAGAACTACGACCCGCGCGCCAAGCTGATGCGCGAGACCTGCCACGAAGTGCTGGATGCGCTAGGCCTGCACGACGACCCGCTGTTCAAGCTGGCCATGTCGCTTGAGAAAATCGCGCTGGAAGACGAATACTTCGTCGCCCGCAAGCTCTACCCGAACGTGGACTTCTACTCCGGCATCGTGCAGCGCGCCATCGGCATTCCGGTGCCGCTGTTCACCGCGATCTTCGCGCTGGCCCGCACGGTCGGCTGGATTGCCCAGCTGAACGAAATGATCGGCGACCCCGAGTACAAGATCGGCCGCCCGCGCCAGCTGTTCGTCGGCTCGGCCGCGCGCACCGTCAAGCCGCTCGGCGAGCGTTGAACTGAAGCTGCATTGAACCTGGGCGCACCCGTCGCGCCTTGATACAAACAAAGGCCCTTCGGGGCCTTTGTCGTTGATGGCGACGTTGTAGCGTTCGGTTTCCCCTGAACCCTCGCGCCCATGATGAAGAACCTGCTCGCCTCGCTCCGTTCCTTTGGCCATGCCATGGCCCGCGCCGCGGCCTGCGCGCCGCTGCTGCTGGCCTTGGCCACGCCCGCGCCGGTCCAGGCGGCCAAGCCAGCCAAGCCTCAGGTGGACGCGCCCAGTGCTAAGGATCATCCGCTGATCCAGCGCTTTACCGGCTCATGGCTGTTCGGCGCCAAGACGGCGGAATGGGAGCAGACGCAGTTCCCGGTTGGCATGGGCGTGGCCCATGACCGCTGGAGCCAGGCCGTGCCGGTGGAAGGCCGCCTGACGCGCCTGTTCTACCTGGCGCCGCGGGGCAAGACACCGCTGGAGGTGCATCGCAACTACCAGCAGGCGCTGTTGGAGGCAGGCTTCAAGCCCAGGTTCAGCTGCGAGCAGGCCTGCCAGGACCTGTACTTCGCGATGGACAAGACCATCGACTTCGACGGCGGCGTGCAATGGGCCGAAGGTGAAGTGGCTGGCGCAGACGATTCGACCTACAGCATCGAGCACGGCGCGTTGAGCTTCGACGGCCGCTTCCTCTACGGCACCCTGTCCAAGGGCGGCCAGGAGGTGCACGTGATGGTCTACACCTCCACTGCGGTCAACAAGACGACCAACACCACGGCCACCTTCATCCAGATCGTCGAGCCCAAGGCGATGGCCACTGGCCAGGTGCAGGTCAACGCGGCGGCGCTGCAGCAAGGTCTGGCGGCAGACGGCAAGATCGCGCTCTATGGCCTGTTCTTCGACACCGGCAAGTCCGAAGTCAAGCCAGAGTCGCAGCCGCAACTGGCCGAGATGGCCAAGCTGCTGCAGGCCCAGCCGGCACTGAAGGTCTACATCGTCGGCCACACCGACAGCCAGGGCGCACTGGACGCCAACCTCGCGCTCTCGCAGGCCCGCGCGCAAGCGGTGGTGCAGGCGCTGGTCACGCAGCACAAGGTGGACGCCAAGCGCCTGGCCGCCAAGGGCGTGGCCAACCTGGCACCGGTGGCCAGCAACACGGCCGAAGACGGGCGCGCCCGGAACCGCCGCGTCGAACTTGTCGTGCAGTAGGTGGTAGCGAATCGGCGATAGGCAATGGGCGATGGGCAAGGGCGCGGGCCGATCGGGCGCCCCGCTGAACTCGCCGCATGGCAGCCCGCAACGGGCGGGTTGTGCGTTGCTTCGTGGATTACTTGGTTTCGGAGTGCACAAGGATCGGCGACCATTGGCAGGCGTTTTGCGTGAGGCCCAGTTGCTGGCGCGCGCCTGCACCGCTTTTCAGCTCCGGAGCCCCCGACCCTTTCATGCCTCTTGCCGACACCCTGCGATTTGCGCGCTGCGAGCTGAGCGTGCCTCGACGCGAACTTTGGCTTGACGGACAAACCCAGGCCGTCGCGCCAAAGGTTTTCGACTTGCTGCTGCACCTGATCGAACATTGCGGCCGGGTGGTGGGCAAGGAGGAGTTGCTGAACCACTTGTGGCATGGCCGCGTGGTGTCCGAGGGCGTGCTGGCACGCAGTGTGATGCAGGCGCGCAAGGCCATTGGGGACGAAGGGGGCGAAGAGGCCCTCATCAAGACAATCCACAAAGTGGGTTATCGCTTTGTTGGGAGCCTGCTGCCTGCTGCCGCGGCGCCTCTGCCGAGCGCCACGCAGCAGCGCCGGGTTGCGGTTCTTCCGATTGAAAATCGCACGGGCGAAACTCGGTTCGACTGGATCAGCCTGGGGCTGGCGGCGCTGGTCTGCAATGCGCTGAGCGGCCGGGTTGCGCTCGCGGTGGTGGACCTGAACCTGATGTTGTTCGAGCTTGGCCAATTGCCTGCCGACATGGGTTCACGCGAAAAGGCGGACGCACTTCGGCAGCGCCTGGGCGCGGATTGCGTGCTGCAATCCGTGCTGCGATGGCAGGGCAATGCCTTGTGGCTGGCGTATCAGTGCACGGGGGAGGTCGAGGCCGGTCCGGCAGGCACCTTGCGAGGCGATGAGCCCAGTGAGATGGCGCTTCGCATGGCCGCGGAGGTGGCGCAGGGTCTGTGCCCTCAGGGCGCGGTGCCGTTGGTGCCCGAGTCGCAAGATCCTTTCGTCAACCAAGTCATCGGGCGCGGCACGCAATTGGCCGCCCAGTATCAATTCCGTGCGGCTGCCAAGTTCTTCGAGGTGGTGCTGGAACTGGAGCCGCGGAATTCAGCGGCGCAACTGGAATACCTGCGCAGCCTCACCAATGGTGAAGATCCCCGGGCGCTGGAGGTCGGCACGGCCCTGTTGAGCCAGGCCCGCGAGGTCGGCGACGAGCGCTTGCAGGCCATCGTGCATCTGGCGCTCGGGCACGCACTGTTGATGGGCGAGACCCGGGGCGCGATCCCGAATGCCGTCGATCATCTGGCGCAGTCGATCAGGTCAGCGAGTGCCGTCGGCGCCCCCGACATTCTGGTCCGGGCGCGGTTGGGGCAGGCCATGGCGCTGCGCCTGCAAGGTGACGTCCCCAGGGCCGAGGCGGCGCTGAATGCGCTCCACCATGAACTGAGCACGGTCGGCGGCAGTCGTTTGCACCTGAGCCTGGTGAAGGACAATCTGGCCGTCGTCGAGGCGGAGCAGGGGCACCTGCTCAAGGCGCGCAATCTGCTGGACGAGGTCTTGCTGCTGAACCGCGCCCACGGACTTCGCAGCGCTGCCTCGCTGACGCTGATGAACCTGGCCCGGATCAACGCGGGCCTGGGCTGTCTTGCGCTGGCGCGCAGCCAGGCAGCAGAGTCCGAACAAGGCTTCGACAGCCTGCAGCAGCCGCATGCGGCGGCCAGCATTGCGGAAGCGGCGGCAGAGGTCTATGGCGAACTGGGGCTGGTGCGCGATCTTGATCGTGTCCTGGAGCGCCTGGCGCCCTTGTGTGAGCGCGCCGGACTGCCGCCCAAGTCACAGTGGCTGACGGCGCGGGCCAGGCGCGAAATGTGTGCAGGCCGCGCAGAGGCTGCCGGCGCGCTTTTCAAGCGCACCGTGGCCATGGCGCAGCGCAGCCAGGCGCATTTGCGGCTGCGGTATCGGCAGCTGTGGCGGCTGGAAATGTCACTGCGATTCGGCGACGTCGTGGCGGCCGAAGCACGGCTTGCCCAGCTTGCCGAGCTGCCGGCCGTGCTCATCAACGGGGAGTTGCAATCCGCCATGGCGCGCGCCCGGGCCGCGCTGGCTTTCAGGCTTGGCCATGCCGAGCAGGCGCTGAAACATCTGGAAGACGCGGTGAGCCTCGCGCCTGCAGGTCGCTGGCGCGCCATGGCCTTGATGGATGCCGCCTGGATGGACTTGACAGCAGGCCGAACGGGCCAGGCGCAGATGCGATTGAGAGCGCTTTCTCCCTGGCTGGATGAGCACCCACTGGGAAGGGCCCTGAATGGGCAATCCTCGAATGGGCGCTTTGTTTTGCCTCACACATCGACCGCAGCAGACATCGAGTGGTTGTTGCCTTCGCTGCGCTGACTCACTGCGGCTTGTTGCGCTTGCTGACAACCGTCGAACTGGCGTTGCTGTCTGGCCGGGTGACCTTGAACACCAATTCATCGTTAGGGTTGCCGCTCAGATAAGCATGCCCATCGGGGTAGGGATTGGAGTTGGACGAGTTGATCCAGAACCGGGGTTGCATCGCGAACACCTGGAAGGTGTAGGTCTCACCCGGCGTCACGTCGACAGGCGGAGAGAAGTGATAGGCCACCATCGCCGAAGCACCTGGCGCGTCACCCAGCTTGCCGGCGACGTTGACCACCACTTGCCGCAGTGCTTTCGAGGCGTCATTGATGGTGTCGCCCCTGTACAGCACCATCGTCACATGCTTCTCGTCCTTGGAGTTCCCGAGGGATGAGAAGCTGGAGTTGGAAAGACTGACCGAGATGGAATCGATCTGGGTGCTGTTGGCGACGAAGGTTTGCGCCGCCGGCATGTAGTACGGCAGGCTGTAGCTGCCGCCGTTGGCCACGGCCTGCTTGATCACCACTTCACTGGCATTGCTGCCCTGCGCGGCGCCGAAAGCGCCCAGTGCGATCAGCCAGGATAGGCACCTGGCCGCCGCGCGGAAGGCAGCGGACAACGAGAACTTTGCGTTTGACAACATGATGGAGATACTTTCTGTGTCGGTTGGGCAGGGCATCAGCGCGTCTGGAGGCCGGGGTCTTGGTGGCGGGCATTGCCGCGCACCGTGTTCACCGTGCCGACGGACTGCGGGTCCACCGAAATGCTGGTAGTCGCCAGGGTGTTGCCCTTGCCATCACGGAACTGAACTGCGCCCATGTAGCGCTGCGCGTCCGGCACGCTCCAGGCCAGCTTGATCTTCCCGTTCTGCCCGGCTTTCACCTGGGTGGGAGCGGTGGTGCTCAGCGGCAGGCCGGCCGACCCGCTGCCAGGAAGGTCCCAGGACCAGACCGTGTAGCTCGATGCATCGCCCACCAGGCTGAGGGCCAGCACACAGGCCTGATAGGTGCCTTGGGCAGGCTGCGCCACGTCAATGGCCTGATTGGCACCTGGCTGACCGCTCCAGTAGCCGTTGCCGTCAGGCCCCGTCACGCTGAGTGCGAGGTTGTCCTGGCCTGGGTGGCTGGTGTCGCTGTCAAACATCTGCAGGTGAAGGGCCATGCTGCCGGCGGCCACCGGGATGTTGACGCAACTGGAAAAGTCCTGGGCAGTCACCGTGCCTGCGAGGGCCTGGCCCGCGATCAAACCCGTGCTGTGGGTGTCGAGTGCCCCGCTGTAGCCGGCGGTGAAGGGCAGTGCCGTCTTGAAGCTGGCGCTCTGAGAGCTCAGATTGGTTGCGATCTTGAACGACTGCTGCAGCGCCGAAAGCGGACTTGTGATGGGCTGGCCGCCCTGGCTTGATTTCCAAGTCAGCGAGCCGAACTGCCATGACGCTTCAGGCGCATCGGTGCGCGACAGCACCACGGTGAATGGCGCGCTCTCGCCCGGAGCCAGCGTGAGCTGCGCTGGCTTGACCTTGACATCGAAGCCCACGAGCTGC
This sequence comes from Ideonella azotifigens, assembly GCF_021043325.1. Taxonomy (NCBI): domain Bacteria; kingdom Pseudomonadati; phylum Pseudomonadota; class Betaproteobacteria; order Burkholderiales; family Sphaerotilaceae; genus Ideonella; species Ideonella azotifigens. The sequence continues at coordinate 119,485 of NZ_JAJNKD010000012.1, forward strand.
GCCTTCGCGCTGTAGGTGACGGCATGTTCCGAGACGTTGGTCAGCCGGCGCTCGATCTTGGTTTGACCAGGCACCACTGCCGTCAGGGAGGGCAGATTCAGGTTCTGGCTGCTCACCGAGCCTGCATTCGCGCAGGTGTCGGCGTCCGCCAGGCCTTTGCCGCACAGGTAGGCGTCGTAGTCGCTGCGGCTGGCGTCGTACACCAGTTCGACGGCGGCGGCAGCCTTCGGCCGGATTTCGCCGCTGCCGTAGCCCATGCGGTCTGCATCGGCGCTGCCACCGGCCTGCAGCACGGCGCTGGTGGTGGTCATCAGCGCTGAGCGAATGGCGGCAGGTGACCAACCCGGGTGCAGCTGCCTGAGCAGCGCCGCCGTGCCAGCCACGTGCGGGCTGGCCATGGACGTGCCGTCATGGGTGGCGTAGTAGGCAGGCGGGGTCAGGCTGCCGTTGACGATGGCGTCGTGCTCGGCCTGCGTTGCCGAGTAGGAGTCGGCCCCCAGGATGTTCACCCCTGGGGCTGACAAGTCAGGCTTGAGGATCTCGATGTCCGCCAGATTCGGGCCGCGGCCGGAAAAGCTGGCCACGACGGGTGCGGTCACCTTGTGATTGGTGGCCATGCCGATGGAAGCCGAGGAACCACTTGCCGTGGCCTTGAGCACGGCCTTGCGCGAAGCCACCGGCAGATGCACCGTGGGTACCGCATGGACGTCGGCATACAGGCTGTCCGCGTAGTCGCCCACGTTGAGCAACACCATGCCGACGCCTCCGGCGCGCAGCACCTCCGCGCTCTTGTCCACACGCCCGTTGCTGCCCCGGTCGCAGACCACGACTTTGCCCGCCACCTTGGCAGGATCGAGCGAGTTGGCCGCGCAGAGCCGGGCGAGGATGTTGGTGTCGTCAAACGGCGCCGTGGCTGCTGCGTCCGCGCCACGGATCAGCTGGCCCTGGACAGTGGCGGTGGCCATCGAGGGTCCGCTGATGACCTTGCCGTCCTGGCCCAGCGTCAGGCGCGCCTCGAAGTTCTTGTCGGTGGTCGAGGCACCAGCGGTTGTGACCCAGGGGCTGGGGTGATTCACCGTGTTGCCGCCGCTGTTGCCTGCGGCGGTGGCCACGAACACGCCCGCAGTGGCTGCGTTCAGGAAAGCTTGTTCGACCGGGTCCTCGACCGAAGTCTGGGAGCCGCTGATCGAGAAATTGATGACGTCCACGCCGTCTTGAACGGCTTGATCGATCGCGGCCACGGAGTCGCTGTCGTAGCAGACATTCCCGTTGGCCTGTCCGGTCCAGCAAACCTTGTAGACCGCGATCCTTGCGCGCGGCGCCAAGCCGGAGATCTCACCGATCACCGCATCGCCCTGCAGCGTTTCGACCTTTGAATTGCCAGCGGCGATGGACGCCGTGTGGCTGCCGTGTCCGCTCAGGCCGCGCGCCGAAACGTACTCGTCGGGCACCAATGGATCGCCGACGGCATCGAAACCTGCCTTGAAGATGCGGGCGCCGATCAGCTTCTGGTTGCAATTGCTGGCCGTGAATCCTGGTCCTGTGTCGCAGCTGCCATGCCATTTCGCCGGCGGGGCTGCGTAGACCTGGGTGCCCGCGCTGGCGGGCAGGCCGTTTGCGTCGACTCGGTCAGTGAACGAGAGGTCTTCGGGCCAGATGCCGGAGTCCACCATGCCGATGATGACGTCTTCTCCAGTCACCGGACGGCCGGCGGCGTCTCGCTGCGTCCACAAGCCCTTGGACGTGCTCAGCTGCAGAAAGCCGGGTGTGCGGTTGGTGCTGAGCGTGCGGGCACGGTCCGGGCTGACGGCACGCACGCCGGGCTGCTTGGTCAACTGCTTGGCCTCTGCGTCGGTGAGCATCAGTGCCATGCCATTCAGGGCGAACTCGTAAACCCGCAACGCACGGGCCTGACCGATGGTGGCCAGCACCTCCTGTCGCCGACTCGCCAGTTGGCTGCGGTACTGGGCCACGGCATTGCTGCGCAGGTCCAGTCGCGTCGCTGCTCGGCTGTTCGGCGCAGCCAGGCTTTGCTGCTTGGCGCTGAAACTGGCAACGGGCGCATCGGTCAACTGCACGATGTAGGCCCGCCGGAGGGGCTGAGAAGCGCCAATGACCGGCAGTGCAGCGGCGATCAACAAGGCCGCCACGGCCTGTTGAATGAGGGTGGGCTTGAGCAAGGTTCGCTCCAAGAAGGAAACAACAACAGAGGAGGACGCTCGTTGCCGCGCCGATCAAGGGAGGAACAGCTTCGAGACCGTGACGAGTCTATGAACACGCTTCTTCACGGTCCTGATGGATTCATGATCAATCTCCGATTTTGTTATTCCCGCGCCGGGGCCGGCGCGGCCTGCCTCGCGCAGAATCCTCATCGGTTCAAAGGCAGCATTTCATTCGGAGGAATGATTGGACCGTGTTCACCTGATGAGCGTGTTCGTCGCGGTGGTCGACACCCACAGCCTGGCCGGCGCCGCGCGCAAGCTCGCGCTGTCGCCGCCGGCGGTCACGCGCGCCGTCACCGAGCTGGAAACCCTGCTCGGTGTTCGCCTCCTGACCCGCACCACGCGGGTCGTGCGCGTGACCGATGCCGGCGCGCGTTATGCGGAAGACTGCCGGCGCATCCTGGCCGACTTGGCCGAGGCCGATGAATCGGTCAGCGGGATGCACGCCACGCCTCGCGGCAAGCTCATGCTCACAGCACCGGTGATGTTCGGCGCGCTCTACGTCACGCCCATCGTGACCGAATACCTCCAGCGTTACCCCGAGGTCAATGCCGAGTGCTGGTTCCTGGACCGCGTCGTCAACATCGTCGACGAAGGCATTGACCTGGCGGTGCGCATCGGCAACTTGGCCGACTCTTCGCTGCAGGCGATACAGGTCGGCCAGGTGCGGCGGGTGATCTGCGCCGCGCCGGGCTACCTGGAACAGCACGGCACACCCGCCACGCCCGACGAACTGGCCCGGCATTGCATCGTCGCCTCCACCGCGGCGTCCACTTCCGAATGGCGGCTGCACGACAACGGCGAGTCGCGCCTGGTCAAGGTCCAGCCGCGCATGACGACCACCACCAACGAATCGGCGTTGGCCGCGGCCGTGGGTGGCTTCGGCCTCACGCGGCTGATGTCCTACCAGGCGGCCGCGGCGGTGGCCGAAGGCCGGCTGAAGATTGTGCTGAGCGCTTTCGAAGGCCCGCCGCTGCCCATCCACCTGGTGCACCGCGAAGGCCGGCACGCTTCGCAGAAGGCACGGGCCTTCCTGGACTTGGCAATGGACAGGCTGCGCGCGCATCCCTTGCTGCAACCCGGCTGATTATTCCAGTCAGCGAAACAGAGTCTTGGAATTCACGTGGATTCTGTTCGGCGACCAGATCAGTGACAGTTCGGTCATCCCTTCACGAAAGCCCGAACATGTCCGCCATCAAGCTCTACACCTTCTCCCTCTCCGGCCACGCCCACCGGGTGCAACTGGCGCTGTCGCTGCTGAACCAGCCGGTCGGGCTGATCGAGATGGACCTGCGCGGTGGCCAGCACAAGCGGCCCGAGTTCCTGGCGCTGAACCCGTTCGGCCAGGTGCCGGTGATCGACGACAACGGCTTGGTGCTGGCCGATTCGAACGCCATCCTGGTCTACCTCGCGCGCCGCTACGGCAACGCCGACTGGCTGCCGACGGACGCCGCGGGCGAAGCCGCGGTGCAGCGCTGGCTGTCGGTGGCCGCCGGTCTGCTGGCCTTCGGCCCGGCGGCGGCCCGGCTGGTGACAGTCTTCGGTGCCGGCTTCCGGCCGGAAGAAGTCATTGCCCGCGCGCACGGCTTGCTGAAGGTCATGGACGCCGAGCTGGCTGGCAGACCCTTCCTGATCGGCGCCAGGCCCAGCATTGCCGACATCGCCAACTACAGCTACATCGCCCACGCGCCAGAAGGCAATGTCTCGCTGGCCGACTACCCGAACGTGCGCGCCTGGCTGGCCCGCATCGAAGCCTTGCCAGGCTTTGTGCCGATGCCGGCCACCGCCGCTGGCCTGCGCGCCGCCTGAGGACCGTCATGGACACCGCCCTCACCACCTCGCCCTGGCACCGCGGCGAACAGGCGTTGCAAGCCCATGTCGGCGTGGCCGAACGCATGGCCGAAGTTGGCCCCCGCGTGATCCGCGACTTCATGCCGGACCAGCACCGGCAGTTCTACGCCCAGCTGCCGTTCATCGTGGTGGGCGCGGTGGACGCGCAAGGCAGTCCCTGGGCCGGCGTGATCGAAGGCGAGCCCGGCTTCCTGCGTTCGCCGCAGCCCCAGCGCCTGGTCCTGGGTGCGCTGCCGGCCGAGGGTGACCCGGTACGCGGGGCGCTGGAAGACGGCGCGCCGCTGGGCCTGCTGGGCATCGAGCTGCACACCCGGCGCCGCAACCGGGTCAACGGCCGCGTGGCCGCACTGCATGCGGGCGGCTTCTCGCTGGCGGTCGGGGAGTCTTTTGGCAACTGCCCGCGGTACATCCAGCAGCGCGGCTTTCGTTTTGCGCGTGCGCCGGGTTCAGCATCGGGCGCTGCCACCCAGCACCTGCAGGCGCTGGACGACGAGGCCCGTGCCCGCATTGCCGCGGCAGACACCTTTTTCGTCGCCAGCCATTTCCCTGGCGACCAGCAGCGACCCAGGCCTTCGGTCGACGTCTCTCACCGGGGCGGCAAGCCCGGTTTTGTCAAGGTCGAGGGCAACCTGCTGACCATCCCGGATTTCGCCGGCAACCTGTTCTTCAACACCCTGGGCAACCTGCTGCTGAACCCGCGCGCCGGCCTGCTGTTCATCGACTTCGAGACCGGTGAACTGCTGCAACTCAGCGGCCACACCACACTGGTTCTGGACGGCCCCCAGCTCGCCGCTTTCCCGGGCGCCGAGCGTTTGTGGACCGTGCGCGTCGAACAGCTCGTGCGGCGGCGGGGCGCGCTGGCGCTGCGCTGGTCCTGAAGCTTCAGCCCAGCAGCTTGGGCAGCATGCCGGCCACCTGCGCCAGGCATTGCTCGCGCAGCTTGTTTTCGGTGCGGCTGCGGCCGATGTAGCTCGTGACCACCACGGGCGCACGGCCGCCGGTCGGCCACACGACGGCGATGTCGTTGGTGCAGTCGTCGCTGGTGCCGGTCTTGTCGCCCAGCGTCCAGCCTGCCGGCAGGCCGGCCTTCAGGCGGTGGCCGCCAGTGGTGTTGGCGCGCATCCATCCCACCAGCAGTTCTCGCTGCTGCGGTGGCAATGCGTTGCCCAGGGTCACCGCCCGCAGCGAGCCGGCGGCGGCGCGCGGCGTGGTGGTGTCGAACTGGCCGGTGGCGTCGAACTCGTTCAGCGCGGGCTCGGTGCGGTCGGAGCGGGTGACGTCGTCGCCCAGGCTGCGCATCCAGGCCGTCAGCGAGGCCGGGCCGCCGTAGCTCGCCAGGATCAAATTGGCGGCGGTGTTGTCGCTGTGGGTCATCGTGGCCTGGCACAGCTCGCCCAGTGTCATGCTGCCGCGGCCGACGGCCTTCTCGGTGACGGGCGAGTAGCCGGCGAGGTCCGCCTTGCCAAACGCGATCACCCGGTCCAGCCGCTCCTCGCCGCGGGCCACGCGGTCCAGCACGCGGGCGGTGGCCTGCAGCTTGAAGGTGCTGCACATCAGGAAGCGTTCGTCGGCCCGGTGGCCCCATCTGCGGTCGGTGGCGGTGTCCTGGATGAAAACGCCCAGGTGGCCACCGCTGGCTTTTTCGATGGCCTGGAAGCGCGAGCTGACCCAGTCGTCGAGAGAACCTGTTGTGGCGGAAGCTGAAGTTTTCGCGGAGGCGAGCAGAGGGGAGGCGGCGAGGGCCAGGGCTTGCAGACAGTGGCGGCGTTTCATGGGCAATGAGCTCAATGGGTTGAAGTGCATGGGACGCGACGATAGGGGCCGGGCCACCACCTCACAATCGCGAATATTGCAGCTCTGACCCAAGGAAAACTTGGGACTCTCTCATGGACCTGCCGCTGAACGCCTTGCGCGCCTTCGAGGTGTCTGCCCGCCACCTGAGCTTCACCCGCGCAGCCGGCGAGCTGAACCTCACGCCCACCGCAGTGAGCCAGCATGTGAAGAACCTGGAGTCGCGCTTCGGCATGGCGCTGTTTCGCCGCTTGCCGCGCGGGCTGGCACTGACCGAAGAAGGCCAGGCCTTGCTGCCGGTGCTGGCCGAATCCTTCGAACGCATTGGCGGCACGCTGGCCACCTTGCGCGAAGCTCGCCCGCGCGAGGTGCTGGCGCTGGGCGTGGTGGCCACCTTTGCCATTGGCTGGCTGCTGCCGCGGCTGCAGGGCTTCCAGCAGGCGCATCCGTACATCGACCTGCGCCTGTCCACCCACAACAACCGCGTGGACCTGGCCGCCGAGGGCCTGGACGCCGCGGTGCGCTTCGGCGACGGCCACTGGCATGGCACCGAGGCGCTGCCGCTGATGCGCGCGCCGCTGGCGCCGGTGTGCGCACCGGCCCTGGCCACGCGCATCCGCACGCCACGCGACCTGGGCCGCGAGACCCTGCTGCGTTCCTACCGGGCCGATGAATGGCAAACCTGGTTCCGTGCCGCAGGCGTCGAGCCACCGGTCGTGCGCGGCATGGTGTTCGACGCTTCACTGGCGCTCGCCGAAGCGGCGGCGCTGGGCGCTGGCGTGGCGCTGCTGCCGGTGGACCTGTTCATCCGCGACCTGCGCAACGGCCGCCTGGTTCGCCTGTTCGACGTGCAGATCGACAGCGGCCGCTACTGGCTCACGCGGCTGGGTTCGCGCAAGCGCAGTGCGGCACTGCAGGCCTTCGAGGCCTGGATCAGCGCGGAGTGTGACGTGCTGTAGAGCCCTATAGTTTTCTATAGAGCTCTATAATCGACTCTAAAGCTGAGGCCCGAAATGGAAATCTTTCACCGTACGGCACTGGCCGCGGACATGGCAGGCAAAGTCATGTTCTTGTCACCCACGTCGGCATCGAGTTCAGGCCTCTTCCTGGCCGCGCCTCGCCGCACGGGCAAGTCCACCTTCCTTCGTGAGGACCTGCGCCCTCAATTGGAAGCCAAGGGTGCACTGGTCGTCTATGCGGATCTGTGGGAAGACCGCAAGGCCGACCCGGGCGATGTGATCGTGCATGCCGTCAGGGCCGAGCTGGCCAAGCATGACGGTGTCGTCAAGCGACTGGCCAAGGCCGCTGGCATGGACAAGGTGGCGGTGGGCGGGGTCTCCTTTTCGCTGGATCGCGTCGGCCTGGGTGACGGCGTTTCGCTCTCGGCCGCGTTTGCGGCCCTGTCCGACGAGAGCAAGCGCACCATCGTGCTGATCATCGATGAGGCGCAGCACGCCATCACCAGCGACAAAGGCAACGATGCCCTGTTCGCGCTCAAGGCGGCCCGCGACGAACTCAACAGCAGCCGGCATCACGGTCTTCGCATCGTGGCCACTGGTTCCAATCGAGACAAGCTGGCCATGCTGCGCAACAGCCGTGACCAGGCCTTCTTTGGCGCGCCACTGGTGAACTTTCCGGCACTCGGTGCCGACTACGTGCAGTGGTTCTGCGAACGTACCGATCTGCCCGCCGAGCTCGACGCTGCCAAAGTGCTGGAATTGTTCAGCCGGGCATCCTTCCGCCCGGAATTGCTGGGCGCAGCCGCAGACACGCTGCGTTTTGCTTTTGATCTCCAGCCCGCAGACGTGTCCGCACAGTTCACCCAGGCCGTGGAGGCGCAGATCGAGGCCAGCAGCCATGAACTGCTGCGCGTGGTGCACAGCCTGACGCCGCTGCAATCGGCCGTGCTGCGGGTGCTGGCTGCGCGCGGCACCGACTACGCGCCGTTCGAGGCCAACACGATTGGCGCCTACCAGGCCGTGCTGCAAGCGACAGGACAGCCCGCAGACGCCAAGGCAGACGTTCCCGGTGTGCAGCAGGCCTTGCTGGCGCTGCAGGAGAAGTCGCTCGTGTGGCGGGCCGCGCGAGGCGTGTACGCGCTGGAGGAAGCCTCGCTCAGCGAGCTGATGGCAGCCGACGGCCTGTTGGCCGTTGTGCCTGCGGCGGCAAGCTAGCTGGCGGGCTTGTCGGTTCAGCCGGCGCGGGCGACCTGCGCCGCGCTGTCCTTGACCGTTGGCTTGGCCGTGGCGCGGTGGCGTGTGGCGGTCTTGCCGGTGCCGGTCCTGGCGGGTTCTGCTGGCGTTGCGTCGGCCGGGGCGTCGGCGTCCAGGCTCAGGGCCAGCGCGCCGGGGGTGACGGCTGCTTTTGCGGGCACGGAGGCGGGCGCTGCGCTGGCCGGGGTGGCCGCGCCGACCTTGCTCGCCGGGGTGGCGGGCACCGGCGGGCCGTCCAGGCGGATCACGCGGCTGGGCGCTTCGCGGTTGTCCAGCGCGGCCCAGGCGGCCTGCGTGTGTTCGGCCCAGTCGTCGGCCGAGCGGATGATGCTGGGCTTGATCAGCACCACCAGTTCCTTCTTCTTGCCAGCGTTGTTGCGGTTGCCCAGCACGGTGGCGGTCAGCGCATTTTCGGCGCTGCCCGGCAGGCCGGAGGTCTGGCGCGTGGTCTCCATCTGCATCAGGCCGCCGATGGCGACGATCTGGCCGTCCGGAATGCGCACCACGGTGTCGGTCTCGTTGGTGCTGCTGGAGGCCAGCGGCAGCTTGTAGGCGCCCAGCGAGCCCAGGTCGATCTGCTTGGAGCGTTCGGCCACGCTGCTGACGGAGGGGTGCACGTGCAGCGTGATCATGTTGCCGGCGTCGATCTGCGGCGTCACGTCCAGCGCAATGCCGGAGAAGAAGGGCGTCAGCGTCAGCGTGGGCAGCGTGGTCTGGCCGGCGCTGGTGCCGGTGGACGTGGTGACCGTGCCGCCGGACACGCCGGTGACGAAGAAATCGTCCGTGCCGACCTTCAGCACCGCCTTCTGGTTGTTCAGCGTGGCCAGGCGCGGGCTGGACAGGGTCTGCACCTCGCCATGGGTTTCGAGGAAGCCCAGCACCGCGGCAAAGCCGTTGGTTGCCAGTGACAGGCCGAACAGCCCGCCACCCGCGCCGGGCAGCGCCATCGCGTCGGTCGCCAGGTCGGCGGCCTGGGTCAGCGTGGGCAGGCCGTTGTTGTTGACGAGCAGCGGGTTGCCGCCGTAGCCGCTGGTGTTGCCTGCCGCACCGCGGCCGCGCAGCACCGACCAGTCGATGCCGCTCTGGTAGCCCTCGCGCAGCTCCACGGTGACGATCTTCACGTCCAGCATGACCTGGCGTTCGATGGCCATGCGCGCGGCGCTCAGCATGGTTTCGACCTGGCGAAGTTCGTCGGGCATGGCCCGCACCGCGACCATGCCGGCCTGCGGGCTGAGGATCACGCTGCGGCCGCCGGCCGTGCCGATCATGGTCTTGATGGCATCGCCCAGCTCGCCCCACAGGTCGCTGTGCGACTGGGTCGTCAGCTGCGTGCTTTCCATCTGCGTGCTGCTGTTGCTGCCGTTGCCGTTCGAACCGTTGTTGCCGTTGGCATTGCCGCTGTTGCCGCCGCTGTTGTTGTTGTTGCCGCTGTTCTGCGCGGTCGAGCTGCCCGAGCTGACGCGCACTTCGCTGCGGCCATTGCGCTGGGTCGGCAGGTAGTTGACGACGAACACCCTCGACTGCATGGTCGGCGGGTAGACGGTGATGCGCCGGCCATCGACCTTGATGTCATAGCCGTACACATCGCGCAGCGCTTCCAGCGCCTCGCGCATGGTCACGCGGCGCAGCGTCACCGAGATGCTGCCGGCCAGCTCCGGGTGCGTCAGCATGTTGTAGCGCCCATCCGCGGCCAGGGCCAGGAAGACGTCGCGCGCCGGGGCGTTGTTGACGATCAGGTCGAAGCGCGGCTCGCTCGGGGCGGCGGCCACGGGCGGCGCTGCCACCGGCGTGGCGGGCGCCGGTGCCGCGGCCACCGGTGCGGCAGGGCGCGGCGTGGTGGCGGCTTCGTTGGCCGGGTTCTGCAGCACCGCCTGGAGCGGGGTGGTGCGTGGCAAGGCGGTGGGCCCGTCGGTGGCCACGCTGGCGCAGCCGCCAAAGGCCAGCAGTTCGGCCATCAAGCCAGCCAGGCCCAGCAGGCGCGGCAGCGCGGCAAGCCGCGGCGGGCTGGCCTTGGCCGGGTGCAGGGGCGAGGGCAGGGCGGGCGATTTCATCGGGTCTCCTCCAGGGCGGTGCCCGGCGGGGTTTGCATGGGGTCGGCGGCCGGTGCGCTTTGCGCGCCGGTGGCGGATTTGCGGCCAGCCTTGAGGCCATTGATCGAGGCGGTCTTCACCGGCGAAGCCGGCAGCACCTGGACCTGCGGGTACAGCGGCAGCTTGCGCAGCACGCCGGCTTCGCGCAGCCACACCGCCGTCGGCTCGATCTTCTCGATGCGGGCCTCGCCGACGTAGTCGCCCACGCCGCGTAGCCAGCCGCGGTCCACCAGGAAGGGCTTGTCGTTGATCACCAGGCGCTGGGCGAGTGCGGCGCTGAGCAGGTCGCCGCTGCTGGCGGGGCCGGCATCTGTGCTGGCCGAAGCGGGGGCGGCCGGTGCGCGGGCGGCGGCGGGCGCAGCGGTCGGGTCGCGTTCGGCGGTGAGCTCTTCGGCGTGCAGCGGCTGGCTGGCCAGCGCATTCAGCAGCACCAGCGTCGACAGCGCAATCGCCCAGCCCCAGGCCCAGCGGCTGGACAGCTTGGGCACCACGCGGCGGCCCTGTTGCGGATGCACATGGCGCAGGCGTTGCAGTTCGTTGGTGTGGCTCATGCGTTGCTCCCGGCCAGCCACAGTTGGATGGACATGACCGGCGGGCTGGTGTCGGCGTCCAGGATCAGGGTGCCCCAGCGCAGGCCGGGCAGTTCGTGTTCAAGTTCGATCAGGAAAGCGCGCAGGTCGGCAAAGCTGCCTGACACGCTCAGCTGGGCGCCCTGCCAGGCCGGCAGGCCTGCGGGCGCGGAAGGGGCGGCGGCAGGCGCCAGCGGCGCAGCGGCGGTGGGTGCCAGCGCGGCGGAGGCGCTGGGCGACATGGCCATCACCAGCGCGGTGGCGTCCAGGCTGCGGCCGCCGGGTTTGGCGGTGGCGCCATCGCTGCTCGGCCGGGTGTTCAGCCGCACCAGCGTCACGCCGCGGTGGTGCTGCAGCACTTCGGCCAGCAACTCGGGCAGGGCCACGCGGGTGTGGGCGCCTTCAGGCGGCTGCAACTGGGCGCTGAGGCCGGCCTGCGCGGCGCGGGCTTCCGCCAGTGCGCGCTGCAACTGGGCCAGCTTGCGCCCGGCGTCATCGGTGGCGCCTGACAACTGGCCGGGCAGGTGCGGCAGGCTCAGGCGGGCCAGTTCCTCGCGCTGCACGGCCAGCTCGGCCTGGGTGCGCTGCAGCTGGCTGCGCCAGCCGGCCTGCTGCTGCAGGCTGGGCGCAATCACGGCCTGGTCGGCAATCGCCATCATCACCACTGCCAGCGAGCCGAACAGGAAGGCCCGCTCGCGCAGGCTCATCGCGTCGATGCGCGAGGCCAGCTTTTGCAGGCGCTTGGGCGTCTTCATGGCTGGGCTCCGGTGGCAGGTGTTCCGGCTTGCACCGGGTTGTGCGAGGCGTTCAGGCGGAAAGCCCAGCCCGGGCCGCCGCTGGGCAGCGGCTCGCTGCGCAGTGGGCTGTCGGCACTGCCGCCCAGGGGCGCGAGTGCGTTGGTGGCGGCGTCCAGGCTGTTGCCGGCCTGCAGGCCGGTGGCGCCGGTCGGCGCATTCGCCAGCTTCTCCACCCGCACCTGGGCCAGCGGCTGGCCGGCCAGCAGCGGCTCGGCCGAGAGGCGGCGAATCCAGCCCTGCAGCGCGTTCGGGTCCAGCGTCAGGCCGTTGATCTCCAGCTGGCTGGGGGCCACCTGCAGCCGGGTGATCCAGGCCGGGCCGGGCACCGTGCGGGCCATCAGGGCCAGCACGGCAGAGTGGCTCTGGCCGGGGCGCAGGTAGGTGCCTTCGGTGGCGGCCAGCTGTTGGCGCAGCAGCAGCGTGTCGGCCTGCACGCGGGCCAGTTCACGCTCCAGCTGCGCCGGGTCGTTGCGGCCATGGGCCGTGCTCAGGGCCTGGTCCAGCTGCTGTTGTTCCGCGCTCAGCCACCGGCGGTTTTCTTCGTAGCTGTGCTCGCGGGCCTGGGTCTGCCAGGCGACCCAGCCGCAGAAGCCGGCCAGTGAAACGGCCAGCACGCCCAGCGCCTGGGCCATGGCCCTGGCCGAGAAGTGCAGCCTGGGCTTGAGCAGGATGGGGGTGTAGAGGTTGATCTGCTGGACCATGGCTCAGGCCTCCGGGCGGTCGCGCAGCAGCGCGCCCAGCAAGCTCAAGGGCGGCAGCGTGCCGGCCGGGCGTTCGCCCAGGTCCAGGCCGGCAGACAGGTCCAGCGGCAGCACGCGCAGGCCCAGCTGTTCCTGCAGGAAGCTGGCGGCGACCACGCTGGCCGCGTGGGTGGCTTCGCCGGGCGGCTGCAGCATCAGCAGCGAAAGCGGCAACTGCGGCCACGAGCGTTCCCACACGTCGAACGAGCGCTGCAGCTCGATCACCATGCGCGGCGTGTCGTCGGCCGCGAATTCGATGGCGGCGCTGGCTGGCGTGTAGGCCGCGGTGGCGGCCGGCGCGAACGCGGCGAGGCCGTCGTCGGCGCTGAGCAAAGGGTCGTCGAACGAGAAGCTGCGCGGGGCGTCATGGGGGAGGTCGGCTGCGATGTCGCTGCCGGCGGCCACCATTTGCGCATCGCCCAGCATGTAGTGATGGGCCGTGCTGTCGGGTGTCGCTGGCAAGGCCGGTGCAGCGGTGGCTGCGGGCGCCGCGGCGCGCTCCGCCCGGGCCAGCAGGGCCGGGTCCCATTCCAGGCGGCGGCTGTAATACAGCTCGCCCCCGGCGCAGATCGTCAGCAGGCAGGTCTTGTGGTCGTGCACCGCCAGGCAGGCGGTGGCGCGGTCGGCCAAGTCCATCTGGGTGGCGGCGGCATGCTGCAGGTTGCGCTGCGCGTTGTCGGCCACGTCCACCACGGCCAGGCGCCAGCCGGCGCCGGTGGCCAGCGCAGCCGCGGCGGCCACTTCCTTGTTCGGCGCGGCCACCACGAACATCTGCTCATGGCCCTGCACCTGGCTGCCGGGCTGGCCCAGGCGCATGACGTCCAGCGTCACGTCGTCGATGTGGCCGTTGACCATGTCCTTGGCGCGCCAGCGGGCGGCTGCGCGCAGTTCGTCGGCCGGCACCACCGGGGCTTCGATCTGCAGCAGCTGGTAGGCTTGCAGCGGCAGCACGGCGGTCGCCGGCGAGCCATTCGGCAAGCCCAGCTGGCGCACCGCGCGGGTCCATTCGGCGTCGGTCTGGCCGTCGCGGGCCAGCTCGCCATGCGAAGCCAGGCGCAGCCGGCCGCCTGCCGGCTCTGCGCGCAGCCAGGCCAGGCCTTCAGGCGTGCTGCAGAACACCAGCCGGTCTTGCCGATTCCCGCGGGCGTTGCGTTGCCAGGGCCAGCGCAGCTTCATCTCAGGTGCTCTCGTCCGTGGAAAGGGGTTGCGTGGCGCCGCCATCCGGGCCTTCCCCGGCCATCACAGGCGTTGGCATCATCCACAGGCACAGCCAGCCGACGATGGCCGCTTGCAGCGCGTATTCCAGCCAGCGCGCGGACGCGCGCGGCCGGGCCGTCGAAGGCAAGCGGGCGGGGCGAAAAACCGAAAGGGCGCGGAAGGCAGGCATCACGAGGACCGGGTTGACTGCATGAAGGAAGTGCGCGCCCAGGGCGCCGCACGAGAGGTACTGCTTTCCCGGGATTTTGCGGACCGGCCGCGAAAGCGAAGCCCTGAAAAGGGGCGCGAACGCGGGCAGATCCGGGCCTTGGGGGCTAGCATCAAGCCCTTGCCGATCACGGGGGAAACCCATGTCCAAGCTCAAGTTCCTGCGGTTGGCGGCCAGCAGCATCGCGCTGACTCTTGGCGCCTCGGCGCACGCACAGTCAGCCGCGGCCGTTGCACCGCCAGCCTACGACCCGGTGCTCGCCGCCAAGCTCGGCGGCAACGACAATGGCATGCGCCAGTACGTCCTCGTGATCCTGAAGACCGGCCCGAACCGCGTGCCAACTGGCCCGGAACGCGACGAGATGTTCAAAGGCCACTTCGCCAACATGAAGCGCCTGGCCGACGCCGGCAAACTCGCCATCGCCGGCCCCTTCGACGGCGACGACGGTTGGCGCGGCATGTTCATCTTTGCCGTGCCCACCGTCGAAGAAGCGAAGACCCTGGTCGCCACCGACCCGGTGGTCATCAAGGGCGAAATGGTCCCGGAGTTTCACCCGCTGTACGCCTCGGCGGCGCTGATGCTGGTGCCGGACGGGCATCTGAGGCTTTCGAAACCGGCGCCAGCTCAGTAGTTCTCCCGCGAGAAGATCAGCGGGTCCGCGCCGCGATACAGCCCGAAGCTGGCGCGTGCGGTGGGGTCCTTGTCGGTGCCCGCGCCGCACCAGGCACCGCGCAGGTAGGCGAGGCTCGCGCCTGTGCTGGCGGCGTCGCCGGTGCCGGGCGTCCAGGGTTGCAGGCAGGAGACGTCTGCTGCTGTGCTGCCCAGGCTCAAGGCCACGTCGACGCTGCCGCGGTGGGTGGCCGTGGGCGCGTTGAGCACCAGGCTGGCCTGGCCTGCAGACAGCGTGATGCTGGTCGCGACAAGGTTGGTGTCGGCGGCGGTGAGGGTCTTGCGGTAGTTGCCGAAGTTGACCGCGGTGGCCGGCACTTTGGTGCAGCTGTCCAGCGTGTTCGGTGCCCAGGCGCTGCCGTTCCAGTACTGGGCCTGCAGCGGCATGCTGAGTGCGCGGTCTGCCGCGCCAATGGCATTGAGGAGCCTCAATCGGCCGTGACGCAGCACGATGCTGGCCAGCTGCGTGTGGTCGCTGGTTCCGTCAGCGGGCAGGTTGGTGTCCAGGTCGTAGGCGAGCATCTTCACGCCGTCGCTGTCGACCGGGGCGATGCCGAAGCTGGCGCTGAACGGGCCATCGGCCGGTGTGGTGCGGCTGACCTGGGCGCTCAGCTGCACGTTGCTGGCCACGCCGTTGCTCCAGCTGCCGCTGCCGGCCGAGACGCTCAGGCGCGCTGGCGAGCCGGTGGTGGCGAAGGCGGCGCTGTTGCCGCCACCGCTGGCGCTGGCCACGCCGGCCAGGTTCCAGCTGCCGGCACTGCCGGGGTCCAGCCTGGCGAAGCTGCCGGTGTAGTTGGCGGTGGTGGCGCCTTGGGCGTTCTGCGCGGTGAGGGTGAAGCCCAGGCGGAAGGGTTCGTCCAGGTAGTTGAAGCCGGCGGCCGGGCTGCAGGCGGCGGCAGGCCGGTAGCCCAAGCTGCCGCCGCTGAGGGCAAAGCCGGCGGGCACGAAGCGGCCGATGCGGGCGTTCTGCGTGCCCGCGTTGTTGACCACCACCGCATCGAGGTTCAGCGCACTGCCCAGGAAGCCGGTGACCACGCCAACGGTGTTGAGCAGGAAGCTGCCCACCTCGCTGTAGCGCAGGTTGCTGGCGGTGGCGCTGCCGCTGCTGAAGTTGCCGGCGGCGAGCGCCCCGTTGCCGAGGCTGCCCAGCGTGCCGCCAGCGGGGGTCTGGCTGGCAGCGGCCGGGCTGAGCGTGACCGGGCTGGCAAAGCTGGCGGTGCGGCCGCCGGCGGTGAGCTGGGCCTGGGTGGCCGAGCTGGCGGGCGAGCCGGTGTTGCCGGCATCGGTGCCGTTGGCTGTCATGCTGCCGTCCCAGGCGTAGGCGGCCACGGTGGCGGCGAACGCGGCGCCTGCGGGGGCGAAGACGGCATCGGTTGGCGCGGCGCCATTGGGGTTGTGCAGGCTGCCGTAGTCCAGGCCCGAGACCAGGATCACGAAGGGCCGCACGGTGAGGATGTTGCTGGCGCCGGTGATGGCAGTGGCGGCATGGCTCAGCGAGTCGTCGCGCACGTTGAGGCTGTAGCGGCCGATGTCGGTGCTGCCCAGGTTGAAGCTGGCCACGCCGCTGGTGAAGTTCAGTGCGAGGTTGCTGGCCGCCGGTTGGGTGGCAGGGATGCTGAGGGCTGGCGAAACGATGCTGGGCGCCGTCCAGCTGCCGGTGGTGCCGCTGTCGGTGCGCCAGAGCTTGAGGTTGCGGCTGCCGCTGAAGTCGGTGGCCACGCCGCAGCTGCCGGTGGTGGGGTCCTTCTTGAACAGGCTCAGCGTCATGTCGTGCGGCCGGCGGGCCACGGCCACGTCGCTGCCGGCCACCTTGTTGGCCAGGTCCTCGGCGAAGACGAAGGCGTTGTCGCGGAAGGCGATGGGGCCCACGCTGTTGGCGGTGGCCGGCAGGGTGCTGTCCACCGCGCCCAGGCTCACGTCCTGCGCCAGCGAGTGGCTGAACTGCAGAGTGGCCTGGCCGGTATCCGCGGTGCTGAACATGTAGTTGGCGGTGCCGTCATTGGCCGTGCCGTTGGCCAGCGTGCCTTGTGGCGGGCTGGTGCTGCCGGCCGACCAGTCGCCGCGGTTGCTGCTGCTGCTGAGGTTGACGGTGCCGGTGTAGCTGGTCAGCAGTGCGCTGCAACTGGTGTTGGAGCAGGCACGCAGCGTGATGCTGGCCGGCGCGCAGGTGGAGCCGCTGCTGCTGCCCGCGGTGATCTCGATGTGGTCCAGCGGCGGCGGGCAGCCGTGTGTGGCGTTCATCGTGAGCAGCACCTCGGCTGCACTCAGCTCGTAGTTGTAGACCTGCACCTCGTCGATCAGGC
The DNA here is from genome assembly GCF_021043325.1 of Ideonella azotifigens. NCBI lineage: Bacteria > Pseudomonadati > Pseudomonadota > Betaproteobacteria > Burkholderiales > Sphaerotilaceae > Ideonella > Ideonella azotifigens. The sequence continues at coordinate 136,156 of NZ_JAJNKD010000012.1, forward strand.
CGGCAGCCGAGTTCGCGGTGGCGCCAGCGGGCAGCGCGGTGCTTCGGTTGTCGCCAATGAACAGCGAGTTCAGCGTGGTCGAGAGGCTGCCATTGGTGGTGCCGTTGGTGGTGGCGCCCAGCGTGCCGTTGACATAGATGCGCAGCGTGCTCTGGTTGGTGCCGCTGGCCAGGCGCCAGGTGATGACCACGTGCACCCAGGTGTTGGCCGCGGTGGTGCGGGTGGCGGTGGTGGCCACCAGCGCGGTGCCGGCGTCATCGGCCACGGCGAAGCGCAGGCTGCCGGTGCCGTTGCGCATCAGGTAGAACGGGTAGCTGGCGGAGGCGGTCGCATCCATCAGCATCGCGGCGGTGCCGTTGTTCCATGCGGTGTCCTCGCGCAGCCAGAAGGCGATGCTGCCGCTGGCACCGACCGCGCTGTCCACGTCCAGCGCGGTGTCCACCGCGTTCACCGTGCTGCTGGTGTTGGCCGGCACGTCCAGCGAGCGGCAAACCTGCGCGATCGAGCTGGTGGCAGTGGCGCTGCCCACGCGCACGCCGTTGTAGCCATGGCCGGTGCTGTCGGCCACTTCGCCGGCGGTGCCGTTCCAGGCGCTTTCGTCCATGCGGTACTCGGCCAGCTTGGTGGGCGTACCCGAGGGCAGGAACCAGCGGATGGCCGAGCCGTTGGCGTTGTAGCCGCTGTTGAAGGAGTACAGCGTGTAGTCGCTGCTGTTCACTTCCACGCCGATGGTGGCGTTCGAGCCCGAGGCGTTGGCATTGCCGTACTGGTACTTGAACTCGCCGCTTTCGTAGAGCACGGCCTGGAAGGTGTAGGGCGTGGTGGTGTTGTACTGGTAGACGTTGTTCCAGCTGACCACCAGCCGGCGGTTGGGGGCGCTGCCCTTGAGCTCCCAGGTCACGCCGCCACTGGTGGAGCGGCCGGGGTCCAGGTCGGTCCAGTAGACCAGCAGCACCGCTGTAGGGGTGGCAGCGGCGCAGCCGGAACCGTAAGCGGCGGGCGCGGCCACCGGCAAGGTGGTGTTGGTGTAGGTCCGGTGCAGGCCGGCATCCGGGCCGAATTGCAGCATGCCGTTGGCCAGCACGCGCACGCTGCCGTAGCTGCTGCCGGCGAAGGGGAAAGTGAATCCCCCGGTGAAGCTGATCGTGGCCTTGTCGTCGTCGTTGGGATAGCCGGTGCAGCTCTTGTCCCAGGTGATGGTGTTGGCCGCCGATTCCCAGCTGTAGGTGTCGCTCCTGAAGGTGTAGGTGGCGGCCTGGGCAGGCATCAGCGCCAGGCAAAGCCAGGCCATCGCCAGCCACCGCGCCAGCCCGCCACAACGCGCGAGGAAGAGGAAACCGCCTGGTGTCATGGGCATGCCTTGTCCTCAGGGCCGGGCCAGCATCCAGCTCAGCTGGCGCTCGACGTAGACGGCATTCGGCGTGCCGGTGGCCGGGCAGGCGCCGCCGCTGGGCAGGTTGCAGGCGGTGGCGGTGAGCTGGTAGAAGGCCAGGTTGGTGGCGCCATCGCTCACAGTGCCGCTGGTGGGCGTGCGGCTGCAGACGATGGTGACCGTGAAGCCCGAGAGCGTGCCGCCGGGCACGAAGCTGGTGGTGGCCGGGCAGGCCGGGGCGGCGGCCGGCGCTGCCGGGTTGCGCATGACCTGCCAGGCGCCCCATTCCAGCCCGGCACGCGCGGCCTGCATGGCCCGGGCGCTGTTCAGGTCCATGGCCGAGCCCAGGGCCTGGCGCTGGCTCAGCGCGGCCAGCGCCGTGCCCAGCGCGGCGAGGATCACCAGCACGAAGATCATCGTGACCATCGTGAAGCCGCGCTGCGCAGCTTCGCGCTCAGGGCAGGTTGTCGATGTGGACGGCATGGTGCAGGGAGACGGTTTCGGTCCCGCTCGTCGTGGTCGTGCTGAGTTGCAGGCGCAGGCTGACCAGCGCCGCGCGGGCGGCCACGGCCACCGCGTCCATGCTGAACTGGCAGGCGGTGACGCCGCTGGCCAGCAGCGCGCTGCTGCCGCCGCTGGGAGGGTCCGGCTGGGCGGCGTTGAAGCCGTAGCCGCTGTAGCGGGTCAGCGTGCCGGCGGAAAGATCGCAGCGGAAGGTGACCGGGGCGTTGACGACGAACCCGCGGAATGGCGCGGCATAGTCGGACACCGGCAGGCCGGCCGCCGAGGCAATCGTCAGATGCGAGACCGAGCCGGCACCCGAGCTGATGCTGCGGCGGTTGGACGCGGCCTGATCGGCGGCGCTGCTGCTCGCGGCGTAGGCGTCCGAGCCGGTGATGCCGGCACCGAGGTTGTAGACCACGAACCACTGGTTGGCGGCCAGCGCGATGGGCGGGCCCATCAGGTCGAAGTCGGTGTCGGTGACGCCGAACTCCAGCGCGCCGCTGCCTTCGGTCATGAAGCGCGCGGCGGCCGTCACCGGGATCAGCTCGACTTCGGTGCCGGCGCTGTTGACGCGCACGCTGTTGGGCAGCGAGGCATGCAGCTCGCGGCCGATGCGGCGCAGCGCGCCATCGGCGGTGTCGGCCAGGTTGGCGCGCGCATTCGCCGAGAGGTAGCCCAGCACCGGCACCGCGATGAACTTGGCAACGATGCCGACGATGATGCCGCTCAGCACGATGACCATCACGGCTTCGATCAGCGTAAAGCCACGTTGGGCATGACGGTGGATCGTGCGGCCACAAGGAAGCGCCGGGCCGCCCCAAGCTTCCTTGACCCCCTCGGGGGGCGGGCCGAGCGCAGCTCGGACCTGGGGGCACTGTTCAAAGGCCGGCATTGGGAGCGTGGCGGGTGCGGAAGCCGTCCAGCGTGACCTGCACGCCGTTCGGTCCAGTGACGGTGACGGTGATCTGCAGCGCCTCGCTGCTGGCCACGCTGCCCAGCGCGGCGTTGGCCACCTTCACTGCCGCGGTGTAGGTGGACAGCCCGGGCACGGCGTTGCCGCTGATGTCGGTGATGCCGCTGAGCGTGAGGCCGTTGTAGTCGTTGACGTTGTCGAACTGTGGCGTGCCCGAGCGCTGCTCGCCGCCTTCCGGGCCGATGACCTCGACCACGCTGGCGCAGCCGGCAGTGCTGGTGGCGGTGTCGACGTTGGCGTCGTCCGGGTCGCACCAGGTGAAGGGCATCAGCTGCACCTCTTCCATCAGCGACTCGGCCACGGCCAGCGCCTGGCGCTGCAGTTGCGGGTCCGCACTGGCGCGGGTGGCCTGGATGAAGACCTGCAGGATGGCGGTGAGCGCAATGCCCAGCACCATGATCAGCATCACCAGCTCGATGAGCGAAAGCCCGCGCTGGCCCGTCTGCAGCTGCAGGCGGCCGGGGCGGTCGGCATGGCGGAGGGCGGAATGGGCAGGCAAGCGCACGGTGCCAGCATGCTAGGGCGGCAGCCGCTGCGGCAGTGCCTCAAGAAAGCACGCGAACCAGGCCTGTTTCGGTCTCGATCTGCAGCACGCGGGCGGTGCCGCTGCCGAGCGTGAAGGTCATGGTCAGCGTGCCGCCGGTGGAGCTCACCGAGGCGCCGCTGTTGCTGGCGTTGAAGGTGATGCTGCGGGTGCCGGACTCCAGCATGCAAGGGCTGTACGCAGCTGGGCACGCGAGACTGGCAATGCTGCCGCCAGCCACGTAGGCCACGGTCACGCCGGTCGAGGTCAGCGTGGCCACCACCGGCCGCCGCTGCGCGAGCGCCACGCGGCGCGCGCTCTGCAGCGCACTGGCCACATTGTCGGCATAGGCCATGACCTGCCAGTTGCCCACGTCGGGGAACTTCGGCAGCGCCACCACGGCCAGGGCCGCGGTGATCACCATCACCATCACCAGTTCGATCAGCGTGAAGCCGGCGCTGCGGATGCGCGATGCAGGGCGCATGGCAGTCAACAGCGGGCTTCGTTCAGGCCAGAACCAATCAGAGGATGCCGATGGCCTGGAAGGTCGTGGTGTTGCTGGTGGAGGTCTGGGTCAGCGTGCAGTTGACCGTGGTGTCCACTGCCACGGCAGCAGCGGTGATGGTGTAGCCGGTCGGGAGGGTGTTGCCTTGCATCGAGGTGGCCACGTCGGTGCAGTTCGCCACGGCGTTGCCGTTGGTCGCCTTGGCCTTGCGGCTGGCGTAGTTCACAGCCGAGGCCGAGCTCAGCGAGCCGGCCACGCCTGACAGCGCGGCGGCCTTGGCGTCAGAGCCCAGGTCTATGAACTTCGGGATCGCGACCGAGGCCAGCACCGACAGGATGACGATGACCATCACCAGTTCGATCAGCGTGAAGCCGGCGTTCAGGCGCAGCGGTTGCAGGTTGCGGGTGCGATGGCGGGTGTGCATGAGTGAGACCTTTCGAGTCGCGCGGCGGGCGGGCCGCAAAGGGTTTGGATCGCCGACCTCGCCCAGGGTTGATGGCAGCGTGAGCCTGTTATCGGCGGGCCTTTGCCCGGCTTGAGGGCGCACTTACATTCACGATGAATGTCCCATGGCGGCCTGGCCCATGCCCCAGAGCGGCATGAAAACGCCGAGCGCCAGCACCAGCACCATGGCACCGATGACCAGCAGCAGGATGGGCTCGATCGCCGAGGACAGGCCCTTGATCGCGTGGTCGGTCTCGCGTTCGTACATGTCGGCAATCTCGACCAGCAGCGTGTCCAGCTCGCCGGTTTCTTCGCCCACGGCGATCATCTGCAGCACCACCGGGGTGAACACGCCCGCGGTGGCTGCGCAGCGCGAGATGCTTTCGCCGCGCTCCACGCCGTCGCGCATCTGCTCGACACGCGAGCCGATCCAGGCGTTGTCCACCGTGCGGGCCACCACCGTCATGGCCTGGCTGATGGGCACGCCGCTCTTGGAGGCCATTGCGAAGCTGCGGGCGAAGCGGGCCAGCGTGGCCTTCAGCACGATGGGGCCGATGATGGGCAGGCGCAGTTTTTTCCGGTCCCAGAGGTAGCGACCCTCCGGCGTGGCGAGCCACTGTCGCAGCAGCATCACACCGCCGACGCTGCCGGCCAGCAGCAGCGGCCACCAGTGCACCGTGAAGGACGACACGCCCAGCAGCACGCGCGTCATCAGCGGCAGCTCGGTCTTGAAGCCGGCGAACATCGTGGCGAAGGTGGGCAGCACGAAGATGTTGATCACCACCAGTGCCGCGACGATGGCGATGCCGACCATCATCGGGTAGCGCAGCGCCTGCTTGATGCGGGCGCGGGTGTCCAGCTCGAATGCCATGTGGTCGGCCAGGCGCTGGAAGACCTCGGTCAGCTTGCCGGTCATCTCTCCCACCTGCACCATGGCCACATAGAAGGCGCTGAAGATGTCCGGATGCCGGGCCAGCGCGGCCGAGAGTTCGCGGCCCTGGTCCAGGCTGGCGCGCAGGTCGGCCAGCAGCCGGGTCAGCGCCGGCTTGTCGGACGAGGCCTGCAGGCCGTTGAGCGAGCGCAGCAGCGGCACGCCGGCCTTCTGCAGCGTGTAGAGCTGGCGCGACAGCACGAGGGTGTCTTCGCCGGTCACCTTGTTGCCCAGCAGGGCCTGCAGCGCGGGCGAGCCGGTGGATTCGCCACTGACGGCGGCGGCCAGCTCGGTGAGGGTGACGGCAATCGGCGTGACGCCGCTGGCCAGCAGCTGGTCGGCGACGATGTTGTCGCTCTCGGCCTCGCTGTTGCCGGTGATCAGTTCGCCGCGGCTGTTGCGGCCGCGCCAGGCATAGGTGGCCATGGGTTTCAGTGGCCCGAGTTGTCCACGTCCGAGGCCATGCGCAGGGCCTCGGTGATGGAGGTGCGGCCCAGGCGCAGCAGTTCCAGCGCGTGGTCCACCAGGCTGCGGCCGGCCATGCGCTTGCGCGCGGCGGCGAGGAAGGCGGTCGGGTCGCCCTGGGTGGCGGCCTGGGTCAGGTCGGCGTCCATTTCCAGCATCTCGTAGACGCCGTGGCGGCCGGTGTAGCCGGTGCTGTTGCACTGGGTGCAGCCGCGGCCGCGCTTGGGCGCGATGCCGGCCGCACGTTCGCCCGCCACCGCGTCCAGCCAGGCCTGCTGCTGCGGGGTGAGGGCATGTGGCTCGGCGCAGTGTTCGCACACGCCGCGCACCAGGCGCTGGGCGATCACGGCCTGCAGCGAGGTGGCGACCATGAAGGCCGGCACGCCCATGTCCAGCAGGCGGAACGGCGTGCTGATGGCGTCCTTGGTGTGCAGCGTGGAGAGCACCATGTGGCCGGTCATTGCGGCGCGCAGGCCGATCTCGGCCGTCTCCGGATCACGCATTTCGCCGACCAGGATCACGTCCGGGTCCTGCCGCAAACAGGCGCGCAGCACACGCGCGAAGGTCAGCTCGATCTTGTCGTTGACCTGCACCTGGGTCAGGCCCGGCAGCCGGTATTCCACCGGGTCTTCGACGGTGATGATCTTGTTCTGCTCGGCGTCCACCTCGGCCAGTGCGGCGTACAGCGTGGTCGTCTTGCCGGAACCCGTGGGGCCGGTGACCAGCACCATGCCGGAGACGCGGCCGAGGATCTCGGTGAAGCGTCGCAGCATCGCCGAAGGCATGCCGATGCTGTCGAGCCGGCGCACCGCGCTGTCCTGGCCCAGCAGCCGCATCACCACCGATTCGCCATGCTGGCTGGGCAGCGTGGACAGGCGCACGTCCAGCGTGCGGTCCTTCAGGCGCAGCGAGAAGCGGCCGTCCTGCGGCAGGCGCTTCTCGGAAATGTCCAGCGAGGCCATCAGCTTCAGGCGCTGCGTGAGGGCTGCGGCAATGCGCTTGTCGGCCTGCGCCTGGGTCTGCAACACGCCGTCCACGCGGTTGCGGATCAGCAGCTCGCGCTCCTGCGGCTCCAGGTGAACGTCGGACGCGCCGACGTTCACGGCGTCCTCGAACAGCGATTGCAGCAGCCGCACCACGGGCGCGGCTTCCTGGCCTAGGCTGGCCTGCAGCGTGCCGAAGTCCACCGCATCGCCCACGTCCTTTTCCAGCGCCTTGGCCAGGCCGGTGATCTCGTCGTTGCGGCGGTAGTGCTTGTCGAATGCTGCCGGCAGCTGGCTCTCGGCCGCCACCGCGATCTGGATCGGCTTGCGCAGCAGCCGCACCAGTTCGTCATAGGCGAACAGGTCCAATGGGTCCGCCACGGCCACGGTGCAGAACTCGCCCTTGTCTTCCAGCACGATGGCGCGGTGGCGCCGGGCGGGGGACTCGGGCAGCAGCTTCACCGTGTCGCTGCGCAGCGGGAAGGTCTTCAGGTTGACAAACGGAATGCGCAGCTGAGTGGCCAGGGCCTGTACCACCGCCTCTTCCGTCACCAGCCCACGCTCGATCAGCAGGCGACCGAGGCGCTTGCCCGTCTGCTTGCCTTCCTCCAGCGCCTGCTGCACCTGGGCCTCGGACACCAGCTTCTGCTGCACCAGCACGTCCCCCAGCCGCAGCTTGGGCGGCTTGGCAAAGGTGGTCGGGCTGGCGGGGGCGGTCGGATCGGCACTCATGGCAGGCAGCCGCGCGGGAAAAGCGCAGCGCAATGTCGGGTACCGAGGATGCTAGGAGCTGGGCGAGAAAGCGATGGATGGATGAAGCCGGGGTTCAAGGCCCAGATCGAGTCTTGCAACTTGCCAGCTGCTGGTTGTGCCGGTCACGGGCGCTTGGCCCCTGCCGCCAGGGTCAGGTCTCGGCGCTGTTGACCACCCGCTCGATGCGCCTGTCCGGCACCAGCCAGATCAGCGCCGACAGCACGTAGAACGACAGTGCCAGCCAGGTCATCCAGAACGAGGAGGCGATGCCGGCGATGTAGAGGAAGGGCGAGAACTTGCCTTTCCAGTCGCTGCCCAGCGCGCGCTTGAGCATGGACTCGTTGCCGTCCACCGACATGATGCAAAGCTGCAGCAGGTACCAGGCGACAGCGCACATCAGCAGCACGAAGCCGTAGACCGCGCAGGGCAGGGGGCCGAAGTGGTTCTCGCCCAGCCAGCCCGTGACAAAGGGCAGCAGCGACAGCCAGAACAGCAGGTGCAGGTTGGCCCACAGCACGCCGCCGTTCACGTGCCTGGCCGCGTGCAGCATGTGGTGATGGTTGTTCCAGTAAATGCCGACGTAGATGAAGCTCAGCACGTAGCTGAGGAACACCGGCGCCAGCGGCAGCAGCGAAGCCAGGTCTTCGCCGTGTGGCACCTTCAGCTCCAGGACCATGATGGTGATGATGATGGCCATCACGCCATCGCTGAAAGCTTCAAGCCGGGTCTTGCCCATCGTGGGTTCCTTGTGCTGGTTCGATTGATGGCGTGAGCATGGGCGGGCGTCAGTCGCACCAGGGCGTTTGCACCACGGCCAGCAGCTTGCCGTCTGCGTCCCGGTGGCGCAGCCAGCCGGTGCGCAGGAAGGGGCTGGGCTTGGGGTCCAGGCCGTTGCCCTTGGCGGACCAGGCCCAGGTCTCGGCGAGTTGCATCCACAGGCCGTCCGGCAACTTGGCAAAGGCCAGGACCTGCACTTCGCGCGACCAGTGGTCCGACGCCTCCTGCCCGCGCAGCGTGGCTTGCAGCTTGGCGCGCGGGGTTTTCTTGTCCTGCTGCTGCATGAAGGCCAGCACGGCCTTTTCGCTGGCGGGCGTGGACTTGACCGGCTCGGCCTTGGGGTTGTGCGCGACGAGCAAGGGCGCGTCTTCGGGGTTCACCAGCTCGCCGCGGCGGCCCATGGCCATCACCGGGGTGCCGCTCTGGCCGTCGCTGGTGTCGACCTGCAGCCAGACCGGCTCGCCGCTGGCGTTGCGGGTCTCGACGCGAGGGGCGGTCGGGTTGCCCCACAGCGGCACGTAGGCGTATTCGTCCTGGCATTCGCCGTTGAAGGTCTTGATCTCTTCGCAGCGCAGCGGCTTGGCCGGCTGGCCATCGCGGGTCCAGGTGGGCACGGCGTCCTGCGCGGCGGGCTTGGCGCCAGCGTCCGGGCCTTGCGCCCAGAGCTTGTGGGCGCGCACGTAGCCGGTCGCGCTGGTGCCGATCAGCTTGGCTTCGGGCCAGCAGGCGGAATCGGCGATGGCGCTTGCGCAAGGCAGGGCCAGGGCGAGCACGAGGAGCAGGGATGAGCGTTGAGGTTGGCGTGACATGCGCGGCAGCATAGCGGGGGATCGGGGTTCGGCCACGCTGGGGCAGGCCTGGTGTTCAGCTTTAGGGGGGTTGGCTGGTGGTGTGCCGGCAGCGTCCTGCCCGCTGACAGAATCCCCCCGCGCCGCTTTGCGGCGGCGCCCGAGGCCGGTGTTCGCCGGTCCGGCATTCCATCAAAGGGAGAAAAATTCATGAACGGTTTCCAATTGAAGTCCGCCTGCCGATGGCTGGGCCTCGCAGTGGCTGGGCTGGCCTGTCTGCCCGCCATGGCGCAGACGGCACCGCAGGTCTACCTGGAGCGTGGCCTGGTGCTGCCCACCGGCAACGTGATGCACGCCTACCGCGTGCCCATCACCGACTCGACCGGCAAGCTCGCCTATTGGGACCTGACGATGACCGTGACGGCCAACGATGCCGGCAAGCCGGTCAAGGTCGACGTGGTGTCGGTCAAGTCCATCAAGGTCAACGGCAACAACTTCGTCGCCGGCACCTACAAGAATGCGCTGGGCGAGGTGTGCAGCGTGGCCACGTCCATCCTCAGCAGCGGGCGCCAGCAGGCTTCGATGAGCTGCAACGCGGCGAATGGCTATGTGATCAGCGGCAGCTGGACCAGTGGCGCCATTGCCGGCCATCCGTTCGAGCTGGACCTGCTGGCCGCCGGCATCGACAAGATCCCCAACCAGACCGACTACAGCTGGGGCGAGGTGGGTTACGCGAACGGCACGTTCTGGGGCTGCGCCAACACCGGCGAGATCCTCAGCGCGGTGCAGGCCGGTGACCAGCTGACGCTGAGCGGCTACAACAGCAGCAACAGCCAGGCCTGCGGCATCACGTTCACGCTGCAGCCTTGAAGCACCGGCCGCCGCCGGGGCTCAGTTTCCCGTTGCGGCGGCCAGGCCGTTGGAGAAATGGCGCTGCATCAGCGCCGCAGCGCCTGGCGCATCACGCCGCTGCAGTGCCGCCACCACTTCACGGTGCTCCGCCAGCGACTCCTCGATGCGGCCCTGCTTGAACAGCGAATGATGGCGGTTGAGCTTCATCATCTTGCGCAGGTCGTCGACGATCTGGATGGTCCAGCGGTTGCCCGCAGCGGCCAGCAAGGCCATGTGGAACTGCTCGTTGGTGCGGAAGAATGCGTCGCGCTGGCCGGTCTGGCTTTCCAGCCGGTCGTGCAGGGCCTGCAACTCGGCGAGTTGCGCGTCGCTGGCCTTGCGCGCCACCTGGGCTGCAGCGTCGCTCTCCAGCAGGCCCAGCAGGTGATAGACCTGGTTCACATCGGCCACCGACATCTCGGTGACATAGGCGCCGCGCCGCACCTTCATCGTCACCAGGCCTTCGACCGCCAGCACCTTCAGTGCCTCGCGCAGCGGCGTGCGGCTGATGCCGTAGTCGACCGCCAGCTTCTGTTCGTCGATCCAGCTGCCGGGCTCCAACTCGCGGTTGAAGATCTGCTCGCGCAGTTTTTCTGCCACCTGCTGGTACAGGGCCCGCGGGGAGAAGAGGGTGGCGGTGTCGTCAGCGGTCACGGTCGAATCGGTCAGCGATGGAAAGAGGTCAGGGCGCACGGCGGACCCAGGCGGGCCCGGCGGCGTTGCGTACGCAAATCTCACGCCTGCTTGAATATTGCATCCATAATTATGAATCACGTATGATGGAAAACGTGGACCCGCGCTCATCTGCGCTCATGGCGGGCCCCGTCTGGAGCCCGCATGTCGTCAAGTTCTTCGCCCGAGTTCAAGCCTGCCAGCCTGTCGCAATGGGCGCAGGCCGCTGCCAAGTCCGCGCCGAATGGCAACGTGGAGGCCTTGAACTGGCAGACGCCAGACGGCATCACCGTCAAGCCGCTCTACACCGCGGCCGACCTGCAAGGCCTGGCCTACACCGACACGCTGCCCGGCTTCGAGCCCTTCCTGCGCGGCCCTCAGGCCACGATGTACGCAGTGCGCCCGTGGACCATTCGCCAGTACGCCGGCTTCTCCACCGCCGAGGCCAGCAATGCCTTCTACCGCAAGGCGCTGGCCGCCGGCGGGCAGGGCGTGTCGGTAGCCTTCGACCTCGCCACCCACCGCGGCTATGACAGCGACCATCCGCGCGTGACCGGCGACGTCGGCAAGGCGGGTGTGGCGATCGACTCGGTCGAGGACATGAAGATCCTGTTTGACCAGATCCCGCTGGACAAGGTGTCCGTCTCGATGACGATGAATGGCGCGGTGCTGCCGGTGCTGGCCGGCTACGTGGTGGCCGCCGAAGAACAGGGCGTGGCGCAGGACCAGCTCTCCGGCACCATTCAGAACGACATTCTGAAAGAGTTCATGGTGCGCAACACCTACATCTACCCGCCCGAGCCGAGCATGCGCATCATCGGCGACATCATCGAGTACACGGCGAAGAACATGCCGAAGTTCAACTCGATCAGCATCTCCGGCTACCACATGCAGGAGGCCGGCGCGAATCAGGCACTTGAATTGGCCTTCACGCTGGCGGACGGCAAGGAGTACGTGAAGACCGCCATTGCCAAGGGCATGGACGTGGACGACTTCGCCGGCCGGCTCAGCTTCTTCTGGGCCATCGGCATGAACTTCTACCTGGAGATCGCCAAGATGCGTGCGGCGCGCCTGCTGTGGTGCCGCATCATGAAGGGCTTCAATGCCCAGAAGGCCAAGAGCCTGATGCTGCGCACCCACTGCCAGACCTCAGGCTGGAGCCTGACCGCGCAGGACCCGTACAACAACGTGGTGCGCACGACAGTCGAGGCCATGGCCGCCGTCTTCGGCGGCACGCAAAGCCTGCACACCAACGCGCTGGACGAAGCCATTGCGCTGCCCACCGAATTCAGTGCCCGCATCGCCCGCAACACCCAGCTCATCATCCAGGAAGAGACGCACATCACCAGCGTGGTCGACCCCTGGGCAGGCAGCTACATGATGGAAAAACTGACCCAGGACATGGCCGACCAGGCCTGGGCCATCATCGAGGAAGTCGAAGGCATGGGTGGCATGACCAAGGCCGTCGCTTCCGGCTGGGCCAAGCTGAAGATCGAAGCCGCCGCGGCCGAGAAGCAGGCCCGCATCGACTCCGGCGCGGACGTGATCGTTGGCGTCAACAAGTACAAGCTCGCGAAGGAAGACGCGATCGAGATCCTGGACATCGACAACGTCATGGTGCGCGAGGCCCAGGTCGAACGCCTGAAGAACCTGCGCGCTGCACGCGACAGCGCCAAGGTTGAGGCCGCGCTGGCGGCGCTCACTGCCGCCGCCGAAAGCGGGCAGGGCAACCTGCTGGACTTGAGCATCCAGGCGGTGCGCCTGCGCGCCACGGTGGGCGAGGTGAGCGACGCGCTGGAGAAGGCCTACGGCCGCCACCGCGCCGACATCCAGAAGGTCACCGGCGTCTATGCCGCGGCCTATGACTCGGCCGAAGGCTGGGAGAAGCTGCAGAACGAGATTGCCGCGTTTGCCGAAGAAGCCGGTCGCCGGCCGCGCGTGATGATCGCCAAGCTCGGCCAGGACGGGCACGACCGCGGCGCCAAGGTGGTGGCCACCGCGTTTGCCGACCTGGGCTTCGACGTGGACATGGGCCCGCTGTTCCAGACGCCCGAAGAGTGCGCCCGCCAGGCCATCGAGAACGACGTGCATGCGGTGGGCATCTCCACGCTGGCGGCGGGGCACAAGACGCTGGTGCCGGCCATCGTGGCCGAGCTGAAGAAGCAGGGCGCGGACGACATCATCGTTTTTGTCGGCGGCGTCATCCCCGCGCAGGACTACGGCTTCCTCTACGACGCCGGCGTCAAGGGCATCTACGGCCCAGGCACGCCGATCCCCGTCAGCGCCAAGGACGTGCTGGAGCAGATCCGCGCTGCACAGTCCGCCTGAGCGGTTTGATCGACACTGATTGACTGACCGCCGGCCAGCGCCCGCACTCCGCGGACCGCCGTCGCCCCAAGGACTGCTGTATGACGCTCCCCCCTGTTCCACCCGCCGGCTCACTGTCACTGGCCCCGGCTGGCGAAGGCGATTTCGAGGCCTTGCTGTCGCTGCGCCTGGCCGCCATGCGCGAAAGCCTGGACAAGGTGGGCCGTTTCGACCCGCAGCGCGCCCGCGAGCGCCTCTCGCGCGGCTACCTGCCGGCGTACACGCGGCACATCCTGCGCAGCGGCGAACTGGTTGGCTTTGTCGTCGTCGTGCCGCGCGAGCATGACTGGCTGCTGGACCACCTCTACATCCATCCCAGCGCGCAGGGCGAAGGCATCGGTTCCTGGGTGCTGTCGCAGGTGCTGAACGAGGCAGACGCGCAGCACAAGGCCGTCAGCGTGACCGCCCTCAAGCACAGCGACGCCAACCGCTTCTACCTGCGCCACGGCTTCGTGCTGCAGGCCGAAGGCGAGTGGGACCTGTACTACCTGCGCTCGGCAAGACCATGACCCCCTCCCGTAGCGCCTGCGGCGCTCCCCCCCAGGGGGGCGCTGCAAGCGGACCGGCAGAGCCGGATCCGCCGCAGCCGCTGGATTGCGCGACGCCACGGGATGGATCGCTGCCGGCGGCCGATGCCCTGCTGTTGGCGCAGGTGACCACGGGCGATGCAGCCCAGCAGCGCCGCGCCATCGCCAAGACCATCACGCTGCTGGAGTCCACCCGCGCGGACCACCGGCTCCGTGCGGACGCATTGCTCAACGCCTTGCTGCCGCACACCGGCCGCTCGTTCCGGCTTGGCATCTCCGGTGTGCCGGGTGTCGGCAAGAGCACTTTCATCGAGGCGCTGGGGCTGCACCTGATTGCCCTGGGCCATCGCGTGGCGGTGCTGGCGGTGGACCCATCTTCCAGCGTTTCCGGCGGCTCCATCCTGGGCGACAAGACGCGCATGGAGCAGCTCAGCGTCAATGAGTCTGCCTACATCCGCCCCAGCCCCAGCAGCGGCACGCTGGGTGGCGTGGCCGAGCGCACGCGCGAGGCCATGCTGGTCTGCGAGGCGGCGGGCTATGACATGGTGATCGTCGAGACCGTGGGCGTGGGCCAGAGCGAAACAGCAGTCGCCGGCATGACCGACATGTTCGTGCTGATGCAGCTGCCCAATGCCGGAGACGACCTGCAGGCGATCAAGAAAGGCGTGATGGAAATCGCCGACCTGGTCGTCATCAACAAGGCCGACCTGGACGAAGCCGCGGCCACCCGCGCCCGCGCGCAGATCAGTTCGGCGCAGCGCCTGTTCCACGGCCACGGCATGGCCCATCCGGCGCCGGGCGCGCCGGAGGAAACGCCGGGCCGCCCCAAGTTTCCTCCACCCCCTTGGGGGGCGGCCGGAGCGCAGTCCCGGCCTGGGGGCACCATTGAGCAATGGCAGCCCACCGTGATCCAGCTCAGTGCGCTGAAAGCCCAGGGCGTGGACACTTTCTGGCAGACCGTGCAGCGCTTCCGTACGCTGCGCGCCGCGGCCGGCCAGATCGCGGCGCGCCGCCAGCGCCAGGACGAGTCCTGGATGTGGGAGCGGCTGGACGCCGGCCTGAAAGCCCGCTTCCGCGCCCACCCTGGGGTGCGAGAACAACTGGCACCGCTGACTGCTGCGGTGCGCGCCGGCCAGGTGGCTGCCTCGGTGGCTGCGCGCCGCCTGCTGGACCTGCTGGACACGCGCTGATCTCACCATCTTTCCAGATACCCGAACGAGACAAGAGGACGACCCCATGCAAGACATTCAGCAACGGCTGGAAGACCAGCGCCAGAAGGCCCGTTTGGGTGGCGGCGAGAAGCGCATCGCCGCACAGCATGGCAAGGGCAAGCTGACGGCGCGCGAACGCCTGGAGCTGCTGCTGGACGAAGGCACGTTCGAAGAGTGGGACATGTTCGTCGAGCACCGCTGCACCGACTTCGGCATGGCCGACAACAAGATCCCCGGCGACGGCGTGGTGACCGGCTACGGCACCATCAACGGTCGCCTTGTGTTTGTCTTCAGCCAGGACTTCACCGTCTTCGGCGGCGCACTCTCTGAAGCGCACGCCGAGAAGATCTGCAAGGTGATGGACCAGGCGATGAAGGTCGGCGCGCC
This sequence comes from Ideonella azotifigens, assembly GCF_021043325.1. Taxonomy (NCBI): domain Bacteria; kingdom Pseudomonadati; phylum Pseudomonadota; class Betaproteobacteria; order Burkholderiales; family Sphaerotilaceae; genus Ideonella; species Ideonella azotifigens. The sequence continues at coordinate 151,229 of NZ_JAJNKD010000012.1, forward strand.
TGTCATCGGGCTGAATGACTCGGGCGGCGCGCGCATCCAGGAAGGCGTGGCCTCGCTGGGCGGTTATGCGGACGTGTTCCAGCGCAACGTGATGGCCTCCGGCGTGGTGCCGCAGATCAGCATGATCATGGGGCCCTGCGCTGGCGGCGCGGTCTATTCGCCGGCCATGACTGACTTCATCTTCATGGTGAAGGACAGCTCGTACATGTTCGTCACCGGCCCCGAGGTGGTGAAGACGGTCACGCACGAAAGCGTGACGGCCGAGGAGCTGGGCGGCGCGCTCACCCACACCGGCCGCAGCGGCGTGGCCGACCTGGCCTTCAACAACGACGTGGAAGCGCTGCTGATGCTGCGCCGCTTCTTCAACTACCTGCCGCTGTCCAACCGCGAGAAGCCGCCCGTGCGCCCCAGCGGCGATCCCGGCACGCGCATGGACCTGTCGCTGGACACGCTGGTGCCCGAGAACCCGAACAAGCCCTATGAGATGAAGGAGCTGATCCTGAAGGTGGTGGACGACGGCGACTTCTTCGAGCTGCAGCCCGACTACGCGGCCAACATCGTGATCGGCTTCGCGCGCATGGAAGGCGCAACGGTCGGCATCGTGGCCAACAACCCGCAGGTGCTGGCCGGCTGCCTGGACATCAAGAGCAGCATCAAGGCCGCGCGCTTCGTGCGCTTCTGCGATGCGTTCCAGATACCGGTCGTCACCTTCGTCGACGTGCCCGGCTTCATGCCCGGCACCTCGCAGGAGTACGGCGGCATCATCAAGCACGGCGCCAAGCTGCTGTATGCCTACGCCGAATGCACGGTGCCCAAGATCACCGTGATCACCCGCAAGGCCTATGGCGGCGCCTATGACGTGATGAGCTCCAAGCACCTGCGCGGCGACGTGAACTTCGCCTGGCCGAACGCCGAGATCGCGGTGATGGGTGCCAAAGGCGCCGTCGAGATCATCTTCCGCGAAGACAAGGGCGACCCGGCCAAGCTCGCAGCCAAGGAAGCCGAATACAAGGCCCGCTTCGCGAACCCCTTCGTGGCCGGCAGCCGCGGCTTCATCGACGACGTGATCCAGCCGCACGAGACCCGCAAGCGCATCTGCCGCTCGCTGGTCATGCTCAAGGACAAGCAGCTCGACAACCCGTGGCGCAAGCACGGCAATATTCCTCTGTGAAGGAGACGACATGACCGTAGCTCGTGATGTCCTAAAGCAATGGGTGATTGATGCCTTGCAACGTAGCGGGGGTGAAGCACATCTGATCTCTGTGGCGCGGGACATCTGGACGCATCACGAATCCGACCTTCGCGAAGCAGGAGATCTATTCTTTTCGTGGCAGTACGACATGAGGTGGGCGTGCACTGCCTTGAGATCAGAGGGTGTTGTTGAGCCGGCATCCAAGTCGGGTGTCTGGACACTCGCAATTGCTGCGAATACGTAAGGTGTTGAGCGATGTTTAAAAAGATCCTCATTGCGAACCGGGGCGAGATCGCCTGCCGCGTCATCAAGACCGCGAAGAAGATGGGCATTGCCACCGTGGCGGTGTATTCCGAGGCGGACAAGGAGGCTCGCCACGTGGCGCTGGCTGACGAGGCCGTGCTGCTGGGCCCGGCGCCTTCGCGCGAGTCCTATCTCGTGGCCGACAAGATCATTGCCGCAGCCAAGGCCACCGGTGCCGAGGCCATCCACCCGGGCTACGGCTTTCTGTCGGAGAACGAGGCGTTTGCGCGCCGGGTCGAGGAAGAGGGCCTGGTGTTCATCGGGCCGAAGCATTATTCGATTGCCGCGATGGGCGACAAGATCGCCTCGAAGAAGCTGGCGAAGGAAGCGAACGTCAGCACCATCCCCGGTTGGAACGAAGCGATCGACACGCCCGAGCAGGCGGTCGAGATTGCCAAGGGGGTGGGCTACCCGGTGATGATCAAGGCCAGCGCCGGCGGCGGCGGCAAGGGCTTGCGCGTGGCCTTCAACGACAAGGAAGCCTTCGACGGTTTCTCGTCCTGCCGCAACGAGGCCCGCAACAGCTTCGGCGACGACCGCGTCTTCATCGAGAAGTTCGTCGAGGAGCCGCGCCACATCGAGATCCAGGTGCTGGGCGATTCGCAGGGCAACGCGGTGTTCCTGTGGGAGCGCGAATGTTCCATCCAGCGCCGGCATCAGAAGGTGATCGAAGAGGCGCCGTCGCCCTTCATCAGTGAGGAGACGCGCCAGGCCATGGGTGCGCAGGCGGTGCAACTGGCCAAGGCGGTGAAGTACCAGAGCGCCGGCACGGTGGAGTTCGTGGTCGGCAAGGACCAGAGCTTCTACTTCCTGGAGATGAACACCCGGCTGCAGGTGGAACACCCGGTGACCGAGTGCATCACCGGGCTGGACCTGGTGGAGCAGATGATCCGCGTGGCGGCCGGCGAACCGCTGGGCTTCACGCAGGCGGACCTCAAGCGCGAGGGCTGGGCCATCGAGTGCCGCATCAATGCCGAAGATCCGTTCCGCAACTTCCTGCCGTCCACAGGTCGGCTGGTGAAGTACCAGCCGCCGGCCACCGCACTCGAACAGTCGGTGCAGACGCTGCAGGGCCCTGCCTACGAGGGCGGCTTCGGTGGCGAGAACCTGTCGACGAACACCTGGGGCGGTGTTCGGGTGGACACCGGCGTCTACGAAGGCGGCGAGATCCCGATGTTCTATGACTCGATGATCGCCAAGCTGATCGTGCACGGGCGGGACCGCAATGACGCGATTGCCAAGATGCGCGAGGCGCTGAACGCGTTCGTGATCCGCGGCATCTCCAGCAACATCCCGTTCCAGGCCGCGCTGCTGGCGCACCCGAAATTCGTCAGCGGCGACTTCAACACCGGCTTCATCGCCGAGCACTACGCCCACGGTTTCCGCGCCGAGGACGTGCCGCACGACGAGCCCCTGTTCCTGGTGGCGCTGGCGGCCTTCGTGCGCCGCAAGGCCCGCGAGCGCGCAGCCGGCATCACCGGCCAGTTGCAGGGCCATGACGTGGCACATGCTGACGAGCTGGTCATCGTGCAGCTCGGCGAGCAAGGCCAACATGTGCACCACCCGGTGGCGCTGGGCGAGTTCGATGCGGCCAAGGGCACGCTGGCCGTGACCGTCGGTGGCAAAACCTTCCAGATCCAGAGCCACACCAAGCTCGGCGACGTGCTGATGGTCGGCACGGTGGACGGCAAGCCCTTCAGCGCACAGATCGAGCGCAGCCCGGCGCGCCAGCCGCTGGCGCTGCGTGTCTCGCACAACGGCACCGCCATTGACGCGCTGGCGCTGTTGCCGCGTGCCGCCGAGCTGCTCAAGCTGATGCCCTACAAGGCGCCGCCTGACCTGTCCAAGTTCCTGCTCTCGCCCATGCCCGGCCTGCTGGCCGAGGTCTCGGTGGCCATCGGCCAGAAGGTGCTGGCCGGCGAGAAGCTGGCGGTGATCGAGGCGATGAAGATGGAGAACATCCTGGTTGCCACGCAGGACGGCATCGTCAAGGACGTGCTCGCCAAGAAGGGCGACAGCCTGGCGGTGGACCAGTCCATCCTGGCCTTCGAGTGAGGCAGTGCTGAAGTCCTCGGGCCAACTGAAGGTCGCGGTCGTCGGCGCTGGCGTGGCCGGTTGCGCGGCGGCGGTGTTGCTGCGCCGCGCCGGCCATGCGGTGCAGGTCTTCGAGGCAGTGGCGGAGCCGGCGCCGATTGGTGCAGGCGTGCTGCTGCAACCCACCGGTCTGCAGGTGCTGGGTCAGCTCGGCTTGCGGGACGAAATGGTTGCGCTCGGCGCCGTGGTCCACCAGCTGGTGGGCGACACCGCCACTGGCCGCAGCGTGCTGGACATGGACTACCGCTGCCTGGGTCCAGAGGTGCACGGCCTGGGCGCGCAGCGCGGCGCCTTGATGGGCTTGCTCTGGCAGGCGCTGCGGGCCAGCGGCGCCGATTGGCACTGCGGCGTGGCGGTGGATGGGTTCGCGCAGGACGATGCGGGTGTGACGCTGCGCCAGCGCGAGCGAGAACTCGGCCGCTTCGACCTGTTGGTGCTGGCCAACGGCACGTTTTCGCAGTTGCGCCGCCAGCTCACGGTGCCGCAGCGCGAAACGCTGTTCCCGTGGGGCGCCGTGTGGTGCGTGCTGCCGCAGCCCGAAGGCGCGCCGTTGCGGCTGCTGCGCCAGCGCTTTCGCGGCGCGCGGCAGATGCTGGGGCTGATGCCTGTAGGCCGCCCGCATGGCGTGCCGGACGCGCCTGGCGGCGTCAACCTGTTCTGGAGCCTGCGCGACGACGCGCTGAAGCGCTGGCAGGCGCAGCCGGATGCAGCGGCGCTGTCGGCGCTGAGGGCCGAGATGCAGTCCTTGCTGCCCGAGGTCGCGCCGCTGCTGGCCGGTTTGACCGATCCCGCGCAGCTGCGCGTGGCCCGCTACGCCGACGTGCGCATGCAGCACTGGCACCAGGGCCGCGTGGTGGCGCTGGGCGACTGCGCGCACGGCATGAGCCCGCAGCTGGGCCAGGGCGCCAACATGGCCTTGATCGACGCCTGGGTGCTGTCGCAGTGCCTTTCGGACCATGGTGTACCTGTTTCGCTGGCCGAGTACAGCCGGCGACGACGCGCTCACCTGCGCTTCTACCAAAGCGTCAGCCGCTGGCTCACGCCGCTGTTCCAGTCCGATCAGCGCCTGGGCCCGGGCTTTCGAGATGCGTTTTTCGGCACCGCCGGCCGCCTGCCGTGGATCAAGGGCCAGTCCATGGCCACGCTCAGTGGCATGAAGTCCGGATGGCTGTTGGGTCGCCTGGACCTGGCCGCCGCCACGCCACCCCCGTATTCGTTTCCGATGGAGCAAACCTCATGAGCAGCCCGAAACCTTTCCGCATCCTGGGCATCCAGCAGATCGCCATTGGCGGGCCGGACAAGCAGCGGCTCAAGTCGCTGTGGGTCGACATGCTGGGCCTGCAGGTCAAGAGCACGTTTGTTTCCGAGCGCGAGAACGTGGACGAGGACATCTGCACGCTGGGCAGCGGGCCGACGGCCGTGGAAGTGGACCTGATGCAGCCGCTGGACCCGGACAAGAAGCCTGCCGTGCACACCACGCCGCTGAACCACGTGGGCCTGTGGGTGGACGACCTGCCCAAGGCCGTCGAGTGGATGACGGCCAATGGCGTGCGCTTTGCGCCTGGCGGCATCCGCCCCGGCGCGGCCGGCCACGACATCTGCTTCATCCATCCCAAGGCCAATGACGAGTTCCCGCTCTCGGGCGAAGGCGTGCTGATCGAGCTGGTGCAGGCGCCGGCCGACGTGATCGCGGCATTGGGTTGATCGGGGTATTCCCGAGGATCGTGTACCGTCGAGGTCATGTTGACGAGACCGCAAGCCGTTTGGCGCCAGGACCTGAGCGCACCGCCCCTGCCGTATGACCAGTACCGCCACTGGCGCGAGGCCGGCCCGCTGCTGTGGAGCGAAGCCTGGTTCGACGGCGCCTGGTTGGTCACCCGCTATGCCGATTGCGAAGCGCTGCTGCGCGACACGGCCCGCTTCTCGGCCCGCCGCACCGGCGGCTGGGTCACGCAGCAGGCCAGCGAGCGAGGCGAACTGAGCGAGTTCCAGCGGCTGTTCGCGCGCGCCATGCTGTTCGTGGACGCGCCCGACCACGGCCGCCTGCGCCAGCTGATGCAACCGGGCTTCACGCCGGCGGCCATGCGCGGGCTGCGCAGCGAGATCGAAGCCTTTGTCGCACAGGCGCTGGACCAGGCCGATGCGGCAGCCGCTGTGGGCCAGTCCTCCGACCTGATCGCGCTGCTGGCCCGGCCGCTACCGGCACGGGTGATGGCGCTGCTGCTGGGCCTGTCCGACGAAGACCCGGAACTCTTCAGCGTGGCCTCGTCCGACGACCTGGCTGCCTTCATCGGCGCGGCCCAGCCCAGCGAACTGCAGGCCCGCCGCGCCCAGCGCGCGATGCTGCGGCTGGCGCGCGGCTTCGAAGTCGTGCTGAGCGCACGCCAGCAGACACCGGACCGGCCGGTGGCCGACCTGCTGGACCGCCTGCTGCAAGGCCAGGCCGAGGGCCGCATCACCAGCGATGCCGAACTGCTGGCGCAATGCGTGATGCTGCTGTTCGCCGGCCACGAGACCACACGCCACCTGATTGGCAGCCTGGTGCAGACGCTGGCCTGCGACCCGCTGCGCTGGCGCATGCTGCGTGAGCAGCCTGACCTGATTCCACGCGCGGTGCGCGAGGTGCTGCGGCTGGAAACCCCGGTGCAATACACCGGCCGCCGCGCGGTGGCCGATGTGCAGTGGCATGGCCAGACCATCCGCCGCGGCGAGCTCGTGCTGGCGATGATCGGCTGCGCGAATCGCGACGAAGCCCGTTTCAGCGAGGCCGAGCAGTTGGACCTGGCGCGCCAGCAGGGCGCGTCGCTGGCGTTTGGCACCGGCCCGCACGTCTGCATTGGCGCGGCGCTCACGCAGATGGAAGCCGAGGTGGTGTTGCAGCAGATGTTGCAGCGCTGGCCCGAGCCGCCGCAGTTGCTGGCCGCGCAGCCCGACTGGATTCCCGATGCGCTGTACCGCGGCCTGCGCAGCCTGCCGGTGATGCCGGCACGGCATGCACATGCCCCGTCGGTGCTGCAGCTGCAGGGCTGAGCAGCTGTCATTGTTTGGCGCATCAGCTCATGTGCTGAGCCATCGTCAATCGGAGGGGGGAAACGTCCTCCAGGCTGAGGGGACTGCCTGTCAGGCCTGACAGGTCCGGCCGTGCGCGCTGTCACCTATGCTGGGTCCAGGAAGTTGCGCTGCAAGGCGCCTGCCCTTTATGGCCAGCCCTTGTGATCCTTGCTCTTCGGACCGAGAGGCTGAGCATCTCTCGAAGAGCTCAAAAACATCACGTTGGGTCGACGGTGCCTGGATCAGAACGGGCGGTGCAAGCGACGGCGGGTCAAGCGATGGTTTCGACGGCGCAGGTCGACGCGCTGGTCCGTGGCGCCTATCGCCCGCATCGCGACTTGCCCGCGGTATTGAGCGGCCTGGCCTGCGCCTTGATGGCGCAGCTGCCGGTGCAGCATGGCAGCCTGGAAGTCAGCGGTGTGGGCCGGCTGAGCTTTCACGGCGAACCGGCGGGTGGCATTGGCACCCGCTGGCACGACGCGGCCTGGGAGCAGGGCTGGCTGCCGCTGGAAGGTCATCCGCAGCCGGCGACCGGCGTGCAGACCGCGTTCACCGCCCACTACGCCGGCATGCCGATCGGCGAGCTCACGCTGGGCTGGCATGCGCAGGCCGAGGGTGGCGCGCAGCATGCCGATGGGGTGGCGCATTTTGCCAAGCGGTGTGCCTACCTGGCGCACCGCTACCGGGTTCAGGCCTGGTCGCGCCGGCAGCTGCGCCGGGCCAGCCTGCTGGTGGGCATCAGCCAGCCGCTGCACGCGCTGGAATGCTTCATCGAACGCGCGGCGGGCAGTGACCTGCCGGTGCTGCTGCACGGCGAGTTCGGCACCGAGAAGGCCTGGGCGGCCGCGGCCATCCATGTGGGCAGCCGGCGCAGTGCCGGTCCGGTGGTCGAGGTACATTGCGCAGACCCTGCAGGCGAGCCGGCCCAGTGGCTGGCCAGCGCCCAGGGCGGCACGCTGTTCCTGAACGGCATTGACGAGCTGAGCCCGCGGCTGCAGACCCAGCTGCACCGCCACCTGCAACACCTTTGCCCGACCCATCTTGGCGAGGCTACCGAGGCCAACGGCGCACGCATCATTGCCTCGGCCACCGCGGACCTGTCGCGGCTGGGCGCTGAAGCCGGGTTCTCCAGGGCCTTGCTGGCCGAGCTGGACTTCCTCGGCGCCGAGCTGCCGCCGCTGCGCGTGCGCGAGGACGACATGGAGGCGCTGATCAGCGCCACGCTGGAGCGCCATGGCTTCTCCGCGCCCCAGCGTTGCAGCGCCGAGCTGCTGCAGGCCTGCCGCGGCTACGACTGGCCGGAAAACGTCTCCGAACTGGAGCGCACCATTGCCCGCCTCGCGGTGATGACGGACAGTCCGGCCATTGGCCATGCCGAGGTGCTGCAGCATGCGCCCTGGTTGACGGGCGGCCACCGCTTGGCGGTGCCGGTGGAACCGGTGGAACCGACCGCAGCGCAGCCGGCGCAGGCTGGCGGCCAGCCGGCCGCAGCTGCCTTGCGGCCGTCGCCTGCCACTGCCAGTTCACGGCCCACTGCCGCGCCGCGCACGGCGGCGCAGTGGGTGCAGGTGGTGCTGGAGCGCCAGACCCGGGTGCTGGACACGGTGCATGCCGGCCTGCGACGCGCGCTGGTCTTCCTCGCCGAGCACCATGCCGAGCCGATTGCACTGGGCGAGCTGGCCGAGCAGGCCCATGTCAGCGCCTCGCACCTGAGCTACCTGTTTCGCAGCACGCTAGGCCTGAGCTTCAAGTCCTTCCTGCTGAGCATCCGCATCCATGTGGCGCAGCAGTTGCTGCTGCTGGAGCCGCAGCTGCGCATCACCGAGGTGGCGCTGCGCGCTGGCTTTGCCGACCTCAGCCACTTCGAGCGCTGCTTCCGCCGCGCCATTGGCCAGAGCGCCCGCGAACATCGGCGGGCGCATCTGGGCGCGGCGTGACCGGTGGCGCTATTCCGCTGCGATGGCGTTGCTCAGCTGGAAGGTCCACGTCTGCGCGGAGGCGTCGATGCAGGTGACATTGGTGAAGGACCGCTGGCTGGAACTGATGTCGTAGACGCCTTGCTGCTCCGGGGGATCCTGCCCATCCACGGTCTGGCCGCCACCGCATTTCAGGACCGGCCCGTCGACGCTGCCTTCGGCGCCGTAGACGATCAGCGTGCCGAGGCCGGCGACCTTGATGGAGACGTTGCTCAGAGAGTTGGACATGGGGAAACCTTTCGATGGCAACGCGGCGCGAACACAGGCCCGGCCTGGCGCCGCTGGGCAGGCCGGGAGGGCCAGGGGCCCCGGGGAGGATCAACTTGCGGGCTGGACCGTTTCAGCGCCTCGGCGTGCCGGACGTGATGCGCAGCACGGCGGTGGGCTGGTCGTGCGGCATGCCGGGTGGCAGCACCGAGACGCTGAGCACCACGTCGCCCGCGCTTTCGCTTGGTCCGGTGGTGATCAGCTCAACGTCGCGCTGCGTGGTCGAGCCGGTCAGCGCGGCGGGGCCTTGAACCGACCAGCTGACGCTGATGTCCGACAGCGGCGGGGACGTGCTCACGGCATAGCGCTGGCGGCCATTGGCCTGCAGCTGCGTGGGCGCGGGTGCGCCGCCAGCACCGGTGATGGCGGTGGCATACACGGTCAGCGGGATCAGCGCGTGAGCTTGCGCGCCACCTGTCAGCACGGTCACGGCAAGGCCATCGGCCCCTTCGACCGCGCTGGGCTGCACCCCTTGTGCCGTGACCGTGGTGTCCTGGGCTGCAAGCGAGACGTTGGCGCCCCCGGTCCAGAAAACCTGGGCGTCATCCGCCGAGGGCTGGACCGCTGCAGCGAAGCCTGCCGTTTGCCCGACCGGAATGCTGCTGATCGGCAAGCCGCCTTGCGCTCCCATGATCTGGACGGCCAGGGGGATCAGCTGCCGGCTGGCCCGCCAGTTGCCGCCGGCGAAAGCCAGTGCCACCGTCACCTCGGCGTTGTTGCTCGCGCTGTTGGCAACCAAGCTGACCACCGGGCCGCTGGCGTCGCCCATGATCTGCAGGTCGGCGCCGACCGACCATTGCCAGTCGCCGGCCTGCGCTGGCACGACGCCGGCCGGCAGTGTGCAGGCGCTCAGCACCCGGGTTTCGCCGACGCCGATGCAACTGCTCTCGGAGCCCGTGCTGCCGCTTGTGTCGTCGGCCACCGGAGGCGCCAGCGCCAGCACGAGTTCGAACACGGTGAGGGCAATGCTGGCCACCGCAGGCGTGCCCTGGCCTTGGGGCGTGAAGGTGGCGGTCAGCATGGTGGCGCCGGGCTGCTGTGATCGCTGCTGGGAGATCAGTGTCAGCTGCGCGGTGTTGTTCGTACCGGTGATGAGCAGGGACGAAAGATCACCCGTCAGCGTCCACAGGATGCTGCCGGGTCCGTTCGGCAGGTTGAGCAAGCTGTAAGTGGCCTGCGCAAACGGCGCGAGGGCGGTGCAGGGCGCGTTGCCACTGAGGTCGGTGATGTTCATCTGGAGCTCCCATCTCACCACTGCACTTCCACAGTGATGATGCAATGTGGCGGGTAGGGCGTGACCACGTTCCAGGTCTGGGCCAACCCCAGGGCCATGCTCGGGCTGTAGGCCAGCACATGGCTCAGGTTGTGAGAGGCACCGACGAAATTCGGGAACAGGGCCGGGTTGTTGTTCAGGTCCGCGCCGGTGATGTTGAAGTCGCCGGCAATGATGATCACGTCGTTGGCGCCCGTGGCAGCCAGGTCGGCCTGGAACTGGTCCGAGTTCTGGAAGAACTCGAAAGCCGGGTACATGCCGGGTCCGGCGAATGGATTGGCGCCGAGCCCGATGGTGGCCCAGCTCGCGGCGAGCCAGTTGGCCTGCAACTCGGCATGCCAGGTGTAGAAATAAACGGTATGCGCCACGGGCGGCATGCCGGCTGTCAACGTGAACTGCTTGCGCACCGGCGCGCGGATGTTGCGGGCCGCCTGGCGCAGGTTGTTCATCGGGCCCAGGCCGATCGGCAGCCCGGTGATGTAGGTCTCCACCCCGTTGGGCGCCGGCATCGCCACCGGTGCCAGCGAGATGCGGGCAGCCGCCGCAGCCGGCGCCAGCGCGCCGGGGCCGGCAGTGTCCCAGGCCACCAGGTAGGCGCGGTTGATGCCCACGGCGAAAGGCTGGCCAGGCCCCAGTTCACGCACGTGGTCCAGCGGCACGGCAAAGGTGGCAAACGGCGGGGCACCGCCTGTCAGCCGCGCCCGTATCGTGCCGGCCGGCGCCAGCGCGACCTGGGCTTCCTGGATGGCCACCAGTTCGACTGGCGGCGCCGTGCCATTGGTCATGTTGACCGCGGCCGCCAACTGGGCGCCGCGGCCGGCCGCTTCACCGCTTGAATTCCAGGTCGCTAGACGCAGGCTGGGCATGATGGTGCTTTCTGGGAAATCAGTTGAACCTGTGCTCCACGAGGTAGGTGGGCACTTTGAAGCGCTTGAACGGTGGGTACATGGTGTCGTAGCGCCCCTCCCACGGCGGCGCCGATTCGTAGTGCAGAAACTTCCGGTCCTTGCGAGGCGGCAATGTGAGCCAGGCTTGCTGTTCGAGCGTCAGCGAATCGTTGCCCCAGTTTTCCAGGAAGCTGGCGAGGGCCTCGCAGACGCTTCTGATTCTTTCGATCAAGGGTGACCAATTCCTGTTCAGGTCGCTGAAAATGTTGGTCCGCTTTTGGGCAACATTCGAATAAAACTCGTCCTCCCGTTGGACGGCAATCTTGAAGAAGTATCCCCAGATGGCTGGCAGCTGCCTGACGTGGGACGCCACTGTGCTGGTGAATTCATTTGACGGCGGGTCGCCGAACGTGTCCTTGATCACCGATACCAGTGCCGCCTTGAACCAGAGCCCGGTCAAGTCCTTCATGGAGCTGTGATATTCCAGCCAACTCGTGTCGCTGCCCGGCAGTTCCGATGTTTCCTGCTCGGGGTTGTCGAATGAAAGCACCTGGGTGGACTGTTTTTCGAAGGCTTGGTATTGAAGCTTGAGTTGATAGGGCTCGCTGAGGGCGCCCAGCGCGCCGGTCAAGGTCTTGCTCACCATCACATACAGCAAACCCATGTTGCGTGCCTTATCGAGGGTCCACTCCGATTTATCCACATCGGTGGCGCCGACGCCGGAAATGGCGTCGCCCATCCAGGTGAACACCTCCCATATCAGTCGGCGCCAGAACCAGGTGTCGAAGTCTCTTTGAATCTTCGCGTCCGAGACATCGGGCGGAATGGGCTGGGTGAAAAGCGCATTGTGCCGGTCGCGGGCCTGGCGAGTCTTGCTGATCGAGTAGAGGAAGTAGCCGGCCAGTGTCATCGGCACATTGGCTTGAGAGGAATAGCCGCGGCCCCAGTCCTTTTCGCTTCTGCACAGAATGGTGTCGCAGACAAAAGGGTCCCATTTGTCGTTGGCATTGCGTGCCAGGCGGGCTTTCGCGGCAGCAATGTTGATGCCGTCATCGACATTTTCGGGTGATATCTGCGGCACCACCTTCTCCCACGGGCTCATCTTGTATTTCAGCTCACTGCTTGCGTCGCTTGATGGCAGCAGTTTATTTTCTGTCGCGTAGGCATTGGAGAGCAATTCAAGCTTGCTCCTGATGTCCTCACGCCAGCTTCCAAGTGTGATGTATTTGATGTCTTCCTGCTGGATGTCAACCGATTCTGACAGCAGCTTGCCGAGATCGATTTTGAATGCATGGGCATCTGCCGGGTCGGCAAAGACCAGCGGCTCGGTGACGAGTTCAAGCACGTTGCCGGAGTCGGATTCGATCAACCATTTGCCAAATCCATTGATCACCAAACTCATCACTTTCACGTGAGTGAACGCGAACACTGGGTTGTCGTGGGAGCAGAATTCGATTTCGAAGCCATACGTGTTGTTCGGCATTTGTTCTGCCCCACGCACGAAATTCACCTCTTCCCCCGAGTCGGGACCGTCCAGGAAAAAGGTGATTTTTCCGTCTTTTTGCCTGAGTATTTTCATTTGGCTTCTCCGCTCGCCTTCGGTGCCTGGCAGGGTTACCCCCGAATGCCGGATCTGGTCAGGGCTTGCTGACAATTTGCATGGCGTGCTGCACGGCCTGGGATACACCCGCCTCGCTGGCGCGCAGGGCTGCATCTACCTCGGCGACGGCTTTCTGTGCGGCGGCTTCTTCCATGCTTCTGGCATCCGCCGAGGCTTGCAGGGCCGTGCGCAACGCCGCATGCGTCGCCGCGATGGCCGCGTCCACTTGCTGCTGCGTGTTGCGCACCGCGTCTTCGGCCGCGCGCATCGCCATTTCCAGCGGGGAGCGCGCGGGGCTGGGGGTTGGGTCGTCGTTCATCACGGGTTCTCCGGTTCGAGGGGGGCCAGTGGTGGCCGGGGAGCGGCCGGCGGGCTGCGCAGGCCGAATTCGCGCAGCGAGATCACACCGTTGCCGCTGAGCAGCAACTCGGCCTGCTGTTCGCCCGAGGCCAGGCGGTACAGGCAGGTGTGGCCGTCCTGGCCCATGCGGGCCTGGTGGGGGCGGGCGGCGGCCAGCAGGGATTGGGCGGAGGCGAGGTAAGCGTCCACCAGGCGGCGGGCGGCGTCGCCGGTTTGGCCCTGGAACCTGGTGTGGCGCACGATCTGCATCAAGCCCTCGGACAGGCGCGAGAAGCCGACCTGCTTGCCGCTGGATAACCACGCACCGACCGCCTGGCCGACTTCGGCTGGCGAGGGCAGGCCGTTGACCTGAGGGCAGTCCAGCGCGCCGAAGAACAGCGGCAGCAGCGTGTTCTTGGCATCCTCGGCTTGCGTGGCCCGCAGCTCGGGGCTTTGCGGGGCGCCGGGTTGTGCGGCGAGCGCCTGGTAGAAGCCGAGGTAGTCGGCAAATTCGAGCGGCGTGCGGGCCTGCTGTACGGCGAATGCGGCGGCCTCGGTGGTGATGGCGTTGTCACCTGCGGCCAGCAATGGGTCGTTCATCAGCCGCACCAGGGCCACGCGGTCGAGGAAGTCCATGGCCTGGAAGACAGGTGCGCTGGCCACGCCCAGCTTGCCCAGCCAGGCCTGCGGCGCTGTGAGTTCGGCCTGGTTCAGCAACTGGTGTTCGGTGCAGACGCGGCGCATCTGAGTGGCGAGCAGCGCGTTATCGTCGCCGCCTTCGGCCTTGGCCAGCACGCGCAGGTCGGCCAGGCCCAGCGACATCAGCTTGACCGGGCTGGCCAGCAGCGTGAGCACCGGCAGCAGCGCCAGCGGCGAGCCGTGCAGGCCCAGCTGGACCTGGGCCAGCAAGGTGGTTTCGTCGGGGAAGTCATAGCGCACGGCGGTGCTGGCCATGGCCCAGGCGAACCACTCCAGGCCACCGTCGACAAAGGCCAGTGCGAGGCGGCCCAGGTCGGACAAGGAGCCTGGCTGCTGGACCGGCCGGCCGGCGACGGAGACGGACATGGCGATGGCTCCTGTTGCGTTGTGCGTGCCTGCGGCTGGCTCAGCCCGCCGGGAAGCCCTTGAGCACGTTGGCCGCGGCCGTGCCGACGTTGCTGAAGTCGGTGGTGGCGTTCTGCATCAGCTTCTGGGCTTCGCTGATGGCCGTCTGGTACTTCGTGTCGCCGGTGGCCAGCAACTGGGCCATGGCCACGCCGACGGCGGTGGTCGCGATGGTCGAGATGTTGCGCAGCGCGTCGGCCGCGTCCTGCACCGCGATGGCGGTGGACTGGGCCACCGACTGATAGGCCTTGCCGGCGCCGCTGGTCAGCACGACCTGCGGGCTCATCGTGGCCAGCTGGACCTGGTTGATGACGTCGATAACCTGGGCGTTGACCTTTGTCGGATCCATTGCTGCTCCTGTGTGGGCGGGGGCGCTTCAGCGGGCTTCAGCTGCCGCTTGGGGGCGGGGCCGGGGCGGGTTCGGGCGCAGGTGCGGGTGGCGCCGGCGCGGGGGCCGGTGCAGGCGACGGCGCGGGGGCAGGCGACGGTGCGGGCGCAGGCGCCGGCACTGGCGCAGCGGCGGCCTGGGCGAGTTGCTGCAGGTCGGCCTGCGCGGTGCTGGCGTCTTGCGAGGAGCTGGTGGCCTGGGCCTGCAGCACCTGGATCGCGGTCTGGCCCTCGGCCAGCGCGGCGGCCATCACCACCGCAGGCGGTGGCGGCTCGGGTGGCGGGCTGGGCAGTGGCAGGACCACCGGTGGTGGCCCGGGCGGCGGCGCGGGCACCGGTGGCGGGCTGGGGAAGGGCGCCGAGAGCATCTTGGCGCAGGCCGCGGTGACGGCTGCCGAGCCGATCATGCTGGCGCTCTGCTGGCGGTTGACGGCGTTGTACATCGCCATGCCCAGCGTTTCCAGCAGCACGGCATCGAGCATGCCGTGGGCCTGCGAGGGCGACTGGCCAGTGGCCAGCGTGACGACGCTGCTGACGGCGTCGACGATCTGGCTGTTCACGCTGCTGTCGTCGGTCATGAACCGGCTCCCTTGTAGATGATCAATGCGAGGACCTGGGCCAGTGCGGCATCGGCCAGCACCTGGCCGCGCTGCTGGTTGGCCACGGCGTTTTCCATTGCCAGGCCGATGCTGTCGGCCATCGCGACATAGGTCATGCCCATGGCCAGCGCCGGGGCCTGGCCGATGGCGGCCAGCGAGCCGGCAGCGATGTCGCCACTCAGGCTGACGACGGCCGACGGGCGTGCCAATCAGCGGCTCCGCTGCAGGGCCCGGCCGGGCGCGAACCTGGCCGGGCTGCCGGCCTTACTTCAGGCCGAGGATCTCGGTCGTGGCGACACCGGTGGACGCGGTGTCCACCGCCAGCAGCGTGGCCACGCCTTGGGTGGTCGAGGCCTGCATGGTCACGTAGGACTGCTGCTGGTTGTTGGTGGCGTTGTGCGCCGCGTTGGACAGCGCCTGGCTGGTGGCCACGAACAGGTTGCCCATCGCGATGGCGGGCGAGTCGCCCAGCACCTTGGTGTTGACCTGCGAGACGGAGTCGGTGATCTGGCTGTTGACGGCAGTTGGAAATGCCATGGTGAATGCTCCTTGCAGTTGAGGGATTGAACGGTTGGAAACAGCGAGGGAACACGGGGCGCCTCAGCGCAGCCCGCGCGTCGCCCGGCTCAGCCGAGGATCTTCTTGGTGGCTGCGCCGGTGGCGCCGGTGTCCAGCGAATACAGCAGCGTGACGCCCATCGTGGTCGCGGCCTGCGCGGTGACGTACATCTGCTGCTGGGCCATCGTGGCGTTGTGCGCCGCGTTGGCCAGCGCCTGGGCGGTGGCCTGGTACAGGTTGCCCATCGCGATGGCTGGCGAGGTTCCGAGCACCTGGACATTGGCCTGCGTCACGGAGTCGGTGATCTGGCTGTTGACAGCGGTGGGAAATGCCATGTGCTCAGCTCCTTGTCGTTAACGGTTGGTGGCGCGGCTCAGCTGCCCAGGATGGTTTCGGTGGCAACGGCGGTGCTGGCGGTGTCGATCGCGTACAGCGTGGCCACGCCCATGGTGGTGGCCGCCTGCGCCGTCACGTAGCTCTGCTGCTGCGCGCTGGTGGCGTTGTGCGCCGCGTTGGCCAGCGCCTGCGCGGTGGCCTGGTAGAGGTTGCCCATGGCGATCGCCGGTGCGTCACCCAGGACCTTGGTGTTGGCCTGGGTGATGGAGTCGGTGATCTGGTCGTTGACGGCGGTAGGGAAGGCCATGTCGATTCCTCAGAAGTTAAGAACCCAGGCCCTTGACGCCGGTGCCGGTGCTCAGGATGCTTTTGGTGGCGACGCCGGTGGTGGCGGTGTCGATCGAATACAGCGTGGCCACGCCCATCGTGGTGGCCGACTGGGCCGTCACGTAGCTCTGCTGCTGGGCGTTGGTCGCGTTGTGCGCGGCGTTGGCCAGCGCCTGCGCGGTGGCCTGGAACAGGTTGCCCATCGCGATGGCGGGCGCATCGCCCAGCACCTTGGTGTTGGCCTGGGTGACCGAATCGGTGATCTGGTCGTTGACGGAGGTGGGAAATGCCATGTCGACTCCTGAGCGTGCGGACCTCGCGGGTCCTGTGGTGGATGGGCCGGCAGACGGCGGGTGGCTGGCTTTGCGCTGGCAGACCCGTCGTTTGCGTGAGTTCATGCTAGGAGGACCGCCCCGCCGGCGATCTGTGCAGATGACGGAATAGGACGCTTCAGCGACGGGGAAACACGGTGCCGATGACGCTGGCCGGGTGCGGTGCGGTAGAAGCCGGCAAGCGGTTTGGCCGCATCCGGCGACCGGGCCCTGGGCCGGCGCCGGGCCGGTGCCGGAGCGACCCTGCGGAATCGACGATGTGCGAGCTGGGCGCCTGTCCACCTGTTCACGCCCCGCGCGACCGGCTTGACCGCTTGTTGCATCG
The DNA here is from genome assembly GCF_021043325.1 of Ideonella azotifigens. Lineage (NCBI taxonomy): Bacteria > Pseudomonadati > Pseudomonadota > Betaproteobacteria > Burkholderiales > Sphaerotilaceae > Ideonella > Ideonella azotifigens. The sequence goes on from NZ_JAJNKD010000012.1 coordinate 168,179, forward strand.
CCGCGCGCCGGGCGGGCCTAAACTTGTTCCGCTTGGCGGCAGCCGGCCGGCCGTGTGAGGCCTCGCCGCGGTGTCGCCGTCGTTTGCACCCTTGCATGTCCAGTCCCCTGAATTTCGCGTCCTTCCTGCAACAGCTTCTTGACGGCCTGCCGGGCTGGACCGGGCAGGTCGAGCAACGCCTGCTCGATGCCGCCACGGCCGCGCTGGGTGATGCCTGGCAAAGCGCCGTGCAGCGCGGGCAGGTCAACGAGCTGGTCAGTGCGCTGCGCGGCCGGCCGCGGCAGCTCGGCGAGGCTTTTGCCCGCAGCCTGGCCGAGCGCATGCGCGAGGAGCTGGCCGAGCCGTCGCCCTTGAACCACGACCGGCCGCTGCACCTGATGGAAGACGCCGGCACACTGAGCCTGATGGAAGAGCACGACGTGGAGGTCGGCATCGAGCAGGTGCGCATCGAGCGGCAGATCGACCAGGCGGGGGAATGGACACAGCGCGAGCTGCGCGGCCTGTGCGGCAACCTGCCGGGCCGGCCCATGCACCTGCCCGGCAGCGCCTACCCGCTGACGCCCGAGGTCTGCGCCGAAGCCTACGGCCGCGCGCTCAAGGCGCTGCACTTAACCGCCGCGCAGCAGCTGACGGCGATGCGGCTGGCCGGCCCGCTGCTGGCCAAGCAGCTGGCCGAGGTCTTCGAGCAGCACCTGCAGCTGCTGCGTGACGCGGGCGTTTCGCCCGCACCGCTGGTGATCCGCTCGGCCGGCGGCGCGGGCCTGGCCTGGGGCGAAACCGCCGCGGCCGCACCCGGTCCGCAGGCCTTGCCGCAAGACGGCAACGCAGCCGCAACCCAATCCCGGCAACTCGGCGAGCTGCTGCAGATCCTGTCCCGCCAAAGCCATTCCGGCCCGGCGATGGACACCGTCTGGCAGCGCCTGCATTCGCCGATGACGCGGCTCGCGCCCGCGCAGCTGGCCGCGCTGCAGCAGGAAGATCACCCGTTTTGGCGCCTGCTGGACCGCATTGCCGGCCTCAGCGAAGTCCAGTCGGCCGATGACCCGCAGATGCAGCGCCTGGCCGATCAGCTGGACCCGATGCTGGTCCAGCTGGAGGAGGCCGGCGACACGCTCTCCAATGCCAGTTTCGACAGCGCACTGGCGCAGCTCGACAGCCTGCCCGCGCCGATGCCGGCGGTCAGCCCGCAGGCGCTCGAATCGGCGCTGGACCACGAGGCCCGGCGTCGCGAGATGGAGCCGGCGGTGCGCGGCCAGCTGGTCGAGCAGCTGCGCGCCCTGGTGCTGCCGCCGGTGCTCAAGCAGTTCCTGCTCGGCCCCTGGGTGCAGGTGCTGAGCCGGGTGCTGGCGCGCGACGGCACCCAGGCGCCAGCCACGCTGCATGCGATGAACCTGGTGCCGGACCTGCTGGCCGCAGCCTCGCAGCAGCGCCGCGGCCAGCCACTCGCGCCAATGGAACGCCAGCGCCTGCTGGACGCCGCCGAAGACGGCATGGACGCCGCCGGCCTGCCGGGCCACATGGTGAACGGCTACCTGGCCGACCTGGCCGCGGTGCTGAGCGGCGTGGCGGCGACCCACAGCAGCCCTGAGGCGCCCGATTCGCCGACGCTGGTCATCACCCCGGCGATGCTGGCCGCCGCCAAGGGAGAACTGCTGCCGGAGCCCGAGCCACCGCCACCGGGTTTCGATCCGACCAACATGCGTGGCTGGTCCGATACCGCGCGCGAGGAGTGGCACGGCCACGCCGAGCTGGCCACCGTGCCGATGGCCATGGCCGAAGAAGCGGAGGCCGCGCGGCTGGCGCGCGAGGCCTGGCTGCAAGGCCTGAAAGCCGGCCAGCTGTGCCGGCTGATGCTGCAGGGCCGCTGGACCACCGCGCTGCTCACCTGGCGCAGCGACAACGGCCAGTTCTTCATGTTCAAGAGCCGCCACGCCGCCGGCAGCCACACGCTGACCTATCGCGCGCTGGACCGCCTGCGCCGCGAAGGCCTGGCCACGCACATCGAGCCCGGCCAGATGCTGGCGCGGGCGCGGCGGGCGATGGCGAACTGAACGGCGGCGCTCAAGGCCGCCTGGGGGCCTTCAGGCCGACAGGCCGGCCAGCAGCGGCGGGCCCTTCTTTTCCGGCGGCTTGGCGGGGAAGAAGATCACGCGCTTCAGGCGCTTCTCGTCTTCGCCAGCTTCCTGCTTGACGATTTCGCGGGCGTGGAAACGTCCCAGCGTGGCCACGGTGACATCGCCTTCGGCGGTGGCGGAGACGTTCTCGCGGATCAGTGCGAAGGTGGCACGCAGGATCTGCTCGACGCGTTTGTCGGGCACGTCACCCAGGACCTTGGGGTCGCGCAGGCGCAGTTGGGAAACGATTTCAGCGGGTTTCAAAAGGATTCTCCTCGGGCTGCGCGGAAAACAAGGCCGTCCGCGACTCTCGGCCATCAAGTCGTCGCAGCGGTCCCTGCGGTCCGGGCGGTGCGCAGCGCCTCCAGCCGCGCCAGGCGAACGGCCTGGTCCATCGCCAATGTGGCCAAGTGCAGCACCAGCCGCGCGCGGTCGATCTGCACCGTGTGGGTCAAGGCGGGCTGTTCGTGCAGCGGCTCGCAGCCGCTGGCCAGCAGCCACTGGTTGACAAGCAGCCGGTCCGCGTGGATCGCGTCCGCATGCGGCGCGGCGCCGGTCAGCAGCGCCTGCAGGAAGGCTTCGGGCGCCGCGTCCTCCTTCAGGCGGCGGCCGATCGAGCGGTTGAACGCAGCGGGGAGCTGGGGCTCGTCGGCCTGGTCGTTGAACAGTGCGCGCAGGTAGAGCTCGTTGTCGTCGGCGGTGATGTTTTCGCGCTGCTCTTCGACGCCCTGGGCATCAATGCGGCAGATCAACAGGAAGTCGGCCACGGCGTTGCGCACGTGATCGAAATTGCGCAGCGTGACCTTGCCTGGAAAGGCCTCGGTGAAGCGCTGGATGTTGGGCTGAAAGCGCACGCCGCGCCGTTCGGCCCAGTGGGCAAACCTGAGCAGCCGGCCCCGGTAGGTCTTGTGACGAATGCCCCATTGCAGGTAGGCCGAGCTTGCCCAGGCATCGTGGCGGCGCACATAGATCACGACATGCCGGTCAACCTGTGCCGGGTCCAGGCGATGCATCGCCTCTATCGCCTTGTCGGGGCGGTCAAAAAGCGATTCGCTGCTCCAGATCAGCGTGTGGATGCGACGCTCGATTGCCAGCGCCACCGTTGCGACCAGCACGCCGTGCAACTGGTCAGCGCCCTCTGCGTGAGGCAGCGCATGCAAGCGGGCTGTTTCACCGAACTTCTGCCATGCATGACGCTGCACCGGTGCATGTTCCAGCACCAGCCCCAGGTACCAGACACCCTGGGCTTCCAGCGTGTGGCGGGCATCGCGCAGCGTGGCCTGGATCGAACTGGTGCCGGTCTTGCCGCTGCCGGCGTGCAGGATCAATCGAACCGGAGGACGTGCCATCAGATGAGTTTCCGGTTCAGAGCGGCTCGCCGCCACTGCGCAGCCGCTGGTCTTCGGCTTCGAGCGCGTCCAGCCGGCGGGCGTTGGCGATGCACAGCCTGGCGAGCGCACCCAGCAAGCGGCCGTCGTCGATGCGCGGTTGCTTCGGCGTGATCGCGCCGATCTGCAGGGGCGGCTGGCCTTGTTGCACCAGCAGGGCGTCTATCGCCTGGCGGTCGGCATGGGCGTGGCGCGCCACCTGCTCGATGTCCGCTGCATGGGGGTACAAGCCCTGCAGGAATGCCGTGGGTGACGCCGCCTGTGGCAGCAGCCTGCCAACGGCCTTGTCGAAGACCATGGGCAGGGCATCGCTGTCCTGGCGGTCATTGAAGAGCGCACGAAGGAACAGCTCGGTGTCGTCAGGCGTGTGATTTTCGTGGACACGCTCCAGCGGCAGGTCGGCAAGTCCGGCGAACTCGCAGAAGTCGTCGACGACGTCGCCGGCAGCGTCGAAGTTGCGGACCGTCAGGCGACCCGGGAAGGCAGCGTCGTAGCGTGCCAGCGTGGGTGCGAAAAGCGGCTTGCGGTGGGCAACCCATTCGCCGAAGCTGCGCAGGCGGCCGGGGTAGGTCTTGTGCTTCAGGCCCCATTGGATGTACGCCGAGCGGGCCCAGGTCTCGTGGGCCCGAACATAGGCCAGCACCGCCAGGTCCAGGCCTTGTTCGCAAGCACGTTGCAGCGGCCCGAGCACCGCGTCGAAGCGGTCAAAAAAAGATTCGCTGCTCCAGATCATGCTGTGCACGCCGGCCTCGCGGCCGCGCCGAAGCGTGGCTTGCAGCACGCGGTTGAACTGCGCCTCGGCCTCCGCCTGCGGGAGGGCCAGGAACTCATCCTGTCCGCCGAAGCGTTGCCATTCGAACAGCCGCGCGGGCGAGTGTTCGAACATCAGACCCAGGTACAGCACGCCCCGTGCCTGCAGCACTGGGGCATTCGCCTTCAGCGTGGCCTGGATCGAGCTGGTGCCGGTCTTGCCGGCGCCGATGTGGAAGATCAGTTTCATGGAGCGACTCAGGCAGCGGCTGGGGCCGCCAGCGCCAGCAGTTGCACGCCGCTGCCCTTGCCCAGTGCCAGGCTGCGCAGGCAACCGGTGTGCACCAGCAGCAGCTGATGCGGCGCGCAGCGGTAGCTGACGGGTGCCACCACGGGGGGCTCGGCACCGTCGATGCCAAGGGCGTGCGCGCCTTCGGAGACCTCGGCGCTCAGCTCGCCGCCGTACAGTCCGATCACGCCATGTTCTCCGCCCGCCAGGTTGAAGTCGAGCTGCGCAAGGTCACGGGGCATCAGCGAATGCTCCTGCAGTTGCGCCAGGTTGAACTCGCTGCGGAACAGCAGGCACATGATTTCAAGGTACAGGTCGGCGGCCTTGCGCTCCAGCGAGAAGTCGCCAAGTTCGCTGCGCGAGAAGGTCCGTTGGTACACCCCCAGCTGATTCAAGCTGCGCAGCGCCAGGAACTGCTCCTGTGAAAGCCAGCCCTGCCTGGCCATCCATTCGACACGCCGTGCCTCGGTGCTGCTGAACAGGCCTGCCGCCACCTCGCGGCGAGCGGGGCGTTGCGAGGTGCTGCGTGGCAACAGCGCAAAGTCGGAGTTGTCCAGCCGCACGCTGATGTTGGCATGGCGCTTCAGCACCGCCGGGTCGCAGCTGATCGAAAAGCCCAGCAGTCCCTTGCCCATGCCGGCGGCTTCCAGGTCCGGCCTGTGAATGTCGATGTGGCCTGCGCCGATGCACTGGTCCCGCTCGAAGGCCAGCAGGCGATGGCCGGCGACATCGAAGTTGGCACAGTAGACCCAGCCCGAGATCGCGGTCTCGGAGATCTGTTCAATGAATCCCTTCAGCATTTTTTGTGTTCCCTGTCTTGAGTGTGGTGGAAGCCCAATCGGTCGGCCCCAGGCCGGCGGCCACGAGGTAGCGCCTGGCCATCTGCGCGGCGCTGAGCGGGCGGGGGAGCTGCATCTTCTTGCGCGCGCCGGGGCGGCTTGCGCACTTCAGCAGCACCCGCGCCAGGTCCTCCGGATCGTTGGGCTTGAAGTGGTGGCCGCTGGTGCCTTCGATGACTTTTTCGGCCATACCCCCCAGCGCGGGCACGATGACGGGCCGGTCGGCGGCGTAGGCCTCCTGGATCACGACCGGTGAGTTTTCCCACCACTTGCTGGCCATCAGGACGTAGTCGCAGGCCTGCATCAACCGGTGCACGTCCTGGTTGTTGTAGGGGCCGACGTATTCGATGCGCGGGTCTTTCGCCTGGGCGTCTTCGAAGCGCTTCTGGAACTCCTCGGTCACGCCGACCACGTTGCCGTGGATGCGCACGCGGATCGCGGAGGCGCCGGCAACGGTGACCGGCAGCAGGTCCAGGGCATCGAGGATCTGGTCGATGCCCTTGAAGGGGTTGATCTGGCCGAAGTAGCCGAACACGGTCAGGATCGTCCGCGCTGCGGCCTCGCTGCGCTGCCAGGGCAGGCCGGCAGGGCTGCGGTGGGGTGGTGGCCTGTCGGTGGTGGGAGGCGGTGGCACATAGCCGGCCAGGCCGTTCTCTATCACCACCAGTTGCTGCTTCGGGATGCCCCAGGCGATGAAGCGGCTGGCGAGGAAGTGGCTGGGCGAGACCAGTCGCGTCATCTGGCCCATGGCCGCCAGGAAGGACTGCTTGCGCACGTTGAATTCCTCTGCGTCGTGCTCGGGGAAGCAGCCTGCGCAGCGCACCGAACCTGCTGCCTCGCAGAGCTTCTTGTGCGGCCGGGTCACCATCTGGCCGTGGTGGTGGCAAATGGCCAGGAACTCGTGCAGCACCAGCACCGAAGGCACGGGGAAGCGCTCGGCCAGGCGGCGCACGGTGTTGATGCCGATGAACAGGAAGTGGTGGAAGACCATTGCGCTGGGCTGCAGCGTCTGGACCAGTTCGGCTACGGCGCCGAGCTGGCTGGGCTCGGCGAGGTGGAAGTAGTGGTCGTAGCGCGCCGGTTGGTAGGCGATGGTGTGTTCATCCGGCGTCTCGAAACGCAGCTTGGCCAACTGGGCCTCCGGGCACATCGCGACGAACGCGGCCTTCTGGCCCAGCGCCAGCAGGCCCTTGTAGAGCGTGTACGCGCTGACCTCGGCGCCGCCTTTGCTGATGGATGGATGGGCGTGCGAGAAGACGACGATCATGGTGCTGCCCGGTGGCCCTCGTCCTGCTGCTGCCAGCGCAGGATCAGCTGCTGGTTGACCCGGTCGTGCAGCGGCATGCTGGTCGGCCGGCTCAGGCGCAGGCAATGCGGCGCGGCTGCAGCACGCGAGCGCACCGGCGGCCGGGGCAGCGCGTTGGTGCGCCAGTAGCCGGGCAGCAGCGTAGGGGCCTGCACGCGGTGCGCCTCGAAGGCGGCGGTGTGCCAGGCAAAGGCCTGGCTTTCGTGGCCGGTCTCGGCCTGGCTGCCCTTGAAGAATTCGATGTCCAGGTAGTCGATCTCACTGCTGGCTTGCTGCAGGTGGCTTTGCACGGCCTCGGTGCCGGCCGGCGTGAGCAGCACGGCGGGGCCGAGGAAGGCAAAGCGCCGCACTGTGCAGGTGGCCAAAAGGTCCGGCAGCAGCGACCAGCTTTCGGCGCCGGCGGCCAGCCGGGCGATGGCCAGCGGCATGCGCGGGTGGCTGCTGGCGCGCAGTTCGCTGAGCCAGCCGGCCCAGGTGCCGGGCGCCATCGTGGCGGGCAGCAGGATGACCAGGCCCAGGTCAGGTGCCGCGATGCGGCGCAGGCAGCTGGCCAGCGCGTCCAGCACCAGCAGCTGGTGCTGCTGCGCCTGCGGCAGCACGCAGACGATGGCCTTGGCCATGGGCTGCCGCTTGACCCAGGTCATCTGCTTGTCCCGGCTCTGGCGCAGCAGCGAGGCAGCCGAGTGCACCAGCTCGTCCAGCCAGGGCATGCATTCGATGCCGGGCAGGATGGCATTGATGCTGGCCAGGTCCAGCTGGTAGTCGGTGCAGCGGATGGTTTCCAGCGTCAGCTCGTGCAGGCAGGTGCTGTGGTCCTCGAAGTCGAAGCGCAGCATCCAGGTGTCGAGGTTGTCGGGCTTGGAGTCGCTGCGCAGCACGCAGCTGAAGCCGGCGGTGGCCGTGCGGTCGGCCATGGTCGGGAAGCTGGCCGCCAGGTCCTTGCGCGGGGTGAAGGCCAGCGTGCCGGGTTCCAGTTCATAGAGGGCCTGGCCGAGCCTGGCCCTCACCATGCGCGGATGGCTCATCGGGTGCAATAGCCAGCCCGAGAGCACGATGCCGAAGTTGGGGATCACCAGGCAGTGGTCGATGCCGATCTTGATGCCCAGGGTGTCGAATCGCTGGGCCACCGGCGTCCAGGGCAGGCAGGCGCGCATCAGCGCCAGCAGCTCGCAGCCGCGCTCGGCCTGCGCCGGACCGGCGCGGGCGATCAGCGCCTCGGCCTCGCCCAGGGCCTCGGCCAGCCTGGGCTTGCGCAGTGGCTGCACGGCGCACAGCCATTCCTGCGCCTGGCCGGCAAAGGCGATTTGCGCCGGGTGCTGCAGCTGGGCCAGGTCCAGCCCGTCGGCCACATGCAGCACGCCTGCGAAGGCCCAGGCCTCTTCGGGCAGGTCGGGCCGCGGCGCGGCGACCACGGCCAGCGCGGCCGGGCGCTTGTGCCCGTCGCTGAGCACGAGCATCGCGCAAAGCGTGGGCTGGCGGGCGCGCATCCAGCCGCCGATCAGCAAATGGGTGTCGGACAGCCGGGCGGCGAACTCGATCACGCCGCTCTGGCGCTGCGGGTCCTGGCGCAGCGGCTGAGCCAGCGAAGCATAGGACTTGCGCGCCAGGCGTCGCAGCTCCGGTGCGAGCGGGCCGGGCTCGCCTTCGATGAAGTCGCTGCGTTCGGTCGAGCTGCGCAGCTGTTGCAGGTCGCCGAAGGTCCACTCAAGCGCGGTGGGCAGGTCTTCCTCGCGGTCGTTGCAGCGCACGTGCAGGCTGGCCAGCGGGCTGATGTCGGTCAGCGTGGCAATGCGCAGCAGTTCGTCGGTATCGAAGGCGAACGAGGTGGGCATGTCGCGCTTGCTGCCCAGCCAGATGTCGGACCGTGTGCCCTGCAGCGTGGTCTCGGCCAGCGGCCGGTCGTCGCACCACAGCGTGATCGTCGGCAACTCGCTGCCGCTTTGATGGGCGGCCCAGCCGACCAGGCCGCGCATGAGGTCCAGCGCTTCCACATAGCCGCGGTAGGGCGAGTCATGCGGAGCGTCTTGCGCGTGCTGGGGCGCCCGGCTGCGTGGCGGCCGAGGGCGCATTTCCAGGGCGGCGGCGCTGAGCAGCCCCAGCATCGGGCCGTTCATTGCGCGCGGCCAGCGGGTTGGCGTGCGGGAGCAAACAGCGATGGCAGCGGGGCAGGGGCAGTCTTGAGCATGGGGCGCGAGCCTGAGCGGTTCCAAACACGGTAGGGCGTGCAGGAAGGCTTGCGCCAGCGACGCGGGTCAGGCGGCGTGGGCGGCGGTGTGCGCATCTCCCTGCGGTCGGCCGGGCGCATGGCCCCGGCGCGTCACGCGGCTCTGCCTTGCTACTTCTGCAAGCCGCGATATGCGAAAGATAGGTTTGCGCAGCGTCAATTCCGTGACGGATGTCATGGTCCCCCCACGCTCGTGGGGTGCGCCAGCAACGGTGCCCACCGTCGCCGTGCTCAAAGGGGCGCCTCTTTTTGGTCGCCGCTTCAGTTTGCGTTGGGGGGCGGCTTGCGGTCCATGTGCGCTGGCATCGCGACCAGTTGGCCGTCCAGCTTGCGGCAGGTGCCGGTCAAGGCCTTGCCGTCCTTCAGCGTGAAGCTGACGCTGGCGCCTTCGGCGTGGCCCACGCAGGCCTGCACGGCCTCGGGTGGTGGGCTGGGCGGGCGGCCACGGTCCCCGCCGGGCGGGCCATCCTGCGCCTGGGCGGTGCAGGCGAGGGCCAGGGCTGCAAGGCTCGCGCCCAGCGTGCGGGCGGCGGCCGGGAAAATCAGGGAGAAAGTCTTCATGGCTTGTCCAAGCTCAAACAAAGTGAATGGGCCGGATGTTCGACTGCCTGCTTTGCCTTCGCGTTGCCTGACATTGCCGCTTGGTGACGCCCACGCGATGCGAGGCGACAGATCAGGCGCCACACGCGGCGCTGGTTTCAGGCGGGCGTCAGGCGGGATTGCTAACCTTGCCCGGCGCCATCAAGAGCCAAAGCCAACAGGAGACAAATCAGATGCCGTCGTACACCGATTTCTACCGCCGCTCGATCGACGAGCGCGACAGTTTCTGGGCCGAGCAGGCCGCGCTGATCGAGTGGCAGCGGCCGTTCGACCAGGTCTGCGATGCGACAGATCCCCGATTCCCGAAGTGGTTTGCCGGCGGGCTGACCAACCTCTGTCACAACGCGGTGGACCGGCACCTGCGCGAGCGGGCCGACCAGGCGGCACTGATCTTTGTCTCCAGCGAAACCGGCGTGGAGAAGACCTGGAGCTTTCGCGAGCTGCATGCCGAGGTGCAGCGCTTCGCGGCCATCCTGAAGGCGCAGGGCGTGGGCTGCGGCGACCGGGTGCTGATCTACATGCCGATGATCGCCGAGGCGGCATTTGCGATGCTGGCCTGCGTGCGCATCGGCGCGATCCATTCGGTGGTCTTCGGCGGTTTTGCCAGCCACGCACTGTCCAGCCGCATCGACGATGCGCAGCCGGTGCTGGTCGTCAGCGCCGATGCCGGCATGCGCGGCGGCAAGGTGGTGGCCTACAAGCCGCTGCTGGACGAGGCGATCGAACTCGCTTCGCACAAGCCGGCCAAGGTGCTGATGGTGGACCGGGGGCTGGTGGACTTTGCACCTGTGCCAGGCCGTGACCTGGACTTCGCGGCCGAGCGCGCGGCCCGGATGGACGCCGTGGTGCCCTGCGAATGGGTGGACAGCGCGCACCCCAGCTACATCCTCTACACCAGCGGCACGACGGGCAGGCCCAAGGGCGTGCAGCGCGACACCGGCGGCTACGCGGTGGCGCTGGCGGCCAGCATGCGCCACATCTACATGGCGCAGCCTGGCGAGACCTTCTTCTCCACCAGCGACATCGGCTGGGTCGTCGGCCACAGCTACATCGTCTACGGGCCGCTGCTCAATGGCACCGCTACCGTGATGTACGAAGGCTTGCCGACCCGCCCGGACGCGGCGGTCTGGTGGCGCATCGTCGAGCAGTACAAGGTCAACGTGATGTTCAGCGCACCCACGGCCGCGCGGGTGCTGAAGAAGCAGGACCCGGCCTGCCTGACACGGCATGACCTGTCCAGCCTGAAGGCGCTGTTCCTGGCCGGCGAGCCGCTGGACGAGCCGACGGCGACCTGGATGTCCGAGGCCATCGGCAAACCGGTGATCGACAACTACTGGCAGACGGAAACCGGCTGGCCGATCCTGGCGATCTGCAATGGCGTGGAGCCGGCGCCGACGCGCTACGGCTCGCCGGGCATGGCGGTCTATGGCTTCGACGTGCGGCTGATCGACGAGACCAGCGGCGAGGAGATCACCGAGCCCAACCACAAAGGCGTGATCGCCGTGCAGGGCCCCCTGCCGCCCGGCTGCCTGCAGACGGTCTGGGGCGACGACGAGCGTTATGTGAAGACCTATTGGTCCAGCGTGCCGGGCAGGGCGCTCTACAGCAGCTTCGACTGGGGCGTGCGCGACGCCGATGGCTACTACTTCATCCTGGGCCGCACCGACGACGTGATCAACGTGGCGGGCCACCGGCTGGGCACGCGCGAGATCGAGGAAAGCATCAGCAGCCACGCCGCGGTGGCCGAGGTTGCGGTGCTTGGCGTGGCCGATGCGCTGAAAGGCCAGGTGGCGATGGCCTTCGTGGTGCTGAAGGATGCCGCACTGGCCGCCGAGCCGGCCGACGCGCTGAAGCTCGAGGGCGCGATCATGAAGCAGGTCGACGAGCAACTCGGCGCCGTGGCCAGGCCGGCGCGGGTGCGATTTGTCAGCCTGCTGCCCAAGACCCGCAGCGGCAAGCTGCTGCGCCGCGCAATGCAGGCGGTCTGCGAAGGCCGGGACCCGGGCGACCTGACGACGATGGACGATCCTGGTGCACTGCAGCAAATCAAGGACCTGCTTGGCGGGCCGGATGCGCGGCCTGCTTAAGTGTTCGAGCGCCAAGAAATTTCGGCCGGTTACGGCGCAAATTCCGCATCGTGAGATCGAACTTCAAAAAAGCACCCCATTGAATCGGCTGGCAAATCAAAATCCAGGACTGGCTTTTGTGGTCGCGCAACGCGTGACCGCTGTTCTCCCCTCTCTCTCAGGAAAACCGCCTTGAGCAATTCGCAGCCCACCATCATCTACACCTTGACCGATGAGGCGCCGCTGCTGGCGACAGCCGCCTTCCTGCCGGTCATTCGCACGTTTGCGCGGCCGGCCGGCATCCAGGTCGAACAGAGTGACATCTCGGTCGCCGCGCGCATCCTGGGCGAGTTCCCCGAATTCCTGACCGAAGCCCAGCGCGTGCCCAACACGCTGGCCGAGCTCGGCAAGAAGACGCTGGAACCCGATGCCAACATCATCAAGCTGCCCAACATCAGCGCTTCCCAGCACCAGCTGACCAGCGCGATCAAGGAACTGCAGGCCAAGGGCTACGCGCTGCCGGACTTCCCGGAAGACCCGAAGACCGACGACGAGAAGAAGATCCGCACGCGCTATGCCAAGTGCCTGGGCAGCGCGGTGAACCCGGTGCTGCGTGAAGGCAACTCGGACCGCCGCGCCCCGGCCGCGGTCAAGAACTACGCCCGCAAGCATCCGCACTCGATGGGTGAGTGGAGCATGGCTTCACGCAGCCACGTGGCGCACATGACGCACGGTGACTTCTATCACGGCGAAAAGTCGATGACGCTGGACAAGGCGCGCGACGTGCGGATGGAACTGGTCACCGCGGACGGCAAGACCATCGTGCTGAAGCCCAAGGTTTCGCTGCTCGAAGGCGAGATCATCGACAGCATGTTCATGAGCAAGAAGGCGCTGTGCGACTTCTACGAAAAGCAGTTCGAAGATGCGCGGGCGACGGGCGTGATGCTGTCACTGCACGTCAAGGCCACGATGATGAAGGTCTCGCACCCCATCGTCTTCGGCCATGCGGTGAAGATCTTCTACAAGGAAGCCTTCGAGAAACACGGCAAGCTCTTCGACGAGCTGGGCGTGAACGTCAACAACGGCATGGTCAATCTGTACGACAAGATTGCCACGCTGCCGACCTCCAAGCGTGAAGAGATCATCCGCGACCTGCACGCCTGCCATGAGCATCGCCCGGAGCTGGCGATGGTGGACTCGGCCAAGGGCATCACCAACCTGCACGCGCCGAACGACGTCATCGTCGACGCCTCGATGCCGGCCATGATCCGCATTGGCGGCAAGATGTGGGGCGCCGATGGCAAACCCAAGGACACCAAGGCGGTGATCCCGGAATCGACCTTTGCCCGCATCTACCAGGAAGTCATCAACTTCTGCAAGACCAACGGCAACTTCGACCCGCGCACCATGGGCACCGTGCCCAACGTGGGCCTGATGGCGCAGCAAGCCGAGGAATACGGCTCGCACGACAAGACCTTCGAAGTCACCGAAGGCGGCGTGGCCAACATCGTCGACATCGCCACCGGTGAAGTGCTGCTGAGCCAGACGGTGGAGGCCGGCGACATCTGGCGCATGTGCCAGGTCAAGGACGCGCCGATCCGCGACTGGGTCAAGCTGGCCGTCAACCGTGCGCGCAATTCGGGCATGACCACCATCTTCTGGCTGGACCCGTATCGTCCGCACGAAGCCGAGCTGATCAAGAAGGTCAACACCTACCTGTTGGACCACGACACCAGCGGGCTGGACATCCAGATCATGTCGCAGGTGCGGGCGATGCGTTACACGCTGGAGCGCGTGATCCGCGGCCTGGACACCATCTCGGCGACCGGCAACATCCTGCGCGACTACCTGACCGACCTGTTCCCCATCATGGAACTGGGCACCAGCGCGAAGATGCTGTCCATCGTGCCGCTGATGGCCGGTGGCGGCATGTACGAGACGGGGGCCGGCGGCTCGGCGCCCAAGCATGTGCAGCAGCTGGTGGAAGAAAACCACCTGCGCTGGGATTCGCTGGGCGAGTTCCTGGCCCTGGCCGTCAGCCTGGAAGACCTGGGCCTGAAGACCGGCAACGCCAAGGCCAAGCTGCTGGCCAAGACGCTGGACGCCGCCACCGGCAAGCTGCTGGACAACAACAAGAACCCGTCCCCCAAGACCGGCCAGCTGGACAACCGCGGCAGCCAGTTCTACCTGGCCATGTACTGGGCCCAGGAACTGGCCGCGCAGACGGACGACAAGGAACTGGCAGCCCACTTCGGTCCGCTGGCCAAGAACCTGACCGAAAACGAGCCCACCATCGTCGCCGAGCTGGCAGCGGTGCAGGGCAAGCCGGTCGACATTGGCGGCTACTACCAGCCGGACGCCGAAAAGCTCAAGGCCGTGATGTGCCCCAGCAAGACCTTCAACGCCGCGCTGGAAGCCGCGCACAGTTGAGCCAGTCCCCGCGACTGAACACCAACGGCCACCTTCGGGTGGCCGTTTTTCATGGGGATGGGTGAGCGATCGTTCGTGGCAGGAGAAGCCTTGCTCATCGATCTCCGTGCACGCGCCGCCAAGCCTTCGTTCATCATTGGGTCTGCGACGGTTGCCGGCTTGGTGCTTACCGGTGCCTCTCCCCGTTGTCTCGTCCGCCCGACCGGGGTGAAACGAGGCAGTGCAAGCGGCCTTCGCTTCCCTCACACTTGCTGTCTGTCCGCTCCGCAGCTTCCGCCGCCGCCCCGCATGCGCTTCGATCTGGTCACGCTCAACCTGGTGCTCGCCATTGCCGAGACGCGCAACATCACGCGGGCGGCTGAGCGTGAGCACCTTGCGCTGGCGGCAGCCAGCAAACGGCTGAAGGACCTGGAGACGCGGCTGGGCGTGCAGCTGTTCGAGCGCCGCGCACGCGGTGTCGAGACCACCGAGGCCGGCCGCGCGCTGGTGCGCCACATCCGCAGCCTGCATGCCTCGCTGCATGCGCTGGAGAGCGAGGTGGTGGAATTCAGCCGCGGCATCAAGGGTCATTTGCGCATTGCCGCGAATGCCGGCGCCATCGCCGAGGCCCTGCCGGCCGACCTGGCGGCGTTCTCCCGCGAGCACCCGCAGATCCGCATCAGCCTGGAAGACCTGACCAGCGCCGACGTGCAGACGGCGGTGGCCGAGGGCAGGGCGGACATCGGCATCTTCGCGCCGCCCTTGATCGATCCACGGCTGCGGGCCTGGCCTTATCGCACCGGCGAGCTGGCGGTGGTGATGCCGCGTGGCCATGCGCTGGCCAGCCGGCCCGCGCCGCTGCCGTTCGACGCCTTGCTGGATTTCGACATCGTCGGCCTGCACATTGGTGCCTCGGTGCACGAACTGATGCTGCAGCGAGCGCTGGAACGTGGCCGAACGCTGAACGCGCGGCTGCAGGTGCGCGGCTTCGACGCCATTGCCCAGTTGGTGGATGCCGGCCTGGGTGTGGCGGTGTTGCCAGCCGCCGTGGCGCACCGCTTCGCCAAGCTGTTCGCCATCGAAGTGCGGGCGCTGGACGAGCCCTGGGCGCAGCGCCGCTACCTGCTGGCCGCGCGCGAACAGGCGGTGCTGCCAACCGTGGTGCAGCGCTTTGCCGATGCCCTGCGAACACTCGCCGGCACCGAGGCCGAGCCGGCGCTGCCGGACCCGCGCCGCAGCCCGGCCATGCCGACGAATCCTTGATCGGAATCCCCGACAATCCTTCTCCTGCGGCCACCAGCCGCCTTGACAAGCCAGACGCCATGACCACCGCACGCACCCTGTACGACAAGTTGTGGGACGAACACGTCGTCCACACCGAAGAAGACGGCACTGCCACGCTCTACATCGACCGCCACCTGGTGCACGAAGTGACCAGCCCGCAGGCCTTCGAGGGGCTGGAGATCGCACGCAGGCCGGTGTGGCGGCTGTCGGCCAACCTGGCGGTGAGCGACCACAACGTGCCGACCACCGATCGCTCGCAAGGCATTGCCGACCCGATCTCCAGGCTGCAGGTCGACACGCTGGACGCCAATTGCGACCGCTACGGCATCACGCAGTTCAAGATGAGCGACAAGCGCCAGGGCATCGTGCACGTGATCGGTCCGGAGCAGGGCGCCACGCTGCCGGGCATGACGGTGGTCTGCGGCGACAGCCATACCAGCACGCATGGCGCATTTGGCGCGCTGGCGCACGGCATTGGCACCAGCGAGGTCGAGCATGTGCTGGCCACGCAGACGCTGCTGGCCAAGAAGGCGAAGAACATGCTGGTCAAGGTCGAGGGCCAGACGAGCAAGGGCGTGGGCGCGAAGGACATCGTGCTGGCCATCATCGGCAAGATCGGCACGGCCGGCGGCACCGGCTACACCATCGAGTTCGCTGGCGCTGCCATCCGTGCGCTGAGCATGGAAGGCCGCATGACGGTCTGCAACATGGCCATCGAGGCCGGTGCGCGTGCCGGCCTGGTGGCGGTCGACCAGACCACGATCGACTACGTGCAGGGCCGGCCGTTCAGCCCGAACAGCGTGGAGATGGAACATGCGGTGGCCCACTGGCGCACGCTGCACAGCGACCCGGGCGCACATTTCGACAAGGTGGTCGAGCTGGACGCCGCGCAGATCCGCCCGCAGGTCACCTGGGGCACATCGCCGGAGATGGTGCTGTCCATCGAGGACCGGGTGCCGGATCCGGACAAGGAAAAGGACAGCGTCAAGCGCGGCGCCATCGAACGTGCGCTGCAGTACATGGCGCTGGAGCCGAACAAGGCGATGTCGGACATCCGCATCGACAAGGTCTTCATTGGCTCGTGCACTAACAGCCGCATCGAGGACATGCGCGAGGCGGCGGCCGTGGTGCGCCGCGTGGGCGGGCGAATTGCGCCCAACGTCAAGCTGGCGCTGGTGGTGCCAGGCTCTGGCCTGGTGAAGGCGCAGGCCGAGGCCGAGGGGCTGGACGAGGTCTTCAAGGCCGCGGGCTTCGAATGGCGAGAGCCGGGCTGCAGCATGTGCCTGGCGATGAATGCCGACCGGCTGGAGCCGGGCGAGCGTTGCGCCTCGACCAGCAACCGCAATTTCGAAGGCCGCCAGGGCGCTGGCGGCCGCACCCACCTGGTCAGCCCGGCAATGGCCGCCGCAGCTGCGATGGCCGGACATTTCGTCGACGTGCGTCGTGTGGCTTGAATACGCTTGAGGAGCGGATGATGTTGAAGAAGTTGAGCGTGACCCTGGCTTCCCTGCTGCTGCTGGCGCTGGTCGGTTGCAACACCGTCGAAGGCATGGGCAAGGACATTTCCAAGGCTGGTGACGCCATTGAAGGCGCCGCCAAGAAGTCCAAGTAACCCGGGTTCAGTGATGCAAGCCTTCACCCTTCACAAGGGCCTCGTGGCCCCGATGGACCGGGAAAACGTCGACACCGACGCGATCATCCCCAAGCAGTTCCTGAAGTCCATCAAGCGCACCGGCTTCGGCCCGAACCTGTTCGACGAATGGCGTTACCTGGATCATGGCGAGCCGGGCCAGGACCCGGGCACACGCCGCGCCAACCCGGACTTCGTGCTGAACCAGCCGCGCTACACCGGCGCCTCGGTGCTGCTGGCGCGCCAGAACTTCGGCTGCGGCTCCAGCCGCGAGCACGCGCCCTGGGCGCTGGAGCAGTACGGTTTTCGTGCGCTGATCGCCCCCAGCTTTGCCGACATCTTCTTCAACAACTGCTTCAAGAACGGCGTGTTGCCCATCGTGCTGCCGGAGTCGGCGGTGAACCAGTTGTTCGACGAGGTCAAGGCCTTCCCTGGCTACCAGCTGACGGTGGACCTGCCGCGCCAGGTGGTGATCAAGCCGGACGGGGCCGAGATCCCGTTCGACGTGCAACCCTTCCGCAAGTATTGCCTCGTCAACGGCTTCGACGACATCGGCCTGACGCTGCGCCACTCCGACAAGATCAAGGCCTTCGAGGCCGAGCGCCTGGCCCGCATGCCCTGGCTGGCCCAGCGCGTGCGCTGATTCAGATTCCTCTTTGAACATGACCATGAAGATTGCAATCCTGCCGGGTGACGGCATTGGCACCGAAATCGTTGCCGAGGCCGTCAAGGTCTTGAAGGTGCTGGACCTGTCTTTCGAGATGGAAGAGGCCAAGGTCGGTGGTGCCGCCTATGAAGCGCACGGCCACCCGCTGCCGGAATCCACGCTGAAGCTGGCCCAGGCGGCTGACGCGGTGCTGTTCGGCGCCGTGGGCGACTGGAAATACGACACGCTGGACCGGCCGCTGCGCCCGGAGCAGGCCATCCTGGGCCTGCGCAAGCACCTGGGCCTGTTTGCCAACTTCCGTCCTGCCATCTGCTATGAGCAACTGGTTGGCGCGTCCAGCCTGAAGCCGGAACTGATCGCCGGCCTGGACATCCTGATCATCCGCGAGCTGACCGGCGACATCTACTTTGGCCAGCCGCGCGGCCGCCGCACCGCGGTGGACGGGCACTTTCCGGGCGCTGAGGAAGCCTTCGACACGATGCGCTATTCGCGCCCGGAAATCGAGCGCATTGCCCACGTTGCTTTCCAGGCCGCCCGCAAGCGTGCAGGCGGCAAGGGCGGCAAGGTCACGTCGGTCGACAAGGCCAACGTGCTGGAAACCTTCCAGTTCTGGAAGGACGTGGTCACTGCCGTGCACGCGGAGTACCCGGACGTGGCGCTGGACCACATGTACGTGGACAACGCGGCGATGCAACTGGTCAAGGCGCCGAAGAACTTCGACGTGATCGTCACCGGCAACATGTTCGGCGACATCCTGTCGGACGAAGCTTCGATGCTCACCGGCTCGATCGGCATGCTGCCTTCGGCTTCGCTGAATGCGAAGAACCAGGGCCTGTACGAGCCCAGCCACGGCAGCGCGCCCGACATCGCAGGCAAGGGCGTGGCCAACCCTTTGGCTACAATATTGTCTGCCGCCATGATGCTCCGTTTCTCCCTCCAACAGCCCGAAGCCGCCGACCGCATCGAGTCCGCGGTGAAATCGGTGCTGGCCTCGGGCTACCGCACGCCCGACATCTGGAGCGAGGGCACCCAGAAGGTGGGCGCGCGCGAGATGGGTGATGCCGTGGTCACGGCACTCACCTCCACCAAAACCGGCAAAACCATTAAGAGCTGATCAGCTCCGGTTCGTCTCGCCCCTGCAACCCAGATCCCGGCGACACGAGCCGGGGAGGTCTGGATTTCTGCACTCTCACTAGGCAAGGCAAAGGCGAACTGACATGGCACAAGCACTCGTAGGACTGGTCGGCTGGCGCGGCATGGTCGGCTCGGTCCTGATGGACCGCATGCAGGCCGAAGGCGACTTCGACCTGATCGAACCGCTGTTCTTCTCCACTTCCAACGCCGGCGGCGCCGCCCCGGCGATGGCGAAGAACGAAACCAGGCTGCAGGACGCGTTCGACATCGAGGCGCTCAAGCGCTGCGCGATCATCATCACCGCGCAAGGCGGCGACTACACCACCGAAGTCTTCCCCAAGCTGCGTGCCGCAGGCTGGAACGGCCACTGGATCGACGCCGCCTCCACGTTGCGCATGAAGGACGACGCCGTCATCGTGCTGGACCCGGTCAACATGCCGGTGATCAAGAACGCGCTGAGCGATGGCGGCAAGAACTGGATCGGGGGCAACTGCACCGTCAGCTGCATGCTGATGGGCGTGGGCGCACTCTACAAGGCCGGCCTGGTCGAGTGGATGAGCACCCAGACCTATCAGGCGGCCTCCGGCGGCGGCGCGCAGCACATGCGTGAACTGCTGACGCAGTACGGCACGCTGAACGCTGAAGTGAAGGCGCTGCTGGACAATCCGAAGAGCGCGATCCTGGAGATCGACCGCAAGGTCATCGCCAAGCAGCGCAGCCTGACCGAGGCCGAAACCGCCAACTTCGGCGTGCCGCTGGGTGGTTCGCTGATCCCCTGGATCGACAAGGACCTTGGCAATGGCATGTCCAAGGAAGAGTGGAAGGGCATGGCCGAAACCAACAAGATCCTCGGCCAGGGCGAGGGCTTCGGCTCGCCTGCCGTGCCGGTGGACGGCTTCTGCGTGCGCGTCGGTGCGATGCGCTGCCACAGCCAGGCACTGACCTTCAAGCTGAAGAGAGACGTGCCATTGGCCGACATTGAGGCCATGATCGCGGCCGACAACGACTGGGTGAAGTTCGTGCCCAACACCCGCGAAGCGACCATTCATGACCTGACGCCGGTGGCTGTCACCGGCACGATGACGATTCCTGTCGGCCGTGTGCGCAAGTTGGCAATGGGCCCCGAATATCTGGGCGCTTTCACAATTGGTGACCAATTGCTCTGGGGTGCGGCCGAGCCTCTGCGGCGCATGCTGCGCATCCTGCTGGGGGCCTGAGGCCTGCCTGGGCAGGGTGCCCAGGTCAGCCTCGCATGCCACAACAGGGCTTCGAACGTGACTTGTTACACGCTCCGGCGCGCGCAAACCTGCTCCCGTTGCCACTTGGCAACAGGCAAGTGCAGCGGTTTGCGCTATTCAGCGCATTCGCGGCAACGTCAGGATTTGGATGAGCTTGGCAAGCTATATGCTTGATACAGTGCCGCTTTCCTGCCAGAAGTTCCCCACTTGTTTGGGGATATCCTGCAGGGAGTTTTGTCGTTGGCGTGCAGCCTGAGTTGCCCAGGCTCGCGGATTGCGTTTTCGGAGACGCTTTGAAGAACCCCTCATTCCTGGCCCGTGGCCCTCTGCTCAGTGCTGTTGCGGCGGCGGCGCTGCTGGCTTGTCATCCGATCGCGTCTGCGTTCAGCTTGGGCCGGATGACGGTTCAAAGCGCGCTGGGCGAATCGCTGCGGGCCGAAATCGAGATCACCGGCCTGACGGCCGACGAAGCCGCCTCGCTGCGCAGCAGCGTCGCTTCAGGTGATGCCTTCCGCGCAGCCGGTGTCGACTACAACGCGGTGCTGATCGGCGCCCAGGCCACGCTGCAACGGCGTTCGGACGGTCGCCCGATCATCCGCCTGGTTGGCGAGCGGGCGGTGTCCGAGCCCTTTGTCGACGTCATCCTCGACTTCTCGTGGAATGGCGGCCGGCTGCAGCGTTCGTACACGCTGTTGATCGACCCACCGACCACACGCAGCAGCGCCGGCACCCAGTCCGCGCCTGTGAATGCCGCGCCGGCGATCTCGGCCGCACCGATTGCGCCCACGCCGGCTCCCGCACCGGTGGCCCCGCCGCCCATTGCCACCGCGCCCTACACCCCGCCGCGCCCGGCGCCCGCACAGGCCCCGACAACTGCGCCGCGTCCGGTGGCCAGCCAGCCTGCCACGCCTTCCTCTGCCTCAGGCGACAGCGTGAAGGTGCGCAGCGGCGACACCTTGTCGTCCATCGCCAATGCCAATGCGCGCCAAGGCGTGTCGCTGGACCAGATGCTGGTCGGCCTGTACCGCGGCAATCCGCAGGCCTTCCTTGGCAACAACATGAACCGGCTGAAGGCCGGCGTGGTGCTGAATGTGCCTGACGCGCAGAGCGCCGGCAGCATTGGTGCCGACGAAGCGCACCAGGTCATCCAGGCCCACAGCGCCGACTTCTCGGCCTTCCGCCAGCGCCTCGCCGAAGGCGCGCCTGCGGTCAAGACGACTGAATCGGCCCGCCAGGCCAGTGGCAAGGTCGAGGCCGCGGTGCAGGACCGCAAGCCTGGCGGCCCCGCCACCGCGCCCGACCAGCTGAAGCTCTCGCGCGGCAAGACCGGCGAGACCGAAAGCAAGATTTCTAAGGAAAGTGAGCGCAAGGCCGCCGACACCCGCGTGGCCGAGCTGTCGCGCAATGTCGAGGAGCTGAAGAAGCTTTCCGGTGGCAACAAGGCTGCCACTGCGCCTGCGGCGGCCAGTGCGCCGCAGCTGGGTGTCAAGGTGCCTGTGGCTGCCGCGCCTGCGCCGGCCCCGGTTGTGGCGCCGGCCCCCGCGCCTGCGGTGCGTGCATCGGCCCCGGTGCCACCCGCACCAGCGCCGGCAGCGGTCGTCGCGCCGCCGGTGCCGGTTCCGGCGCCCGTGGTGGCCTCGACTCCTGCGCCGGCCGCCAGCATCGCCACGCCAGCGGCGAGCGCTGCTGCCAGCGAGCCGGTGCTGCCGGCTTCGGTGCCCAAGCCCCGGCCCAGGCCGCTGCCAGCCCCGGTGCCGGAGGCCGAGCCCAGTTTCTTCGAGTCGCTGACCGGCAATCCGTTTGTGCTGCCAGGTGCTGTCGGCCTGGTGGCTTTGCTGGCCGGCCTGGGCGTGATGCGCCTGCGCCGCCGCAACAGCGACCAGGGCAGCGAGACCTCGTTTGTCGAAAGCAAGCTGCAGCCCGATTCGTTCTTCGGCGCCAGCGGCGGCCAGCGCGTGGACACCCGCGACGGCACCAGTTCCTCGTCCTCTTCGTTGAGCTACTCGCTGAGCCAGCTGGACGCCATCGGCGACGTGGACCCGGTCGCCGAGGCCGATGTCTACCTGGCCTATGGCCGCGACCTGCAGGCCGAGGAAATCCTCAAGGAAGCGCTGCGCACCGACCCAGGACGCGTGGCCATCCGCAGCAAGATGCTGGAGGTCTACGCCAAGCGCGCTGACGCCAAGAGCTTCGAGATCCAGGCCCGCCAGCTGCTGGAAATGACCGGCGGCCTGGGAGAGGACTGGGAGAAGGCGCAGGAGCTGGGCCGCTCGATCGACCCGAACAACGCGCTCTACCAGCCGTCTGGCCCGATTGACGAGGTCGACATTGACACCTCGTCCGACGCGCCACCGGACCTGCGTGAAGACCCGGTCCCTGCGCCTTACCAGCCGCCAGTCGCACCGGCGCCGGTCTACGCCGCGCCAGAGCCGCTGCCTGCGTTCGACGAACTGCCGCCACATCCGGACGCGCTGACGCCGGACGGCCGGGTTTCGACCTACGACCTGGACATTGACCTGGACGCGGCTTCCTCGCTGACCGGCCTGGAGAGCACCCGTCCGCTGACGACCGTGGGCGGCAATGTCACCGAGCTGCCACCGCTGCAGGACGAACTGGGCGGCAAGCTTGACGCTTTGGACATGCCCGAAGTGCTGCCCACCGGCATGGAGCCGCTGCCCGACCTGTCGGACCTGCAGCCGCCCGCGCCACCTGCTGCGCCGGCACCTGACTCCGGTTCGGTGGAGTTCGATTTCGGCGACCTGTCGCTGGACCTGAACGAGCCGACGACGGCCTCTGGCACTTCGGCCGACCTCAGCGCCGACCTCGAGCCCGAGACCGAATCCGGCGACACGACGCCGTCGATGTCGTTCGATCTGGAGCCAGAAGATGGTGACCCGCTGCAGCGCAAGATCGAGCTGGCCGATGAGTTCCGCCGCATCGGCGACGTTGAAGGCGCACGCGACCTGCTCGAGGAAGTGCTGAGCAAGGGCAGTGCTGCATTGCGCGCCCGCGCCCAGTCCATGCTGGATGAGCTTGGCTGACAGCGTGCCGGCTGGTGAGGCGGCCGACTCGCCGCCCGCCAGCCTGGCGACGGCGGCGATGTTGCCGCCTGCGCTGGACGAGGCTCCCTCGCAGCGCATGGCCCTTGGCATTGCCTACCGTGGCGATGCCTACCACGGCTGGCAGAGCCAGCCCAGTGGCCGCACGGTGCAGGACAAGCTGGAGACGGCACTGGCCAAGTTCGCCGCGCAGCCCGTGACCACGTTGTGCGCCGGCCGCACCGACACCGGCGTGCACGGCCTGAACCAGGTCGTGCACTTCGACACCCCGCTGCAGCGCGAGCTGTTCTCGTGGGTGCGCGGCACCAACCGCTACCTGCCGCCTGACATTTCCGTGCAGTGGGCCCGGCCGGTACCGGCCAACTTCCATGCCCGCAACAGCGCGCGCGGCAGGCGCTATCGCTACCTGTTGCTGGAATCGGCCGTGCGGCCGGCCATCGAGCAGGGCGGCTGCGGCTGGATCTTCCGTCCGCTGGACGGTGACGCGATGCGCGACGGCGCTGCCCGTCTGCTGGGGGAGCACGACTTCAGCTCGTTCCGCTCGTCCGAATGCCAGGCCTTGTCGCCGATCAAGCTGATGCGGCAGATCGACATCGGCCGCCGAGGCGCCTATTGGCGCTTTGACTTCGAGGCCTCGGCCTTCCTGCACCACATGGTGCGCAACATCATGGGTTGCCTGATCGCCATCGGCACTGGCTCACGCGCGCCTGGCTGGATGGACGAGGTGCTGGCCGCGCGCTCACGCGACGCCGCCGCGCCGACCTTCGCGCCGCAAGGGCTGTATTTCGTCGGCCCGGTCTACGATGCCGACCTGCAGTTGCCGAACCACACGCACGCGATGGACTGGTTGCCATGACCCGAATCAAGATCTGCGGCCTGACCCGCGAAGCCGACGTCGACGACGCGGTGGCGGCCGGTGCCGATGCTGTTGGCCTGGTGCTGTATGCAAAGAGCCCGCGTGCCGTCACCGCCGCTCGGGCCGGCGAACTGGCGCGGCGGCTGCCGCCTTTTGTTACCCCGGTGCTGTTGTTCGTCAACGCCAGCGCCCAGGAGGTGAGGGCGGGGCTGGAAGAGGTGCCGATGGCGCTGCTGCAGTTCCATGGCGACGAGCTGGCGGATGACTGCGCCAGTTTCGGGCGTCCCTTCCTGCGCGCCGCGCGCATGGCACCCGGTTTCGATTTGCTAGACTTCGCAGCTCGCCACCCGCAGGCTGCGGCCTTGTTGCTCGACGCCCACGTCGAGGGCTACGGGGGCGGTGGAAAGGCATTTGATTGGTCGCTCATTCCCGCAAACGTGCCCCGTCCGCTCGTTTTGTCTGGTGGGTTGAATCCTGCAAACGTGATCGATGGGATCTTGCACGTCCGGCCCTGGGCCGTTGACGTCAGCTCCGGTGTGGAAGCCGCCAAAGGCATCAAGGATGCCGCGCTGATGCACCGGTTCTGCGAGGCTGTGCGCGAAGCTGATGCCCGCATGGCCGACGCGATCTCCTGATCCCAAAGGTTTTTCCATGTTTGCCTATCAACAGCCCGATGCGGCTGGCCATTTCGGCCCCTATGGAGGGCGGTTTGTTTCCGAGACGCTGGTGCACGCGCTCGACGAACTGCAGGCCGCCTACGAGCACTACCGCCACGATCCTGAATTCATCGCCGAATTCAACAGCGAACTGGCCCATTTCGTCGGCCGGCCCAGCCCGATCTACCACGCCGCCCGCATGTCGCGCGAGATCGGCGGCGCGCAGATCTTCCTCAAGCGCGAAGACTTGAACCACACCGGCGCGCACAAGATCAACAACACCATCGGCCAGGCCCTGCTGGCCCGCCGCATGGGCAAGCCGCGTGTCATCGCCGAGACCGGCGCCGGCCAGCATGGCGTGGCCACCGCCACGATCTGCGCCCGCTACGGCATGGAATGTGTCGTCTACATGGGATCGGAAGACGTCAAGCGGCAAAGCCCGAACGTGTTCCGCATGCATTTGCTGGGCGCCAAGGTCGTGCCGGTCGAGTCCGGCAGCAAGACGCTGAAGGATGCGCTCAACGAAGCGCTGCGCGACTGGGTCACCAACGTCGAGAACACCTTCTACATCATCGGCACCGTGGCCGGCCCGGCGCCTTACCCGGCGATGGTGCGCGACTTTCAGCGGGTGATCGGCGATGAATGCCTGGTGCAGATGCCCGAGATGGCCGGCCGCCAGCCGGACGCGGTGATCGCCTGCGTGGGCGGCGGCAGCAATGCGATGGGCATCTTCTACCCCTACATCCCGCACGAGGGCGTGCGCCTGATCGGCGTCGAGGCCGCCGGCCTGGGGCTAGCCAGCGGCAAGCATGCCGCCAGCATCTCGGCCGGTTCGCCCGGCGTGCTGCACGGCAACCGCACCTACCTGCTGCAGGACGACAATGGCCAGATCATCGAGACCCATTCGGTCTCGGCCGGTCTGGACTACCCTGGCGTCGGCCCCGAGCATGCCTGGCTGCACGACATCGGCCGGGCCGAATATGTCGGCATCACCGACGAAGAAGCGCTCGCCGCCTTCCACCGCCTGTGCCGCACCGAAGGCATCATCCCGGCGCTGGAATCGTCCCATGCGGTGGCCTACGCGATGAAGCTGGCGGCAACGATGCGCCCTGATCAGAACCTGCTGGTGAACCTCTCCGGCCGGGGCGACAAGGACATCAACACCGTCGCCAGCCTGGCCGGGATGGAGGGCCTGTCATGAGCCGCATTGCAGCCACCTTTGACGCGCTGAAGCGTGACGGGCGCAAGGCCTTGATTCCCTACGTCACCGCGGGCGATCCGGCGGCAGACGCGACGGTCGAGATCATGCTGGCGCTGGCCGAAGGCGGTGCCGACGTGATCGAGCTCGGCGTGCCGTTTTCCGACCCGATGGCCGACGGTCCGGTGATCCAGAAAGCCTCCGAGCGCGCGCTGGCGCGTGGCATCGGCACGGTGCAGGTGCTGGCGATGGTGCGGACTTTCCGCATCCGCAACCAGCACACGTCGGTGGTGCTGATGGGCTATGCGAACCCGGTCGAGCGCTACGACCAGAAGCACGGCGCGCAGGCCTTCGTGAAGGACGCGGCCGAGGCCGGCGTGGACGGCGTGTTGATCGTCGACTATCCGCCGGAAGAGTGCGAGGACTTCGCCGCGCTGCTGAAGGCGCATGGCCTGGACCTGATCTTCCTGTTGGCGCCTACCTCGACCGAGGCGCGCATGGCGCAGGTCGGCCGCATTGCCACCGGCTACGTCTACTATGTCTCGCTGAAGGGCGTGACCGGTTCCGGCAACCTGGACACCGCTGCGGTGGCCGAGGTGGTGCCGCGCATCCGCCAGCACGTCAAAGTGCCGGTGGGCGTGGGTTTTGGCATCCGCGACGCGGCCTCTGCGCAGGCCGTGGGACGGGTGGCGGACGGCGTGGTGATAGGCTCTCGCCTGATCCAGCTGCTCGAAACCCAGGCGCACGACTTGCTTGCACCCACGGCTCGGCAGTTCATGGCGGAGATCCGTCATGCGCTGGATGCGCTAGATCCGTTGTAAAGTCGAATTGAACGTTGAGGAGCTTTGATCCATGAGCTGGCTTGAGAAACTGCTGCCCCCGAAAATCCAGCACACCGACCCGAGCGAGCGCCGCTCGGTTCCGGAAGGCCTGTGGATCAAATGCCCCTCCTGCGAGTCGGTGCTGTACAAGACCGACCTGGAGCAGAACCTGAACGTCTGCCCCAAGTGCAGCCACCATCACCGCATTGGTGCCCGTGCCCGGCTGGATGCCTTCCTGGACGCCGAGGGCCGCTACGAGATCGGCCACGAAGTGCTGCCGGTCGATGCGCTGAAGTTCAAGGACAGCAAGAAGTACCCCGAGCGGTTGAAGGCCGCGATGGAAGCCACCGGCGAGACCGATGCGCTGATCGTCATGGGCGGCTCGGTGATGAGCGTGCCGGCGGTGGTCGCCTGCTTCGAGTTCGATTTCATGGGCGGCTCGATGGGTTCGGTCGTCGGCGAGCGTTTCGTGCGCGGCGTCGAAACCGCCATCGAGCAGAAGGTGCCGTTCATCAGCTACACGGCCACCGGCGGCGCGCGCATGCAGGAAGGCTTGTTCAGCCTGCTGCAGATGGCCAAGACCAATGCTTCGCTGACGCGGCTGGCCAAAGCCAAGCTGCCCTACATCAGTGTGTTGACCGATCCGACCATGGGCGGCGTTTCCGCCAGCTTCGCCTTTGTGGGCGACGTGGTGATCGCCGAGCCCAAGGCCTTGATCGGCTTTGCCGGCCCGCGCGTGATCGAGAACACCGTGCGTGAAAAGCTGCCTGAAGGCTTCCAGCGCGCCGAGTTCCTGATGCAAAAGGGTGCGGTGGACATGATCGTCGACCGCCGCCAGTTGCGCCAGACCATCGCCCACCAGCTGGCGATGCTGCAACGCCAGAACGCTGACGCAGTGGCCTGACCCGGCTTCGGACCGACCCAGCTTTAACCTTTCTCTCCCTTCGCCCCGGCCCGCCATCAGGCGCGCCGGGGCGTTTTCATCGGCACTTCGCTTCATGAACCTGGACGACTGGCTGGCGCACTGCGAGCGCCTGCATCCCAAGACGATCGACATGACGCTGGAGCGCACGCGCACCGTGCGCGAGCGCCTGGGCCTGCAATTCAAGGTGCCGCTGATCTCGGTCGCCGGCACCAACGGCAAGGGCTCGACCTGCGCGATGCTGGACAGCATTGCCCGCGCCGCCGGCTACCGCGTCGGCCTGTACAGCAAGCCGCACCTGGTGCACTTCGAGGAGCGCTGCCGCATCAATGGCGAGCAGGTGGCCGACGCCGCGCTGGTGCCGCACTTCGAGGCGGTCGAGGCCGCGCGTGGTGACATCTCGCTGACCTACTTCGAGTTCACCACGCTGGCAATCGCCCGCGCGCTGGCCGAAGCCGACCTGGACCTGGTGATCCTGGAAGTTGGCCTGGGCGGGCGGCTGGATGCGGTCAACGCGTTTGATGCCGACTGCGCGGTCATCACCAGCATCGACATCGACCATGTCGAGTACCTGGGTCCTGACCGCGAAAGCATCGGCCGCGAGAAGGCCGGCATCCTGCGCGCCGGCCGGCCAGCCATCGTGTCCGACCCGGTGCCACCGGCCAGCGTGATCGCTGCCGCCGAAGCCCTGGGCGCCGACCTGTGGCTGGCGGGGCGTGACTTCAACCAGTTCGGTGACCGCCAGCAATGGGCCTGGAGCGGTCGTGGCCGGCGGTATCACAGCTTGGCGTACCCGGCGCTGCGCGGCGCGAACCAGTTGCTGAATGCCGCAGGTGCATTGGCGGCGCTGGAGTCTCTGCGTGATCGCGTGCCCATCACCGCGCAGGCGGTGCGGCTGGGCCTGTCCACGGTTGAACTGCCGGGCCGCTTCCAGATCGTGCCGGGCCAGCCCACGCTGGTGCTGGACGTGGCGCACAACGCGCAATCGGTCGCCGCGCTGGCGCTGAACCTGGACCAGATGGGCTTTTCGCCCTGCACGCACGCGGTATTGGGCGCGATGCACGACAAGGATCTGGACGCGCTGGTGGCGCGCATGGCCACGCTGGTCGACCGCTGGTACCTGTGCGACCTGCCCGTGGCACGCGGCGCCACGGCTGCGCAACTGGCCGAAGTGGTGGCGCGCCTGGCACCCAAGGCGCAGGCGCAGCAGCACGCCAGTCCCAAGGCCGCACTGGCCGCAGCCGTGGCTGGCGCAGACCCGGCTGATAGAATCGTGGTCTTCGGCTCGTTTCAAACCGTGGGCGGCGTGCTGAAGGATGGTCTGCCTCGGCTGGGCGCGCCTCATCAGGCGTGAGCGAGGCCAGGCAAGCGGGCCTTATCCTTCCAGCCTGCCGCCTGCCCGGTCATCACGCATGGGTTTGCTGTCCAAGTTCAAGTTCGGTTCTTCCAAGACAGCGGCCAAGGCAAGCCCTTCGGCCGCAGTCGACCCCGCCGAGTTGGTGCGTGAGGTGCGCAACCGGGCGCGTCGGCGCCTGATTGGCGCGGCAATGCTGCTGGTCATCGGCATCATCGGCTTCCCACTGCTGTTCGAGACCCAGCCCCGGCCGATCCCGGTCGACATCCCCATCGAAATCCCCGCGCGCGACACCGTGCCGTCGCTGCTGCCCAGCGGTGCGCGCCAGGCCAGGCCCGATCCCGCGCTGCAACCGCCGCCAGAAGAGGCGCCGGCTGGCAGCCTGCAAGCCAATGCGGCTGAGGCCACACCGCAGGCCAGCGAGCCGTCTTCTCCGGCCAGCGTGGCCGCGCCGGTGCCCAGGCCGGCGCCGCTTCCGATGATCACCGAAACGGCGCCGAGCCGGCCGCAGCCAGTGCCCAAGCCGCCGCAGCCGTCCCAGGCCGTCGCCGCCGCGCCATCCAGCCCGCCGGCCGCCAAGCCTGCTTCAAAGCCGGCCGAGAAACCCGCGGAGCGCGTGGCCGAAAAACCGCCGGAGCCCAAGCCGGTGGCGGTCAAGCCAGCCGAAAAACCGGCGGCCGAGAAGCCAACGCCCGAGCAGATCCTGGCTGGCAAGTCCACCGTGGCCGATGATGGCCGCTTTGTCGTGCAGATCGGCGCTTTTGCCGAAGCCGGCAGCGCCCGCGAGGCGCGTGGCAAGGTCGAAGGCCTGGGCTTGAAGACCTACACCCAGGTGATCGAATCGGCCACCGGTCGGCGCATCCGTGTGCGGGTCGGTCCGTACGCCACCAAGGCCGAGGCCGACAAGGCAGCGGCGCGCATCAAGGCCAGCGGCCTGCCAGCCGCGGTGCTGACGCTTTGAACACTGGTGTGCTGGCGGCGGACCTGGGCGGCGTGTCCGTGCTGGACTGGGGACTGCTGGGCCTGCTGCTGATCTCGGTGCTGCTCGGGCTTTGGCGCGGGCTGGTGTTCGAGGTGATGTCGCTGGGCGGCTGGGTGCTGGCGTGGATCGTCGGACTGCATGGCGGTCCGCTGGTCGGGCAGTGGCTGAACATTGGCCAGCCGGGCTCGGCGTTGCGCACCGGCGTGGGTTTTGTGGTGGCTTTTGCGGTGACCTTGCTGGCCTGCGGCCTGGCGGCCAGGCTGGTGCGGGCGCTGGTGGCGGCCACGCCGCTGAGCGGGCTGGACCGGTTGCTGGGCGGTGTTTTTGGGGTGGCGCGTGGGCTTTTGCTGCTGCTGGTGCTGGCCACGGTGGTCAGCTGGACGCCGCTGGCGCGGGCCGATTGGTGGCAGGCTTCACAGGGCGCCCGTTGGCTGGCCAGCCTGCAGCATGAATTGCGTCCTTGGCTGCCGGAGCGCTTCAGTGCCAGCATTCCGGTGCGTGGCGCTTGATCCCGCAGTAGCCGCCTCCAGATGCCGGGTTTACCCGGTGACAGACAATTTCGACTTCTTTCGATCTTTTCGACCTTTCGAGAACGGACCCCTCCCATGTGCGGCATCGTCGGCGTGATTTCCAAACAGCCGGTCAACCAACTCATCTATGACGCGCTGCTGCTGCTGCAGCACCGCGGCCAGGATGCAGCTGGCATCGTCACCATGCAAGGCACGAAGTGCTTCATGCACAAGGCCCGCGGCATGGTGCGCGACGTCTTCCGCACCCGCAACATGCGCGCGCTGCCCGGCACCGTGGGCCTGGGCCAGGTGCGCTACCCGACGGCCGGCAATGCCTACAGCGAAGAAGAGGCGCAGCCCTTCTACGTGAATGCGCCCTTCGGCATCGTGCTGGTGCACAACGGCAACCTGACCAACGCGCACGACCTGAAGAAGGAACTGTTCGCGATCGACCGGCGCCACATCAACACCGAGAGCGACACCGAGGTGCTGATCAACATCCTGGCGCATGAGCTGGAAGTTGCCGCGCGCAACCTGCCGCTGTCGCCGGAAGAGGTGTTCAAGGCCGTGCGCGCCGTGCATGGCCGCATCAAGGGTTCCTACGCTGTTGTCGCGCTGATTGCCGGCTACGGACTGCTCGCTTTCCGTGACCCGTACGGCATTCGCCCGCTGTGCTTCGGCACGGCCGAAGGCGAAGAGACGGCGGGCGTGATGGTGGCCAGCGAATCGGTTGCGCTGGAAGGCACCGGCCACAAGTTCCAGCGCGACGTGGCGCCCGGTGAAGCGATCTTCATCGACACCGAAGGCCGCATCCACAGCGAACAGTGCGCGCCGTCCGCCACGCTCAATCCGTGCATGTTCGAGTACGTCTACCTGGCCCGGCCGGACTCGGTGATCGACGGCATCTCGGTCTACCAGGCGCGCCTGAACATGGGCGAAACGCTGGCCCAGCGCCTGATCTCGACCATGCCGCCCAGCGAGATCGACGTGGTGATTCCCATCCCTGAATCCAGCCGCCCGAGCGCGATGCAGCTGGCGCAGAAGATCGGCAAGCCCTACCGCGAAGGTTTCGTGAAGAACCGCTACGTCGGCCGCACCTTCATCATGCCGGGGCAGGGCGTGCGCAAGAAGAGCGTGCGCCAGAAGCTCAATGCCATCGGCGTCGAGTTCAAGGGCCGCAACGTGCTGCTGGTGGACGACTCCATCGTGCGCGGCACCACCAGCAAGGAAATCGTGCAGATGGCGCGTGAGGCGGGCGCGAACAAGGTCTACATGGCCTCGGCTGCGCCGCCGGTGCGTTATCCGAACGTGTACGGCATCGACATGCCGACCAAGGAAGAACTGATCGCGCACAACCGCAGCATCGAGGAAATCCGCCAGTTCATCGGCGCCGATGCGCTGATCTACCAGGACGTGGACGCGATGAAGCGCGTGGTTGGCGCGCTGAACCCGGCGCTGCGCAGCTTCGAGGCTTCGTGCTTCGATGGCCACTACATCACCGGCGACGTGTCGGTGAAGGACTTCGAGACCATGAAGGCCCAGCGCGCCGCGCAGGGCGGCGACGAAGAAGAGATGGCAGACCGCAGCCGCCTGGCGCTGCAAAGCGGCAGCGAGGCGGGCTGATGAGCGGGGACAAGCCGAACAGCGAACAACCTCGCGTCAGCGACGAGGAGCGCCGCATCGCGCGCGCCAGCTTGCCCGAGGGCTTGCGCACCGAGACGCTGGCCGTGCGCGCCGCGCTGGCACCCAGCCAGCACGGTGAAAATTCCGAGGCCTTGTTCCTGACCAGCGGCTACCTGCAGCCGGACGCCGAAACCTCGGCCCGCCGCTTCGCCGCCTCCGAAGACTTCACCTACTCCCGCACCAGCAACCCCACGGTGCGCAGCTTCGAGGCCCGCCTCGCAGCGATGGAAGGCACCGAAGCCGCGGTGGCCACGTCAACGGGCATGAGCGCGATCCTGCTGCTGATCATGGGCCTGCTGAAGGCGGGCGACCATGTGGTCTGCTCGCGTTCGGTGTTCGGCTCGACGATCAACCTGTTCGCCAAGGAATTCGGCAAGTTCGGCGTGGAGACCAGCTTTGTCTCGCAGACCGACCTTGCCGAATGGCGCGCGGCGATCAAGCCGACGACCAAGCTGTTCTTTGCCGAGACGCCGACCAACCCGCTGACCGAGGTCTGCGACGTTGCCGCGCTGGCCGAGCTGGCGCATGGCGCTGGCGCGCTGCTGGCCGTCGACAACAGCTTCTGCTCGCCGGCCATCCAGCAGCCCGCCAGGCTGGGGGCCGACGTGGTGATGCACTCCGGCACCAAGTACCTGGATGGCCAGGGCCGCGTGATGGCCGGTTCCTTGTGCGGTTCGGAAAAGCTGATCAAGGATGTCTTCGGCCCGGTCATGCGCACCGCCGGCATGACGCTGTCGCCCTTCAATGCCTGGGTGGTGCTGAAGGGGCTGGAGACGCTGGGCATCCGCATGAAGGCCCACAGCGAAAACGCGCTGAAGGTCGCCCGGTGGCTGGAGAGCCGGCCCGAGGTGGCGCGCGTGTTCTATCCCGGCCTGGCCTCGCATCCGCAGCACGAGTTGGCGATGCGCCAGCACAAGGACGGGCAGGGGGGGGCCGTGGTGTCATTCGAGCTGCGGGCTGACACGCCTGAAGCTGCCAAGGCCGCGGTCTTCCATGTGATCGACAGCACCCGCGTGCTCAGCATCGCCACGAATCTCGGCGACACCAAGTCCATCATCACCCATCCAGCGACGACCTCGCACGGCCGGCTCAGCGAGGCCCAGCGCCAGGCTGCCGGCATCGGCCAGGGCCTGATCCGGCTGGCCGTGGGCCTGGAACACCCCGACGACATCACCGACGATCTGCTGCGTGGCCTGTCCACGCTGAACCACTGATGAGCCAAGCACAACCATCCAAGCGGGTGCGCACGCGCATCGCGCCGTCGCCCACCGGCTTCCTGCACCTGGGCACGGCGCGCACCGCGCTGTTTTCCTGGGCCTACGCCCGCCACTTCGATGGCGACTTCGTGCTGCGCATCGAAGACACCGACGTGGCCCGCTCCACCCAGGCCTCGGTCGAGCAGATCATCGCCTCGATGGACTGGCTGGGCCTGGGCTACGACGAAGGCCCGATCTACCAGATGCAGCGCCTGGCGCGCTACCAGTCGGTGATCGAGCAGATGCTGGCTGCCGGCACCGCCTACCACTGCTACAGCACGCCCGAAGAGCTGGACGCGCTGCGCGAAGCCCAGAAGGCCCGCGGCGAGAAGACCGGCTACGACGGCCGCTGGCGCCCGGCGCCGGGCAAGACGCTGCCCGAGGTGCCGGCCGGCGTGAAGCCGGTGGTGCGCTTTGCCAATCCGCAGGATGGCGAGGTCAGCTGGCACGACCTGGTCAAAGGCCAGATCACCATCGCCAACCGCGAGATCGACGACCTCATCATCCAGCGCCCGCCGGCCGATGACGCGCCGCCCGGCACGCCGGGCGTGCCGACCTACAACTTCGCGGTCGTGGTCGATGACTGGGACATGGGCATCACCCATGTCTTCCGCGGCGACGAGCACGTCAACAACACGCCCTGGCAGATCAACATCTTCAACGCGCTGGGCGCGCCGCTGCCGCAGTTCGGCCATGTGCCGGTGATCCTGGGCGACGACGGCCTGAAGCTGTCCAAGCGCCGCGGCGCGGTCAGCGTCACGGCCTACGAGGAAAACGGCTACCTGCCCGAGGCGATGCTGAACTACCTGGCCCGCCTGGGCTGGAGCCACGGCGACGACGAGCTGTTCAGCCGCGAGCAACTGGTGGAATGGTTCGACGGGCAGCACCTGTCCAGGAGCCCGGCGCAGTGGGACCCGGCCAAGCTGGCATGGGTCAATGCCCAGTACATCAAGCAGACCGACGACCTGCGCCTGGCCGAGATGGCGGCGGCACAACTGCGCCGCCGCGGCATTGCGGTGCTGGAGTCCAGCCCTGGCAGCCAGCATGGCGTGACCGCGGCGATGTGCGCGCTGTTCAAGGACCGTTGCAGCACCACGGTCGAGCTGGCCGACTGGCTGGCGATGTACTTCGCGCCGGTGCAGCCGGCCGAGGCCGAGCTGGCGCAACATGTGACCGACGCAGTGCGGCCGGCCCTGGCCGCGCTCGCCACGCGCCTGCAGGCGCTGGCCGAGTGGGACAAGGCGAGCATCCAGCAGGCGATCAAGGAGACCATTGGCGAGCAGGGCCTGAAGATGCCGCAGTTGGCGATCCCGGTGCGGGTGCTGGTCTGCGGCCGGGCCCAGACGCCGTCGGTCGACGCGGTCCTTTCGCTGTTCGATCGCCAAGTTGTCGTCGAGCGCTTGCGAAACGCTTGAATTTCGCTATATACTCTTGGTCTTGCTTGAACGGCGTAACCGATCAAAGCGGCTGAATTCAGGTGATGGGGCGAAGGCCCTGCTTGCTTGAAGAAGGTGCAGAGATGGGGGTATAGCTCAGCTGGGAGAGCGCTTGCATGGCATGCAAGAGGTCAGCGGTTCGATCCCGCTTACCTCCACCAAACTTGGTGGCGCCGTTGAAGCAAAAAGATCCAAGGCGCCCTTCGTCTAGAGGCCTAGGACACCACCCTTTCACGGTGGCTACAGGGGTTCGAATCCCCTAGGGCGTACCA